>CAKQRI010000023.1 GCA_934271365.1 uncultured Spirochaetales bacterium
GGAGATTGAAATGGGATATACATTCAAGGACCTGCTCAACCAGAGCTGGAATGAAGGACTTGCTGAGGGCGAGGCTAGAGGCGAGGCCCGAGGAGAAGCAAAAGCTAAAAACGAGATGCTGGAGGCATTCAGGAAGCTTGGAGTTTCTGAGGATATCATCAGCAAGGCTGCAGCGGCCGGTAAGGCTAATACAGCTATTTGATTGTTTCTTTATTTCTGATTTTGAGGCAATAAGAAGAGGAGAGCTTATTGCTTTTCAGATTATTATTCAAATGATGTTTGTAAAAATTGCTACTAACAGGTATGGTAAATCTTTCCTAGAATGAAAAGTACAAGCCTGTCTGGAAGGAATCTAAGAAGGAATGTCAGTGCTTTGTAGTTTCCTCCAACTACTGTGCGTACAGGTGGATTATCTTTCTTTATGATTCTTATTACAGCATTGGCTATGACTTCTGGCCCTTTTCCTGAGAGTTCATCATGCTCTATCTGCTGTATTGCTTTTGCATAGAAAGGTTTGTAAGGAGAATTATCAGGCATTGCATTCTTTCTTTTTGCTGTAAATCCTGTATGCAGATCTCCAGGCTCTATGATAGCTGTAATAAGGCCAAAAGGCTTTGCTTCTATTCTCAGAGCTTCATAATAGGCTTCTAATGCATACTTCGTGCTGCTATAGTGTGATTGATAAGGGAGAGGCACTCTGCCTGCTACAGATGAGATTGCTATTATTAATGATTTCTCATGTTTTCTTAGAATCATAGATGCAAGCTTTGTTAAGAGAATAGAACCGAAATAATTTGTTTCAAATTGTGCTCTTATAAGTGATATGTCACTATCTTCAGCAGGACCGGCAATGCCAAACCCAGCAGCTTGTATAAGAAGTGCGAAGTCCCCTATTTCTGATAATACCCTTATTATTGAGCTTTCATCTGTGATATCCATTTTACGGAATATAATTTTGCCATTTCCTATCTTCTCTTCTTTTTCTTCGGCATGGCGTGATACGCCATAAACTGTATACCCATTATTTGCTAAGGCTATTGCAATTTTTTCTCCGATTCCGCTTGTTGCACCTGTCACCAGAGCTGTTTTTCCATAGAGATATTTCTCTTTCATGTTATTGATGATAATCTTCTGCTATTTTATTTGCTATATTGATGACAAGATTGGCCGCATAAGCAGATTCTTTCGGTAGACCATATACACAGACGGCTTTTATTAATTAGACTTTCTCATTATGAAGAAGATTATACTGGCTTTTTTTATTGCCTTGCTTTTGCTTATATCATGCAATAAGGAAGAAACTGAAAAGATAATCAATGTTGCAGTCTCTCAAGAACCTCCAACTCTGGATGTGATGGCAAATACATCTCTGATCAGCCGTGTGATTGCTGTTGGGAATATATATGAAAAACTTCTGATAATGGATTGTGAAGGTAATATCCAGACGGAACTTGCGGAAAGCTATTCGTTATCTGATGATTCTCATAAGCTGTCATTCAGACTTCGTGAAAACATCATATTCCATGATGGCACAGCACTTGATAATGAAGATGCGATGCTATCAATGAATAGATGGCTTGATATGTATAAAGCAGCCTCTGATCTTGCAGGAGGTGCAAGGTTTTATTTAATAGATGGAGGAATAGAGATGCATTCTGCTTCTTCTCTCTCTTTCCTTCCTGCTCTGATAGCATCTTCTCCTCAGTCTGCTGTGATAATGCCATCTGAGGTAATAAATGGACTTAAAGCTGGAGAACTGGTGACAGAATTCATTGGCACTGGCCCATATATGATTAAAGAATGGACGGCAGGAGAGAAAATAGAGCTTGATGCTTTTGCTGGTTATTCTCCATATAAAGATAAAGGGAAAAGCAGGGTAAATGGCCTTATCTATTATTTCGTTCCAGATTCAGTCACAAGGTCTCTTGGCATGCTGAGCGGGACTTATGATTTTGCAAATGATGTTATGAGTGAGGACCGGGCACTATATAAGAGGCCAGGTTCCCATGTTGAGGTGCTTGAAGGCTCAGAGTCAGGATCTATTGGCATCATATTCAATAAGAAAGAAGGGATAGGAAGAGATTTATCATTCAGAAAGGCTGTATCATTAGCACTTGATAGGGCAAAGCTGATGAAGGCATGCTATGGTGAATATGGCTGGAGCATACATAGTGATTATATGGAAAAAGAGCAGACTTTCAGTGTTCCAGATGAGAATCCATATAATGGACCAGATAGATTACATGCAGCAAGGCTTTTGGAAGAAAGCTCCTATGATGGAAGGAAAGTAAGAATACTCACATCCAATAATTCTAATATGGATAAGCTGGCAATCTCTCTTGCTGATGATCTCTCATCAATAGGCATTGAATACGAGCTTGTGATCCTTGACTGGGCTTCAATGATGGCAAGACGTTCAGATAGCACTTGCTGGGATATTCTCATATCTGCATATTCAACTGTTCCGCTTCCGCAGATGAAGCTTTATCTTTCTCCTTCATATCCTGGATGGATAGATGAAGATGAAGAGGGGCTTGTGATAATGGCAGAAATGAATGAATCAGGACCGGATGATGGTATTGCCCTATGGGAAAAAGCACAGAATGCATTATGGAATTCTGTTCCTGTAATCATCCCTGGCCACTATACAACAGCTTATGCAAAACGTGATGAGATATCGGATGTTATAATAAATAATGGATTCTATTTCTGGAATGCAGATAAGAAGGAAAAGCTTTGAGAAGATATCTTTTTTATAGGATTCTTTCAGTGATTATCACAATACTTGCTGCATCTGTCTTTGTGTTTTCAATGATGGAGATGACAGAAGGTGATATTACATCATACCTATTTGGAGAAGAGGTCTCTTCTGATGTAATCCAGGATTATAGAGGAAGTGGCGAAGAGTCTTTTCTGCATCGGTATTGCATATTTCTCAGGTCTTTCATTTCTCTGAAGTGGGGAAAGAGTGCAAATGGAAGGGATATCAAGGATCTTATCTTCTCAAGACTTCCGGTAACCATATCCCTCACGCTTTATTCTCTGTTCATTTCTATCATTATTGTATTCCCATTGTCTTTCAGAGCAGTTCTGAAAAAGAATTCAAAGAGCAGATGCATCTTATCATTTATATCCATAATCGGGTATTCACTGCCATCATTTCTTATTGCTTTCATTCTTGTCGTTCTATTTGCAGTTGTCCTAAAATTATTCCCTATTGCTGGTTATAGTCCATTAAAATCTGGTATATTTGCACATTCTAGGTCATTGTTTTTACCTTCTGTTACGATTGCAGTAGTACAGAGCTCTCTATATTCCAGAATGTTTCTGGCCTCACTTAATGAGAACCTTAATGCGGATTATTCTATATCTTCAAAAGCTTGGGGCCTTAGTGATAAAGAGGTGCTTTTCAAAGAAGCTCTGAAGCCGTCGATGACTGTGATGATTGCACTTGTATTCCAGGGTCTGGCATCAGGAATAGCCGGATCGGCTGTCATAGAGAATATATTTGCGCTTCCTGGTCTCGGCTCTCTTCTGGTCTCTGCCGCATTATCCCGTGATACAATGCTGCTTGGTATTTCGTTGTTATTTCTCTCTGCTGTGATATCTCTGCTTTTTATTGTATCTGAAATCATGCTTCTATTTGCAGATCCTAGAGCAAGGAGGCAATATGCGTAAGCTGAAAGCTGCATGTTCAGTTGTAATCATCATGCTTGTCATATCTGTATGCTTTGCATCACGCGGTGAGATTAATATGGCTCTGAGACTTGCTTCTCCAGATATCTCAAATCCATTTGGCTGTGATTCATTTGGCAGGTCCCTTCTTGCTCGGACATCTTATGGCTTTCTAGTGTCATTGTTAATCGGCGTATTATCTTCTGCTTTTGCAATAGGAATTTCGCTTCTGATTGCATTTGCCCTTATAAAAGCAGAAAGGCTTAGAATCCTCTTTCTTGCAATACTCGATAGCATAAAAGCTGTTCCGTCTATTGTTCTGGCTCTATTTCTTGCATCTATCTCAGGTCCTGGAATCATAAATGTGATTGCTGTTCTTGTGGTTTCATTCGTTCCGAGTGTATCGCGTACATGCTGTTCTCTGATGGATACGGCATATAGAGAGCCATTTGTAGAAGCCGCATATTCAGAAGGCGCAGGCGAAATCCGTGCTTTCTTCTGCCATGTGCTTCCACATATTATTTTTTATCTGAGGGAAGAGTTCGTATCCCTTGTCCTATCTTCGATGCTTATTGAATCATCGCTGTCTTTCATAGGTGCAGGAGTAGAGCTCAGCACCCCTTCATTAGGCCTTATCCTGCAGGAGGCAAGGCCATATATGCTGACATATCCACACATGGCCATTTTCCCTTCTCTTGTTCTATTGCTTCTTACTTCCTCGCTGCTTCTGATCAACAGGGGATTAGCTGAGCTTGATCCTGCCTCTCATAGAGCGTAGCAGTGTGAGTTTATCTGCATAGCCTAAATCTCCACCTATAGGGAGACCTGAGGCAAGTCTTGAAATAGGTATATTCTTATTCTGGAGAATTCTCTTTATATATAAAGCTGTTGTATCACCCTCTTCAGTGGGATTCGTTGCAATTATTATTTCCTTGAAATTGCCTTTCTCAACTCTATCGATAAGAGATGCGAACGAAAGTTTGTCTGGACCGATGCCATTGAGAGGATTTATAGCACCACCAAGTACATGGAATAGACCATTATATATCCCTGCATCTGCTATTGTGAGCACATCCTGTGGCTGCTCTACTATACATAAGAGAGATTTATCCCGATCGGGGGAAGTGCAGTATATGCAATTGTCGCTCTCTGTGTAGGAACCACAGATTGGGCAAGGATGAATTCTATCCTTTATTGTCTCTATCGCGGATCCTAGAGCTCTGTTATATTCGCTATCAGTTCTGATCAGATGATATGCAATCCTTGTTGCGGATTTTGCCCCCATTCCAGGAAGCTTTTTCAGAAGCCTGATCAGCTCATCTAGAGTTGTCATACCTTTATTCCCAGACCTTCTGCAGACCGTCTTGTATAAGCTTCAACCTCTCTGCGGATCTTATCTCCAGCATCATTCATAGCAGATATGATCAGGACTTCAAGGGTTTCCTTCTCATTTTTGTCAATCATGATTTCATTGATGTTGATAGATAGTACTTTGAAGTTTCCATTCAGAGTGACTTCTACCATTCCAGCTCCAGCAGATCCTGTTGCTGTAATCTTCTCAATATCTTCTTTAACTGTCTTCATCCGGGCTTCTATCGAACCCATCTGCTTCATTAGATCGAATGGATTTATATTCATCTTTTATCCTCTCTTTTCCTGTTTCCTCATGGATTATCACATTGCCACCGAAGATGTTGCGGAGAATCTGCATTTCGCTTGAGATCTCTCCTTTATCCTCATTCTTTTCCTCTGTTCTTATCTGAACCTTATATTCAGATCCAGAAAGTTCTGAAATAGCATCTTCAATTGGCTTCGTGTTATCTTTTATTGTATTGTAGTCAAGAGTGCTGGCTATTGTGATTATGATATGTCCTAGGCTGTCTTCAGTAATAGCCTTTGCGCTTCCTACAACTCTCGAGTGCTTCTGAAATCCTTTTTCTTTGAGTCTGTCCTGTACTGATTGCAGTAGTTCAGGACCTATCTGAAAAGGGCTATCATCATTGCCTCCATTTTCTTCTTCAGCTTCTTCTGTTGTGTAAAGAGATGGGATAGGAGAAGGTGCGATATTCTTTTCCGGCTTTTCTTCTGTCCTATTATTCTCCAGCTCTACTACAGGAGTCTCTTTCTTCTTCTTTATTACAACATCGCCAGAAATTATACCTTCCTTCATCTCATCAAGTTTCTTGATGAGGCCTTCTGCTGTGACAAGGGATGGCAGGGAGGTCAACCTAGAGACTAATAGTTCTACCTCAAATCTTGGTGATATTGTGTATCTTATATCCTTATAAAGAGTTATGAATGACTTCAGAGCTGCTTCAAGCTGCTCTTTAGATAGAATTGAAACAAGATCTTCAGGAATATCAGATTGGGCAACACCTAGAAGATCTGTTCTTCTTATGCCACTCTTATAAAGCATCAGCGTTCTGAAGAATTCCGCAGTATCCTTTACAATTCGCTCTGCAGATACTCCATTATCAAAAAGTGAAGAGAGAGACTCCAATGCAGTCTTCACATCCCCAGAAACTGAGGCTCTGACGATATCTGCAATAGCAGAGAAACCAGCAAGATTGAGTCTTTCCTTTATCTTCTGAAGGGTTATGTGGTCAGATGAGAATGCCGCAACCTGATCAAAGAGCGTATAAGCATCACGCATTGATCCAGTGGCTTCCTTGCTGATCCAGAATAGGGCATCCTCATCAGCTTTTATCCCAAGATCATCAGCTGCGCTTTTAAGGCACTTCATGATAAGGTCCTGCCCAATCAGCTGGAATCTGAACTGCTGGCATCTTGATCTTATTGTTGCTGGTACTTTCTGCAGCTCTGTAGTTGCAAATATGAAAATTATGTACTCTGGAGGCTCTTCTATAGTCTTCAGAAGTGCATTGAAGGCTGATGTTGATAGCATATGCACTTCATCGATTATATAGATTTTATATCTTGAGCTCTGAGGAGGAAATAACACTTCTTCCTTTATCGCTCTGATATCATTGACAGAAGTATTTGATGCACCATCAATTTCTATTACGTCTGTGCTCACTCCTTCTGTGATTTCCCTGCATGATGGGCATACGCCACAAGGATGGGCGGTTGGTCCCTTCTCGCAGTTAAGTGCCTTTGCAAGAAGCCTTGCAGAGCTTGTCTTTCCTACTCCTCTTGGTCCGGAAAACAGATATGCATGAGCAATTCTGCCTTCTTTTATTGCATTCTCAAGTGTGGATACTACAAACTCCTGACCTACAAGAGTCTCAAAATTCTGAGGTCGTTTCCTCGTTGCAGTTACTTCGTAAGCCATTTTGCCTCCAGCATAAATATAGCATATATTGTATGAGCCAAGAAGGTAGCGAGAGATAAAAACAGCAGCAAATGGTCCTGGTCACATACAAATTCCTCTGACCGCTGCTACATTCCTGTCCTGGCGGGGTTGGGAGGCATGTATTGCCTGGTATCTGCTGCTGATAGAGAAGGGAGGGAGTTGCACTCTCCTTATACTGCTCTTTCTCTCTTTGACTTTAATTTTAATATCATCTTTTTTAAGTAATTACAAGATAGCGGGTATAATTTAAAGATACTGAGATGAATATAGAATCAGCTTGCTTCTGTCTCTTATCTCTATATTCCGTCCGCTTTTTGCGATTATCCCATCTTTCTGCATCAGTAAAAGCTCTCTGAAGAGAGTTGCTCTGCTTATCCCAAGGCTTGATGCGAGCTCATCTCTCGTTCTGGAGATCATATAGCTTCCGCTGAGAAGTGCAGAAGCGATTCTGCTCTTAGCCGTTGGTGCTGAAAGCTTCTCTATTCTATCTAGCAGAAACTGCAGTTTTCTGTTGATTGTCTGGCAGTATAGAGTCATTGAATCGATATCTTCCATAAGCTTTTTTCTGAATACTTCCTTTCTTATCATGAATAGTGTGCAGTCTTCATTGCATTCCAGCACGGTTTTGAGATTATCCTCAATGAATAGGTTTGATATTCCGAATATATCGCCTTCTTTCAGCTTTGATATCAGAACTCTCTTGTCATCTGCTATCTGGCTCATCACATTGATTGATCCGCTCATGACAGCTGTGACGAAACGCGCAGAGCTATAAGAGTCATCAACAAGAGAGCCTTTTTTCAGCTCTAAGCAGAAACCATCATCTGTGTTTATTTTGTATGCAGTTAAGAAGTCCATAATATTATCAAGTTAGAAAAGACTAACCTGATGCTTAGTTTAATAGCAAAAAAGAGTTGATTTCAATAATTTTCTGTCTCATATAAGACTGTTTTTCAGATTGGGTTATATTAGACTAACTGTATGAGAAGAATAATTATGGTATCTGGCACAGCTGCTGCTGGAAAGACATCTATGCTTATGCATGTTATACCGCTTCTGATAGATGAAGGGATAAAGCCTGCTGTTGCAAAGATGGACTGCTTTGAAAGCGGAGATAAGGATATGTTTTCATCAATTGGCATTCCATCTGTTCTTGGTCTAAGCGGTGATATATGCCCAGATCACTTTCTTGTGTCAAATCTTCCAGAGCTCTGGAACTGGGCAGAGAGAAAGGATGCTGATTATCTATTCATTGAGAGTGCTGGATTATGTCATAGGTGTTCGCCGATTACTGAGAAATCTGCTGCAATAGCTGTGATAGATGCGACAGCGAATGCCTTCTCTCCTGGACGCATGGGACCAATTGTTACAGGCTCCGATCTTATAGTCCTATCAAAATGCGATCTGATATCACAGGCTGAAAGGGAAATCCTGATGTATAGGCTTAAGAAAATCAATCCAAGGGTCCAGATAATAGCTTTTGATGGCAGGGAGGGGTATGGAAGTGACAGGGTAAGGGATTATATTCTCCAGCTTCCTTCAATAGATAGCTACGAGAATGATACCCTTCGCCACTCTATGCCTAGCGGTGTCTGCTCGTACTGTGTGGGGGAGAGAAGAGTTGGATCAGCGTTCCAGCTCGGAGTTGTCGGAAAGATTGATTTCGGGAGTGATTCATGAAAGAGCTTACTATACTTCCTGGTACTGATAAGAAAGGCCAAAAAGAAAATTTTGATATGATTTCTTTTCATTTAGGAGAGCTCTGGGCTATTGTTGGGCCAACAGGTTCAGGGAAAAGCCGTTTCATAAAAGACATAGAGATGCTAGTCTCTGGAGACTCGGTCACAAAGCGCCATGTTTTAATTGATGGTCAGAACCTGGCCAAAGATGAGAAAAACATGGCTATGGAATCACTTATCGCCCACCTTGGACAGAACATGAGATTCATTCTGGATTTATCTGTAGGGGAGTTCCTTCATTTCCATGGAGAAGCAAATGGTAAGTCTGTTATTGATGATGAGAAGATAATAGCATCTGCATCTCAGATATCTGGGGAGCCTTTTGATCTGTCAGCTTCTCTTTCTGCGCTCTCAGGAGGTCAGAGCAGGGCTCTGATGGTTGCTGATATTGCATATCTCTCAGACCGTCCGATTGTCCTGATTGATGAGATAGAGAATGCTGGTATAGATAAAACCGCTGCTCTTGAGCTTCTGATCAGAAAAGGCAAGCTCGTATTTCTTGTGACACATGATCCGCATACAGCTCTTATTGCAGATTCCAGGATTGCGATACGAGAAGGGGCTGTTATATCTGTCAGAAAGAAAAGCAAGGAAGAAAATGATGTTTTCGGAATTCTTGATGAGATATATAGAAAAGAACAGCAGCTTAGGCTGAAGATGAGAAAGGGAGAGGAGCTTGTATGGAGAGAGTAAGACTTTACTGGAGCAATATATGCGTGCTTAATAAAAGCGAAGTCATATTTTTAGATAGGATAAAAAGAGAGCTATCTAAGGATGGCGTCGATCTTGATATAAAGTATTTCGGTCTTGGCTATCATTGTCATATGGCTGAATATCTCTTTGATAAGGATTCAGATCTCCCTGATATGATTCTATCAACAGACCTTGAAGTGTTTGAGGACAGGCGGATCTTCTCAAGATTTGAGGACTCATTATATGACGCCTCATCATGGCTCCAGCTGAAGAATACACAGCCGGTCAAGGCTATATCTAGAGATCCAAGGCTTCTTCCTTATCTTGCAATTCCGCTGATGTTCTTCTCAAAGGAGAAGCAGATTATGTCTCTTTATGATGCTGCATCAAGTGATATCGCTTTTGGTGGGATTGATAATTCTGCAGCAAAAAGTGTTGTGAAGACAATCTGGTCATTATATGGAAAAGAGAAGGCAGAAGAGCTGCTGAGGAATGCGTCTGTTCTTCCGATGCCTATTGCTGCATTTCAGAGAACGAGGCTTGGACAGTCACATATTGGCATAATTCCTTCCATTTTTGCCTTAAGCGATGATTCTTTCTGCTCTTATATACCGGAAGAGGGAGCAATAGCCGTTCCTTCATATATAGCAGTAAGGAAGACAATATCAGAAGAAGCTGCAATGAAGGTTGTTATGGCACTCAATTCTATTGATATCCTCTCAATGTACGTAGAAAAAGGAAAAATGATCACAGCTTATAAAAAATCACCGGAAGCTAACTGGTTTGAAAGAGTCAATGGCTCCCTTGCGCTTCCTTCTGCAGAATTCCTCTCCAGACTTGATCCAGAAGAGTTCTATAGCCTGTATTCCAAGTATATCCCATGTGCAAAAGTGCTTAAGTAATGCTCTGGATTGAAATGCTTTCATTTTTACCTTAACCTATTGTTTCTGGAAAAGGGGATATGAAATGAGAAAATACAGCATTTATATGATAATCAGTGCTCTGGTTATTTCTCTTGCAGTTACAGGATGCTCAAGGAAAGCAGAGCCGGAAGCTGCTGCAGAAGCAAAGGAAGAGCAGAAAGAGGAATATTTCTACTATGGTAAGACCGAAGGCCTGGTGATGAAGAAGCTTGTTGGCTCATTTAAGACTGCTTATGATAATGGCAGTCTGTTCCTTAATGTTGGAAGCATTGCTCTTAATGATGAGGATACTCTTTTCCTTGGCTTTATTGAGGCTCTGCCTATTGATGTGACTCAGGATAATCTCAGAGTCTGCACTTATGCAATCTTCTATTACACTCCGGATAAGAGCCTTACAGAAGAGGATGTTGCTGTCCTCAATGACCAGTTCGTAAATGATAGAGGCATTGTTGAGGATAGCTTATGGAAGAATCTTACTATTGAGCCATTTACAACAGCTTCAGGCTGCACTATCTACCTTGATAAGAGCCTATCTAGAGAAAATAGCTACTATGGAGAGCTTACAGATGACGATAAGGTCCTCTTTGAATCAATGTGGCCAGATGTAGAGGCTCAGCTTGCAGAGATTGATATCAGGGAGCCTATGTTCCAGAATATGGCTTCAAGCACAATATTCTCGACTACTGATTATGATGGAAAGGAAATTGACAGCACTATTTTCTCTGATGCAGATATCACAATGGTGAATATCTGGGCTTCATTCTGTTCTCCATGTATTGGAGAGATGCCAGAGCTCCAGAAGCTCAGTGATGCGATGAAGGATAAGGGCGTGCAGGTCATAACCATTCTCTTTGATGCGTCAGGCCTCTCTGATACAGAAGTCATTGAAGATGCGCATACCATAATGGAGCAGACAGGTGTGGATCTTCCTGTTCTTCTTGTGAATAACGAGATCAGAGCTATATTCCCTGTATCTGCATTCCCTACAAGCTTCATTGTTGATAGAAAAGGCAATATTGTCGGTACTCCTGTAATCGGTTCAAGAAGCAAGGATCTCTATGAAAAGTGGGTTCAGAGCGGACTTGATAGCCTCAGCAGATAATATGAAAAGCAGAGTGCAGCAAATCATCAGATATTCGATACTGGCTATCTCTATTTCTGGAATAATTATCGGAATATCTAGGGGAGAAGAGATGGTTGTTATGCGTAAGGCTGTGAATATCTGTCTGGAGTGTATCGGAATTGGCTGATAATAATGAAAAGCTGAAAAGGCATAAGAGGCTACGTAAGGCTGTTCAGGCACTTGCAGCTATAATTCAGAACTCCAGATTAGCAGGAATAGGCAAGAGCCTTATATATACAGGTCCACTGAAGAAATTCTGCGTTCCCGGAATGAATTGCTATAGCTGTCCGCTTGCACTATATGCATGCCCAATCGGAGCTGTCCAGGCAACAATCGGAAGCAGAAAGAAGTTTCCTTTCTATGTTCTTGGATATCTTGCTCTGATTGGTATATTATTCGGGCGCTTTGTCTGTGGCTGGCTCTGCATTTTCGGTCTTATCCAGGAACTTCTGTATAAGATACCTGTACCTAAAATCAATGTTCCAAAAAAGCTGGATAAAGCGCTGAGATGGCTGAAATATATAATTCTTGTGCTTTTCGTTTTTTTGCTGCCAGCTTTTCTGAAGGTGAATAATGGGCTTTCTTCTGTCCCATACTTCTGCAAATTGATATGTCCTGTAGGAATGCTTGAAGGAGGTATCCCGCTTGCTGCTATCAATGAGGGGATAAGAGAGCAGATAGGATTCCTGTACCGTTGGAAGTTTGCGATTCTTGCTTTTATCCTGATTTTATCCATGTTCATCAATAGACCATTCTGCAAATATATCTGTCCACTTGGGGCATTTTATGGAATATTCCAGAAATTCAGCTTCCTGAAGCTTGAGGTTGATAGATCAGAATGCGTCAGCTGTGGAAAGTGTGCAAGAGAGTGCCATATGAATGTGGATGTTATCAATAATCCCAATAGTGCAGAATGCATAAGGTGTGGTGAATGTGTTAAAAGCTGTCCATCTAATGCTATACATTTCAGCGTCAAAAAGGGTGATGCTTAGAGAATCACCCTCATATAACGGAAGAAAGCAGAGTCAGTATCTGAATCCTATTGATATAGCAGGAGATGCATGGAATTCACCTGAGAAAGCCGTATCCCCTGTATTCATATCTACAGAAAGCATGTCATATCCAAGCTTGCAGCCTATTAAAAGCGCAATCATATCATTCATGTAGTATGTTGCGCCGATATAACCACCGACTCCAAGCTGGAATTCATTTCTGCTATTGAACCATACCCCTGATGCAGAGAGGCCGAATGCAGCATCAATTGACATCGGGACATTTTCAATCATGTATCTGTAGATTGGAGCTGCCATCAGGCTGATTGTCATATCAGCCCCATCGATGAAATTGAAATCGGCATTTGTGCTGATGTAGTAGCCAAGTGTGAAATCATTTACATAGCCAAAGTTATCAATTGTCATACCACCTAAATTCTTTCCGTCTCTGTACTCGTAGTTCAGCCCTGTAGATGTAAGTCCATCAAAAGTTCCTGCATAGATTGATAAAGCCATGCAGATCATTGCTAGTACCAATAAGGTCTTCTTCATATTTCAATTCTCCTTATATTTATTGGCTTGGTTATTAAGCCTTTGTTTTGCATCCTCTAAAGATTCACCTTCTCTTATCAGATATCTTTCTACAAAAGCATCCTCAATCTTGGTGTACCCATTTATGACGGTATCCTCGATTTTTCCGAATCCTCTAGTAATCGTATTCTCAATTTTCTTATTTGCTTCAATCAGCTTTGATTTTTTCATGCTTTATTCCTTTTCTGATCATCAGAATCCCAAGTGCTGCAATGAGCATGGATACTGCTGTTGATGTGATTATGTTCATTAATAGTTCAGCGGTGCTTCCATTCTCTGATGAGAACGTTACAAGCATGGAACGCTGCATAGTGAAAACAGATACAGCTGTTTCTGTCCAGTTTATCGCTTTGATTGCCGTGATTGCAGGATATGCTGCATATTTGTCCTTCACAAAATCCCTGATTACAATCATTGTTATCTTTAGAAAGACATAAGTTGCGATTGCAATCATCACTATTTCGCTGTGCTTCTGTATGTGCTTCTGTGCTAGTGTTATAGCAGTGACAAATGATAGTGCTATATCAAGGAGTATCAGCAAGATCCCAGTTGATATGAAAGTCACTTTTATCTCCTTATCACTATTATCTGTTTTCATGTTTCTTGAAACTGCGGAGAACTTCATTAAGGCAAGAATCAGATAAAAGAAGAAAAGAGCGAGAAACCATAATGATTTATCAGCTATTGCAATAATGAGTTCAATAGTGCATAGACTTGCATTCAGTAAAAATGATGCAGATGCTGTTATTATGATTCTTGGAGTATTAACAATCCTTTTTGGAAGGGCTTTCTCCATGACTGCTTTAATATTCACTCTTTAATTCCTTTTAGGATAGGAATAAGGCTTAGTAGTATTGCTATGCCTGCAAGTGATATCACAATCCCTGCAGAAATCTTATCCCAGAGCATTGAAAAGCACATGCCAACACCAAAAACAAGTATTCCTATAGTTCCTGCAATAAATGCGGAGAGCTGCCGGATTGATAGCTTTAGGCTTTTCTTCCCAGAAAGCTTCCTCCAGATTATCAATGTGGTAAGTGCCAGAACCAGACCAGAAATCCCCATTGCTATTCCAAAGTTAAATGACCCAAATTCAGGGGCTAGAACTGAACACATCCCAATAGCAAATAGGAAGAAGCTTGCTATCCATAAGATTAATGCTATGTAATCTTTTCTTCTCATTTTTTTAACCTTTATTAAAACAACAGTTGTTCATTTATTACACATATATTATGCTAGCTATGTTAATGAAAACAATCATCAAAAGATAAACAAGTGTTGAGATAAAGGATAATAATGAATACTCCGAACAATAAGAGAAGAAGAGAATCAGTAGATAGAATAGAGAAGGTTTTTTTGAATCTCATACAGAAAAATAATCTTGATGAGATAAATGTCTCTGATATATGTAAGAAAGCAGAGATTAATAGAACAACATTCTATGCAAATTATGATGATATTCATGCCCTTGCAGACTCGATAAAGCTCAAGCTTGAGAATGATATGAAGAATATTGTCTATAATGATGAGCTTACCAAAGGCTACAACAGCAATGATTACCTTAAGCTATTCAGATATATAAAAGATAATCAGATATTCTTTAAAACGTATTTTAAACTTGGCTATGATAATGAATATAAAATATTCATTTATGATCAGAGGCTTGCACTAGAGCATTTTGATAACAGATTCATTGAATACCATATGGAGTTCTTCCGAGCAGGCCTGAATAAGATAATAAAGATGTGGCTTGATAATGGCTGTAAAGAAAGCCCTGAGGATATGAATGAGATTATTTGCAGTGAATATAGAGGCAGAAAATCATACATTACCTTCTGAAAGACACTTTAAAAATGTAATAGAGTAGTGGGAGTACAGTATCAGCAATATGACTCTTTTATGCTGTAGATGAGCTTCCTTGCTGCAATGCTGCTGTGCTGAGCTCTGTCTTCTAGCAGCACTATATCGCGCCTGGGTGTTATGTCCACATCAATCCTGATAAGGCTTCCATCTTCAATTCCATGTCTTGCCATGAACTCTGGGATGAATGCTATTCCTTCCCCTGTTCTGACAAGAGGAAGGATCTGGCTGTAATTGGAGACACCGATTCCTGGGTTCCAGTCATTCTTGCTATGATCATTCTTTTCTTCATCAAGAAGATTCCAATGGCATATACATGTATGGGTGTGATAGTTGCGCTCTATGTAACAGGCTGTGTAGACAAGAACACGGTATTTGCAGGTTTTGGTAACAATAATGTAGTGACGATGGCGTCGATGTTTATAGTAGCAGCAGGACTTGCAAGAACGCAGATGGTAAACCACCTGTCGAATCTTCTTTATAAAGTCAATGATGGCTCTTTCACAAAGATCCTTGCTTCCTATGCTCTTGTGACTATGATCCTTGGTCAGTTCGTACCATCGCTTGCAGCTCTATTTGCTATGGTATGCCCACTTGTCCAGAATATGTGTAAGAAGCTGAATATCAGCCCGACAAAGATGCTTTATACTATAGCAATCGTTACAGTATCATGCTCATTCATAATTGAGCCAATTGGTCCTTATGCTGCATGGTTTGTTACCCAGAATGGATATCTTGAATCATATGGATGGACTCAGAATGCACTGAGCATGTGGTCTGAGACTCTCGTATTCCTTCCTACTGGAATCATAACTTTCCTTGTTGCTATATTCATTATTCCTCGCTTCCTTCCAAATCAGCCAGAGTTCCCTATTGTGAATCTTGAGGAATCTGGACAGCTTCAGAAGCAGGAGCCTCTTACTCCTGTAAGAGAATTCCTTGGCTATGGTGTATTCATCGCTGTAGTAATCGGGCTTATGTGTGGTCTTCCTTCCTGGGCTGTGACTCTTGCTGGCGCAGTTGTCGTAGTGATTTCCGGAGTGCTTACAGAAAAGGAATCAATCACAGCAATGAATATGCCTATGGTTCTTCTGTATGCAGGTGTTACAGTTCTTGGCTCTGCGCTTTCATCAACAGGAGCTGCTGAATATCTTGGAGAGTTCATAAAGCTTCTGCTTGGCAATGTAACAAACAGCTATGTAATCGGAGCAATCATATTCCTTGCATCATTCATAATGACATCTCTGCTGTACAACAAGGCCGTAACTACAGTTCTTATTCCAATTATTGTCTTATCGCTCAGCAGCATGGGAATGGATCCAAGAGGCTGTGTTATTCTCTGCTCTCTTGCTTCCATGTCTTCACTTATCACACCGCTTCCGAATCCTGTTATTCCAATGGCTATGCAGACAGGTGGATATTCCCAGAAGACAATTCTTAAAGTCGGCCTTATCTCAGCTGCTTTCAGATTCGTATTCGGTGTCGCAATTGCAATGACACTGTTCCCTGTAAAGTAAAAGGAGTTTTTGATTATGGAACGTTTTGATGGAAAGGTAGTAGCCATCACAGGTGGTGGCTCAGGAATGGGAAAGACAACATGCAGGATGTTCGCAGAGAATGGAGCAATAGTCTGTCCTATAGATGTCAATGAGAAAGGCGCTCTTCAGACAGAGTCTGAGATCTTGGCTGCAGGTGGAAAGGCCAAGGCTTATGCTGCAGATATAACAGATGAAGTCAGGATGGCAGAGGTTTTTGCAGATATATATAATACATTCGGCAGGATTGATATCCTTTATAACAATGCCGGAATCAGCCCAACTGGAACCGCTGTTACAACATCAATTGAGGACTTCAGAAAGGTTCTGAGAATTGATATGGAAGCCGTTTTCATTGCCTGCCATATCGTAATCCCTTACATGGAGAAGCAGGGTGGTGGAGTGATCCTGAACACTGTCGGAACCTATGGTCTCAGACCGACTCCTAATAAGATCGGATACTCTGCTGCGAAGGCTGCAGCACTCAGTCTGACAAGATCAATTGCTGTGGATTTTGCTAGAAGCAATATCAGATGCAATGCAATCTGCCCAGGCTTTGTGGATACTCCGCTGAACAATGGATTCGAGGGAGAGGCCAGAGAAAGATTCCTTGATAAATATCAGCCATCTTTCTATAAGATCCAGCCAGAAGATGTAGCTCTTACAGCAATTTGGCTTGCAAGTGATGAGTCTAAAGCAATCACATGACAGCCGATTGTTGTTGATGGCGGAACAGAAGCATGTCTGTATTTCAATTATAAGAAACCTTCAGAACTCAAGAAATAACAGATAATATATCCATTGAAAGGCAATTCAATCCGGATTGCCTTTTTCATAAGGTAATAGAGATATGGGAAAATATATTGTAAATGCAAAATATCTTTGGGATGGAATCTCTGAGAGCGTCTCAGAAGATATGTCAATCCTGGTTGAGGATGGTAAGATAGCTTCTGTTGGCAAGAGAGAGGATATCATAGGCTCTAATCCTTCTGCAGATGTGATATGTGGAAAGGATTACCTTGTAATGCCTTCTTTTGTAAATGCCCATGATCATGGCAGAGGTGTCTCTCCAGTAGCTTTCGGTGCTTTTGACAGAGCCTTGGAGATGTGGCTTCAGGACCTTAATAAGCTGCCATATGCATTCCTCATTATGAAGCATGCTATTATGATGGGCTGAGATTAGCTTCCTCTGGTGTCGGTACAGTGCTTCATAGCCATAACCCGAATAGCTTCGCAAATATAAGAAAGGAGATGGTGGATACGGCTCATGGCTATAAGGATGCGGGAATCAGGAGCATCCTATGTCCGCTTTATCTTGATCAGAATAAGAGGATTTACTATGACCGTGATAAATTCCTCGCATCTCTTCCTGATTCCATCAGAGAGCCATTTGCGGCAGGGATTAAAGATAAGATCATGAGCATGGATGAGTACCTTGCTTTAGTAGAGGGAATTGTATCAGATCAGAAGAATGAGATTGAAGAGGGCTGGGTAGAAGTGCAGCTTCATCCTAATGGAGGCCAGTGGTGCAGCGATCAGGCACTTCTTCAGATGAAGGAGTATGCACTCTCTCATAAGATGAATATCCATCTGCATCTGCTCGAGACAAAATATCAGAGAGAGTATGCAATCAGGACATGGGGAAAGAACTTCATAAAGCACTATGCTGATATAGGCTTCCTCGGACCTTGGGTTTCTTTTGCCCATGCCGTATATCTTGATGATGAAGACTTAGCTCTTATAAAGGAAAGCGGAGCAACACTTGTGAATAATCCTTCATCTAATCTGCGTCTCAGAAGCGGAAGCTTCCGCATCCATAAGGTCCATGAGCTTGGAATCAATGCTGGAATCGGACTTGATGGCTGCGCATATGACGATGATCAGGATTATCTGAGAGAGATAAGGACTGCCTGGCTCAATAATTCAGAGACGGGTGTTGATGGTGAAGTTGATTATATGAAGGTTCTTAAGATGGCAACATCTGGCGGAGCTTCTGTTGCAGCAGGAAAGCTATCTGAGGGTGTTATCAGAGCCGGCGCTAATGTGGACTTTGTCTGCATTGATTCTGATAGGCTCTATAAGCCATATGCTGATAGCTATCTGGATCCACTTGCTCTATTGGTACAGAAGGCTACAAGGGATTATGTTGAGCTTGCAGTTGTAAATGGAGAGATTGCCTGGAAGAAGGGGTCAGAATATGAGGATAAGGAGAATGAAGCTGCAGCAAGACTTGCTGATAGCATCAGAGCCTGGAGGGAAGGGCATCCTGGAAGAAGAGACAATGAGCTTCTTATCTCATATGTCCATGATTTTTATAAGGATGTGAAATGAAGAAGTCAGGATTAAGGAAGTCAGTATTCATTCCGACTTTCATTATAGTTCTAGGTGCTGGAATTATCGGATTGATCAACAATCAGCTTCTGATTAATAATTTCAGGGCTGCCTTTGATTGGTCATATACAAATCTCAGCTGGATGTTCCAGCTGATTTTCCTTGTCGTACTGATTCTCTGTGTTCTTATGACTTTCTCCAAGAAGGGCAATATAAGATTCGGAGGTCCTGATGCAAAGGCAAAGTATCCATTCTGGCAGTGGTTTGCGATGACTCTGACAGGAGGCCTTGGTGCAACAATAGTATCATCAGGTATCTCTCAGCCTATCATATTCATGGAAAGCGTATGGGGAGAGTTAGAGGGCTATGGGATAGAGCCTGGTTCTAGAGAGGCTGTCCTATTCGGCCTAGGCAGAACTCTGCACGAATGGACCTTTGTGCCATATGCAGTATTCGGAGTATGCGGTGTATGTATAGCTTATACATGCTTTAACAGAAAGAAGGCTATTGCTGTATCAAATACATTGGAACCGGTTCTTGGCGAGAAAGCACATAATAAGATTGTATCGACAATTGTTGACTGCATCTCTGTCCTGGCGCTGGCTCTTGGTTCCGTTGGTACGCTTGGGACATTTCTTGGGCTTGTTACAATCTGCCTTCAGAATGTCTATTCTGTTCCAAAGAGCACATTATTGATGTTTGTCATAATGCTTTGCTCAACAGTTCTGTATCTCTGTTCATCATTGAGTGGTGTTGATAAGGGAATAAAGTTCTTTGCAAGCCTTAACTTCAAGTTCTATGTATTCCTTATGGCCTTCGTATTCATTCTTGGAGGCTCTGCTGCTTATATCCTTAATACGACAACATCTTCTGTTGGCTATTGGATTGAACACCTGCCATTATGGCTTATGGATACAGGAAATATGGGAGGAGAGCGACTTGTTAAGTGGTGGACAGTATATACCTGGGCATTCTGGATTGCTTATGCTCCAGTTACAAGTGTTTTCCTTGCGCAGATTCATATGGAAGGACAGTCAGGGAATTCCTTATTGTAAACTGGATTATGCCAAGTGTATTTGCACTCCTTTGGTTTGGGCTATTCGGAGGATGCGCCATGAACTGGCAGCTAAACGGTGTTGCAGATATAGCTGGAGCAATTGCAAAAGATGGAACGTATGCTGGAATCTGGACATTCATGCAGCAGCTCCCGCTTTATAAGATTCTCATTCCTATAAACCTCTTCATAATGCTGATTTCATTCTCTACATCAGCAGATAACGGAATCACTGTTCTTTCTGCTCTATGCATGAAGGGAAAGAAAATAGGGGATGAGGCTCCTGCATTCCTAAAGGTTGTATGGGGTGCAGCAATCGGACTCCTTTCATTCCTTCTGATGGCTTATGCATCTGGCGCTAAGGGAAATGATGGCGTTAGGTATAAGGTTGTTGCTATGGGCAGCGTTATCGCTATTCTTGTCATTCTGATGATTATTTCTCTGATGAAGATGCTTTTCATATCTCCTAAAGAAGAGGAGATTAATGCATCGGTAAAGGGTGATGTTGAATAATCAGCAGCTAGATAAGATTATTTGATTCAAAAGAAGAACTGCTTGTTTCCTGATTCAATAGAGACAAGCAGTTCTTATGTTTAATTGAAAAGCAGCTTAATTTTTATGATGATATGCCATTAGCTGATACAGCTTTATTTATTATTTCCTCAGAAACACCAAGCTTTCTGAGATTATTGATCATATCAGCTTTGCCTTCTGCCATTCCGGCTGCTTTACCTTCTGCTATTCCAGCAGCCAGGCCTTCAGTTCTGCCTTTCTCAATATAATGATTTCTGAAGTCCTCCATTGTAATATATCTCTTTCCCATATCAATCTCCTTTGTCACCATGCTGATTGCATCAGCTATTGCAGCCACAGGTGCATCCTCAGGCCTCTTCGCTTTCATTGAGCGCATCAGGTCTCCAAGAATGTCGCCTCGTTCCATGTAGTCGCCATTGACTCTCAGGACATTCATATCATCATTATAATACAGATTTGTCCCAACGTAATGGCATTCCTTTATATAGACCGGAAGATTCTCTCCTTCCTTCTTATATGGATTGTGCCTGTGCAGTATTATGAGATATACAGGCATCATCTCATCATAATCCATTCCTCTTCTCTCATGGATCCGGAGCTCGGAAACATAGAAACTCTCTCTCTTATGAGAGAATCTCGAAGCATCATTCTGAACCTCTATTGCAATCCTCTCGCCATTATCAGTCTCTGCATAGCAGTCGAATATGATCTCCTTTCCCCCAAGCGCATGTAGCTTCTTCTGAGCACTCATATTCTCGATTCTCTTTATTGGGATTCCAGCCTTTCTGAATACCCTCGATGCAATTTCCTCAATCACAGCAGGATGAATCAGTGCAGAGACTGTGAATAGATAGTCATCGAAGAGGCATTTCTGCTGAGACTTCATCTCTTCCATGAAGCTGTCCTGTTCATTATGCATTGCATTTCCTCCTGCTATATATATCGAAATATCTCTGATTTATGCTAATTATAAGGTTCACTGAGATGGATACTCAGCTTTATTATAAAATGTATGCAGTCATGATAATAAGTTTTGATATCAAGAAATAATTAACTGCTATATAAATAAAACGGTATAGATTGCTTTAGAATACAGTATATAAAACCTATATAATTATTTAATAAAAAACTAACTTGATATTTAATTTTAGTATGTTATAATAGTAACATAAATAGGGGGGCTTGAGTCCCTCGGGTTTTCGGCACAGAACCAGATTCGCTGGTGCGTCAGTCTATTTTTTATGAATAACAAAAAGGAATTATCTATTATCAGAGCAGTGACTGTCATCTGCTTTCTTTTCGGTGTCTTCGGAGTTGCTTTTGCAATCGTTTCAGACTCTTCATCAATGCTTCTTGATGGACTGTATTCATTGATCCAGAGCATATTCATCCTTCTTTCTGGCTATGTTGTTAAGCTTATCGGGCGAAGGGATGATGAGTATTATCAGTTCGGATATGGGGCCTTTGAGCCTTTCTTTATTATAATAAGGACTTCTGTACTGATAGGGTTGAACCTCGTCTTGGGATATAATGCAGTTAAGAACATAATCGGTGGAGGATACAGAGTTAATGCATCTGTTGCTCTTGTATTCACTTTTATTTCAGCGATAATCTGCTTCGCCGTTGCATATGTTCTTGTACTTTACTCAAAAAGGCTTTCTTCTCCTATCCTGAAAGCTGAATCAAAGAGCTGGGTAAATGATGCATTATTGAGTGTTGCTGTGCTTGTTTCATTCGGGGTAATGGAAGTGCTTGATCTGCTTGGACTTGGAAACATTGCAAAGTATATAGACCCAGCAATCACTCTTCTCTTTGTATTCACACTTGTACCAGGGCTGGTAAAGCTATTGATATCTTCTACAAAGGAGCTTCTGACTGCTGCTCCTCCTGATGAGGTTCAGGCAAGGCTTAATCAGATTCTTTCATTTTACCAGAAGAGATTCGGCTTTTCTGATTATTCAACATTCTCAGCAAAGCTTGGTCGGACTCTTACTCTGACTGTATACATAAAGCTAGGTGAGGAGCTTGGAGTCAGAGAGCTTGATGGATATAGGAAGGAGATTCTGATAGCTATCCAGAAAGAATGGCCATATTCAGACAGTGACATAGTATTCACTATTGATACAAGCTGGATGAAATACTCTATCCCTGCTTCCGCTAAGGAAATCAACTGATTCATAGCCTGAATATCAAATCAGGGATGGTTAGCATGAAGCATTTATTCTGAAAAATGTGAATCCTATTCTATATATGAAAGATGCTTGCTGATTCTGCTCTATTCAGAAATTCGGATCTATCAATCATTATCCCGCTGTTTGATAACCTCTCTGCTCTGTTTTCATAGATTGTAATCAGCTTCTCTCTTTTCTCATTCCTGAGTCCATAATGCATGAATCTATGGCATGTTGGGCATAGGATAATGATATTTGCATAGCAGTCAAGACTGTATTCAAAGTCATCCTGCTGGCTTAGAGGTATTATGTGATGACCTTCCATATATTGATGTCCTGTTGTCATTGAGATGAACGTATTATGGTTTCTGTCAATCTGGCAATTGTAGCTACATGACTGTTCGGCCTGAAGTATCTTTATTCTATCTCTTGTAGGAATTTCCCTGCTCTGAAATAAAGTACCGTATCTGACTGCTTCCTTTTTATCAAGTAATGGAAGGTATTTTTCCTTATTGATGAATTGATGTCCGCTCGCAAATTCGATATATCTATTGAATCCGGCTGAATACATGTTATTACCTCTGCAATCAAGTTCTATGAAGTTTGAATTACTGAAGATTGCATTCTTGACTTCAAGCAGTCTGGAGTAGGATTCAATATCAAATACAGACTCATATTCAGGGAAAAGCAGAGAGACGAATTGGTTAATCTTCCTGAGGGCTTCTTCTCCATAATGCTTCACTGATGACGGAGAAAGGCGGCTTCCGTCATTCTTTGTATAAATCTCAGATAAGAAGATTATGTACTGTTCCTTCGTCATATAAGCAGCTTACCAGGAAAAACTAGTCTATTCTATAATGCGGCTATTGCTGAGAGTTATGGCGGATTTAACATTCATCAATTGACAGGTCCATGGAGTGAAGTGAATATATAACTAAGGAGGATACCTTTGGGATTATTCAGCAGCATATTTGATTTTGATAAAGGTGAATTCATAACAAGAACATCTAAGAATACTGGAATCAGCCTGGATGGGGAGTTCTTCACACGTCTTTCTGATAATACAGCTATGGATGAGAAAGGCAATATACATATAACTTCTCCTTGGAAGGATGACGATGATGAATCCTTCTGACTGAGAGAAATGCGATTCTTCTTAAAACAATCGCAATTCAGAAAGACATTTCAGGTTTATAGCTTCTGATAAAGGGAAGCTGCAGTATTGAAATGGATTGATAGTATGAAGATGATACCATTACGGTTTCGAACCATATTCGCCGATGATATCATTAGCTTTTCTTATTGCTTCTTCTTGTGCACTCTGAATCTTTTCAATGTCATTGTTTCTGTTTTCTGCATATTCTTTTGCAGAGGTCACTATATTTTGAGTGCCATATCTCAGCAGAGCAGATTCCTATATGCTAATCCTTTAAAAAGTATATGCCTGATTAATTTAGTTTCTGACGTTTACGATTATAAAAAATTTTTATTATCTCTATTTAAATTTTAATCGATTATAAAAATAATTGACAATCGGCTACTGCTATTATGCTAGTTATGCAGACGAGAGCATTTCATGAAGCTGATTTCAAGACCATTATATTTAGACAAACTTAAAAAATATACAGACACTGATTTCATTAAGGTGCTTACAGGAATAAGAAGATGTGGGAAATCTCCTATACTCTCGCTATATAGCGATTATCTATGTAGTATAGCGGGAAAAGATAATGTGCTTCACCTTAATATAGATACTCCAGATTTTATAGCAATTGACACAGCCGAAAAGCTTGCAGATGTACTTAAAGCAAGCATAACACCGAATACAAGGTATATCCTTTTAGATGAAATTCAAATTGTCTCTGGGTGGGAAAGAGTCATCAATGCTTATTATGCTACAAAAAAATATGATATCACAGTAACTGGATCCAATGCACAGATGCTGAGCTATGACCTGGCAACTCATCTTACAGGAAGATATGTAGAGATTGAGGTGCTGTCTCTTTCTTATAAGGAATTTCTCACTTTTTCAGGATTGCAAAAAGGAGAGCATTCATTTGATGCGTATTTAATGCATGGCGGGTTTCCTTCCATTGTGCTTCTTGATGGAGATAGAGAGAAGACTTACAGCCTTAAAGCTGTAATGGATAGTATTCTATATAATGATGTGCTGAAGAGAAGCAGGAGCTTAAAAGCTGATATTCTAGATAAGATAATGCATCTTCTGAATGAATCAGTCGGATCTCCTGTTTCAATTAATAAAATTGTTCATTCGCTTAAATCTGCGGGTCTTAAAGTGTATTGTGAGCTGATTGCTGAATATCTGGATATCCTTTCAAAATCATATCTGTTTATGCCCTCTCAGTTCTATTACATAAAAGGAAGGGAACGCTTCGGCCTTATTGATAAATATTATTCGATAGACACGGGCTTTATAAACCTGACGAAAAGCAGTGGAAGTGAGAACTATGGCGCATTACTGGAGAATGCTGTATTCCTTGAACTCAGAAGAAGAGGGTTTGAAGTTTCAATAGGCAGAGAGAATTCATATGAGGTTGATTTCATTGCTAGGCATGGTAATGATACCGAATACTATCAGGTTTCCGAGACTATCAGAGATCCTGCAACTAGAGAACGTGAGTTCAGAAGTCTAGAGAATATAGATGATAACTATCCTAAATATATTATTTCCATGGATGTTCATGACTATTCTATGAAGGGAATTAAGAATGTGAATATGATGGATTTCCTTCTGCAGGAGTAAAAAGAGTGGTTCATATCACAATCAATATCATATTTGCATACAGCAGCTAGGACGTTGAGTCTATTATTTATAGATTATTTCCTTTTTCCTCTTCAGGATTTCTCGAAGAATTCTGACTCCTTTTTGCGTGTAGTCCTCTTCATTGCTGCCATTGCCTTCCAGAATTCGTTCAATGGCCTGTGCTGGATCCAGTGAATGATATGGATAATACAGCTTGCGAAGATCTTTCGGCTTTATTTGCTTATATACCTGTTTGCTGCTCTTTTCATAGGTGTATGCCCAGTATCGATACATGTATCCTAGCCAATATAGCTCTTCTCGGCCATATCGTTCTTTTCCGTAGGAAGTTGGTCCATATTGGGCATTCACTTCATTTAAAATTGATGTAACGTCACAGGCCTCTAGTAAGAACCCCATGTGATCCATCCGAGTTGCAACCTCAGAATTCATAAACCTACGGATAAAAATGGGGGAACTGCATTGTGCCACTGTGAGCGAATCCGCAAAAACCTCAGCTTGCAAGGTGCAGAGATTCAAACCTTCTTCATCAATCTTTTTCATACTAGAATATCCTCAATATACTTTCCTTGCCCTCGATATTGTCTGCGTGCAATTTTGACCTTATCGTTACTGACCTTAGCCTCATCGCTTCGAACAGAAATATAGGCTTCTTTCTCAACAGACGCCAGATAGCTTTTGCTCAGAATCCGGATTTGATCTATCGCTTTTTGTGTCAGAAAAACATATTGGTTTCCTAGGTTTGTGGCAGAAAGACAGTGTTGACACTGAACATCCGTTATTTCACCTTCGATAAAGCTGTCGATAATCTGGAACATTCTGTTATCTGCAATTGGGGCTACTACATAATCAATTCCATTCAAGCGATTCAGAATCCTTCGGATTGCTGGATGGTTTTCATATGCTGTCAGTTTTCCACGGAAGAATGCTATCATCAGCATCCAGTCCTGTTCGACTCCCAGACGCAGTTCCTGCATGCCTGTTTTATTAAAATCTAGCATATACAGACTTGCATGTGGGAAGTTTGCGACAAACATAACCGACTGCTCTAGGCTTTCACCGCAATAGAATCCCTTCCCAAAATCGTTGTTTTTTTTGGATTTCTCGATGGAAATGGCACCAGATATATCTGTTTTTGCTCCATGGAACAGAAGGACATGATTCTCTAAACACTCTTCATGAAACAGTTGCTCTTTAATTTTATTCAGGCGAATTCTTTTTTTAAATGCATATTCATATATTTTTTCTAGATTAGCGGGCGAAATCCTTTCCCCTGGCTCTTTCCATCGGGCAACTGTACTATAACTTACACCAATTTCATTTGCAAATTCCTGAATCGTCATTTCTAAAAGTGCCAGAATTACTTCGATATCTTCATGTACGTGAAGCTCCATATATCCCTCTCAACTTGATTATAGCATATCGGATAAATAAGTTGTGATTAAATATTACGTATTGAAGAGAAGCAGGAGCTTAAAAGCTGATATTCTAGATAAGATAATGCATCTTCTGAATGAATCAGTCGGATCTCCTGTTTCAATTAATAAAATTGTTCATTCGCTTAAATCTGCGGGTCTTAAAGTGTATTGTGAGCTGATTGCTGAATATCTGGATATCCTTTCAAAATCATATCTGTTTATGACCTCTCAGTTCTACGATAGACACGGGCTTTATAAACCTGACAAAAAGCAGTGAAAGCGAGAACTATGGCGCATTACTGGAGAATGCTGTATTCATGACTAAATATGATGGATTTCCTTCTGCAGGAGCCATAATAATAAAAAAGGGTGTCTGCATATCCTTTTCAATAGGACTTTTGCAACACCCATAAACGGAGAGGGGGGGATTCGAACCCCCGATGGCTTTTGACCATACACGACTTCCAATCGTGCACCTTCGACCACTCGGACACCTCTCCAATTTCGAACAGCTTGATTCTACTTGAAAAATACAAGTTGTGTAAAGAACCTCCTTAGAAGAGCAAAATAGCGTAAAACACTATTGTGCAGACTCCTAAGAAAAGCGCAGATGCAGATGTTACTACTCCTGCAATAGCTTTTGTATTACCTTTTTCATTCTTAAGGCTGATTATCCCGAATATCAGGCCGAGAACAGCCAGAATGAAGGCTGTGAACCCAATAGGAAGCAGAAGGAAGCTCTTTGGAAGAGCAAGACAGATTGATATAATTCCCAGAATCATTGAAGCTATTGCCATCTCTATTTCTCCTCTGCAGCTAAGCGTCTGAATGCATTGAATGTCTCTTCAGAAATCACGTGTTCCATTCTGCATGCATCTTCTACTGCGATATCTCTTGGCACCCCGAGCTTTGCAAGCCAGTTTGATACAAGCACATGGCGTTCGTAGATCTTGCTGGCAATCTCCTCTCCTGGGGGGAGAAGGGTGATGTGCCCATCCTCATCCATGTTTATATATCCTGATTCTCTGAGATTCTTCATGGCAATGCTGACTGAAGGCTTTGAGAACTGCATCTCATTAACTATATCTATGGAACGTACTGTTCCCTTCTTTTTCTGTAGCATGAGTATTGTTTCAAGATAATTTTCTGCTGATTCTTGTATTTTCATACCTATTACCTTAACACAAAAACTAACTATAAAAACAAATAAAAGCAAATTCATAAATTATTTCTTATCCAATTAATGATAGTATTGACTAACCTAGTTAGAAAGTGCTAACTACATATCTAGTTAGAATGGTCTAACTAAGGAGTATGTCAATTGATGCCGATTACATTAGCAAATCCAGGAGAGCAGTTGATGATTAAGAAGGTTGGAGGCTCACAGGAAGTGAAGATCCATCTTGCTGATATGGGGTTCGTTCCAGGAGGCATGGTCTCTATTATCAATGAGATCGGAGGCAATCTGATTGTCAATGTAAAGGACTCTAGAGTAGCTATTTCAAAGGAAATGGCAACAAGGATTATGGTCTGAAAGGTAAGGAGAAATAGATGAAGACACTTAAGGATGTTAAGGTCGGTGAGGATTGCAAGGTTGTAAGACTCAATGGAGAGGGCGCTACAAAGCGCAGGATCATGGACATGGGAATCACAAAGGGTGTTGAGATTCATGTAAGAAAGGTGGCACCGCTTGGAGATCCTATTGAGCTGACAGTCAGAGGCTATGAGCTTTCTGTAAGAAAAGCCGATGCGCAGATGATTGACGTAGAGTGATTAAGGAAGGATAGAAATAAATGGAAATCAAAATAGCATTAGCAGGTAACCCAAACGCAGGTAAGACTACGCTCTTTAATGCTCTTACAGGTTCCAACCAGTATGTAGGAAACTGGCCTGGTGTAACAGTTGAGAAGAAAGAAGGAAGGCTGAAAGGTCATAAGGATGTTGTCGTCATGGACCTTCCTGGTATTTATTCTCTTTCCCCATATACTCTTGAAGAGGTTGTTGCTAGAAATTACCTTGTAAAAGAGAGACCAGATGCAATCCTGAATATTGTAGATGGAACAAACCTTGAGAGAAACTTGTATCTCACAACTCAGCTCACAGAGCTCGGCATTCCAGTTGTTGTTGCAATCAACATGATGGATGTTGTTAAGAAGAATGGTGATAAGATCAATCTTTCAGAACTTTCACGTGAACTTGGAGTAAAGGTAATTGAAATCTCAGCTCTCAAGGGTACTGGTGTAATGGAAGCAGCTGAAGCAGCTATTGATGCTGCAAAGAATGGCAAGACAGTTCCGATGCACTCATTCTCTGGTGTTGTTGAGCATGCAATTGCCCATATCGAAGAGGCAGCTCTTCATTCTCTTCCTGAAGAACAGCAGAGATGGTATGCAATCAAGATCTTCGAGCGTGATGAGAAGGTTCTTGAATCCCTTTCAATCAGCAAGGAAGTTCTCTCACATATCGAGAAGGATATTGAGGCTGCAGAGAAGGAACTTGATGATGATGCAGAATCAATCATAACAAATGACCGTTATGTTTATATCGGATCAATAATCAAGGGCTGCTATAAGAAGAAGACTAAGGGACTTTCAGTTTCTGATAAGATTGATAGGGTTGTAACAAACAGATGGGCAGCTCTCCCAATTTTCGCAGTTGTCATGTTCCTTGTTTATTATGTGTCTGTATCTACAGTAGGAGGATGGCTGACAGACTGGACTAACGATGGTCTTTTCGGCGATTCATGGTCATTCTTTGGCTTAGAGGTTCCTGGTATTCCAGTTCTTATTGAAAGTGGTCTTGATGCTATAGGATGTGCAGACTGGCTTAAGGGCTTGATCCTTGATGGTATTGTAGGCGGTGTTGGTGCAGTTCTTGGATTTGTTCCTCAGATGCTTGTTCTCTTCATCTTCCTGGCATTCCTCGAGGGCTGTGGCTACATGGCTCGTGTAGCATTCATCATGGATAGAATCTTCAGGAAGTTCGGTCTCTCAGGTAAGTCCTTTATTCCTATGCTTATCGGAACAGGCTGTGGCGTTCCTGGAATCATGGCAAGCAGAACAATTGAGAATGAGAGAGATAGGCGAATGACTATCATGACTACTACATTCATTCCTTGTGGTGCAAAGCTTCCAATCATTGCTCTTATTGCTGGTGCTCTCTTTGATGGCGCTTGGTGGGTTGCTCCTTCAGCTTACTTTGTTGGTATTGCTGCAATCATCGTCTCTGGAATCATTCTTAAGAAGACAAAGCTCTTTGCTGGCGATCCAGCTCCATTCGTAATGGAACTTCCTGCTTATCACTGGCCTACAGTAGGTTCAATCTTTAGATCAATGTGGGAAAGAGCATGGTCATTCATAAAGAAAGCAGGTACAGTAATCCTTCTTTCTGCTATTCTTCTCTGGTTCCTGCAGGCATTTGGATTTGAGAATGGCGGATTTGGAATGGTTGAGGATCTCAATAATTCTATTCTTGCTAGAATCGGTTCTGCAATCTGCTGGATCTTTGCTCCGCTTGGCTGGGGATTCTGGCAGGCAGCTGTTGCTACTATTACAGGACTCATTGCAAAGGAGAACGTTGTTTCTACATTCGGTATTCTCTTTGGCTTCGCTGAAGTTGCTGAGGATGGTGCTGAGATCTGGGGAACAATGAGAGAGTATTATACAGCTCTTAGCGGTTACTCATTCCTGGTATTCAATCTTCTCTGTGCTCCATGCTTTGCAGCAATGGGTGCAATCAAGAGAGAGATGAACAATACAAAGTGGTTCTGGGCTGCAGTTGGATATCAGTGTGGATTTGCTTATATTGTATCTCTGATCATCTATCAGATTGGTTCAATGTTTGCAGGCTATGGCAATGTATTCGGCTTCATCGTAGGTCTTGCCGCTCTTGCTGCTCTTATTTATCTTCTTGTTAGAAAGGATAAGTATGTTGGTAATGGCAAGAACATGCTTAGAAGCTCTGTTAAATAAGAAAGGCTATAAATGAATTTAGGTACTTTTATTGTTCTGGTTATCCTGATAGCTATTGTCTCTCTTATCATCTGGAAGATGAGGAAGGATAAGAAAAGTGGTAAGCACAGCTGCGGAGGTTCCTGTGGCGGTGCCTGCTCAGGGTGTAGCAATAGCGCTGCCTGTGAGGATCTTTCAAAGCTTGCAGATAGCCTTGGCAAGAAAAAATAATGTTATTTGTTTTACATTGGGAGTCTTGAGTTTCAGGACTCCCATTCTTTATAAAACAACCTTTATTTCTCCTGAATATAGGTATGTAAATCTTAAATAAGGAATACTGGAAGATAGCATTATATGTTTATCATGCCCAGTACTTAATGGAGCTGTTTCCTATTAGATTGAAGTAGCTTCTGACGATAATGCTTTGCTGATTAATTCTTCAGAAACTCCAAGGCTTCTGAATTTTTCTATTAAATTGACTCTTTCATCTGAACGGCCTCTGATTTCACCTTCCTTAATGCCTTCAGCTTTTCCTTTGGCAATGCCTTTAGCCTCGCCCTCAGCAAGTCCTTCATTCCAGCTCTGGTTGAGCAGGTCCTTGAATGTATATCCCATTTCAATCTCCTTCCTTATATCATTAAGAGCATCCTTATACAGCCCTAGCTCCGATTCCTCAGGCCTAACTGCCTTCATCGATCTCATCAGGTCTCCAATGATATCTCCTCTCTCCATATAGTCCCCATTGACCCTCAGCACATTCATCCCATCGGAATACTTTATCCCTGTATTCTCAATATAACAGCTTTTACTGTATATAGGCAGATTGTATTTCCTGTATGGATCATGCCTGTGGAGTATTATGAGGTACACGGGAAGCATATCGTCATAATCCTTTCCCTTGTCCTCCAGCACCCTGAGCTTCGAAAGGTAGAAGCCCTCTCTTATATAGCTGAACCTGGATGGATCATTCTGAACCTCTACGGCCATCCTCATGCCATCCTCAGTCTCTGCATAGCAGTCAAAGATGACATCCCTGGATTCTGGTGAGAAAAGCCTCTTCTGGACTTCAGACCTTGAGATGCTCCTTATCTCAATCCCGGCCTTTGAGAAGACCCTCTTCACTATGTCATCGATTATCTCGGGCCTTCTATAGGCTGCGACTGTGAAGAGGCCATCATCGAAGAGGCATCTCTGCCTTCTGATTACTTTTTCGATTATATTAGTACGCATACTATTATATTCGATTTAATTTGTTTTTCTGTTAATTTTCAGAAAGAAACGCTATTAAGCAGCAGATCAAGTTATTAAATAGCAGATGCAGTGAAAAATGATAAACATTACAGTGAGAAGGGGATTTGAACCCCTGAGAACGCTTTTGGCGCTCTAGACGATTTCGAGTCGTCCGCCTTCGACCTCTCGGCCATCTCACTATATAACAAGGATGTTACTCTGAAGTCCCTCAGTAGTCAAATAGGCATATGCAGATATCAAAGAGCAATTCCACGGCTCTTAAAATTACTGAGATTAGTATTTTTTATTCACAATGCTGGCGATACGAGTAGCCAGCATGTGAAGGGTTGAATACCCCGAGGCTTGCCTCGGTTAG
>CAKQRI010000024.1 GCA_934271365.1 uncultured Spirochaetales bacterium
ATTATAGCATTCTATCATAACGATTTAAGCAAAGAAAAAGAGCTGCTCCTTAAGTCTGACTTATGAAACAGCTCCATCTTTTTTTGGTGTTGGTATCTGACTATGAAAAAAGTGAAAACTACATGAATTTTACATATTTGCTATACTTGACCTACAAATAGACTAGGTATTATAAATGTATACAAGCGAAAGCTAATAGATTTTTTATTTTTTCCCCCTTTATTTTTAGATGGTCAGGATCTGAGGTTCTGGCCATCTTTTTTCATCTGATTCTGAATCCGAGGTTCTCAATAATATCCTGCAGCTTTGGGCTTTTACTGATGCCTTCAGGAACTTCAAGCGTTCCCTTATCTGAATCAGCATGGCTTCCTGTTATTCCTTCTGCTTCCAATGCCTTCTCGAGAATCTCCTCATCCTTCTTTGTCTTTATTCCCTTTATTGAATATATTGTTGCCATATCCAAGCTCCTTTTGATTAGAATAGCATAAAAGATGCTAATAGTTTTAGGAATTATGTAGACAAAAGTCATCTATTTAAGTAAAGTACAAGAGCTTGGGCGGTTAACTCAGCGGGAGAGTGTCACGTTGACATCGTGGAAGTCGCCAGTTCAATCCTGGCATCGCCCACTAAGGTATCTTTTTACTGAATAAGTAAATGGATGCCTTTTTGTTTCTTTTGTCCCTCTGAATGGACTATGTGACAACATTTGTAGCATGTCGAAAACTGAAAATCTGAGATTTTTCTGCTTTTCTTGTCTTCAAAGGGTAGAGCATGGTCAGATTTTTGATTTGCAAACGACACCTTTCTTGAGGGCATATTATTGCGTTTGCTTCTAGAATCCTTAGAAGAAAAACTATGATGCAGGAATAAGTATCGAAACTCTCAGAGCAAAACTTGGAAAAGACAGATACCATTGTCATTTGAGTTATCATCATGTGGCATGCTGGTATGACGAGAATGGTACATACAAAGTGGAGGTATATTATGTTGGCAGTCGTGAATCAGCCCCGTATTAATAATTTCACAATCCAGGGTACTATTTCAGAAAAAGATCTCATGTTCCTTAAGAATCATTTCGGAGAGAGCATGGTCATCGAGAGTGATGACAATCTTGTAGATTTCCGAGATACAGATTGGTTCAAGGAGGTTGAAGGCGAGCTTACTCCTGCTTCCAATCTTGTTTTCTATCGTAAGCTTATGAAGATGACTCAAGAGAAACTTGCAGAAAAGCTTGGAACAAGGAAACAGGTTATATCTGATATGGAACATGGCAGAAGAGCTATCAGCAAGGCCACAGCAAAAGAGCTTTCGAAGATTTTCAGTGTAAGTGCTGATCGGTTTATCTGATGCTTCCGCTTGTCTTGGTGACATTTATGATTGCAGCATGATTTGTAGTCGCATGTATAAACCTCTGATATTGCATTAGCTAGCAAGCGGGAATATTCAAAATCTTAGGATGCAAAGAAGATTCTTGAACAAAAAGCGATGAAATGTTAAATAAAGCTGAAATAATGTAAGAGATTTAACGTAATTAATTTCTATAAAATGAGTTATGAGAGTTTTTGATATTATGGAAGCCCCCAGTTCAATCCAAGTATTGCCTACTAGATCATCTGATTGCTGCATAATCAATTGGATGTTTTTTATTCAGACTATATCTTCATCATATAAGAAAGAGCATAATATTACAGTATCAGTGTTTTTAGGCATAGTTTTCCGAGATGCATTATTGCACAGCGTTTGCTGAGCTTAAAAGTCATTACTATATGATAGCTTCAGTGCTTTTATATCTAAGAGTTAATTCCACTTGTTCTCTATCCATCTTACCGTTAGATTCATATTAGATATCCATTACTGTGATTAAGGAGAGAATGCATTGTCATTAAAGACTACAAAAACACATAAGATCCGTGCTGCAGTGCTTATTTCTGCTCTGATAATAGCTATAACAGCTACGGTGTATTCTATATGGAATGGTCTTGTTATTCTGAAGGCAGAAAGAGAAGAGGCTAAGGCGAGAGACTTCTCTGAGTCTGAATTTAATGAGGTATCTCCATTTGATGCTGAGAAGGCTAGGCTGATTGATGCTATGCCTCAATTTGACAGTTCTGATAGCTGGGCTGTGTTTTATTATATGTGCGGAAGCGATCTTGAGAGCAGTGGATTGGATGAGCTTTCAGATTTTACATCCTTTAGCCTGAGTGAGGTAGCCTGGAATATAGAGTCAGTCCGCAGTTCCACTTATCTGGAAAGGATTTCCTCTTTTAAAGATAATCTAGAGCTGATGGGGCTAGAGCTTCCCATGTCTCTTTCCAGTCCGGCTGAGAACTATGGCGCGTATGATTATGATTGGGATGAATATAGTCCTGATCCTGATTCTGCTGGAGCTGCTACTTCTGATATAAAGGAAATCCTTTCTTCTGAGTTATCAGAGAATGTAGATGTAATTATCCAGACAGGAGGTTCTAGACGATGGGAAGCATTCGATATTAATCCTAATAAATCAGAGCGGTTTCTTATATCTTCTGATGGGTTTTCCTTGCTTTCATCTACATTGCCTCGAAACATGGGGAGCCAGGATACATTAGCAGATTTCCTGAGGTTTGCAGCAGATTATAAAGCAGACCATAAGATCTTCATCTTCTGGAATCATGGAGCAGGTTCATTCGGTGTATGCAGTGATGAGATATTTGCTGATGATATTCTTACGCTTAGCGAGATCAGGTCTGCTTTTGAATCTGTCTTTACGTCTGCTCCGCCCAGTGCTCCTTTTGAACTCATAGGCTTTGATGCATGTCTGATGGCATCGCTTGAGGTTGCTGAATCCATTTCTGGCTTTGCACGGTATATGGTTGCCAGCGAAGAGCTTGAGCCTGGAGATGGTTGGGACCATGAGACATGGCTTTCTTATCTATCATCTCATCGGGAGTCCAATGGTGCCCAGATAGGAAAAGTCATAGCTGATAGCTATATTCGGTCAGAGCTGTGGCAGGTCAGATTAAATGAGAATCTTATGGCAGGTGATGATTCCATATGCTTTTCCGTTATTGATCTTGATAAGATTAATAAGCTTTCTGATGCGTATGGCAATCTCTGCAGAACTTCTCTGATGAAATGCATTGAAGATGAAAGCTCTATACGTTATATGGCAGAAGCTGCACTGCGGTCTATTAAATTCGCAGCATCTGATTATGATATCTATAATACAATAGATTTAGGCTCTTTCGTTGATAATCTCATGCTGGTCTATCCTGATGAGGCAAGGGAAGTTAAGGATGCTTTAGATGATGCAGTATTGTATTCACGTGGAGCTTCTTATGAAGCTGATGCAAGTGGACTCTCGGTTTATTTCCCGGTAGGACTAGCCTCTGATAGCTCAAGAAGTCTTATAAGTCTTCTGAAGTTTCTTGAGTACATAGACGAAGTACCTGCAGATCCATTTGTAAAAGCGTTGTATTACTATAAGATTGCAGGCTGCCTGAGTACCGAGCTTGAATCCTTTCTCTCTTCTCGTGGTTATGATGATATTCCGGTAATGGATCCATCTGTGCTTAAGCAGATTGAATATGCTGATATCACACTGGCCGATGATAAAGCTATAGTCAAAGTGCCTTCAGATGCTGAAAAGCATGTTCAGAGGGCTTCTCTTTCTGCTGCACTATATGATCATCAATCTGATTCTGTTACGTATCTCGGAGAGATTATGCCTTTGCGTATGACAGAAGGAACAATTGAGATGGAATACATGACTGACTGGATAATGTTAGATGGTAATCCTCTATCTCTTGAGATTATGGATGAGAAAGATGGTCGTATTATTTATAGATCTCCTGTCATGTATAATGGGAATAAATGCTACCTGATCGTCAGCTATGATGAAGATAGCCATAATGCATCAATAACAGGGGTAAGGGATTATGACTCAAGTGCTTTACTGCTTGAGAGAAATCTGAAGACTGTAAAATATGGTGATAGAATCCGCCCAATATATTTATCAGATTCTATATCTTCAAGAAGCAGGAATGAAATATATGGTAAATCAATAAGAATATCTGATAAGACTGAAATCGGGATGATGAAATTGGAGGATGGAGATTATCTAGAATATGCTGTTTTAGATGATTTTCGAAGTGATTATTATAATACTTCAATTATTTCATACCGTATTAAGAATAATAAAATAAAAAACAAAATCATAGATAAAAGTCTGAAAGCATATTGATTTAGGTGATAGTATTGCCATGGGAGCAATATATATACAATTGTCCTTTGATATGAAGCATTTGGAATTCATTAAATTGTATAGTTGTATGCAATAAATGACCAAAAGGAAACTAAAGCAATAACGTCAAGAAATTATTGTGAATCAGTCGCTTTTTATTTATACCCAGCAGAAAACTTCAAGAATATAAATAACTTGCAGAATCTGCTATTTGAAATAAGTTAGGATTTTGATTCTGTCAACGCAGAAGATACTATGCGCCACTCAACTCCACAAAGATCGTGTTACAGAAAAGGCTACAGCATCTATTCATAGCACAAACACATTCGCTTCATTATCTGTGGCTGATGTAACAGACATGATAGTTTTTGTGTCAGAAACAATGCTTGATAAATATGCAACGCACTTCATTGATGCAGAAGTCGCAAGCAAAGGCTATCTCTAGTTAAAATCTGCGCTAATGTCATTTCTCTTCTGCCTTAGGAATGCCATAAGGAAATCCCTGATTATCTTGGAATTATATTTAACTGTCAGTCGTAAAATCCTTAGATAAAGCATGGTAGGGATAGAAATGCTGAGTGATGTTTATTCTATGCGTGGATAGAATGCATTCTTGCAAGGCTTTCTGCTCTCGCAATCTCTTCTAGCCCTGGAAGCGCAAAACTGAAGAACTCCTTATATGCAGGACAAAGCTTCGTTAGCCCGATTTCATTTTTCTCAAAGTTCTCACGGTCCCTTCTGCAGCCACCTCTGCATAGTGGGAAATAGTGGCATTTTCTGCATTCATCAGCAATGACTTTAGATTTTTCAATAAAATGAAGTTCTTGCCTTTTCCTATCCATAGCATCGAAAGAATCATCATTCACATTCCCGAGCTTATAGCCGTCAAGAACATAGAAATCACATGGGAAAACTGAACCATCAGCTTCTATTACATAGTTTGCTCCGCATATTCCACTCATGCCACATGTCTCTGGAGGGTAGCCTAAAAGCATTGAGATCAGATTGTCAAAGTACCTCACTGATACATAATTGCTATTCTTCCAGTATTTATAATAAAGAGCAAACAGCTTTTTCAGGCATTCACCATAAAGCTCTGGCGTGAGGGAATATGGCATTTCATCTCCGTCGATGGGATCAATGCATGGTATAAACTGCAGATATCTGAATCCATTCCTAGCAAGGAATGTGAATATATCCTCGATATTCTCAGCTGCATCTTTTGTGACTGTGATAAGAATATTGAATTCAGCCTTTTCTGCAGTAAGGGCCTGTGATGCCCTGAAAACATTCTTGAAGCTTCCTTTCCCATCTTTGCCATGCCTGTATATATCATGGATTTTCTTGTTTCCATCCATTGAGAGCCCTATAAGGAATTGCTCTTTATGGAAAAAGGATGCCCATTCTCTGTCTAATGAATATCCATTTGTCTGAAGTGCAAAGCTGATTCTGCCTTCGCCTTTGCCCTTAGCATATGACACGAAGTCCTTGAAGAAATCAAGACCTGATAGTGTAGGCTCTCCTCCTTGGAAAGAGAATGTTACATTCCCATCAGTCTCTGCAAGTACCATGTCAATCATTATATGTGCGGTTTCTTTTGACATAAGGCCATAATTTTTAATGCTTCTGTTTGAGATCTCATCAGCATAAAAGCAATATGTGCATCTCATATTACATGCACCAGATGCCGGTTTAATCAGTAAAATCCTATTTCTCATATGACCTCTATACATCCTAATGCTATCAGATAATTATGTTTTTTTCAGATGATATTTACTAGATGAAAAGAAAAATAAAAACTTGACAAGTCATGATTTCCATGATGTTCTGAACATAGCGTTATCATTAACGCAAAGAAAAAGGAGTGTTTTATGAAGAAAATATTAGTTGTTGCTATGCTAGTATGTGTTACGTTGATGTCTGTTTTTGCTCAGGGTTCGAGTGAATCTTCAAGTGCAGCTGCAAGAATTGATAGGGATATCACAATATATGTAACTGTTAAGGCTGGAGGTGCATTGGATGTAAGAGCAAGGGTTCTTGCTGATTACCTGAAAGACGAGCTTGGTGTTAATGTGACAGTGAATAATGTCCCAGGAGCAGGTGGTGTTACATGTGCTACCCAGTTTCTTACTAATGCTTCTGGCCCATATGATATGATGTTCGGAGCAGCATCCATATATACAGCTGGACCAGCATTTGATGCAAGCTGCATTTATTCAATAGATAATTTCAGAGTGCTTGCACCAGTTGATGTAGAGGAGTTCGGTCTTTTTGTATGTAAGGATGCATCTGGTTTTGAGAGCTTTGATGACGTGATTAGCTATGCTAAGAATAATGAGCTGATTTTCGGATGCGGCGGAATTGCAAATGTGACTTACATTTACCAGGCAGCACTATATAAGGCACTTGGGCTTAAATACAACACATTGATCCATAATGGAGGAATTGAGGGAATCACAAACTGCATGGGAGGACATAACAAGATCACAATGTGCGGTCTGGAGACAGCAAGGCCTTATGTTGAAGATGGTTCAATAATACCTGTCCTGACTTTCAATAAGACTGACTATACTGGATATAGCGGATATACAGTGCCTTCTGTTATGAAGTACACAGGAAAGGAAGAGAATACATACAATTCTCTCATGGAGATTGTATGCTTAGCATCTCTTGATGATGCTCATGCAGAAATCTTAGAGGCTGCAGTGGCTAAGTGCCTTTCAAATCCTGATTGCATCAAGGACCTAGAGAAGTGCGGTCTGAATTATATTCCTAAGATGACAAATAAGGAAGTTGTTGATTCTATTAAGAAGGAAGCTGCATCTCTTTCTTCTTTTGTAAAGCAGCTTACCTGATAAAGCTTTTCATCAATAATTAGTATTTCATCGAAGAAAGGAGGAAAGTAGGATGAAGAGCTTTAAGATACGGACGAATCTTGCCTTTGGAATTCTTGCTATACTGGTTTCAGTTGCAGTGTGGTTTCTCATTCCAAACCAGATTCCATTATCACCTATAACCAAGGAACACATAAATGGCAGGTTCATACCAAAGCTTATGTGTCTGATCATGTTTATCTGTGGCTTAATCTGCCTGGTGCGAAGCCTGGTATTCAAGGATGATGATATAAAGGAGATCGAACTGAATATTGAGCTCAAGAATGTGATTTATCTTGGTATGGTCCTGGCTTATGGTTTATTTGCAAGATATGTCAGCTTCCTTTTAGGCAGCATTCTCTTCGGTTCTGCTTCTCTCCTTTTCATGAGGTCTAAGAACTGGAAGAAATATCTGATTGTTACGGCTGTGATCATTGCAGCGGTTCTTATATTTAAATATTCACTGAAAGTAAGATTCGGTGGTCTGTGGGGGATCTGATATATGGGTAATTTAATACTTCAGGGCTTAAGCACATTGAATCTTCTTTCAGGGCTTTTAATGTTTGCCGGAGTTCTCATAGGAATCATATTCGGTGCAATTCCTGGACTTTCAGGTACTCTTGGCATAATACTGTTTCTGCCATTAACAAGAAACATTGATCTTCTGAATTCTCTGATCTTCCTTGTTGGTATTTTCATCGGAGGAGAATTCGGAGGCTCGATTTCTGCGATATTGATAGGAACGCCTGGCACAAATTCTGCAGTATGCACCATGCTGGAAGGCTATCCACTAGCTAAAAAAGGACATGCAAGAAAGGCTCTGCTTATGGCACTAGGCGCATCTACAGTAGGTGGTGTTCTCTCTGCGCTTTCACTGCTTTTCCTTGCTCCGTTTATTGCGAAGTACACTCTTAAGTTCGGAGCTCCAGAATTCTTTGCTATTTCTGTATTCGGGCTTTCCATAATAGCATCTGTTTCTGGAAAAAGCATAGAGAAGGGATTGTTTTCAGGAGCAGTAGGCATATTGCTATCATTGATAGGCCAGGATCCTTTAAGCGGACAGCCTCGCTTTACATTCCGCAATCTGACGCTCTATAGAGGGCTTGAGCTGATTGCTCTTCTGACTGGTCTTTTTGCGCTTGCAAGCATCATAGATAAAGTCGGTGCAGCATTCAAGGCAAGTTCGGAAGCAAAGGAAATGCAGCTTAAAAAGGAAGATAAGCTGAAGTTCACAGAGTTCATTGCATATAAATCAAGGTTGCTCCTTGGTTCTCTGATAGGAATAATAATAGGAATAATACCAGGAATAGGAACAGGTGTTGCAAGCTTCTTATCCTATGATATATCAAAGCGTACATCAAAGCATCCAGAGACATATGGAACAGGGGACCTAGAGGGAATCGCAGCTGTAGAGAGCTCGAATAATGGAGTTACAGCGGCATCCCTGATTCCGCTGGTTACACTAGGTCTTCCAGGTTCACCTTCAGCTGCAGTTCTTGTTGGTGCCTTTACTATGAATGGCCTTGCTGTCGGTCCACTGCTCTTTAAAGAGTACAGCGTATTGATGTATGGTCTTATGGCTGCAATTGTAATCATGAATATAATAATGCTTGCTGAAGGAAAGCTTCTTTCTAAATATATGGCAAAGATCACAAAGGTTCCTAATGATGTCCTTGTTCCGGTTCTGTTGGTTGTCTGTGCAGCAGGTGTAACATCTGTGAACAATAGCGGATTTGATCTTATGGTGTTTGTGACTGCAGGAATAATCAGTTATTTCCTATCTCTTCTGAAAGTGCCTCTTGTACCTATTGTTATAGGTTTTGTTCTCGGGAATAATATGGATAGCAATCTGAGAAAGGGGTTGATTATGACACATGGAAGCTTCAGGGAATTCATTTCAAGGCCTATAACTTTCACAATCCTGGCAATTACAGTTGCATTACTTGTTTATTCTTTCATAAGAGAGGAATTACGCAAGAGAAAGAAAAAGGAGAATATTTTAGACAATGAGTGATTTTGAGCAGAATCAATATGATGTTCTTTTATATATAAGCGATCAGCATACAGCAGATGCTGCAGGTTTCATTGGAGATCCTATAGTAAGAACCCCGAATCTGGATTCCATTGCGGCTGGTAGCTTTGTTCTGGATAATGCCTATACATCCTGTCCTCTCTGTGTTCCTGCAAGAGCTTCTTTGATGACGGCCAGAATGCCATCCAATATTTCAGTATTTGGAAATGATTCTGATTTCAGAAGTGGTGAAGTCACATTCGCTCATTCCTATGCACTTAATGGGTATGATTGCAACCTGATTGGCAGAATGCATTTTGTTGGAATGGATTTCATGCATGGATTCACACGCAGGATCGGAACGGATATGACTCCAAGCTATTGGGGGTTCCCATCCGAAAAGCGAGAGGAGCTTGGCGATTTCAGACGGGCATTATACCAGAAGCATTGCCTGGAGGTGGTTGGAAGCGGGGATTCTATTGTACAGGCTTATGATAGGGATGTGGTAAGAGACGCAATTGATTTTTACCAGAATGACTATGATAAGCCTCAGCTTACAGTTGTTGGAACGTATGCTCCTCATTTCCCTTATGTCGCATCAGAGGATAAGATGGAACACTATAGGGAATATTTCAGAGAGCATTATACTGACGAGGTTAAGTTCTTTGATCTTCCACCTGTTGATGCAAAGGTTCAGAGAACCACTAAAGAGGATATAATTGAGCTTCGTGCTGCATATTATGCAATGATTGAGACGATGGATGAGCAGATAGGGGCTGTTTATAGAGCATATCGTGAATATCTTTCCAGAAATAATAGGAAGGGAATATTCATTTATATGTCTGATCATGGAGATCAGATAGGCTGCATGGGAATCTATGGCAAGCAGACTTTCTTTGAGAAATCCGCAAAGATTCCGCTATTGATTAAGATCGATGGTGTTGAAGGCCGCAGGATAGAAGAGGCTGTAAGCATTATGGATGTTGGTCCTACTCTGTGTGATCTGAATCAGACGGAGAGTATTCCTCTAGCAGATGGCAGATCATTTCTTAATCTGATAAAAGGTGAATCGGAAAAGGGCCGGTATGCTGTCTCAGAATTCTATGACAGCCAGATAAAGCAGTGCCAGAAGGGCTGGATGGTATTCCAGGATGGCTGGAAATATATAAGATATGATGGATATGAAGCTAAGGATATGCTATTTGATCTTAGAACTTCAAAAGATGAGACAGAGAATTTGGCATCAGCGTATCCTGAAAAGCTTGATGAGATGAGATCTCTTCTTAAAAGCATCCCATATATCAAAGACCATGAGAGTGAATATCTGGATTGTAAGAAGAATCATAGATTCCTTGCAAAGGTGGGGAATAAACAGCACTATCTGAACGAATATATATTCATACCGCCAAAGGAATCCATATATATATCTGATAAATGCAAGCGGCCTCATAGAGAGTGGTGAGTTATGGGAATAACGATTAAGGAGATAGCAGAGAAAGCTGGAGTCTCAATCGGTACTGTTGACAGAGTGCTGCATAACAGAGGCCGATTCAGCGAGAAGACAGCAAAGCGGATCAATGAAATATGCAGTGAGTATGGCTATGTCTCGAATGCTGTAGGGCGTGCAATGTCAATGCAGCGAAACGAGAATAAGATTGCTGTTGTAATCAATAAGAAGGAAATCAATAACTTCTCATTCCTGATTCATGAAGGAGTTGAGGATTATGCATGTTCTGTCCGTGATTATAATATCTCTTTTGAGTTCCATGATATGAAGGAAAATTCAGCTGATGAGTTATCCTCTATTCTCTCATCGCTTAATCCATCGGATTATAAGGGAATCATCTTAAGGCCAATTGATGATCAGTCAGTAAATGATAACCTTCTTAGATTTTCAGGTGCCAATATTCCTATTGTGACATGCTCAGCTGAGATGAAGAACATTAAAGCAATTGCCTATGTAGGGCAGGATCATTATAAGCTAGGACGGATGCTTGGCTGTACGCTTTCTCATGTCGCAAAAGAGGAGCAGCATATCCTGATTGTCGTTGGAATGCTGAATAATACTGCACGAAAAACCAAGCTGGAAGGATTCATTGATTATCTGGAGGAGAGGGGAAAGCCATACAAAATAGAAAAGATGGTGGAGGTCACCTCCAGAGAATATGATATTCAGGAAGAAATAAAACAGGCTCTTGCTGACAATCCGGACATCAATAGCATCTATATCCATGTTGTTGATCTTATCCCATGTCTTGATGCGATCAGGGATTATAAGAAATTCAGGGGACTGGTCTATTCATATGGCCATCCCAAATTCACTCAGCCGTATATAAAAAGCGGGGCTTTGGACTTTGCTGTGTATGAGAATCCATATGAGCAGGGATATAAAGCAGGCGAGGCCATGTTCAGCTATCTTCTTTATGGAAGGGTTCCTGAAAACGGCAAGCATATTATAGGAGGGTTCATTGCCTTTGATGAAAACTGCTGATTTCTCATTTTTAGATATTCCTGGCAAGCCTATAAAAGTCACAGGAAAGAGAATGGCTTTCACCGTGCAGCCTGAAAGAGGCTTGGATATATCATCTCTTTACTATAAAGATATTCCTATCGCCTACAATGCTCCTGATGAGATTGCCTCATCTTCATGCTTTTCTTATAGGGAAGGCGAGTTCCAGCGCAATATGGTGTTCGGGCTTCTGACTACATGCGGGCTTGAGAATGCAGGCCCTGATCAGTTTTCAGAGGAAGGAAAATACTGGTCTAAGCATGGTAGCCTGAACTATAGTCCAGCAATTGATGTTACAGCTCAGAAAACAGATAAAGGTATTATGATAAGCGGTGATATAGTTGGAAACAGGTTCCATAAGCACCACTTTAATCTTCATAGGACAATATTATTTGATGATGAAGAAAACAGGATTTCAGTTGTTGATGATGTCTATAATCCTGGCTCTGATGATCAGATCTGCATAATGTATCACTATAATGTTGGAGCGCCTTTTCTTTCTCCCGCATGCAAGTTAATGCTTCCAGATACTGATGTTACCCCGAAGAATGCTGACGCGGCAGAGTTTCTTCCTGATCTTCTTAATGTTTCAGCCCCATCAGATGAACAGAAACCTCATGTGTTTTATACAGACAACAGTTATGCAGAGATTACCAATAATGAGCTGGGGCTTTCGTTTGTATTGTCTTCAGATAGCTCATCGCTTCCCAAAATGGATATATGGAAGAATCTTAGACCTGATTTGTATGTTATGTCTCTGGAGCCATGCAATGCTTTTCCATATGGCAGGCTTGTCCAGCAGAAAAGGGGGAACTATAGGATTCTCAGGAAAGGTGAGCATATAGAATATAGGACAGAAATCAGGATAAAGGAGAAATAGCATATGACAGGAAATGAAAGAAGACCGAATATTGTAGTATTCTTTTCCGATCAGCAGAGAGCTGATACCATAGGACTCTATGGCAATGAGCCAAGTATAACACCTAATCTTGATGCTTTAGGGCATAGTGGCATAGTATTCCAGAATGCCTTTACACCTCAGCCTGTCTGCGGACCATTCAGATCATGCCTTCAGAGTGGACTGTATCCTACAGAAACAGGATGCTTCACTAACCAGATAATGCTGCCACATAATATAAAGACATTGGCTGATTATTTCTATGAAGCGGGCTATGACTGTGGCTATGTGGGAAAATGGCATCTTGCATCAGATGGAGAGATGGAGAAGAAACCGGTTATTGATTTCCAGCATAGTGCTATACCTCCAGAGTATAGAGGAGGATATAAGGGATTCTGGAGGGTTTCTGATATTCTTGAATTCACTTCTCATGGCTATGGTGGATATGTATTTGACGAAAATATGAAGAAGCATGTCTTTGAGAATTATAGATGTGATGCAATAACAGAATATGGCCTTGAATATCTTGATCAGATTCCATCAGATAGACCATTCTTCCTGACTATCTCACATATTGAATCCCATCACCAGAACGATAGAAACCACTATGAAGGTCCAGATGGCTCTAAAGAAAGATTCAGAGGCTGTCATATTCCAGAGGACCTTACATCTATTCCTGGTGGTGATTATGAGGCAGAGTATCCTGATTATCTTGGTCAGGTTGCTAGCCTAGATGAGAATCTTGGAAGGGTGATTGCTAAGCTTAAGGCTTTAGGAGTTTATGATGATACAGTAGTGGTTTATCTCTCTGATCATGGTTCTCATTTCAGAACGCGGAACAGGGATGAAAATCTTTGCGGTTATGATGATTATAAGAGAACAGGCCATGATGCAGCTCTGAAAGTTCCATTGGTGATTGGTGGTGGAGCTGTGAAAGATCATATAGAAGTTAAAGATCTTGTAAGCACAGCGGGCATGGCTAAGACTCTTATCGCAATAGCCGGTGTGGATGTTGGTGATAAGATGATTGGTGAGAATCTCCTTGATGTTGCCCATGGAAAGCTATGCAATAGGAAGAATGAGGTATTTGCCCAGATTTCAGAAAGCCGTGTAGGCAGGGTCCTGAGAACTGAAAGATATCTTTTAGGCGTGGTTGCAAAAGGATTATATGGCGGTAAGTATAAGGATTCAGATGAATATGAGGTGGATTATTTCTATGATATGGAATCAGATCCTTACCAGCTGGATGATGTGAAGGATAAGCCTGAGTATCATAGTATTATAAGAGAGCTTTCTGATGAGCTGGAGAGAGTCATATATAAGGAAGAGCATAAGAAGTCAAAGATTATGTTCTGAATCTAAAGACTTAGATTGCTAATGCAGCTCTTTGTGCTATTATAACTCTGTTGATAGAAGTGAGGTAATAAATGGAGCTTTCAATAAGACGGAACCATGAAGCAGCTGTAAGCAAATCAGGTGCAGATGAGGTATATATCGTTTTTGCAGATGAATATGAAGAAGGTGATGAAATTGTATTCAATCCGGATTCAGCTGGTTACTACCTTCTGGATCTGGGCTTAGGCAAGAATATTCTATATAGTGATGGCAATATCTTCACTTTCCCTATTCCGTTTGGGGAGAAGAGGTTTCCTTATAACCCTGAGTCATTCGGCGGGGCCCTTCACTATCTTTATGCAAGACGTGCATTTGATTTCGAGCTCTCATATAGAAATGTCTCTGAAAATGTCTATGACTGGCATGGTAACAGCACAATGTTCCCTCATTCAAAAGCTAATATAGAAACAAGAGGAGAGAGCGTATTTGCGTCTAGAAATGCATTTGATGGCGTTGTAGCATCATCAGGTCATGGCAAATGGCCATATGAGAGCTGGGGAATAAACAGGGATCCTAATGCAGAGCTTTCCCTTGATTTCGGCAGGGAAGTTACAATAGATCGCATAGTATTCTATACAAGGGCAGATTTTCCTCATGATGCATGGTGGGATAATGCTACGATTGCTTTTTCTGATGGCTCTGAGCTGGAGTTCCCGCTTGAGAAGAAGGATGGGGCTCAGACATTTGAGATTGAGCCTAGAAAGGTATCCTCACTTGTACTGAAGGAACTTATAAAGAGTTATGATCCATCACCGTTCCCAGCTCTTATCCAGCTGATGGCTTTTGGTGAATAAATCTATTAAGTAAGGCTCTGCGGAAAAGAAATGCAGAGCCTTTTCATTCCTCTAATGTTTACTTTTCTCTGCCATTGAATAAAAATAAGATGCAATGAGAAAAATTCTATCAGTAGCATTGATTGCGATTTTATTTGCATCATGCAGCACAACACGTGATTATATATCGGATTATACGCTATCTGAGACAGTCCCTCTTGAAGAGAAGCTGGATTACTATGGCGGAAAGAAGGTTTCTGTAGATCTTCCTGAAATGTTCTTCACCGGAGAGGAATGGCTAGAGCGTATGACAGAGCTTGCTTCTTCTGCAGAAGACTATATCCTGATCTCGACATTTCTTGGATCTTCCAGCGAGCTGACTGAGCCTTTCTATAAGATTCTGATGGATAAGGCATCTTCGGGTGTTGATGTATATTTCATAATGGATGGCACATCATCATATGACATGACAGAGTCTCAGTATTATATGACACCACTATACTTTCTCAGGGAAGCAGGTGTTCATCTGCTTGAATATAATCCAATGAGTGCAATGCATATAGCAAAGCCGTCATCGCTTATACAGAGAGACCATAGGAAGCTATTCGTAGTTGATGGAAAGTGGGCCGCAATCGGAGGCATGAATATAAATTACATCTCGCTTGGAGCAGGGAAGGGTAGAACACAGAGAGATAGCATGTATCTATTCTCTTCTCCATCTCTATCATCGGCTCTGATTGAGGAGTTTGCAGCAATCTGGAATGCTTCTTCTGTAGAGAAGATTGATGAGGACCGATTCAATAGAGATGAGAGCGATAACGGCAGCTACAGTGCATATCTGTTTAACTATGGAACAGGAAGCAATGATTCTATATCCGGTCTCTATGGCTCTCTTTTTGCATCAGCTGAGGAAGAGATGATAATCCTTCCTTATCTTCCTATTCTGGATAAGAAGATGGAAAAGGCTGTAAGCCTGGCATCGGAGCGGGGCGTTGATATAAAAATCTATATGGATATAGATAGTCGAGGCTATGCAATGAATGGAATGAGTTATTATCTTCCGTCTCTTATCCGTAATACCGGGGCTGAAATCTATCTTGTTCATACAGATGAGAATGGTACAGAGCTTCCGCTTATGCATGAGAAGCTGATGATTATTGACTCCAGATATGTCCTTATTGGTTCTACGAACTTCAATTTCAGATCAATGGGACTTTCTTATGAGATCTCGCTTCTGATTGACAGCCCTGAGCTAGCAGAGAAGCTCAAGGAGCATGTAAAGGAAAGAACATCCTCTGCTGTTCTGCTTACAGCAGAGGATGCAGATAGAATGAAGAAGGAATATGGAAGCCTCTTCAGCTATCTCTTTATGTATTATGGAGGCTGATCATGAAGAGATTGATTATCGCTGCTATGATTTTAGTGTCAATTGCTGTGCCACTATCAGCTAATCCTGGTTTTGGCTATAGTCTGGCACCTGTTGGAGAGAGAAGTACAGATGGCTCAGAATTCGGAGCGCTTGCAATGTCTGTTTCTTTTTCTCCGTATGTAGAGCTTCACCTCTTTGATATGGATGCCGAGGTCATGCTCTCTTATACTTCTCCGTTTTTCAATGGAGTTAAGATTAGGCTTTCTTCTCCTGTTTTCAAGACAGAAAAGCATCCATTCAACTTCATGTTCCCTAATTCCGTATCATGGGCACCAAAGATTTCAGCAGGAGCTGAGTACAGAATGAGGGATGAATGGTCTCTCTATTTCTCTTTATCTCCATTCTCATTTTTCGATACCGGTTTCGGCTATGAGTTCTTTTCACCTTATGGATTGTATGACTTTAAGAGGCAGAGCTGGGGATGGGGAATCTATATAATGCGTTTTTCTGTTTATTTTGGAGGCTGATATGAAAAAGAAGATTGTTTTGATTGTTTTCTCGGCAATTCTGCTGCTTCCTCTATCAGCAGATGTCTTTGATATCTCACTTTCTTTTGGTCTTGACAGTTATCTATGGCCTCAGAATGGGATAAGCTTCTCATATGGAGCTTCAGTTGGCCTGAGTGAGAGATGCGAGCTCTCTGTTTATGGGATAAGCCAGGCTGTACCGAAGCCCTTTTCGAATAATATGCTTGCTATGGATATTGGAGTGTCTCTTCTTGGAAGAAGAACAAGCGGAACAAAAATAGCAGGATCAGGCATAAACATGCTCTTATCTGCTGGGACCTTCTATATAACAGAGAATAATGGTGCAGGCATTCTGATTTCGTTCACGCCACTTACTGTCGGCAATCCGATTACAGGAAGAAGGGAGCGTATGCTCAGGACAGCAGCTGGCTGGGATTTTGTGAACAATAAGCTTGTCGTATCATTCTCTCTGCTGAGCCTTGACTATTATATCAGAGGCTCATACAGGGACTATGATATCTGATTAGCGGCCTTCAAGAGCCATCATCTTGTCTATTCTTCTCTGATGCCTTCCGCCTTCGAATTCTGCATCGATATATGCATCAAGAATATCCTCAGGCCTCTCGCTGTATTCGACTCTTCCGCCGAAAGCGATGAAGTTTGAGTTATTGTGTCTCTTTGTCATCTCTGCGCTGTACTTAGTCTGAGGAAGAGCACACCTTATTCCTTTCATCTTATTTGCTGACATGCTTATTCCGATTCCTGTTCCGCATAGAAGAATCCCGAAGTCATATCCGCCTTTCCTGAATTCTGCTACAGCTTCTTCTGCTTTATCTGGGTAATCTACGGACTCTTCTTTATCTGTTCCTAAATAGGTGTAGCTGATTCCTCTTTCTTCAAGATGCTTCATAAGCCTTGCTGCCAGAGCTACAGCACCATGATCATTTGCTATTACTGCTTTCATTTCTTTTTCATCTCCAGACCAAATGATAACTCAGAAAACAATAGTGATAAAGGTGGCTTATCTGCAGAGTTTTATGCTAGAATCTGCATGAAAGGGGAAACCTAATGTCTAAAATCTATGTAACAGGGCATAGAAATCCTGATATGGATTCTATCTGCTCTGCGTATGTCTATGCTAATCTTAAGAACAAAACAGATAGCGAAAATGAATATATTCCAGTAAGGCTGGGCAGTGCTAATAGCAATGTCAAATCGCTTTTCTCAAGGCTCAGCCTTCCTCTTCCAGATACGCTGAAAGATGTTAAGCCAAAAGTACGTGATGTTGTCAGAACGCCGGATTTCACTCTCACAAGCGATTGTCCTGTCTATTCAATGATTGATCTGTTTGCAAAAGAGAAGATTACTGTCCTGCCTATCTTTGACAGCAGAGGAGGATATCTTGATCTGCTTTCAGGTGATGATATAAACAGATTCTTCCTCCGAGAGAACCAGGGGAAGAGAGTTGATTATACTCTCAGTGAAGAGAACATTGCTAAAGTTGTTCCTGGTTATTTCAAGAAGTATGGCGAATGTAATTTCCTCGTTGCTCCATTCATGGTCGGGGCTATGGAATATGATGTGTTCAGATCACGTCTGGAGAAGTGCGAAGGTAAGCCTATTCTTGTTGTCGGATACAGAAAGCGCCACATAAATGAAGCAATAAGACAGAATCTTCCTGGCATCATCCTTACTGGTATAGATGACCCAGATGCACTTGAGATAGATTTCTCTCAGTATAATGGCTTTATTTATATCTCAGAGCTTGATACCGCTGAGACTCTTAGAGCTCTGAGGCTTGCAAGTCCTATTTATGGACTGCTGAAAGAGAAGAGCGAGGTGCCTAAGATCCAGGCTGATATGCTGTTTGATGATGCTAAGCAGATGCTTATGAACAGCGAATTCAGAGGTCTATCTGTTTTTGATGGAGATGAATGGATTGGCTTTGTGACAAGAAGATGCTTCTTGAATAAGCCTAGGGCAAAGGTCATTCTTATGGACCATAATGAGATAGAGCAGAGTGTTATCGGAATAGAGGAAGCAGATATCGTAGAGATAATCGACCATCATAGGCTTTCTCCTCCAAGAATGCGGAATCCTATCTATATATGCTCTGAACCTCTTGGCTCTACATGTACAATCGTATATGAACAGTACAAGAAGCTAGGTGTTGAACTGGATGCAAAGCTTGCAGAGGTTCTTCTCTCTGGTGTGATTTCTGATACTGTAATGCTTAAGAGCCCTACTACTACGGCCTATGATAGGCATGTTGTTGAGAAGCTGTGCCAGAAGGCTGGGATAACTGATCTCAATGAGTTCTCCCAGAAGCTTTTTGCATCAGGATCAGCACTCGCCGGCCAGAATCCAACAAAGGTAATAGAAGCTGATCTCAAGAGATATTATGAATATGGAGTCCGCTTTGCAATAGGGCAGGTTGAAGTGACTAATCTGATAGAGATACAGAATCTGCAGGAGATTTATCATGTTGCACTTGATAGGGAATGCTCGGCTCTCAATCTGGATTGGGCAATGCTTCTGATTACAGATATCCTTACAGATACAAGCCTGCTCTTCACTACAGGTTATGAGAGGGAATCCAGATTCCTCTATGAGAAGACTGCAAAGAATACATATCTGCTGCCAGGTGTCCTTTCAAGGAAGAAGCAGCTGCTTCCAGAAGTTCTGAGAGTGCTAGAGGATCAGTAATCGCTCTTCCCGCTCAGCTGTATGACTGAAGGTATTGTTCTTATTGAGGCCGTCGCTTTTCTGATGGCCTCTTCATTTTCAGCCATTATCGTGAATTCTCCAGTGAGTCTTGCTCCTATTGTATCCAGCTTCCCGCGTCTGAGTCTTGCACCATGCTTTTTAACTGCATTGTCTATTTCACCGAATAGATCTGGATCAAGCTTTGCTGTTATAGTGAAGGTCTTCATCATATCCTCACCCTGCCATGTGACTTCAACTTTTCTCTGTTCCCACTCTGGCATATTCTTCAGATTGGTGCAGTCTGCTTTGTGTATGATGTAGCCTCGTCCTCTTGTGATATATCCTATTACCTTGTCTCCGCGCATCGGATTGCAGCACTTTGCAAATGAATACATTATATTGCCTTCGCCGCCGATTTCGATTGTACCACCGATCTCATGCGTCATATATGAGAGTGTTCCGGACTGGAATGTAGCAGGATCTACTATTATCTCTTCACGCTTAGGCGTATTTGTTGCTTTCTTTCCATCAGCTTTCTGTGATGAAGCAGCTGCTTCATTCTTATTAAGCCATGCCTTGATTTTCTTTCTGGCACTTGATGTCTGAGCATATTCAAGCCACTGCTGATTAGGATGAGCCTGAGGGGATGTCATGATCTCTATGATCTGTGTATTTGCAAGGCTCTTGTTTAAAGGGATGATTGATCCATCTGCTTTTGCTCCAGTGCAGTGGTTTCCGACTTCTGTGTGTACTTTATATGCGAAGTCAAGTGGCGTTGAGCCCACAGGAAGCTCTATTACATGGCCCTGTGGTGTGAATACGACAATGGAATCCTTCAGAAGCTCATTCTTGATCTCATCCATGAAATCTTCACTCTGCTCAATTTCCTTTGACCATGATTTTATCTTCTTTACTATTTTCTGGTAGTTGATTGAATCGACTGTCTTCCAGGTTCCGGATTCGCTGCCGCTAGATGCTTTGTAGGCCCAATGCGCAGCGACTCCTTCCTCTGCAGTCTTATGCATCTCCTCTGTTCTGATCTGGATTTCAAGGTGCCTGGACTGAGGTCCTAGCACAGTTGTATGGAGAGACTGGTAGTTGTTTGCCTTAGGCATCGCAATGTAGTCTTTGAATCTGCCTTCAATAGGAATCCACATTGAGTGTATTATTCCAAGAATCGTATAGCATTCGACAGTGGACTGGCAGATTACACGGATTCCAAGGATATCATAGATCTCATCTATCTCTTTCTTGCGCTTCTTTATCTTCTGATAAATTGAGTAGGCATGCTTCACTCGTCCTGTAATCTGTATATCAGTTATTCCCTGTTCTCTGCAGGCTTCCTCTATTGCTTTAGATACCTGCTTTATGAATGCTGTATACTCTGTTTTCTTCTCTAGAAGATAGCCATTGATATAATCATAGCTTTCAGGCTTAAGGGCTTTGAGTGACAGGTCTTCAAGCTCGCTCTTTATTGCAGACATTCCAAGCGAGTCCGCAATAGGTGCGAATATCTCAAGGCAGTCCTCGGCGAAGATTCTCTTCCTCTCTGGTGAGAGACCATCAATCGTCCTCATGTTATGAAGCTTATCTGCAAGCTTGATCAGTATTACCCTGAGGTCCTTTGACATAGCAAAGAACATCTTCTTTATTGTCTCAGCTTCCTGAATTGATTTGTCATGGGTGATTCTGCTTATCTTGGTGACAGCCTGGACCATCTCTCCGACTTCTTTTCCGAAAGTCGTGGATATTTCATCTTCTGTAGTATCTGTATCTTCAAGAGTATCATGGAGCAGGCCGGCACAGACTGTATCTGCATCCATGCCGATCTGGACGAGAATCTCTGCAACAGCAATCGGATGGATCAGGTATGGCTCTCCAGTCTTTCTTTTCTGGTCTCCATGCTTCTTAGCAGCAAAAACGGCAGCCGCAGCAATCTTTTCCCTTTCTTCCCTGCTATATCTTGTGACTTTCTTTACGAATTTATCCACTAGATCCTTATTAGGGATTTCGTTAATGCTCTCTTCTTCCATAGACTACCCGTTCTTTCCCTGCTAGGTCCTTTATTATGCTTACGCTGCCAAAGCCTGCAGTTGAAAGGATTTTAGCACAGATATCCATCTGGCGGTAGTCTCCTTCTATAAGAAGGAAGCCATTGCTTTCAAGATGATCATTGCTTTCGTCTATTATTCTCCTGATTATATCCAGTCCATCAGTGCTGTCGCTGATCAGTGCTAGGCGAGGCTCTGATTTGACGTCAATTTCTGTCTCTTCCCACCATTCTTCTGTAAGATATGGCGGATTTGTCACAATCATATCAAAGCGTTGATTCTTCCAGGGCTCAAAAAGAGATCCTGATCTTGCATCTCCTTTTCTTCCTGTCAGCCGTTCATAGTTGTCTTCTGCAACAGATAAAGCTTCTTCTGATATATCTGAGAATGCAACAGGAATGCCTAAAGCAACAGAGATTGCTGTTGCTATTGCTCCCGATCCTGTGCATAGGTCAAGGATCTTAGGCTCTTTATAGAATTCTCTTGCTATCTCAATAGCCTTATCTACGATTGTCTCTGTGTCAGGGCGTGGAATCAGCGTTGCAGGTGTTACTTGGAATGTAAGCCCATAGAACTCCTTTTCGCCTGTGATGTATGCCATAGGAGTTCCATTCAGTCTTCTCTTGATCATAGAGAAGCAATTATCTCTATCTGAATCAGAAACTGCATTATCGGCATTCATGATCTGGTGAATCCGGTCAAGGCCTGTAGCCTTTTCTATGATGATTGCAGCCTCAAGGGAGGGGGAGGGCAGAGCAGATGCCATCTTTATCAGTTCTGCCTTCAGTTCTTTTATTCTCATGCTTCTTTGAGTGCGTCTTCACCGGCTTTTAGCTTAAGTGCTTCGATGAACTCATCAAGTTCTCCATCAAGGACTCTGTCGAGGTTATATGAAGTAAGGTTTATCCTGTGGTCAGTGCATCTGTTCTGAGGAAAGTTGTATGTCCTGATTCTCTCGCTTCTGTCTCCGCTTCCAACCTGGCTCTTTCTGTTATCAGCTCTCTCTTTCTGCTTTTTTGCCTCTTCCATTTCATAGAGTCTTGCTCTTAGAACTCTGAGGGCTTTTGCCTTGTTCTTGATCTGGCTCTTCTCATCCTGCTGTATTACAACAAGGCCTGTTGGAAGGTGAGTGATTCTTACAGCAGAGTCTGTCGTGTTTACGCACTGTCCACCAGGACCGCCAGCTCTCATTACATCAATCTTGAGATCCTTCTCGTTGATTTCGATATCTGTCTCTTCAGCTTCAGGAAGAACAGCTACTGTGATTGCTGATGTATGGATTCTTCCGCCTGATTCTGTTTCAGGAACACGCTGTACGCGGTGGACTCCAGATTCATATCTCATTGAGCCATAGACATCCTTTCCTGAAATTGATACTACAATCTCTTTCAGACCTCCGATTCCAGTTTCATTCTGGCTCATGATCTCCATCTTCCAGTGCTTCTTCTCTGCGTAATGAGTGTACATTCTGAAGATATCGGCGGCGAAGAGCGCAGCTTCATCTCCACCTGTTCCTGCTCTGATTTCCATTATGATGTTCTTTCCCTCAAGCGGATCAGGTGGAATGAGGAGTATCTTGCATTCTCGTTCAGCAGCCTCATATTTAGCCTCAAGATCCTGAAGCTCCTCTTTTGCCATCTCGACCATGTCAGGATCTTCTTCAGCTTTGATCATCTCACGGCTCTCCTCTATCTCAGATGAGAGCTTTGTCATTTCTTCAAGCTTATCAACAACTGGAGCTAAATGGCTCCTTTCAAGCATCAGGCTCTTATAGAGCTTCATATCGCTCATGACCTCATTGGATGAGAGTCTTTCATCCAGTTCTTTCAGCTGTTCTTTATATCCAGGTAGTTTCTCTAACATAATTCTTTTCCTACGCGATTATAGCTAACTTAAGATAGTCTCGTAAAGAGTTTGCCCATAGTCCTTTAAAGCGAGTGCAATCTTCTTCGCTTCCGCTCCTGTGTCGAGGGAATTCAGATATTCGTCCACGCTTCTCATGTACTTGTCATAAGTGAGTCCTTCTGGTGTGGGGCTCTGGAGAAGGCGGAGTGCGCAGAAGTTCTTCCACTTTACCTTGTCTCCCTCTGATAGCACTTCTGGGTAACAGCGTGCAACCTGTCGCCATAGTAGCTTATGGTAGCGATCATCATCAAATAGATGCTCTCCGCTTTTCAGCTTATCCTCATTCTTCATCTCTCGTATTCTCTGCATCATGAGCTTGTCATGTTCTGTTGCAAAGGTTCCGTAAAGCCCTAAATCAACATCTGTATCCTGCTTTGGATATTCCGGGACAGAACCAAGCACTGCCTCTTTTGAGAAAACTCCAAGTGCTGAAGCTTCTTTTGCTTTCCTTAGAACCTCTTCTCTTGTGAATCCAAGTCTTCTCTCACTCTCGCTATCAAGAGTTGTAAGCGGAGCAACGAAAGGGCATCTGTTTGTAGATATCCTGACTATGCCGCTTTCCTCATAATCGGCTGTGACTGTTTCTGGAATAGGGCGGGTAAGATCGAAGCAGTATACATCAGGGCTGTTATCTTTCTGGAAGAGAGGAAGCATCGGGTGCGTTGTGCCTTTATCTGATGCAAAGAGAGCTGATGTATATAGAAAAGGCTTTGATCTCAGTACATCGATTATTCTGTTGACATCATTCTTATATCTGAGATTCAGCGCATACATGAATAGCTTCGGCTGTTTTTCCTTAATCAGCTTTGCAATATTTATAGTTGCATATACATCAACAAGGGCATCATGAGCTCCTACTTGCTCGATATTGTTTTCTTCTGTGAGGTCAGTAAGCCTGAATGATACAGTTCCCGTCTCAGGATTCAGCTTTGTGAAGTTTATGCCATCAGGCCTTAGGTCTCTTGTGGCTCTGACAAGGTTTATGATATCCCATCTTGAGCATCTGTTCTTATATTCTCTTTCAAATGGATCGTAGAGATTCCTGTATAGGGTGGACCGGATGCATTCATCATCGAATTTGATGTTGTTGAAGCCTGCGGTGATTGTATCAGGCTTCATCATCTCACGCCTTATCTTCTCGATGAATTCAGCCTCAGGGATTCCTCGTTCATTTACAATCTGAGGAGTGATGTGTGTGACCATGCATGCAGATGGATTAGGCAGATAGTCAGGTGAAAGCTTTGAATATAGCACTATAGGCTCTCCGACTATATCAAGATTCATGTCTGTCCTGATCATTGCAGCCTGTGCGATTCTATCATAGCGGGGATTGAGTCCGAATGTCTCAAGGTCGTACCAAAGAATAGTTCTCATATCCTATATATTAGCAGAAATAGCCAATAATAAGCATGTGTTTTGGCATTAAAAAAAATTTTGAAACATGATTTTGAAAATCTTTTTTAAGAGACTATTTATGTAACTGAAATGTAAATGCCTTATATAAAAGAAATTATGGAAAAACATAAGCTGGAAATCATCTGCATGTCTATATAATATCTGAAAATATTAGGAGTTTTGGGCTAGGCAAGACACCCACTTGCTGTTATTATCAGTCTGCATTCAGAATTCCATGTCTATGGAGTTCGCACTTGATAGATTCAGGGGCTGGGCATAACCCAGAAGATATTTATGAGAGAAGGTTAGAGAGATGAAAGAGACTAATCAGTATTTTATCGATCGTCAGAACGATTTTGAGTCTTCAGCAAGAAGTTATCCAAGAAAATTCCCGATTGCAATAAAGAGAGCAAAGGGAACATGGGTTGAAGATGTGGAAGGTAATAAATACCTTGATTTCCTATGTGGTGCTGGTACACTGGCACTTGGCCACAATGACGATGAGGTAAATGCAAAGATGGTCGAGCTTCTGACCTCCGATTTTCCTCTTCATACACTTGATTTAACAACACCTGTTAAGGAAAAGTTCGTAGAAGCAGTGCTTTCAAGACTTCCAGGCGAGCTCAAGAACAATGCAAAGATCCAGTTCTGCTCTCCTTCAGGTACAGATGCTGTAGATGCAGCAATAAAGCTCTGTAAGACAGCTACAGGAAGAGGCACAGTTGTTGCTTTCTCTGGTGGTTATCATGGAATGGGACATGGAGCTCTTGCTCTTACAGGTAATCATAATGCAAAGAATAAGGTTCAGAACCTCATGCCTGGAGTTCAGTTCATGCCTTATCCATATAGCTACCGCTGTCCATTCGGGCTTGGTGGTGAGGCTGGAGTAAAGGCTGCCTGTGCATATTTTGAGAGAATGCTCAAAGACCCAGAGAGCGGTGTGACAAAGCCTGCTGCTGTAATCATTGAGCCAATCCAGGGCGAGGGTGGTGTTGTTCCTGCTCCAATTGAGTTCCTTCAGTGCGTAAGACGTGTTACTAAAGAGCTTGGAATTCCTATGATCTGTGATGAGATTCAGTGCGGAATGGGAAGAAGCGGAAAGCTGTTTGCCTTTGAGTATGCTGATATCGTTCCTGATGTGATCCTGATCTCTAAGGCAATCGGAGGCTCCCAGCCACTTTCAATCGTTGTATATAATAAGGAACTCGATAAGTGGACTGCTGGTGCTCATGCTGGTACATTCCGTGGCAATCAGCTTGCTATGGCTGCTGGTACAGTAGTTCTTGAAAGAGTTTCTGATCCTGCTTTCCTTGCTGAAGTCACAAGAAAGGGCAATGTGATCCGTGAGCGCTTAGAAGCTCTTCAGAATGAAGTTTCAATAATCGGGGATATCAGAGGAAAGGGTCTTATGCTTGGTGTTGAGTTCATCAATCCTAATGGACCTAAAGATCTAATGGGACATCCTGTTCCATCTGGAGAGATTGCCGCTCTTATCCAGAAGAAATGCTTTGAGAACAAACTCATTATGGAAAAGGGTGGAAGAGATGGTTCTGTAATGCGCTGTCTGTGTGCTCTCAATGTCAAGGATGATGAGATTGCTTTCATGCTTGATGTGTTTGAGAAAGTAGTAAAAGAGGTAGATAAGAGTGTCCGCTGATCCAGTAGTTCTTGGAACTTCAGAAGAATCAAAAGAGCTTTTTAAGAAGATGATTGGACGTGCTGAGGATATTATTCTCAGCACGGCTTCTGATAATAAGGCATATTCAGGAAAAGATCCTTATACGCTAAGGGCAGAGATCAATTCTCTGGGGTTCTTTCCAGAGAAGGGTGTTGGTTTTGATGGCGTGATGGATAAGGTCGAGAAGCATATTGCTCCGAATCTTCTCAAGACGTGGTCTACAGAATATATGCCTCATCTTCATAGCCCAGCACTTCTTGAGTCAATAGCCTCATCTCTTATCATTTCCGCATTCAATGACAGCATGGATAGCTGGGATCAGGGACCTGCTGCGACAGAGATAGAGACATTGGTTATAGAGGGGCTTCTTGAGCTGTTCTCTCTTTCCGGAAATGGTGATGGAGTATTCACAAGCGGGGGAAGCCAGTCTAATCTCTCCGCAATAACAGCAGCTCGAGACAAGTACTGCTCTAGATATCTGAATAGAGATGTGAAGAAGAATGGTCTTCCTTCCGAATATGGGAAGCTGAGGCTCTACACCTCATCCATCTCTCATTTCTCAATGGAAAAAGGCGCGCATATGCTTGGCCTTGGCTATGATGCTGTGAGAAAGATTCCTATCGATGAGAAGGCAAGAGTTGATCTTGTGGCATTTGAGAGAATGCTAGAAGAAGATGTCGCATCCGGCCTTCTTCCATTCCTGGCTGTTGCGACAATCGGAACTACGGATTTCGGCTCTATTGATGATATTGAGAAGATGAGAGTTCTCTGTGATAGGTACCATATGCATCTTCATGCAGATGCCGCTTATGGATCAGGTGCGATTCTTTCTGAGAAGTATAGAGACCGCCTTGGGGATATATCACTTGTTGATTCAATCACAGTTGACTTTCATAAGATGTTCCTCCTTCCTATCTCATGCTCAGCTGTTCTAGTGAAAGATAAGAGTGATCTCGAGCCATTCTCGCTGCATGCTGATTACCTTAATAGAGAAGAGGATGAAGAGGATGGATTTGTCAATCTTGTTGGAAAGTCAATCCAGACAACACGGCCTTTTGATGCTCTGAAGGTATTCGTATCATTCCAGATGAGAGGCCGGGATGGCTATGGCAAAATCATTGATACAGTCATTGAGAATGCCGCATACTTCTATTCGATCATAAAGGATGATGAAGCATTCTATGCTCCTGTTGAACCAGAGCTTTCAAGTGTTGTATTTGCTCTGAGAGCAGGTGATGATGTCAACAAGCGAGTTCGCAGAGCTCTGCTTTCAGAAGGCATAGTAATAGGTCAGACTGTCTATAAAGGCCATGTAATGCTCAAGTTCACACTTCTCAATCCTGCTCTTACGCACAGCGAGATTGATGCTCTTGCTCTGCATATAAAAGAGCTTTCTAAATAATCCAAGCGCTCCTTAGGGGCGCTTTTATAATGATGATTTATGTACGATTTGTTATTTTCCAAACTTTGTTTGTAATACAACAAATTGTTGTATTTTTGAATTTTTCTCATTAAATTTTCTTTTTTTATCAATTTTCTTTTTTGTTTTGTTGCATTGTGATGCTTGGGCTGTTGCTGCTTTTCTGATTTGTTGTTTTTTGTTGTATTATTCTTGAACTGGATGGTATCATTATTCTATCCATGTTACCGTTAGGTACATGATTCCCGCAGGAGAATTAAGTGCAGAATAGCAGTGCAATTGAATTAAGAGGAATTACTAAGCGCTTTGGTAAGGTCGTTGCCAACGATAGTATTAATCTCGAGATTAAAAGAGGCGAGATTCTTTCTCTTCTTGGAGAGAATGGAAGCGGAAAGACAACCCTGATGAACATGCTCTCTGGCATCTATCAGCCGGATGAAGGCCAGATTTTCGTCGATGGAGATCCTGTATCAATAAGAAGCCCTAAGGATGCATTTGGCTATGGAATCGGAATGATCCATCAGCACTATCACCTTGTTGATGTATTCACGGCTGCTGAGAATATCATTCTCGGCCTTGAAGATGAGAAGATGGATATCAAGTCAACGAATGCACGGGTGAAGGAAATCTGTGACAGATATGGATTTGATATTGATCCGGCAATGAAGGTCTATGATATGTCTGTTTCCCAGAAGCAGACAGTTGAGATTGTCAAGGTTCTTTATCGTGGTGCAGATATACTGATATTAGATGAGCCAACCGCTGTTCTCACCCCACAGGAGACAGAGAAGCTATTTGCTATTCTCCGAAACATGAAGATGGATGGCAAGGCCATCATTATAATCACGCATAAGCTTGCAGAAGTGATGGCAATATCTGATAAGGTAGCTGTCCTCAGAAAAGGTAAGTACATCGGAACAGTCAATACATCTGATACCAATCCGCAGAAACTTACAGACATGATGGTCGGACATGCAGTTGCTCTCAATATTGCAAGACCAAAATACGATGATATAAAAGAGCGTCTGGTTGTTAAGAATCTCACATGTCTTGATCAGGAAGGCATCACAAAGCTTGATGGTGTTTCATTCACAGCTTATGGTGGAGAGATACTTGGTGTTGCAGGAATTGCAGGCTCTGGGCAGAAAGAGCTTCTTGAATGCCTTACTGGATTGTATCCGATAAAAGAAGGAAGCATTGAGTATCTTGATCCTGAGGATGGGGATAAACCAAAGGAACTGGTTGGACTTACACCTAAGAAGATCAGGTCTTTAGGCGTTGGAATGGCATTTGTTCCTGAAGACAGGCTTGGCATGGGGCTAGTTGGCTCTATGGGAATGACAAATAACATGATGCTGAGATCCTGGAAGAAGGGTAAGGGACCATTTGTAAATAGAAAAGACCCAGAGAAGCTTGCTACGACTATATGGGATGACCTTGAAGTTGTCACACCTTCAACTCAGTTCCCTGTTCGCAGAATGTCTGGTGGAAATATACAGAAGGTACTTGTTGGACGTGAGATAGCTGGAGAACCTAATGTTCTTCTGACAGCCTATGCTGTAAGAGGCCTTGATATAAACACATCATACACTATCTACAATCTGCTGACAGAGCAGAAGATGAAAGGTGTTGCCGTAATGTATGTCGGAGAGGAGCTCGATGTGCTTCTAGAGCTCTGTGACAGAATCCTTGTTCTATGCGGTGGAAAGGTAAGTGGCATTGTTGATGCAAGGACTGCCACGAAAGAGCAGATTGGATTGATGATGACCAGCATAGGAGGTAGCAGCAATGAATGATGAACTGAAGAAATCTCCTCTGATCAGGCTATCCAAGCGGGATCAGATGGATCCAAAGGCTATCTGGGCGATAAGGCTGGGATCTATTCTCATTGCTCTTATATTGGGCTGCCTTCCTATTCTCATAACAGGTAATAATCCATTCTCTGCATATGCAGTAATCATCAAGGGCTCTGTTGGTACAAGCTTCTATTTAAGGCAGACAATAAAGAAGGCTGTACCTCTGCTTGGCTGTGCACTTGCTATTGCTCCATGCTTTAAGATGAGATTCTGGAATATCGGAGCAGAAGGACAGATCACAGCAGGCGCAATATGTGCATCTTTCTTTGCAATCCACTTCGCGACAAGGATTCCTCATATTCCTCTGCTGATTATCATGCTTATCGCTTCCATGATTGGCGGAGCCGTATGGGCTATGATTCCTGGATTCTTCAAAGCAAAATATAATACAAATGAAACACTATTCACCCTTATGATGAACTACGTCATAATCGGAATAGTCTCATGGCTTCAGGGTGGGCCATGGGAAGGGAGAAAGGGTACTCAGCAGGTACCGCTCTTCAATAAGAATGCCTATCTGCCGACTGTCTTCAGACTTGATATTGGCTGGATAATCGTTCTGATTCTTGTAGTCCTTGTTTATATTTATATGAACAAGACAAAGCAGGGATATGAGGTTGCTGTAATTGGAGACAGCATCAATACTGCACGCTATGCAGGCATGAATGTTGGCTGGGTAGTTGTCAGGACAATGCTCATATCTGGTGCAATCTGTGGCATAGTAGGCTATATCCTTGTATCCGGTCAGAATAAGACTATAACAAGCAATGTAGCAAATGGAGTCGGATTTACAGCAATCACTGTTGCATGGCTTGCTCAGCTGAATCCATTTGCAATGATTGTGATCTCAATGATCCTTGCGATTCTTGAGATGGGCTCAAGCTATCTTCAGCAGATTATGGGTGTTCCAGCTGCAATAAGCGAGATTGTATCAGGAATCCTGCTGATGTGCATGCTTGGATGTGAGTTCTTCATCAATTATCAGCTGATTTTCCGAAGAAAGGCTAAAAAGGAGGTGCTCGCATGAATACATTGATAGCTCTTCTTGCTGCCGCTGGCACATTCGGTACAGTTCTTATGTATGGAACCCTTGGAGAGATTCTGACAGAAAAGAGCGGCTCTCTTAATCTTGGTGTGGAAGGCATCATGTTCATGGGTGGAGCATTCGGCCTGGCTGGTGCTTATTCATATGAAGCACTTGCTGGAGCAGGTAATTCTGTTGGTGTTATCGGCATCATTATTGCAATTCTATGTGCATTCCTATCAGGTGCAGTGGCATCTCTGCTCTTTGGCTTTCTTACAATAACACTTAGAGCGAATCAGAATGTAACAGGCCTTGCTCTTACAATACTCGGAACAGGTGTTGCAAAGTTTGTAGGTGAATTCATGAGACATAAGGTCGGAGGCTTTGTAACTCTTTCAAATACTATGAAGGGTGCGTTCAGCAGGGAGATTATGCCTCGGTTTCTAAAGGATATTCCTGTAATCGGTCCTATCATCTTCAAGCAGACAGCATTCTTCTATATTGCGATAATCCTTGCCATTGCAATGCATCTGTTCTTTGAGAAGACAAAAACAGGACTGTATCTGAGGGCAGTAGGAGAATCTCCTGTAACAGCAGATGCCGCTGGAATCAACATGACGCTTTATCGTTATCTAGCGACTGTAATCGGAGGTGGAATCTCTGCTGTCGGCGGCATGGTATATGTAATGACGACTGGCGGATGCACATGGTCAGAGCATTCGCTTTCTGGAATTGGCTGGCTTGCTGTTGCACTTGTCATATTCTGTCTCTGGAAACCTCTCAATGTTCTCTGGGGGGCAGTTCTGTTTGGTGCTCTCAAGATTCTCTATATGCGTCTGATTATTCAGGGAATCCCAACAGAGCTATATAAGATTCTGCCTTATGTTGTGACTGTTGTAGTTCTTGTCATAACAAGCATGCGTAAGAGCCGTGATAAGCAGCCACCTGCATCTCTTGGTATAAATTACTTCAGAGAGGAAAGGTAGGAGGCAAAGGAAGCAAACCGCTTCCCTTTTGAAAAGTAACCTGTAGTCTTGGGACTATGAAATATTTTGGAGGA
>CAKQRI010000025.1 GCA_934271365.1 uncultured Spirochaetales bacterium
GAGCTGTGAATGGCAAGCAGATTGCTGATTTATCAGAAGATGAATTCCAGCATGTGCTAGAGACACTCAATGAAAATGGGATTTCAGTAATGTCTCTTGGCTCAAATATCGCAAACTGGGGGCAGTCTATTCTTTCCCCAGCTGAGGAGACAGAAAAGCTTGTTGAAAAGACAATGCCTAGAGCCAAAAAACTCAAAGCAAAATTCATAAGAATAATGAGCTATTCTATTCTCACCGATAAAGAAGGAAGAGTCCTCAGCGACCAGATGGAGGAAGAGCGTTTCAGGCGTCTCAGATATATTACAGATGCTTTTCTTGATAATGGAATCACTCCTGTGCATGAGAACTACTTCACATATGGCGGCCTCAGCTGGGAGCATACTGAGAAGCTGATAGAGAATGTTCCAGGACTTAAGTTAGTCTTTGATACAGGGAATCCGCCTATCGACATTGATGTAAGAACTGGCTTTCCTTATAAATACCAGAGTTCCTGGGAGTTCTATGAGAATGTCAGAGAGCATATAGCTCATGTCCACATAAAAGACAGCTTCAAGAGCGCTGATGGTGCTGAGCACTATACATATCCAGGAGATGGACATGGTGATGTGCTTAGGATAGTCAGGGATCTTGAGAATAATGGCTACACCGGATTCTATTCCATGGAACCTCATATGGCAGTTGTCTTCCATAACAGCAGCATACATGCAACAAAGGAAGACAGAAGCAGCAACTTCTATGAATATGGAAAGAGATTCATGAAGCTGACAGACTCAATAGCTTAATTGACAATGGCACTGATTCTACTTAGATGATGTGCCATTGTCATTTCAGAACAATCAGCCTGCATCTCTATTGCTAAAAAACATTGATAAACATCAAAAAACAATCTTTATCATCAAATAAAGTATTATAGCACTTGAAGATAATTCTGCTCTATGCTACTCTCTCTTGGCATTTGAAATAAAAATAAGGAACAATATATGGATATATTACCTGCATTTGCAGAACTGGGTCTTTCAGAAAAGACCCTTTCAGCCCTTGAGAAAAAGGGATTCGAAGAACCTACAGAAATACAGAAAGCATGCATACCTCTGCTACTGCAGCCAGGAACTGAAGTTGTAGGGCAGGCTCAGACAGGAACAGGAAAGACAGCAGCCTTCGCACTTCCTATTATAGAAACAGTCAGCGATAATAGCAAAGCTGTAGAAGCTCTCATTCTCGCACCAACAAGAGAGCTTGCGCTCCAGGTTAGCGAGGAAATAAATTCACTGAAAGGCGACAGAAATCTTGAGATTGCTCCTATATATGGCGGAGCAAGCATGGAAAATCAGCTCAGGAAGCTCCGAAAGGGCGTTCAGATTGTAGTTGGAACTCCAGGTAGGATACTTGATCATATCAGACGTGGCACACTGAAGCTCGAAAGCCTTGAATTCATGGTTCTTGATGAAGCTGACGAGATGCTTGATATGGGATTCATTGAAGATATCGAAGAAATACTCAAATCAGTACCAGAAGAGAAGAGAATGCTGATGTTCTCGGCTACAATGCCTCCTGAGATTCTGAAGCTTTCTGAGACCTTCATGAAGAATGCTCAGATAATAAAGACAAAGAAGGCTTCCCAGTCTACAAGCCAGGCGGACCAGATTTACTATGAGGTAAAAGAGAGCGATAAGGTTGAAGCTCTAACAAGAATCATAGATAGAGACCCTGCTTTCTATGGCGTTGTATTCTGCAGAACAAAGCTCCAGTGCGATGAAGTTGCAAAGAAGCTCTCAGATAGAGGATATGATGCAGCAGCACTGCATGGCGACCTTTCACAGAAGGAAAGAGAGAACATACTGAAGAGAATGAAGGAGAAGAGGCTCTCTATTCTTGTAGCAACAGATGTAGCAGCAAGAGGCCTTGATATACAGGATCTGACACATGTAATCAACTACTCTCTTCCGCAGGATCCGGAAATCTACATTCATAGAGTCGGAAGAACAGGAAGAGCTGGAAGGAATGGAACTGCTATCACATTCATAACACCATCTGAAGCAAGAAAGTTCTCTTATATAAAAAGAGCAAGCAAAAGCGACATAAGAAGAGAGGAAATCCCAACAGCAAGCGAAGTCATCGAAAGCAAGAAAGCTAGAATACTAGAGACTCTAGAGGATGCGCTGAAAGAAGAGCCAGCTGTTGACTACTACTCTCTTGCAGAGATGCTGCTCAACAACAGGGACCCAAGAGAGGCATTTGCTTCCCTTCTGGCTTTCATATACAAAGATGAGCTTGATATCTCACAATACAGAGACATCAAGACAGATTCACCAAAGGGCAGACGAAAGGATGCAAAATACAACGACTCTGAAAGACCTCTCGATAAGGTCCACAGACCAAACATGGATGAAGAAGGCCTCACAAGGCTGTTCATTGCTCGCGGTGCTAAAGATGGCCTAACAAAGAGAGATCTTGTGCAGATCATAATCGACCAGACAGGAGCTAAGAACTCAGAAATCCATGGCGTTCAGGTAATGGATGAATTCTCCTTCATCAATGCCCCATATGATGTAGCAGAGAAGATACTCAAGGTCTTTGACAAGAAATCAAGAGGCGGTAGGTCTATTGTATCAAAAGCAAAGACTGAAGGTGAAAGAAAGCCATCTACAAGGAAAGAGAAAAGAAAAGAGAGCGCGGATGAGATCAGAGAGAATCTTTCCTATGAAGAAGAATTTGAAGAATACAGAAGAGAAAGAAAGGATTATACTAAGAAAAGAGCCAGTAGCAGAGGCTCATCTGCTAAGAAAGCTAAAAGCTCATCAAAGCAGAAATCTCAGAAAAGATCAAAGAGGTAATGATGAGAGACCATTATGATTTCCTTGTAGTCGGTTCAGGGCTATTCGGTGCTGTATTTGCAGAACATGCCCTAAAAGCAGGAAAGTCTGTTCTAGTACTTGAGAAAAGAGACCATATAGGCGGAAACATCTATACGGAAAAGAGAGATGGAATAAACATACATAAGTATGGAGCACATATATTCCATACCTCTATAAAAGAGGTCTGGGACTATATCTCTGGATTCTGTGCCTTCAATAACTTCATAAACTCCCCTATCGCAAATTATAAGGGCAGAGTCTATAATCTGCCTTTCAACATGAATACATTTGCCCGCATGTGGGATATCGTGAAGCCTGAAGAAGCAGAAGCTATCATCAATGAGCAGAGGAAGGAAATCACAGGAGAGCCTAAGAACCTTGAAGAGCAGGCTATAAAGCTTGTGGGACGAGACATATACACGGCATTGATCAAAGGCTACACTGAAAAGCAGTGGGGACGAGATGCAAAGGAACTTCCACCTTCAATAATAAAGCGTGTTCCTGTACGCCTGACTTATGATAATAACTACTTCAATGACCGCTATCAGGGAATTCCAGAAGGTGGCTATACACCTATAATCGAGAAAATGCTGGCTGGTGCAGATATCATACTGAAAACCGATTTCAACGAAGACCAGAAGAAATGGAAGAACCTTGCTGATAAAGTGCTATACACAGGCTGCCTCGATCACTATTTCGGCTTCTCGCTCGGACATCTTCAGTATAGAAGTGAGATATTCGAAGAAGAGAGGATAGAGAAGAAGGATTTTCAGGGTGTAGCTGTTGTCAACTATACAGATAGAGAGACAAAGTGGACCAGAATAATCGAGCACAAGCACTTTGAAAGAGCAGAAAGCCCTGTTACATGGATAAGCAGAGAAATCCCTGTTGATTATGAAAAGACAGGAGAGCCATTCTACCCTATCAATGATGAGAGAAACAGCATGCTGTATAAGGAATACAGAAAGCTTGCAGAAAATGAGAATAACCTCATCCTAGGTGGTCGTCTTGCAGAATATGCATATTATGATATGGATAAGACAATACTGTCTGCAATGAATAAAGCAAAGGAGATTATCGGATAATACTCAGATATGAGTATGATCATCATACTTTGAATTGAGATACTTTCTCATATATCCATCTTTCTTCTTAAGCATTCTAGAGCCTCTCGTAATCTTGCAGAGGCTCATTTTTCTGTCCTGAGCAATATCCCTCTGGCTCTTTCCCTTAATGAGATCTTCCATGAGAAGATAGCGTGCAGTGATATCTGAAATCTCTTTATCTGTAAGCATATCCTCAAAGAACAGATTCAGCTCTTCTGTATCTGTTATTGATGCCATAATTGCAAGAAGTTCCTGCCATGCATTCTTCTCTTCATCTGTTCTGATCTCATCACTGTTTCTATTCATAGAATCTCTCCTCTATAAAAGTACTCCAGAGAAAGAGTGAGGTCAAGCTTAATCTGCTACGGCATCCCTCATAGAGAATTCACAGCCACAGTATTGCTGCCTATAAAGGCCCAGCTCCTTGGAGAGGACAATGGATCTGTTAAAGCCATCCTTCTTCTTGAAGTCAATGGCTAAGAATCCTTTAAGGTCCTCCCCCTGAGAGAATATAACCTTGCTGTTCTTGAATCTGGATACTGTAAGCGTAGTTGCAAAATAAGGAATGCCCAGCTCTTCTGCCTTTTCTGCGGCTTTCATAAGGTTATATCGAAAGCAGAGAGTGCATCGTTTTCCGTGTTCTCTTTCATTCTCATACCCTTTTATCCATTCCAGCCATGATTCATGAAGCCATGCATCCTTAATCACTTCCAGATTATAGAAAGCTGCAACCTTCAGGAGATTATCATAGCGCTTCTCGAATTCTGCCTCGGGATATATATTTGAGTCTGAAAAGAAGAGTACAGGCTCATAACCCTCCCCTAAAAGCCTTTCTATTGATGCTGTTGAGCATGGACCGCAGCACACATGAAGAAGTATTCTATTTCCCATAATCACTTCTTTTGTTATAACATTAAAAAAGACCTGAATAAAGGGAGATGAAATGAAGAAATACAGAACGGTTCCTGCAACTATACTGCTTATTGCTGGACTAATAATGATATTAAGCGGAAACATTCCTAGATATTTTCCTATAATATTCCTTTCGCTTTCTCTGATTCTCTATATATGGACAAGCAGAGGCTCGATGTACTTTGCAAAAGCCAATAAGATAATGCAGCAGAATGGAAAAGAGAACATAAATAAGAGCCGGCCATATTACGAGAAAGCATATAACGCAGGTGTACCTCTGAACTATGAGCTATATATCGGAATAGTCATGGTGCAGTATTTTGACTATGAGAAAGGCGGAGAGATCCTTAAAAGGCTAAGTGCAAACAGAAACCAGAAAATAGCATTCCAGGCACTTGATTCCCTCTCTATGTATTACTGGATCAAGAAGGATTACAATAAAGCCATCAGTACAGCAGAGAAGGCAAAGAAAATGAATCTCAAGGACAGAAATCTCTATATCAATCTCTGCACATATTACCTTGCAGCTGGAGATGAGAGGAAATTCAGACTGACACTGAAGGAAGCATATAGGAACAAGCTGGAATCAGTAGCTCTGCTAGACCTTGAAGCTGTCCTTCAGATAATTGATGGAAATTATTTAAGAGCAGGTGGATTCCTGAAATCACTATTTGAGATCAAGGAGCCAAGATTCATCGATCCTTATGTCCATGAAGCAATGGTATATATGCATTATGGAGAAGCAGAAAAGGCAATCTCTATCCTTAATAAGGGCCTTGACAGCTGCTACTTCTCCAACACATCCGTACTGGATGAGGAAGGCATTAAGACCATAATAAGAATTCTTGAGAATGCTAAGACAAGACATCCATTCATGAAAGCAGTGGATGAAGATAAGCTTATGCTGATCAATGGAATGATACCAGAAGAAAAGGAAGGCGAAGAACGTTCTGACTATCCTCCTCTTCCTGAATTCATCTCAGAGAATGTAAAGAAAGAAGATATAAATGAAAAGGATGATGGCGACATAGATACATCACTCACAGATGAAGATGAAGAATGGCTTAGGAAGCATAATAACTGATCTTATATCTTTCAATACATTTTCCAGGCTTCGCATGGACTATTTCATCAATCGCAGAATAGTGCTTGCGAAGCTTTTTTCTTCTAGTTTAAAAAGACTATGAAGCATTCTCACGCATACTGAAATGATGTATGAATTAAATCATCTTACTTTGCTAGCATTCATGCTGAAGTGCTATTATAAAATAGCTAATCTGCTTAAGTGCGTTAATTCTGAACTTCCTAAATACAGGCAAAATGATTGAGCTGTTCGGGCTTTGAATCAATGGCTTCAGAGTGAAGAGCTAAATACCAAAGCCATCAAAAACTACATCTTGAAAAAGCTGTAACCCAATCTCATTCCATAGAGAATGATAACAGAACCGCAGATGCGATTGAGCCAGATAAGCACAAGGCTATTAAGCCTGCTTCCAAGTGCATAAACGGAAAAGGCAATAAAGCTGAACCATAGAAAGCTTGCTGATGTGAATCCTATAATGAAATATGGCTCAGCATTTTCAGGGATAGAGGCTCGGAAAGCTCCAAGCATAAGTGTCCCCTCAATCAGCGCCTGAGGATTCAGCCATGTCACAGCAAAAGCAGTGGCAGCTATTTTCCAGAGTGGCTGGAAACTATCACTGCGCATGTTTAAATCAGGCTTTGAACGAACCAGACATATCCCAATATAAATTACAATTAGGCTACCTACTGCAATAATTGCCTTCTACATCAAAGGAAATGCTTCCATCAATTTGCCAATTCCTAAAAAAACAGGCAAGAGCAAGAGAGATATCCCAGAAAATAACAATAAATGCAGTTGCAGCTACGCGCCATAGCTTCTCCCTCATCGCACTGTTTATGACAAACAGATTCTGCATTCCAATAGGTGCTACATACGCAAGTCCTAGAGTCAACCCCTGAATGTAGAACGATAGCATATTATGCTTTACTCTCCATCATCAGTACTTAACAGCAAAAATGAGAGAAGATACAAAAGCACTCTTATTATCAGTTCGGTATTCATAGCCAAGCTTCAAGCGCATCGGGAACTTAACAAGCCCTATAAGCGATGTTATGCACTGAAAATCAAGCCCACAAGAGAATCCTACGTGGCTATCCTGAATCAGCATATCTGCATAAAGACCGAGCTCGGTAGCTTCAAATATCAGGAATTCACCAAATGTAGGATTGAATGGCAGCTTGTAACCTGAGGCTATGCCGATTATCGTGTTATGGTATTTAACATCCGAATGAACTGCAGAAGCACCATAGCCGATCATTGTACTAGAATAACCATCTGAGAAGAAAAGCGGTACGCTGCCTCGCCCATCAAGTGTGAATCTTGAGAATGCTGATGCATCAATATATATCGTATGTGAAGGATCGACAAAAGCCCTAGCACCTCCAGATAGCTGCATATAGGCTTTGCTGTTTCCAAATATTATGGAATCGCCTGCTACCATCAGGTTGTTCTTAGTCCAGACATTTCCCCAAGAGAATACATACTTTCCATCCATGCCTATAGAGAAGAGAGATGCTGTGCCATAGATATCTGCATAATCTTTGTAATACTCCATAGTCTGGTGGACTGCCAAGCGGAATCTATCACGGGTTGATATCGGAATATAATCAAAGGACTGCCTGAAAAATAGCGTTGGCTTCCAGCCGGCATTCTTGCGTCCAAGGTCAGTATAGAATTCACCGCCAATCCTCATATTCTCAAGAGGATAATATGATACAGTCCCGCCTGTGGTGAAATATGTCTGAGAACGGGAAAGATCATAGGTATCAAAGCCGACTCCGGCACCGGCCCCGCACTCAAGTCCCCTGTAGTTGAATCCATATCGAAGATTCAGGTATGTTGTATTGGAAAGATAATATGGAGATGCTGAATCCTGCTTTGATCCGAATCCGAATCCAAGAAGCATTATTGGCTTCGTAGATTCAACACGCTCGAAATAATAGAGATTCTTATTGACTTTATCAATCAGCGGCTGCTTTTCAGCTCTCAGGGCATTCAGCTCTTCACTTACGGAGCCTGCCTTATATAGCTTATCAAGCTCACTCTTCTTCTCAGCTGCACTGCCATATCCTATTTCTGCCATTTCCACAGCCCTATCAAAAGCCATGAATGAGAAGTTCTCAACGCCGCATCTGATCCAGATGAAATTATCATGAACCTTCATATCAGAAGAAGCCTTCTGCCTCTTACCTACATCAAATGAAGCATTGAGGATTGTTATAGGATTCACTAGATTCATCTCAGGAACATCGTAAAAAGCTGTTGAGAGTATGATTGTATCACTGTAGTCATATGCAGCATCTATAGGAGCCAAGGAAACTACGCCACCATCAATCAGATAATGCCCTCTATATACCTGCGGATCAAAATATACTGGAAGAGCAAATGATGCAATGAGAATATCAGAAAAATTCCCCTCTGCAATCCTTATCTCCCTCTTTGTAACAAGATCCTCGCATACAACCATTATAGGAATCTCTGTATCCTCGATTCTGAAATCATCTCCGACTATGCTGTTTATCATTGTCTTGAAGCCCGCAGGCACAACAAGACCACCTCGTATCGGAAGAGTTATATCAAAGAAATTAGAGATATCACCCGAAAGCATGAACTGCTCAATCTGATCAGGAGTCAGCCCCGCAGCATATAGCATTCCGATAATAGATCCCATTGAATTAGAGATAATGAAATCTGGAACAATCCCCTGCTCTTCTAGATATTTAAGCACCCCAATATGAGCACAGGCTCTCGCAGATCCTCCCGTAAGAATAAGACCTATAGGATCCCTTTCACCATTAGTGCGCTGCAGGATTCTCTCTCTGAAGCCTGCATCTCCATATGTTATAGGTATATCTGAAACAAGAATATCGTCTTTATATGGAACAGAAGAATCAGCAGTATCAGCAAAAACAAAGGAAAATGAAATAAGAAATACCAATACAAGAGAAATCAGTCTTTTCATGGATATAAGATTAGCTTTTATTCTGAAAGCGTTCAATGTTCAGAATACATTTTCTGCAGTGTACCCTTTTATCAAATTCGCATCTGTTTTGTCCTTGTTTTAACTTTAGCAATCTGTTAGGATTACTACAGCGCCGATGTGGCGGAATTGGTAGACGCAGTAGACTCAAAATCTGCCGAGAGCAATCTTGTATCGGTTCGATCCCGATCATCGGTATATATATAACAATGGATAGATGCTTGTAACATAAACAATTACAAGCATTTTTAATTAAATAGATGTCAATCTGATCATTTATAGTTTCGTTTATTCCTCAATATTGTGATGCCGAAGACATTGCTTCTCCTATTTTATATAATATGCTCTGCTATGGATTATCAAAGAGAATCCAATATCATGATAATATCATGCAGAAGGCAGCAGAAAGATGAAAGACAATAGAAAAGAGACCAAGACAAATGCAATGAGGATACTGGAATCACTTGGAATCCAATATCAGATACACCACTATGAATGGAGTGAGGATCACCTCGATGCAATTCACGCAGCAAGTGCAGGAGGACTAGATCTTGAGAAGACATTCAAGACAATTGTCATGGTAAATGAAGATAAGAAGCTCTTTGTATTCTGCCTGCCTGCAGAATTTGACATCTCTTTGAAGAAGGCCAGAGTGATTACTGGAAGCAAGTCAATTGATTTGATAAATACTACAGAACTTCAGAAGCATACTGGTTACATAAGAGGAGGCTGCTCACCTCTTGGCATGATCCGACATTACCCTACATATATATCAGAGCTTGCTGAGCTTGAGGACACGATATTCGTCTCTGCAGGAGAGAGAGGAAGAATGATTGAGATTGCTCCAGAAGATCTTAGAACTGCAGCAGATGCAGAGTTTGCAGACTTCATTTAGATTTTCCCGATCGATAAAAGATCATCTTCCCAAAGAAATAGTTTATAAGCCCCACTGCGAGTGACGATATGAGCTTCATTGTAACAGGATGAAGGGACATGAAATCAACTGCAATACACATGAATATCATGTCAAAGACAGAAGAGATAGCACGTGCACCAAAGAACGATGAGAATTCTAGCATTACAGTACGTAAATGCCATTCCCGTGATTTATAAACCCATAGCTTGTTTGTAAAGAATGCAAAAATTATGGTTATCACCAAAGATGCAAAAGTAGAGAGCAGATTGCTCATCCCCACTTCATTATAGAATACAGCATAAAGTGATGCATTAAGCAGAGTCGCTATAAAACCAAAGATATTATAGACAATGAATGCTTTATGCCTTTTAAAGAAATCCATAAGCCACCGTATTATATTTTCTGCAGAAGAATAATGTAATTACAAATATGCAAAATGGCAAGCAAGGTTATTCTGAGGACTATTATCCATCAGTAAGCCTATATTGGGACTATTGCTATGCTATGCATGTCGAACAATTAAAATAAATCTGCTACAGATATAAAGTCAGAATCAGGTTTACGCTTTTCCTTTTTTTCCGTATAGTTAATACGTTTTGGAGGCGTACTATGGAACAGTATGATGTCGTCATTGTCGGAACTGGCCCTGCTGGAATGGGAGCAGCTTTCTCACTTCTTGAAAACAACAAAAATCTTTCTATCCTGATGATTGATAAATCTCCTGTATCTACAGGCGGAATGAGAAATGACTGCAAGATGAACTTCACATTCCCAATCGGCTTTCCTCTGGAATACTGGACTGAAGAGGCTGCAAACAGATACCTTGATAAAGTAACAGAATTCCTTAAGCCGAATATCCTTCCAAAATCAAACCTTGAAATATATCAGGAGAGAGCAAAGAGACTGGACTGCTCCCTTCTAGAGATAAAGCAGACACATCTTGGAACAGATGGAGGCTTGAAACTCATAAAGGAGCTTCTGAAGAAGCTTGAAGAAAGAGGAGTCAAGCTAGCGCTCAAGGAAGAAGTATCAACAGTAAATAACAAAGAGAAGACAATAACAACAAATCTCAGGACAATCGGATATAAGACACTTCTTGTTGCTCCAGGAAGGCAGGGTTTCCACTTCCTTCAGGATGTAATGCACCAGCTTGGTGTTACATATATGGACAACATCCTTGATGTTGGAATCAGAGTTGAGACAAAGCTCGAGCACTATCCTATTGTAAAAGACTACTATGATCCAAAGTTCTACTTTCCAGAAAAAGTCAGGACCTTCTGCACAAACAGCGGAAATGCACATGTTGTAAAAGAGCGTTATGTAACATCAAGAGGAGATGTTTGGTATTCTGTGAACGGACATGCATATGCTGCCAATGAAGAGAAGAATAATGGACTTGTCAACTTTGCAATGCTGAAGACTGTAAGATTCACAGAACCTCTTGCATCAGGACAGGATTTTGCAGAGCACCTTGGTGTAATGGCTGCAATGATGGGTGGCGGAAAGCCTCTTATGCAGAGAGTCGGAGACTTCAGAATGGGAAAGAGAAGCAAGGTCTCCACATTCAATAATGACCTCTATGATTTTAAGCCATCACTGAAAGACTGCACACCTTCAGATATCTCGCTAGCTATGCCTGCAAAGATACTCAGGTATATATGGTCTGCTATGAAGAAGCTTGACACCATCATTCCAGGAATTCTCCATCCATCTACAATCATGTACTATCCTGAGATAAAGCTCTATGCAAATAAGCCTCAGTATCTTGATGATCACTTCCAGGTTGCAGAAGGAGTATTCTTTGCCGGTGATGGTGCAGGCACAAGCCGTGGAATCACTGGGGCCTGGGCCAGCGGTATCAGAGCAAGTGAAGGAATGCAGGAATACATCAAATAGTCAGAGCTCAAAATCCCACATGAGATTAAGCCATGATATGAGGAGGTTCAGCCAGCTCTGGACCTCTTTTTTCTCTGTTCCGACTTCCCTTCTAGCTGTAGAGAGCCCATGACGCCCTCTAGGATACATATGGAATTCAGTACTGACACCATGCCTGATCAGAGAGGAAAGAAACATCAGAGAATTCTGAATAGGCACAGCATTATCCTCTTCTGTATGCCAGATAAAGCATGGAGGTGTATTATCTGAAACCTGGGTCTCCAGAGAATAATACTTCATCAGATCCTCTCTGCCACCCAAGGTGATTCTGCTAGCAGACCCTTTGTGGCAGAATTCTCCTGTTGTTATCACAGGATAAGCAAGGATTCCAAGAGACGGTCTTGCACTCTCACCATATCTCTCATGATGGCATAGAAGAGATCCTGCAACATGAGCACCTGCACTGAATCCCATTACAGCTATCTTATCAGGATCTGCATCGAATTGCTCTGAATGCTCTTTTATATGAGCCACCGTCTCTGCAAGCTCTGCCTCAGGCCATGATGATGCAATATCATCATCAGTGCTGTAATACAGGATGAAAACCTGAAAACCTGCAGAAAAAAGAGGAATAGCAACAGGATCAGCTTCGCGTGGAGACAGATACTGATAACCACCTCCCGGGCAGATTATTATAGACGGTCTCTTTTTATAGGAATCACAGAATGGAGTAAGATCTTCATGTATATACCCTCTGACATATGCAGAGGCCTTCCCGACATTGAATGCTTCATATCTCATATAAGCTATTATGAATTAGAACGCTTTCTGTTTCTACATTTTTTCCATTTCTCATAATCGTCCATTATCTGAGCTCTGAATAAGTCAGCTCCGAACTGGAATGGAAGCTGCTGGAATATAGCGTCAATATCATCAAGCAGAGCAGGATCATCATATAGGCTCTGGATTATATCAAGCTGTGCATCAATAGCATTTTCACACCAGCCAACCGGATAGGAGGCAAAGAAATCACTTATGGATCTTGCCATATATAAGACGTCACTGATAAGGCATGGGCGATGCATATACATGGCTTCCATAAGAGCATTTGCACCTGTCTTGCCATACTGCATATCAGAAGAGGAAAGATAATCAGGAACATTGTCAACAAAGCCAGCTCTCACAAGATCAAAATCCGGATAATCCTTCTGGAATCTATCATATTCATATGATGTTCTGCTATTGTGGCCTCCTATTACCACGACCTGCACATCAAGGCCCCGTCTCGCAAGGCCATATAGAATCGAAGAAGTGCCTATTCCTTCCCCTCCTAGATTGATCAGGATTGTAAACTTATCCTTCAGTCCCAGCTTCTTCCGCGCATCTGCTTTTGAAAGCTTCTCAGCTGTTTCAAAGCTCCTCTGAAGCGGAAATGGACATACACTGGTCCTATTCCTGCTTTCTCCAGATAGAATCATATGCTCAGCTCCGATTTTGGATGCAATATACATTTTCTCTACATCATCAGACACTCCGGCTTTTGGAATATCAAAGATATCAGGTGCATACTGGAATACTGGGCATTCTGCTCCGATGTGCTTTATGAGAATCGGAAGCAGCACACCGCCAAGGAAATGCGTAGAGACAATGAAATCCGGTTTCTCACGCTCATACCATTCTCTGAATCTCTCAATTCTATGCCCAAAATATATCTGCATCTTTATTGCTTTATTATTGCGCTTTGAATCGGTTGCCTTATGAAGCCTAACCTCAAGCCATGGATGGTGAAGGCAGATTCTCCAGTCATATTTTATGAAGCTTTTCCATAAACATCTTCCGAATATTGAGAAAAGCTCCACAAGCTCTGTGTCACAGCCTGCATTGCCAAAGCTATCAGATAGAGCCTTGGCTGGTATATAGTGGCCTTTTCCAGCATCGACATATACAAAAACAGCTTTCATATCAACCTCATATATAGAAAATGTTAGAAAAAAGGAATCAGTTCTGCATTAGTAATTTATATCTAAAATCATGTCTTACATAATTTCGTGCTTGGTAAACTGTAATCAGAGTGTGAAAAAAGGACAGGCCGAAGCCTGTCCAAGGGGGATATAGTCATAAATTAATCAAAAGAAACCACAACCTTCATATATGAACCTGGGTTCTTCTCAATATCAGCAATCGTCGCAGGAGTCTCATCCGGACTGATTACATTTGTAAGGATCTTCATCATATCGACCTTCTTAGTGCGGATCAATTCTAGCGCTTCCTCAAATTCACCAGCACTTGTCCTAGCACCTCTTATGTCAATTTCCTTCTTTGTAATCATGTCTGTAGGAAGACTTGTTTCCTTTTTAGGCCAGCCTGTGAATGTGATTCTTCCTGCATTTGATACATAATCAAGAGTAGACCTGATTGCAGCATTTGCCCCAGAGCATTCCATTACCTGCTCTGCCATCCTGCCTCCGGTTATCCTGGCTATCTCTGAAACTGCATCGCTTTTCATGGAATTGATTACATACTCAATTCCGAGGCTCTTAGCGAATTCAAGACGCTCTTCTACAATATCGATAAGAATTGCATGGGCCCCATAGGATTCTGCAACCATTCCGGCAACAAGGCCAATCGGACCTGCACCTATGATTACACAGTGCTCTCCCTTCTTCAATCCTCCTCTATGGATGCCATGAAGGGAAATCGTAAGAGGCTCTGCCATAGCAGCCTGAACCATTGTCATTCCGTCTGGAATCTTTACCAAGAGGTCAGCAGGATGAGTGAAGAACTCAGCCATTCCGCCATCTACATGAACGCCTAGGACCTTAAGATCAACACAGCAGTTTGTCCTGCCAATAGAGCATGGGTAGCAGTGTCCGCAATAAATATAAGGATCAACAACAACCCTATCTCCTGGCTTTATGCCTTTCTTGTTATCCTCCGGAATTGAGATGACGGTACCTGCAAGCTCATGTCCGATGATTCTCGGATATGTCACAAGGCCATTTGTTCCTCTATAGGCTCCGATATCACTGCCGCATATCCCTGCTGCAGATATCTTGATGAGAGCCTCATTCTTATCAGGAACCGGAACTTGGATATCAACACATGAAATATTCCATGGACTATCTAATTTTATAGCTTTCATTCACAGCTCCATTATAAAGCAAGGATCTTGTTCCATACTTCATCAATAACAGGAATTCCATTCTCAAGATTATCTTTTCTTGTATTCCATTCAATCTCTCCTGGATAGAAGACCTTTCCACCTTCCTTTTCAGGAACAGAAGAATTGATATCATCTGTAATAGAAGAGACAATGCTATCAGTAAGCCCTGTGCTGTTCATCTTACCTGGATCAATGGCAATCATAATCTGAGTAAGTCCGACCTCATCTCCGAATGTGCCAATAGTCTTGACAGAGTTTGCATTTGTAAGAACAGTGGCAACTGCATCAAGAGCAATAGATATTCCACTGCCTTTCCAGTATCCCATTGGCAGGACTCTCCAGGACTTCTCTATCTCAGCAGGATCTGTCGTCAGATTGCCTTTAGTATCATATCCGCCATATACAGGAAGCTGCAGCCCCTTAAGCTTATATTCCTCAATCTTTCCATATGAGAACTGTGAAACTGCACAGTCCACGACAAGATGCTGTCCATTGCTTCTAGGAACAGCAATGATGAATGGGTTGTTTCCTATCTTCTTATCCTTTCCACCCCATGCAGGCATGTTAGGCTGTGTATTTGACCAGCATATTCCAATGCATCCAGCATCTGCAGCCTGCCAGCCATAAGCACCGCCACGCATCCAGTGATTGTTATTTCCAAGAGCAACCACACCTATTCCATATTCTTTTGCAAGCTCCGTTGCCCTCTTCATTGCACGGCGCGCATTCAATGGGCCAAAGCCTCTATGTCCATTCCAGCGCTCAAAAGCCATGAACGACTCTTCGCATGTGGCAATGTTATCAGGCTTTATTGTTCCATGATCAAGATACTCTACTACACGAGGAAATCTATTTATTCCATGTGAATAGATGCCATCAAGGCTATTATCTGCAAATACAGATGCTGCTGCATCAGCATTCTCTTCATCAAAGCCACGAGAAATCAGGACTCGCTTGAATTCTTTTTTCAGATCATCGTATTTTACTCTCATATAAATATCCACTCCTTAAATATCACAGAAGATAATTTCTTTCCGGATTTCCTCTCCATTCTCCTACAAGAGGTGGTTTCACAAGCGAAAACCACTTCGTCATCAACCGGAAGTTCACCTTTGCTTCATCCAGATCCTTCATTGCTTTGTCTGGATCCCAGTATCTCTTCTGGATTTCCCTGAACTCAGCAATCAGATCTGCATTCTCTTTATCCGATGCAATATCTACACACTCATGCGGATCAGCCTCCATATCAAAAAGCTGAGGCATTACATATCCTGCATGAGATATGTATTTATATTTTCTGCGTCTTATCATAAGACTTGGGTTATCACCCTTTATATCACTGCACATTGAAATTGCTATCCGGTCGGGATCTGGCTCTTCCTTCCCATATAGAACAGGAAGGAGATTCTCCCCATCCATTGATGGAAGAGCATCAGATGCAGAGTAATCCAGGAGAGTCGGAGCAATATCGAGAAGCGATGTGATCTCTTTTATTCGGCGTCCTTTCTCTATTCCATTTCCAGAGAAGACCATCGGGACTCTTGCTGCTGCATCATAGAAATTTGTCTTCCAGAAATAGCCATGCTCTCCTATGTTGTCACCATGATCAGAGGTGTAGACGATGAGTGTGTTATCAAGTCCCAGAGTTTTATCTACGGTCTCGATAATCCTTCCGACATAAGAGTCCAGAAGCTCAACCATTGCATAGTATGCAGCCCTTATCCTTCTTACATCAGCCTTTGTGACCTCATCGATTTTCCTATTCTCAAACCATTTCTGCTCTGCAAGGTGCATCCTGCATCTCTCTTCCTTTGATGGAAAATCAATCTCTGGAAGCAGATCATAGTAATAATCATAGAGCTCTTTTGGAGCAATATATGGGCAATGAGGACCATAGAAGCCGATAGTCATGAATAAAGGACGCTCATCTCTTCTTGTTTCAAGATATGCACATGCTGTATTAAGCACATCCATATCATAATCAAGAACGGCTGAATTTCCTGCACCGGATTTTCTTATCGAAGTCAGGTTCTGGCCTGACGATCTCTTGAAGGATCCATAAATCTCCTCTTCATTATCCTCTCCAACGAAATCTGGTGTTATATCACCAACTAAGTGCTTCTCAAAGCCATGCCACTGATCCCAACCAACAAAATGCATTCTTCCTGAAAGCACCGTCTCATATCCATTCACAGTCAATGCTGCGGGAAGTGTTGCATTGCATGAGGATAGAGCCTGCATATTATTGAATACACCATTATGAGAAGGAAGCTGACCTGTCATTATCCCTGCTCTGCTAGGCACGCACAGAGGTGCAGAGCAATAGCAGTTATCGAAGCCTGTTCCATTCTCATAAAGCTTATCAAGATTAGGAGTCCTCACATATGGATCTCCTGCATTTCCCATAATAAATGGATTATGCTGATCTGATAGTATATAAACAATATTCTTCTTACTCATCCTGCACATCCTGTTCAATAGAAGATTCCTTCTGAACCATTCGTCCCTTTCTTATCGCTCTGATGTTTGCCCAGATCAGATAAGCTGTAATCAGAATAATCAGAATGCAGATAGGCCTTGTCAGAATATAAACAAGAACGTTTGTCCCTGTTGCTTTCACAATTGTCAGGGTCCTTACATAATTGCTCTCAATTATCCCACCGAGGATAAGACCTAGAACAATAGGAGTATTAGGAATCTCAAGCTTAGAGAAAAGCACTCCAATCAGGCCAAGGATAAGGGCAACAGTTACATCATTCATTGAGTTATTGACACTGTAAGCTCCGATCATAGAGAAGAGAATCACACTTGGAATGATGTACTTCATCTTTATCTTGAGAATCGAAGAGAATACAGGAATTCCAAGAACTCCAATCAGAACCATGAACAGAGTTGCTATGAACATTCCGCCAAGGAATGTATAGACAATGTCGCCATGCTCAGCAAATAGGCTCTGGCCAGGAACAAGACCATGTATTGTCAGAGCTCCAAACATGATAGCACTTGTTGCAGATCCAGGAATGCCAAGTGCAAGCATCGGAACAAGAGAACCACCGACAGCTGCATTATTGGCAGCCTCTGGTGCTATTATTCCAGCAGGGCATCCCTTACCGAAATTTCCTTCTTTATCACTGCCTTTTGCATCTCCATAGGCAAGGAATGATGCAATAGCACCGCCTGTACCTGGAAGAATACCAATGAAGGTTCCTACAGCTGTGGATTTCAGAAGTGTCTTCAGATACTTTGTGCACATATCTTTCACTGTCGCTCTGAAGCTTGCAGCCTTCAGCTCTATCTTCTCGCCTGTCTCTGTCTGGCTAAGCTGGCTTATTCCCTGCTTCACCATTTCAGTGATTGCAAAGAGACCGATTACTGCAGGAATCAGATCAATGCCCCCGCGAAGAGCTCGGAAGCCGAATGTGAATCGCATCTGGCCAGTTACATCATCTGTTCCGATCATTGCAAGGAACAGGCCAAAGCATGCGGCAAAAAGGCCTTTGAGAACATTCTTGCCTGTAAGAGAGCCAACGATTGTAAGACCGCAGATAGCAATCAGCATCATCTCTGGAGGACCGAACTTAACCGCGACTTTTGCAAGAACAGGAGCAAAGAGGATAAGAACAATGAGACCGACAATTCCTCCGAAACCTGATGCAGCAATTGAATAGAAGAGAGCCTTCTTACCCTCGCCTCTTCTTGTCATTGCGTTGCCCTCAAGTGCTGTACAAGCGCTTTCAGCCGTGCCAGGGCAGTTAATCAGAATTCCCGAAATAGAACCACCATATGATGATCCCATATATATTCCACCTAAGAACAGCAGTCCCTGAGCTGGTCCCATTGTGTATGTGAATGGAAGCATTACGGCAATGCCAATGCCTCCATTCATTCCAGGGATTGCACCGAGAATAACACCAACAAGGGCTCCTAGGAAGCTGATAAATAATGTATTCAGACTAAATAGATTAGCCAAAACTGTCATAAGCATAATTACGTTACAATCCCCTTTTCTGATTATTTACTCTCGTAATAAGCCTTTCTCATTGCGAAATCCTCTTTCAGGAATGAATCAAGAGCTGCTCCTGTGAGAAGCTGAGGAATCTCTCCCTGTGCTTTGATATTCTCGCTGATTGCACCTTCAAAGCCTTCTTCAAGAGCTGCGACAAGCTTATCTACAACAGACTGATCAATGCCCTTAGGTCCAACAATCATTCTTACAGCAGGATTGACTGCATCATATCCCTGCTCTCTGAATGTTGGTACATCTGGATATGTTGAAAGACGATCAGCAAGCATCAGGCCAAGAATTGAAAGGTTATTCTCACCTGCCTGCTTTACGAACTTAGCACCAAGAACACCTGCTTCGATATGTCCACCGAGAAGGTCTGCAAATACCTTATTGCCACCACCATATACAACACCTGTGAATTCAGCTCCTACTGCATTCTCAAAAAGTGTCAGAGTCATCTCCTGTGTAGGAGAAGGAAGACCGATTGTCAGTGCTTTTGGGTTTGCCTTAGCATATGCAATGAATTCTTCAAGATTAGAGAATCTGGAATCCTTCTTAAGAACGATGATATCTCCAGTAGTATTAAGGCCCGCAATATATGTAAAGTCATCCACAGTGAATTCACAGCCTTTCTGACCATAGGCAAAGCTTGCAACATCTGTATTTGAGAAGACTCCGATTGTATATCCATCAGGATCTGAATCTGCAATGTCTTCCATAGCAAGCAGTCCACCTGCACTTCCATTGTTAACTACAACAAAAGGCTTTCCCATTATAGTCTCAAGAGGGTTGGTTGCAGCTCTTGCCATTGCATCAGTACCACCACCTGCAGCTGCAATTACAATGCATGTAACTTCCTTGCTTGGATATACGGCCTCAGCCTTTTCCGCTGTGCCATTTGCGAAAACCGGAGCGATAACGGCAAGCGCCATTAACAGTACAGACAGAACTTTCATTGTTTTCATAGACATTTCTGAACTCCTTTAGTTTTTAAAACAGTGAAATTATCTTTCCCTTTGGACATCTGATTCTCAGCCCATAGGTAAAAGCCAGATAAGAAACAGCAACAAGGACAACAGAGAAAATAACTGAAATCAGTATTCCTTTTTTAGATTTGTCCTTGTTTATGAAAATCGTAATAGCAAGAATCTCAATAAAAGCTGTTACATAGAATCCGAAGTACTTCGCAAAAAGCGGGTTGATGACCAGAATAGCCATCAGCAGAAGCTCCTGCCAGCCAAATCCTGCGCACTTATCAGAACGATTAGTCATAAAGCTCCCAAAAAGAACAAGGACACTTATAAAAAGCATCAGTGAGAATACTATTCCAGGATATGGACTTGAAGGTTCCTTATTGAACAGCATTGCAAGAATAGAGAAAACACAGCCGATAATCCCTGCTAGGAAATTCTTGCTTGCCAAGGTTTCCTTAGAGAATTTAGGTTTCATTTTTACCACAACCTCCTCTTTATAGTTAATTTTTATCTTTGTTTTTTAATATGTCAAGAAAAATCTTTCTTATTTTTTCTTCAAAACATTTATTTAAAGTAATATTTTTCTTTATATTTCTCTTTATTTGTTGTTTTTTCTTTTTTTTTTCTTAATAATTATGGCAAGGGGATTGCAGATGATAGAAAAGCCTACACTTCAGGATATTGCGAAAATCACAGGAGTCACGCCTGCAACAGTTCATAAAGCATTATCAAATGCAAAGGGTGTCAGCGAAAAGAAAAAAAGAGAAATACTCGAAGTTGCGAAAGCTCTGAACTATACAACCTCGAAGCTTCTGATTCCGAACAGGAAGACAGTTGTTGCCCTATTTCCTGAGCCGAAGGAAGAGGATAAGATATTCTATCAGTTCATCTGGTCTGGAATAGAAAAAAGAGAAGAAGAGCTTCCAAATGACAGCCTCAGAGTGATCAAGATAACTTTCAATGGAACAATAGATGACCAAGAAGCTAAGATGAAGCAGATTCTGGAGCTTTATAAGGGGCATATTGATGGACTGATGACAATAATATGGGATGAGGACCGTATGCTGCCCCTGATTGATAGCTTTACAGAATCCGGCATAAGCATTTATACAGTAGCATCAGATGCACCGCATAGCAGCAGGAAATCATCGATGATGGTTGATCCCTTCAGAACAGGAAAGCTCGCAGCTGAGTATATGGGTTCTGTTCTATCTGATTTCTGCCGCGTGATAGTCATAGGAACAAAGCGAGATGCCTCTAACCATGCAAGCATAGTAAGAGGATTCTTTGAGCAGATGACTGTGACAAATCCAAAGATACAGATTATAGAGATATATGAATCGAAGGAATATCCGGAGAGACTGATGCAATCCCTGAATGAATTCCTTTCAAAGTTCGATGATATCAAAGGCATTTATGCCAACAACGCAAGGACCACGGATAAGATAATAGAGGCGCTTAAGGATAAGAGCCGATCAATCGTATTCCTTGGAAGTGAGCTATTCACAAAATCAATGGATGCAATGAATATGCACACCATGAATGCAATCATAGACCAGAACTCATTTCGCATGGCATATGATTCAATAACTAATATCTATAATGATCTTGTTCTGAACAAGCCAATCAGGGAGCTGAATACCATTCCTTGCTCTCTTTATCTTGAGAATAATCTGCCAGAGGAATCACCAGAGAAGGAAATAGAAAAGATTCTTCCAAAACTCGACAAGGAATTCCTATATGATTTAGGAAGCCTATGATTCTACAAAAAACTATCATTTTTCCAAATTAGTAATGATTGTATTCACAGAAAACTGAAATAGACTTCTTATATGAATGGAATAAAGCTGAAAAAATGCTTTCCAGAAATTGCTGATGCAATAATAAAGGAAGCAGAAGAAGCATATAATGGAATGCTCATACTCCCCGGAACAATGGGGAAGAGGTTCTTTGTCGGGAATCCGATAAAATGGGAAGATAATCCTGTTGGAAACAAGGAGTATACCTACAGCCTTAACAGAATGGGATGCCTTAAGGTAATGGCAGAGGCCTATACAATCACAGGGGATGAAAAATATAAAAACAGAGTCACATCTGAGCTCAGGCGATGGACAGATACTGTGCTTCCTCCATCAATTGATGATGTAGATGCCTTTTCAGAATGCTCTCCATGGCGCGCGCTTGAAGTCGGAGGCCGTGGCTACAATGCTTGGCCAGCTATTATTGATGCTATTCCAGAATGCAGGGATATTCTAAGAGAATCTGCAGCAAAGCATATGGAGATAATCTATAACGTATCGCCTAAGCTATGGCCAAAAGCAAATCATAATCACTATCTGATTGAGAATCTCGGCCTGCTTTCTTTCTCTGTGACCTACCCAGAGCTTGATAAGGATCAGAAATACAGAAACCATGCAATCAGAGAGCTTGGAAGATGTCTGAAAGCACAGGTAACAGCAGAAGGCGCACAGATAGAAGGCTGTCCATCATATCACAATGCATGCCTATCACTATTTGCACTGAAGTCATTCATCCTGCATGAGCCTATCCCTCTAGAAATAGAGAAGATGTATGAGCATTCAATATATTCGACAATGAATATAGGCGGAAACTTTGCAATAGGAGACAGCCATGTAGGAGATAATGAGACTGTGATGCTGCCATCTGTATCTCTTTACCTTGCAACTGGTGATAGATCATATCTTTCAAAAGCACTTCATTTTGATAACAGTGAAATGCTGATGAAGGAGATTGCAGCTACAATACATCGCTTCAATGACTATGATAAGCTCAAAGAGGACATAAATGCAGTCCTATCAGAAAAGCATATCATTGATCTGCCGTTATGTGCTTTCCAGAAGTCCGTTGGCGAATGCTTCATCAGAACAGGCTGGGAGAAAGAAGACATATCCCTATCGGCAATAGCGAGAAGTCCGATACAGAATAATCATGCGCACATAGATCCGCTGAGCTTCATCCTTACAGCCTTCGGCAAGGCCTTCATAATGGATCCAGGAATCTACACATACAAAGAAGGTGAAGACAGATACCGCTATAAATCCACAAGAAGCCATAGCACAATAAGCATCAACGGAAAAGATGCATGGCAGTACATAAGCTCATGGAAATATGGACCACAGAAAAAAAGCTGTATAGATAATGTGGCAGAAATTGATGGATATCATGTGATCAAGATGGAGTCAGAATGCTATGAGAATGCAATAATAAAGAGGACAATGGCCCTCCAGAAGTCAACAGGCATTCTGGTTATAGTTGATGATATAAATGGACTCTCAGACGGAGATTATGCGGAGGTATCATTCAATGTAAATTCACTCAGCACAGTCACTGGAGGAAGAATTCTATATTCAGAAGACCCTGATGCGAATATAAAAATAGAGACATCAAAAGGCATCTTAAGAACAGAGAGCTGCTTCTACTCTCCTATTCTCGATATAGAGAATAAGACAACAATGCTGAGATGCAGAGTCGATGCAGATGGAAGCAGTCTTCTGATTCCGACTGTAATAACACCATATAAAGCAGATATGCCTGAAGATGCTGAGATCTTAGAAGAAAAAGGACGAATCACAATAAAGACAGGGAACTTATCTCTGGTATATGAAAAAGGAGAAATACACAGATGCTGATCATCCCAGATAATGAGAGAGAAATGAAAGATGAAGATGTGCTTAATGCTTTTGACTATAGCTATAAAGGGCTAGAGAAAGCTGGAAAAGCTTATAAGGAAGGCAGAATAGAAGATGCTAAAAAAGAAATAATAAGCTATTTTGAGACTAGAAGGAATGCATCTTATTTCTTTGACTATAGAGCTCTTCCTCTGAAAAGCATAGATACAGATATCAATCCATATTATTTCCAGTCTGCACTTGGGCTTACTGGTGATCTGAAATCCTTCTGCATGTATGTTGCAGATAAGATGATGGATAACATCTATGTGCTTCCAGGGAAAGGCAGAGGAGAGGTTGACCTCGGCAGAAATCTTGAGAACATGATCATGTTCAGCTTCCTTACGGATATGGGGAAAAGACACAGAGGCACACATGACCAGTTTGTAAGAGGACAGTTCTTCGAATCTCTTGCTGTTGCGTATCATGAAACAGGAGATAAGAAGTACCTGAAGAAGCTCTGCCAGATGCTTAAGCGCTTCTTTGAGACATATCCTCTTGAAGTGGCAGATGGCTCTCCTACTTCAAATAGATTCCAGTATACAGATGACAGAGATGTAATGAGCCTTGGATGGCTTACCATAGTCTATATAAGCCTGTTCTACACACGAGCACCTTATGAGATTGATACAGATACTGCATTTGAGATCATAAAGAGGATCTGGTTCCAGGGAATCCAGTTCAGAAGATTCGACACAGATTCATATAGGCCATACAACCATCACTTATTTGAGCGTGGACTCATGCCATTCTTCCTTGGCACCCTTCTTCCAGAATTTCCAGAATTCCGGCCAATGAAGGAAAGAGGAAAAGAGATTGTAAGACTGCATATAAAAGATGACTTCAATGGATATGGAGGATATAGCGAGCACTCAATAGCCTACTGGTCTGGTGCAGCTCTAGGAGAGATGATAACAAAGGGAATAATACTCTCAAAGCTGAACAATGAGGATCTTCTTGATAAGGATGCCGAGAAGAGAATATCAAAATCATTCTCACTGCTTGCCTACCTTGCATCTCCTGGAGATAGGTACCCTAATGTTGGAGATAACAGAGGCAACATGATCAACAACATACTCCGTCTCGGTGTTTTCGCTCTCGGCAACAAAGACTGCAGAACCGTCCTCGAAATAAGAGAGAAAGGAGAGACCAAGAGAAAGCTGCCAGCATTCGATTACGCAAATGACAAGAGCGGATTCGTAATCTCAAGAAATGGATTCACTTCAGAATCAAACTATCTATTGATGTCTGCAAAGACAGAATGCGGATATACTGGCCATAATCACATGGATATGCTCTCATTGATTCTTTCAATCAGAGGAAAGGAAATAGTATCAGAGCCATATGCAGGCCTGATGTATCACAAAGTGAAGATGCATAGTCCTCAGAGAGGATATATGTACAACATGACAAGCCATAATACAGTGCTCTGCTACAGCAATCCTGTGATGAATGACATGATGTATTCAAATAAATGGGGTGTATATCGCCCAGACTCCCCTATCAAGGCATCAGAAAGCACAGCAGAAGGATTCTATGCTGAAGCATTCCATACAGCATATACATTCTGCCTCCACAGAAGAAAGCTTTATTTTGAAAGGAATCTTGGACTTATCGTCCATGATAAAGTAGAGAGGGGCAATAGATATGAAGATCCGCATATTGCTAGATGGAATCTCGGTATCGGAAGCAGTGCAGAAAGAATTTCGGAACATTCTGTGATTATAAGAAATGATGAAGTATCTGTTCTGATGACAGCAAAAGAGGCAGAAGACATTTCAATCTGGAAGAACTCAGCAATACTCGTACCGGATATAGTGGAAAGCGAAGATGAGCTTGCTCCTATCATCGATGTGAGATTCAAGAGTCCTGACAGGCTCATTGCAGATAATGCACCAGCAGATCTGCACACTCTATTCCTTGATATAACAGGAAAAGAGAAGAAGGCTAAATCAAGAATAGCTGATATCGAGGCGCTTCTTGAAGATAAAAAGGACCTCAGCGCATACATTGAGACAATAAAGAAAATGTCTAGGATCTTAAAATAAAAGCTAAGTAAAACATCACCAGCTCAGACTGGTGATGTTCACTTAAAAAAAACTATTTATCTCTTGAGTTCTGGCTTTGCTGGAATTGTCAGATGCTCGCGTCTGAACTTGGCAATATCAATCTCAGGCATGGAGATGAGATCTCCTGTATCCTTCATGAACGCCTTCAGAGATTCAAGCATTCCATATACTTCATTATCATATTCATCTGATGTGAATATGAGATTCTCAGTCTCTTCCCGGTCATTCACAACATCATAAAGCTCAAGGAAGAACTCATCCTTGAATATATCTAGAATAAGCTTGTAATTCCCTTTGAGGACTGCTCTCTGGAAATTAGATCTTGAACCGTTTCCATCATACTGCATGAATAGAATATCATGGACACTTGCAGCCTTAGCCTCAAGAAGCGGCATAAGAGAGACTCCATCGAATCCATTTCTGCTCTCAAATCCATAATAGTCCTTAAGTGTCGGAACAATATCAATAAGGCTGATAAGCTCATCATAGCTCTTCTTTGCAGGGGTGAAGGAAGAAGGGAACTTGATGTACATAGGAACATGTGCAGATTCCTCATACATGCACATCTTCTGATATAGCGAATGAGAACCCAGCATCTCACCATGGTCTGAAGTGAACATTATAAGAGAATTATCATAAATCCCTTCACTCTTCAGCTCTTCAAGAAGCCTGCCGACCTGATCATCGAGGAGCTTTACCAACCCTAAATATACTCTCCAGGATTCCTTCCACTCATCTCTCTTATATGCACCGCCAATCACTCCGGTCAGATTATACATCTGCAGAGGAGACTGGAAGCTGTAGAACTTAGCTACATTATCTGGAAGAGTGAAATCTTCATTCTTAACTGCACTGAACCAAGGCTCAGGAATATCAAGAGGAGGATGAGGAGCAACAAACATCGCACTCAGAAACAGAGGCTTGGATGCATCTCTATTCTTAAGTGCTTTCAATGCCTCATCAGCATAGTAGCAGTCATAGAAATACCTAGAATCTTCCTCATAGCACCCAACTGATGGGTTTGAATACCGTGCTAGCCTTGTCTTATAACCACCAACCATCTCAGCAACAGGAGATTTGAATCTTGCACCACCAGGCTGTCTTTTCCCATTTTCCTTTAGGAAATCATGGTATGTCTTCTCTGTTGCAACGAATGAGACTGGAAAATCAGGGCGGTCTTCAAGCTTCCCCCCCTCTGTGAAAAGATGCTGCTTTCCACTGTGTATAACATTCCAGTCATGGCTCATCATTCTATATAGGTTATCAAAGTCTTCCTTCACATCGCCATGAGCCTTATCTTCCTCAACCCATGGATTAATCAGGCTTCCATTCCTATTAGGATAAGTTCCTGTAAAGAATGCACCACGTGATGGCACGCATAGCGGACACGCTGTATATGCACGGCGGAACTCTATGCCTTCTTCTCGGATGCTCCATATATTTGGAGTCAGAGATGGTGACAATACATCATATCTCAGCTGATCTGCCATTATTATAATCAGGTTCTCTCTCTTCATCTGACACGACCTTTATATTCAGGATGAGGCACGAAATCCCCGCCTCTTCCAATAGTATACTTCTCCGGGAGCCCGAGAGCCTTCTTCATCCTGCGCTGGAATTCAAGAGAACGCTCTGTGACCTCATACGGATTGCAGATAGCAAGAAGGCGCTTCTTGCACTCAGCTGCAATCTTAATAACATCATGATCCTCACCTTTTTCTTCAAGCAGATTATGATTTTCCATAGGATCGCTTACCATATCAAAAAGCTGAGGAGGATCTTCCGTATAGAAGACATATTTGTAATTGCCATATCTGATCATATACATTCCGCCTGCAAGGCCGTGAGCATTGAACTCGCTGAAGCAGTAATCTCTATATGCAGCATTGGAATCCTTCATTCTAGAGAAGAATGACTCGCCATCAATATCTTCTGGTGCCCTGAGGCCTTCTGCTTCTGCAAATGTCGGGAAAACATCTACAAGAGAGACCTTAGAACTGTCCTTCTCCCCTTTTCTTCCGCCTGGAATAGAGACAATCATAGGAATGCGTGCTGACTGATCAAACATGCAGCACTTCCACCAGAGTCCATGATAGCCTAACTGCTCTCCATGATCGCTTGTATATATCACAGCAACCTCATCATCAAGAGATAGCTCTTCAATCTTATCAAGAATCATCCCAATCTTCTCATCCATCTCCTTTATTGCAGCATAATATCCAATCCTTATCTTTCTGATCACATCTTCTGTTGCCAGATCAGTTTTGAAGTACTTCCGGAGAGAATTCAGAGATGAATTGAGAGATGTATATGGAGCAATCATCTCCTTATCAAGCGGAACATCCTTGAATACAGATTCAAAATAATCCCAGTTTTCCTGCCTGATTGAGAATGGAAAATGAGGCTCTATTAGGCCGACCTGCAGAATCCAGTCAGATTTATCGTCTTTGTGAGAATCGAGCCATTTCAAAGTGCTTTTCAGAACCCTATCATCATAACGCTCAGAGCCATCACTGATACCAATCTCCTCAAAACGCTTCTCAGCTCCGATTCTTGCAACATTCTGATCTCTGTAATAGCAGCCAAGATCAGGGACCTTCAGAAGCCCAAGCTCTTCACCACCTGCAAAATGATACTCACCATCTACATGGAAATGCGTCTTTCCGATCTGGTAGAAAGGAACGCCATGGTTACCAAAATACTCAGCCATACCAAGAACAGTGCCATCATATGGAGTTGAATTATCCCAGGTTCCAAGCCTGCAGACATACTGACCTGTAAAATATGATGCACGTGCAGGTGCGCAGACTGGACATGTACTATAAGCATCAGTGAATGTCACACCTCGTGATGCAAGCCTATCAAGAGCCGGCGTCACTGCATATTTATCGCCTGACGATGCAATTGCACTGCCACTATGCTCATCTGACATTATCGATATTATCTTCATTATCACTCCTCCTTTTTCTTTCTGCTGTTTCTGAATTTATGAGGCGTCATGCCGTATGCATTCTTGAATATCCTTATGAAGTACTGGGGTGATCGATAGCCAAGGTAAGAGGATATCTCCTGTACCGGCATTCCTTCATATAAAAGCTCAACAGCCTTTCTCAGCTTCTTCTCTGTAACATATTCGATGTAATTGCATCCCATCAGAGCCGGAAAGGCCCTGCTCAATGCATCCTCTCTCATATCAAGCTTCTCAGCAAGCATTCCTAGTGAGATATCATTTTCCAGGTTCTCTTCGATTATATGCTCTATCTGAACAGGAAGCTCGTCTGCATCGCCCTCATGAATTGCAAGAAGCGCATCAATCACTGAAGAAGCAACGCTCTTCAGCCATATACGGTATTCGTCTATATATCTAATGCGCTTTGAGGAGTAATTGCGTATGTCATATCCGAATAGAGACCACATATCAAGGTGATTCTGGACTATTATCCCGTATATAGCCGAAACAAGATCGCCTAGTGTGGCCTTAACATACTGAACAGTATATCCACCGCTCTCTAAATCATCAAACAGCCTATCCAGAAGAGATTCTGCCGTATCTTTCTGCTCTAGCTGAATGAAATTCTCAATGTCTGAAAGAATACCTATATGATTACCGAAAGCCTTCTTCTCTTCCAATGCGAGGTCCTTATTGAAAAGCACCTGATTCTTTCCATCCATGAAACGATATTTATATACATCCATTGCACTTGCATAGCTATTCTGGAATCCATTCGCACGGAGTGTGCAGATTGCGCCGACATTGATGAGAATATCAGGATATGAGGTTCTGATGCTATCCAGCACTGACCTGTCAAAAGCATCAGATTTAAGCAGGAATACAAGTATTATCCTAATCGGAGAAGAGAAGACAGTATATAGTACCCTGTCCTCTGGATCTGCATCCATGCATAAGTGCTTTATATCATCAAGTGGAATCTCAGATTCGCTCTCAAGAATCACAGATAAGATATAGTTCTCTTCTGCACTATCATAAAATGCATTATAGGCTTCTTTATCCGCTCTGTTTAAAAGAAGGGCACGCAGAGCACTCTGCTCTTTGAAGCTCCTGCTCTGACTATCAAGCGACTCAATCATATCCTTCATACCTGTAAGTGTATTTGACAGACTTCCTTTTGAAGACAGACCTACATCAGTTGAAAAAGAGTCTATATATCTCTTATAGATATAATAGCTGATAATCGTAAGCATAATCAGAATAAGAACACATGACACTATTAGCACTATGAAATTCCTCTGGATCCTTGCATTATCAGAACTGACTCGGAAGCTTATCGAAGGAGAAGTGAATGCTGAATATGCAAGACCTGTCGAATCAGAGATCTTCTGATAAAGGCTCCAGTCCCGGATTCTGCTCTCGCCCTGCTGCTCTCTTATGTGCTCTGCCTCATTCAGCTGCCATTCATCCATATTATATCTGAATAACAGCTTTCCATCTGGAGAGAAAACTGCAGAAGAAATCTCGAATCCAAGCCTTGGAAGATCAAATACCTCAGAACTGAAATGAAGTGCGATATATATATGCTTATTATTCCAGGATGTATTGCGTACTGAATAGATATATGAGATTACAGGTCTATCTGAAAGATATCGATTCATACCAAGGGGAAGAAACATGCTTCTATCATTCATTGCAGATGTCTTTTCATACCATGGAATGAATGTGTCGAAATCCTCTTCTGTCACAATCTCATGAATATGAGCAAAGTCTGTGACAGCAATAGAGCTTCCTTCATAATATATATCCATGCTTTCAAGATATGGGTATGTCTTCTGGATTCTGAATAGCATTGAGCACAGGCTGTTAACATCAGATGGAGATGAGATTATATTCTCAGTCTGAGGC
>CAKQRI010000026.1 GCA_934271365.1 uncultured Spirochaetales bacterium
TTCTTCATCTGTTAGTTTCAAAAAATTAACCCCCAAATTGGTTTTGTCCAATTTCTGGGGGTCACATCATTATGGCGGTCATTTTAAGAATGTTCAAAACTATATCAATGAGACAAAGCCTGATGGAACTGTAGTTACAAGATTCACACCAATTGCTCCTTATGATACATCTGAAGCAGTGGAAAATCTGTGTAATGCCTATGGGCAGGCCATCGCAAATGAGAAAATAGATTCTCTAATACTTATTCCGGCTTTTATCTGTGACTTTCTTTGCATCCATCCATTTAATGATGGTAACGGAAGAATGAGCAGGCTGCTTACATTGCTTCTCTTGTACAAAAATGGATACAGCGTTGGGAAATACATAAGCATTGAAAAGCAGATAGAGAAAACAAAGGAGCGCTATTACAATGCACTTGAAGAATCAGATATCGGATGGCATGAAGAAGAAAATGACCCGACACCATTTATCCGATATATGCTTCAGGTTATTTTGTCATGTTATACAGAATTTGAAGAACGAGTCGGATTTATGAATAAAAGTGCAAATGGCAGTACGGCATACGATATTGTCAGAAAGTATACCGAAGAAAAAATTGGCAAGTTTACTGGGGCAGATGTTGTGGCACACTGCCCGAGCATAGGAAGATCTTCTGTTTTGGCATCACTGAAGAAGTTAACGGAAGAAGGACTTATCATTAGAGAAGGGACTGGCAGAAGCACATTTTATGTTCGTGCAGACAGTAAATGATTTTTCATCCAAAATTAAGTAGATTTGGACGAAAGTAAGTGCAAGTGGATGAAAATTGAGGGTTGGTAATATCTCCAAAAAATTGGTTCATGAATGGTGAATGCTTAAGAAATGGATGATTTGTGCAGGTGCTTACCACAGAGCACTTTGAGCGCTTGCTTGAGCAGATTCGCGGAGATCTGGATTTGATGTCTGCTGTTTACAATTGTGGTATTACGTCTGTTTTCCATATGAAGCATCAGACTATTCCTGTCTTCGTCTATTTCTGTGCTGATGTGCTCATAGGCTTGAAAATATAGGTCATTTGCTATAATTTGCTCAAAGAGCATGTGTTCGTTCCTTTGTTTCTTGTGGTAATTAAACTTTAGAACTCACATGCTCTTTTTTTCAATCTCTTTCTTTCATCCCTTAACTTTCCGTGAAGAACCAACATTTTGGAGGTCACTTCATGTTGTCTAAGCAAAATGACTGTAGTTTTATTCTTGAGTACTATGGTGGCATTCTAAGTGTTTCCAATCCAAAGATATCTTTGGTCTAATCTCCTTAATGTTTTTTATTATTTACTTTATGTAACATTATGTTTATAATAGAAAACATTATAATAAAGAGGATACAATGAAGAAGACTGCATATAACATAATGCCAAATACAGAGGCGATTCTTGGGACTATGGGAGAGCAGATTAAGCTAGCAAGGCTAAGACGAAGTCTTCCTGCTGTACTTGTCGCAGAGCGTGCAGGAATAAGTCGATCTTCTCTTTGGAAAGTGGAGAAAGGGGATCCTGCTGTTGCAATTGGGATTTATGCTGCAGTTCTGCATGCGTTAAACAGTATGGATAAGGATCTTCTTCTTGTTGCAAAAGATGACGAGATGGGCAGACAACTCCAGGATTTGCAGCTTGTAACTAGAAAAAGAGCTCCAAAGAGGAATAAATGATGTCTTCAGAGCAGAAAAAGATATTTGTATATGATGATTTTACCTCTGATTTCCCCATCTTGATGGGAATGCTATATGTAAGCGTGGTTAAGGGAAAGGAAGCATATTCATTTGAATTTGACAAGGTTTGGCTGAAAGAAAGCGACTTATCAATTGTTATTGATCCTTTTCTGATGCCATATGAAGGACGACAATATCCTATAGGAAACTATATTTTTGGTGTCTTTTCAGATTCTTGTCCTGATAGATGGGGGCGTCTTCTTATGAATAAAAGAGAAAGGATTTTAGCTGAAAAAGAAAAGAGAAAACCTGCTAAACTTCATGATAGTGATTATCTTTTGGGTGTCTACGATGAAGTGAGAATGGGAGGAATTCGCTTTAAGACAGAAGAAAATGGTCCTTTCCAATCATATGATATATCGAATTCTGTTCCACCTTGGGCAATGCTCCGTGCGCTAGAAGATGCTTCTAGAAATTTCGAGAATGATGAAAATGGACTTTCTGATAAATGGATTAATCAGCTTATAAAGCCGGGTTCTTCACTTGGCGGTTCAAGACCAAAAGCTACAATTGCTGATGCAAATGGCCAATTATGGATAGCAAAATTCCCATCAAAGAATGATACCTATGATGTTGGAGCTTGGGAAATGGCTGTACATGACCTTGCCTTGATGTGCGGACTTGATGCTCCAGAAGCTATGCTATGTAAGTTCTCTAATCTTGGCAGCACGTTCCTTGTGAAGCGATTTGATAGGAAAGGAAAGAAACGGATTCATTTTTCTTCTGCAATGACTGTTCTTGGAAAAACAGATGGTGAATCTGCAATCGATGGAATAAGCTATCTAGATATTGCCAGTTTCATAAAATCTTCAGGTTCTAATCCAAAAAGCGATCTTATTGAACTCTGGAAGAGAATTGTATTCAATATTGCTGTTTCAAATACGGATGATCATCTTAGAAACCATGCGTTCCTTCTGTTTCATGATGGATGGAAGCTGTCTCCATTATATGATATAAATCCAGTTCCATATGGCAATGAGCTCTCTTTGAATGTGGATGAGTATGATAATAGCATCAGCGTTGGTCTTGCAATTGAGACAGCTTCAAAGTTCTGTATAGATAAAGCACAGGCTGAGGTTTATGCAAAGACTATATTAAGGATAGTAAGAGAGAATTGGATTGATTTGGCTTTGAAATATGGTTTGTCACATAGGGAAATAGAAGAGATGCGACCAGCATTCAGTGCCTGTTATTGATACCTGATTTGCAGATTATCTTCTGCTTGTCTGCACTAGACCATTCCGCTTAACAAAGTGTGGTAACATCCAGCCATCTAGTGTTTCCATGTCTGATTTCTGATGATAGAGTATGAAACGAAGAACTTTTTCTAGATGCGTTGCCGAATAACCACGTATCAGATGTGAAGATATTACGTAAGCTTCCAGGGAAAAGGAGATAGACTAAGGATAAATCAATTATTACTGATGTTTTGTTAAAAGCTTAAGAAAAGGAACTAAAGATGAGAAGAAAAACAATTGTTGAATATCCAGCTTCGCATAGTGTTGATACAGATTGGTTTGCAATTGATAAATATGGAAATCTTGCTTGTATGTCTGCAGGTGAAGATGCGCCTATTCCTGTTTCTATTTCAACAGAGCATATGGAAGACGATAAGTACTATCCGAATTTCCTAATAGAGTTGGCTGAGGACTGTGGTGATAACTGCTATGGCTTACAGATTCCTGCTGGTGATATAGAAGACTGTATAAAGGCTATAATCAATAGGACGGAGGATTATAAACCCTTTTGGGATGAAGGTGGTATGATTATTTTTACTGATGGGATATCAGTCAAAGAACTTGAACTATGGACAAATAGGCCAGAAAGCAGCCTTGCCTTTTTTTTCAATCATAGAGAAGACTCTGCAATTATCATAGGAATACCTGATTCTGAGCATGTTTTAAAAGATATTAATACAGGGCACATCCGGTATTATTGGGATTTTGATTACCGTTGTCTTGGTTTATTTTATGAGGCTTGGCGCCATCACGGGGAATACTCAATAGAAGATAATGGATGCATTTATAGGCTACGCATAAAAGCTTATGATCTAAATAGGAATTTTAAATATTTATTAGAATTTAATGGTTCATTTAATGAATATGATTGCTTTTATTTCTATGACTATTTCTATGGCCACAATCCTGGTTCAATAGATTCTCATCCATTAGATGAATTAAGGCATAAGTTCTCTGAAATGACTGAAAAAGAAAGAGAGAAAGAGCTGTTCAAATCCATATCTGAGGAGAATGAGCGTGCAGTAGGTATTCTTTTTAAGGAATTTAAAGTCTCACCTTTTGCTGTTAATGATGAAGGCATTCCGTTATTAGATTATGCATATAGCGTATTTGGAGGGAAACACAATATAACTGAAGAAGATTTTCGGAAGAATTCATCAATCTGTGCAATAATCAAAATGATTGAATTGAGAAGTGGGGAGGTGGAAGATGAAAAAGACAGAACTTGAGTATCCTGCATCTCATAGTGTTGATACAGATTGGTTTGCTGTAGATAGAGAGGGACGTCTTGCAAATATTGAATCTGGGCCGGAAGGGCTGCTGCCTGTTGATATTGAATCAGTTGAGGACGTTGGCGTTATTGCAGATGCAATGCTGCTGAACTCTACAGAGATAGAACCTGGATGCAGATATTTTCCACTCTCAGATAGGCATATTAAAAGATTTGAGGATAACCAGCAATCAGATATTGATGTTTCTGAATTAATAAAAGCACATTGGGATGTACTGATATTAAAGAGTGGTATTGAATACAAAGATCTGCAGATATGGAAGGACAGAGATGTAGCTATTGATCCTCTTATTTATGTTCTTTCTAAAGACCATCATATTATCCATGTAAAACATTTATCATGCAGTGAGGAAAGTTATAGAGATGATGTGGAAAATGGTAGGATAAAAGCTGTTTCCTTTTTCACAGAGTATTATGAAGAGCTCTGTTTTTCATATTATCCAAAGAATGAATTTGAAAGTGCAGTTCTTGAACGTAATCCTTATATGGATCCATTTAACAGAGATACATCGCCCATACCTCCAAAGTTTGTCCTTTCAGATGGTTTTCACAATATAAAGAGACTTGATGTTTCATTTCTGGATTCAGATGAATTTGACTTAAGTGATTTGGTGGATACAGAATTAAGAGTTTTTAAGTACAATGATTCAGAGTCATATGCTGAATATTATAGGCCATGCAAGAAAAACAAATGCAGAAAATCAGACAAGTAGCACTTGACCTTACAAATTCATGTTCAAAGAACTGCTGGTTCTGCTATAACCATAGCCATATAGGGGGAGAGACGCTCTGGCGTCCAGATGAGGTTATCGGTTTTGCGATTGATTGCTTTGAGAATGGAGTAGAAGCTTTTTCCCTAGGTGGTGGAGAACCTTTTGAATATGAAGGGCTTTTCGATATTATTGACAGTATCAAAGACAGACTTTACACCACAGTGACTTCTAATGGACTACGGCTTGAGGATAATGGTTTCTTTAAAGAATTCACGCATCATCTACCAGATAAGATACATATAAGCATTCATTCAGCAGAAGATGAGACTGAAGTTGATAGAGTAATCTCTATGGTAAAGAGGCTTGAGTATTATCCTGTTAAATCAGGCGTGAATCTTCTGGTTTCAACAAAGAACATCAGAGAATCAAGGGATGCTTTAAAGAAGCTGAAATCAAGCGGTATAGGTAGAGATAGGATTATTATATTGCCAATGAAATATCAGTTCTCTCCATCAGCTGAACAGATAAAAGAGATTGCAGGAGAAGAGCCTTTTCAGAGTCCCTCCTGCTTGCTTGGATGCAAAAGGCCTGAACACTACTGTTCTATAACGTGGAATAAGCTTGTGTGCCCTTGCAGCTATAGCTCGAGCAAAGCAAAGCTGGATGAGGTTTCTTATGATGGACTAATCAAGGCTCTGCATTCTATAGCTTTTGAGAGCTGTAAAAAATGATATCTTGTGTCTTTCTGCTTTATCTTTCATCATCCATTTTCTATGATTGATTCATCAATTGGGAATGAAGTTATTTCTGCAGATGTTCTATCTATCCTAGATTTTAATGGTATGGTTTTATAAAGCATATGAAGAATGAGATAATAAATTTTTAGGATAGGTGTTTTTATGGATATTAGATATGCCACGTTGGATGATATAGCTGCAATTGCATCAGTAGAGGCAGAGTGCTTTCCGGCTTCGGAGGCAGCAACAGAAAAGGAGTTTTCTGAAAGGGTCAGATATTATGGAAATCATTTCTGGCTTATGCATGATGGTGGAAAGCTGATTGCATTTGTGGATGGATTTGTAACAGATGAACCAGATCTGACTGATGAGATGTATGAGGATGCAGCTATGCATAATGAGAACGGTGCATGGCAAATGATCTTCGGTGTAAATACCCTTCCTGAATATCGTAAGCATGGATATGCAGGGGATCTGATCAGATGTGCTATTAAGGATGCAAAGCAGCAAGGCAGAAGAGGGCTTGTGCTGACATGCAAAGAGAAGCTTATCCAGTATTATGCAGAATTTGGTTTCGTTGATGAAGGTATTTCAGATAAATCAACTCATGGAAATGCTGTGTGGCATCAGATGAGGCTATCATTCTGACGGATGTATATGCCAGTTCGATGAGGTTTTATTACGATAGCTTCTGCTTTTCTGGAAAAGAGTTGACTATCTGTTATGGTATTTTCCTTTTTGGTAAATGGAATGAAGTGATATCTGATTTAGCTTTAAGTATTTAAGAACTGATATTGTAGGTTGAAGATGTAAAAAACAACAGTCAATCTATATGAAGCAATCCTCTGCATATAGTAACCTTTTTGTGGCTTGTTTGGTGTTATCTGTGGTGTGATAATATGGGAAAGGAATATGTTCAGTATGGATAATAAAAATGTTAGGTATGGCAGTTTGGAGCTGGAGTTTGCTATTTTCTGTATTGAGAATGTAGCAAGAAAGCTGAATGTTGATGGGCGAAAAGTCTATGATGCATTGACGGAGCAATCTGATATTCTGGATGAATACATCATTCCTAGCTATGAAGCTCTTCATACACAGAGCAAAGATTATATTGTGGATGAAATAATTGATGTAATGAAAGAACGTGGAGTGAAATTATGATCTTATATCATGGCTCTTATACAGTTGTAGATAAACCTGACTTAATACATTCAAGAGATAATATAGATTTTGGAAAAGGGTTTTACACAACTCCGATTTATGAACAGTCTGTTAAATGGAGTGAAAGATTCAAGCTGAGAGGGCAGAATAGCATTATCTCTGAATACGAGTACGATGATAGTGCAGATAATATGCTGAATATATTGTGTTTTGATTCATATTCTGAAAAATGGCTCAATTTTATATTGAAGTGCAGGAGAGGTCAGGATAGTACCGATTATGATCTGATTATCGGAGGAATTGTAAATGATATGGTCTTTAATACTGTTGAGTTTTTCTTCGATGGTCTGATAGATAAGGATGAAGCTATTGATAGGCTGCGGTATGAGAAACCTAATCTTCAGATGGCTTTTAAAACAGAAAAAGCTCTTTTATATCTTCATTTTAAAGGGAGTGAGATAATATGAATGCAAATCCGATTCTTCTGCAGAAGAAATATGCACGTATTGTAGAGCTCTTATCAAAGCAGGATGATGTACCTCTGAATAAAGCACTTGATATATTCTATCATTCAGCAATCTATAAGCTTATGAGCAATGGAATATCTTACATGCATTGCATGAGTGATGGATATATTGTCCAGGAGCTTGAGGAAGAACAGAGAGAAAAAGAAAGTGTTTTACTTCATTGATTGGATTAATCAATTGGATTTCAATTCTCTATCATGTGCATATAGAGAATTTACATGTTAATATTTATATTAAGGAGAATACTTTTGATTAAGTACATTAAATCGGAGATTGTAGCATAACCGGGAGGTTCTGATGCAATCATTGATGGCCTCCCAAGCGAAGTTGAAATGATTACTAAGCATGCAGTATTCGACTGCAAGGAGGAAGAAATTGAATAAAGATGACATTATTATCCGTTTGGAAAGAAAGGATGACTATAGAGAAGTTGAGAACTTAGTGCGAGAGAGCTTCTGGAATGTATACAGACCTGGAGCTACTGAGCACTATGTGCTGAATAGGCTTCGCTCTGATGCTGCATTTGTGCCTGAACTTGATTTTGTAATGGAGAAGGGTGGGGAGATTATAGGCCAGAATGTCTTTGTGAAAGCAGAGATAAGGCTTGATGATGGCAAATTGCTTCCTATTATGACTATGGGACCGATCTGTATAAGGAATGATCTCAAAAGAAATGGGTATGGCAAGCGGCTATTAGATTACTCGCTTGATAGAGCAAGAGAGTATGGGTGCGGAGCTCTGTGCTTTGAAGGTAATATTGATTTTTATGGAAAGAGCGGCTTCGTCTATGCTCGATCAAAGAATATCAGGTACCATGGGCTTCCAGAAGGAGCAGATTCAAGCTTCTTCCTGTGTAAGGAGCTTATTCCAGGATATCTTGATGGAATTAGCGGTGAATATGCTACTCCTAAAGCATATTTTGCAGCAGAAGAAAAACCTATGGATTTTGAGAGATATGACTCTTCATTTCCAGAGAAGGAGAAGCTAGTGCTTCCTGGACAGCTCTGCTGATTGGATCTATGAATCTGGCAGGGTTGCTCATCCTGTCAGATTCTATAGTTTAGGGGAATTATCGAACAAATATATTTCGCTCTGTGTCTGAATAGCAGAAGATGATTGTTATTCATTACCATTATTCTTCGCTGAGATTTCCTCGATTGCTGGGATTCCTATTAATCGTCTATTCTTCTTTTATAAGAAAGAGTTTTATGCATATGGTTATGGAATGGAGCGGAATATTCCCTTGAAGAATAAGGCCGTGGCATTTTAGATAATCTGCACTTTCGCAACTCGAATCATATAGATGAAGGTACATTGCTGTATCATAAGTCTTGAATGGAGGCAATATGGCAGACTGGAGCAGATATATTCAGATTATTGTCCATCATATTGATTTGTGCATAAAGAATGGCGATGATGATAAGCTCACGCTCTCATCTCTTTCAGAGAAGCTTGGATATTCAGAGTATTATACATCAAGGAAGTTCCGTGAATTGTCAGGAATGACTCTTAAGGCATATATAAGAGGTCGTAAGTTCGCTTTTGCAGCAATGTATGGATTCTCTTCTAATGAATCATTCTCTCATGCTTTTAGGAGTGCTTTTGGGATAAGTCCAAGCGAATACCGTTTAAGTCCTTTCCCTCCTCCTCTTAGAACAGTTCTTAGGCCTTTTGACTGCTATCTGACAGATTCTGAGCATGAGACATCTGATAGCATTAAGACATACTTTGTGCATATTCCAGCACATAGATTTCTGCATATAAGAAACTATGAAAGCATAGGTTATTATGATTTCTGGGAAAAGCAGAGTCACATAAAAGGTCTTTGTTATGATGCTGTATGCAGAATTCTTGATGGTATAAATGGAAAGCTTGATGAGGGGAGAGGGCATGTAATTGCATATATAAATGATGCTGCTGGAAGAATCTGCAGCTGGGGAATCCCTCTTGCTGAAGCATACGGGATAAGACTTGCTTCAGATTATGACGGTCCTGTTCCTGATGGTTTTTATCTTATGGATGTCTGTGAGGGAGATTATATTGTCTTTGAGCATGGCCCATTTGATATTGAGAAAGAGAGCGTTAAAGTCGAGTCCGAGATAGAAAACAGAATGAAGGCATTTGATTATGATGAATACGGCTTCTGCTTGGATTTCAGGCCTGGCCAGGTCTTCTATTTCTATTATCAGCCTGAATGCTTCTTCAGATATGTGAGGCCTATAGTAAGAAAAAGCAGGAAGGATAAGCCCCTCCTGCTTTAAGTGTTTAATGACAGCTATGATGGCCGCAGCTATGCTCGCTGTTTCCGTGGTCATGATGAGAGCAGTGGACATCAGGATTGAATTCAAGATTTCCAGAAAGCAGGTCTTCTACTGCTTTATCTGCATTGCCGCTGACTCCACCATAGAGCTTTATCCCAGCTTCTCTGAGTGCAATTTGTGCACCTCCTCCGATTCCTCCGCAGATCAATGTATCTACGCCGTTTCTCATAAGGAAGCCCGCAAGTGCTCCATGTCCGCTTCCATCTGTACTGATAACTTCAGAACTTAAGATCTTACCATTCTCTGCGGTATAGAGCTTGAATGCTTCTGTGTGTCCGAAGTGCTGGAATATGCTGCCATTATCATATGTGACTGCAATTTTCATATTATCTCCTTTAAGATTGATATCCTTTATGCATTCTCTTCTGCAGCATCCATCCTCGTTTCCGCTGCATATTCTATAAGTGCCACCAGAGATTACCAGATTTCTGCCGAATACTATTGCAGCAGATGTTTTTCGCCTAGCACTTTCATATATCTCCTGCACAGTCGATCTTGATATATCCATCTGAATGGCACATTCCTCATGTGTCTTCTCTTCCAGATCAACTAGGCGAAGGACTTCATATTCATCAATGGATAGCACAATGCTCTCTTCATCTGAAGGACAATCTGGAGAGAATGCTGTGTTCTTTGGCATTCTGCATATCCGTCTCAGTCTCTGTGGTCGTGGCATATTATCGGTATATACCGAATATAATATTATTTCAACAGATAACATGGCTTATTTTTTGCTTAGAATTCCTCCATAGTTTTTTTCTTATCCACGATTTATGAGCTATAGTATTCTGTGTCAGAATGGAGAATAAAAGATGTTAGGTGCGATTATCGGAGATATCGTAGGCTCACGATTTGAGTGGGATAATATACATTCTAAGGATTTCGAGCTGTTTGGAAATGGATGCCATCTTACTGATGATAGCATTATGACGATAGCAATCGCAGAAGCCATCTTCAAATGGAGAGCAGATGGAAGCCCATCTTATGAAAGGCTCTCTGAATATGCTGAGAGATCTATGAGATCATGGGGATTAGCACATCCAGATGCTGGTTATGGTGCTGGTTTTGATAAGTGGCTCCATAATCCCGGAATGGGTGCATATAACAGTGCTGGAAATGGGGCTGCAATGAGAGTGAGCCCTGTAGGCTTTTCAGCACATTCTCTTGAAGAGTGCATCAGCATGAGCAGGGCTGTGACAGAAGTCACCCATAATCATCCTGATGGGATAAAAGGAGCAGAGGCAACTGCTGTCCAGATCTTTCTCTTAAGACAGAAAAAGGACATAGATTACATACGAGCATATGAAGAAGAGCATTATTATCCTATAGGCTTTGATATGCATTGGCTTTATGAGAACTATAAATGGTCTTCTCTCTGCGATATGACATGCCAGCCGGCATATCTCTGTGTCTATTCATCTTTCGGTTTTGAAGATGCGATAAGAAATGCAATAAGCATCGGCGGTGATAGTGATACTCTCGGTGCTATTGCCGGAGGAATTGCAGAAGCCTGCTGGGGCATTCCTGAAGATATAAGGGAGAAAGGCCTTTCGTTTCTGGATCAGGAGATGAAGACTGTTCTGAAATTCTTCAGCAGCCTTTCATAATAGAATGATTTCACCTCTTCAGAGCTTCATGTATATAATAGGGTAAGGCCTTCCATCTTCGTCTATCTCTGACCTCTTATATTCATTGAATCCCATATGCTTATAGAATTCTATTGCATCTGGATTCTCTTCATTGACTGTAAGGGCTGTGCATCAATATTCAGCTATTGCTTTCTCAAGCATCTTCCTTCCAAGTCCTTTTCCTCTTTCATCTGGATGTATGAATAGCATGTCCAGCATACCATTGCCCGTTCCCAGAAATGCAATAGGCTCAGCGCTGGCGCTGAATGCAACCAGCAGATGATTAGTCGCTTTCATTGCATCTGGAACATACTGCTTTATATCCTCTATTTCCTAACTGCTTAGGAAATGATGGGTTGCCCTGACAGATTTTTCCCATACATCAGTGAGTTTGTCGATAAGTGCACTATCTCTGCTTTCAGCTTCTTTTATTATCATATTCGTATCCTCTCGAATTCCACTGAGTATGATCCGAGAACCTCTATGCATGGGAACTCTGCAGCATTCTGCAGTGTAAGTGGTTTCTGATCATATATGATTCTCTGCTCTGTGGGTATGGCAGGAATTGTTTTTCCCTGGCTTTTCCCTGATGTGCCATCAGCTGTTTTCCAGCAGAACTCTGAATCAGAGAATTCCTTCTTCTCTGTTATTATCTCTGTCTTCCTGAATAGGTTTCCTAGGTAGAATGTTCCCTCATTATCCTTTTCTGCGGGGCATGAACCGATGATGCCTGTTCTTCTGAATGATATCATCAGCTCTGGAGATTGGAAGATGGTATTCTCATGATCCTGCCTGAATTCAGCTGAGCTGGAATTCCAGACATTGAGCCAGCCTTTCTTTCCATCTTTAATAACAGCTGTATTGAATTCGATGCTGCATCTGATATCATCTATTATCTCGGCATTGATCCTGAGTACAGGTCTTAGAGATTCAAATCCATCTGGCAGTATTGCCCTTATCCTATCCTGTTCTGCACTATAAGCCATTACGAACTGCTTTACCTTCATATAAGCCCTCATATTTATGATGATTCAGGTTTAGTCATGATTCAATAGCATTGCTCTATTGAATGCAGCATTTATTAGATGGATAATACATATACTACTATATGTATGGAGACTATTATGAAGAAATGTATGGATGCAGATAATCTTCACAGAAGATTTGCTAAGATACTCGGACAGATTAAGGCAATAGATAGGATGATTGATGAGGATATCCCATGTGAGGATATCATATCACAGATAAGTGCTGCAAAATCAGCACTCAATAAAGCTGCACAGGTGGTTTTAGAAGGTCATATCCAGCACTGTATAAAGGATGCCGTGGAAAACGGTGATGATAAGGAGATTGAGAACTTCACAAAGGCAATTGAGCGTTTTGCTAATATGCAGTGATTTTTGCTTCTATTATTCTTGGCAACCTTATACCTGTATGGGTATATATAGATATACCCGCATGGGTATAAGGGGCCATATGATGAAATCTTTAATGAAAAAGCTTGAACATCTGCTTGAGCGTGGTGGTACAAAAAAAGATATAGTACTGCTGGTTATAAGCGGAATCTCACTTATTCTCAGCCTTATTGACAGCAAGATGGATATACTGCCATTTCCTTTTGATATTGCCTGGATTGCAATAATACTCTCGGGAGTCCCAATTATCCTTGAAGCTATAATCGGGCTTGTAACAAGCTTTGATATCAAAGCAGATGTGCTTGTATCTCTAGCTCTTATCGCTTCTGTCCTCATTCATGATGACTTTGCAGCAGGTGAGGTTGCATTTATTATGCAGTTAGGAGCTTTGCTTGAGGCTCTTACAGTTGCTAGGGCGCGTGCTGGAATTGAGAGGCTTGTACATCTGAAGCCTCTTAATGCAAGAATCATAAAATCAGGAAAAGAGTCTATAACCGCTGTTGAGAATGTTTCAGAAGGGGATACCATAATAGTGCTTCCTGGTGAGACTGTTCCTGTGGATGGGGTGATAATATCCGGAGAGACTTCAATAAATCAGGCGGTGATGACAGGAGAATCACTTCCTGTTGATAAAGTGCCTGGTGATGGTGTTTCAAGCGGGACAGTCAATCAGTATGGAGCTTTTGACATGAAAGCCACAAAAGTCGGGGAGGATAGCTCAATACAGCGCCTTATCAGGCTTGTTCAGTCTGCAGATGCTGGGAAAGCAAAGATTGTTGGGCTTGCCGATAGGTGGGCGACCTGGATTGTCATAGTAGCATTATCAGCAGCTATAGTGACATGGGCAGTTTCGGGAATAATGATAAGAGCTGTAACAATACTTGTTGTGTTCTGCCCATATGCCCTTGTACTTGCTACTCCGACTGCGATAATGGCAGCGATAGGAAATGCCACGAAACATGGCTTTCTTGTAAGAGAGGGCGATGCACTTGAGCGTCTTGCTGCTGTTTCTGAGATAACTTTCGATAAGACTGGAACTCTTACATATGGGAAACCTGAAGTGATTGCTGTCAGATCAGCTGGAAGCTTCAGTGATGATGAGATTTTTTACTATACTGCTTCTGCAGAGAATTTGTCAGAGCATCCGCTTGGGCGTGCTGTTGTAGAATGCTATGGGAAAGACGTAAAAGCAACCGAGAATTTCAGAATGGTTCCGGGCCATGGCATTTCGGCTTCTGTCTCTTCTCATTCTATCATTGCAGGAAATACGAAGTTTTTAGCTGATAATGGTGTAAAAACTAGAATAGATGCTGGATTCAGCAGATATATTGATAAAGGGGCTACTATTATCCATGTTGGGATTGATGGTGAATATGCTGGATTCATTGCTCTTTCAGATACTCTCCGTAGTGATGCGGACGTAATGATAAAGAAAATCAGAAAGCTGGGAGTGATGCCGGTTCTTCTTACAGGAGATGGACGGAATGTGGCTTCTTCTATTGCATTAGCGCTTGGAATTGAGACCTTTCAACCAGAATGTCTGCCTGAAGATAAGATGCAGTTTATCGAAGGAGAACAGCAAAAAGGTATTAAGATATGCATGATTGGTGATGGCATTAATGATGCTCCAGCCTTGAAGAAAGCAGATGTGAGCATTGCAATGGGAGGCAAAGGCAGCGATATAGCCATTGATGCTGCAGACATTGTTCTGATTGATGACGATGTAAAAGAGCTGCCACATCTGATTGCGCTATCACGCAGGATGATGAAGACAATAAAGCTTAATCTGGCATTCTCTATGACACTGAACTTTGTTGCGATAATCCTTGCAATTACTGGTTTTCGGTGCGCTTATCCATAATGCGGGAAGCGTTCTTGTCATTGTGAATTCTGCATTTCTTCTTAAGTGGAGACGCAGAAGCTGGCTCTGATTCATCTTATGATTGCATACAGCACTCTCTGGCGCTAAGATTTATCCAATGAGATATTCAAAGATAATATATCTGAAGGATGGCAGAGAGTGCCTCATCAAAAGCGCAGGTGAAGATGATGCAGAAGCAATGTGCACATCATTTTCAGATACCCATAGCGAGACCGATTTTCTTTTGACTTATCCAGATGAGAGCAGCTTCACTCCAGATGAAGAGCGCAAGTTCCTGATTGATAAGGAAAACAGTGATAGAGAAATAGAATTATGTGCTGTGGTTGATGGAAGGATAGTAGGATCTGCTGGTGTTGATGCGCTTTCTCAGAAGTGCAAGCTTCAGCATCGTGCTGAGTTCGGGATAAGCATTTTGCGCAGCTTCTGGGGGCTTGGTATCGGAAGGGCTCTTACAGAGTGCTCTATTGAGATGGCAAGGAAAGCTGGCTATGAGCAGCTTGAGCTTGAAGTCGTAAGCGATAACAGCAGGGCCATTGCGCTTTATGAGAGCGAAGGCTTTGTTGAATATGGTAGAAATCCGAGAGGCTTCAAGTCAAGAGCATCTGGATACCAGTGTCTGGTTCTTATGAGACTGGAGCTTTAGTCCTTCTCTGCATAAAGCTCTTCATATGAAGCTTCAAAAAGCTTTTTTAGAAGATCCCTATTATCTGTGTCTTCTATTAATATCATCTCTTTGGCTCCAGCATAAGGCCTCTCCATTCTTGCGTCCTTTAGAAGCGCGAGTGCGCTTCTGCATGGTTTTATGAGCATTCTGTTGTCGGCAATGTATGAGATTATCCTGCCTTTATAGTAAATGATGTATTCTCCCATCATCTTCCTGTATGTTATCTCTTCAAGTTCTGATAGTCCTTCGAGTATGTAGTCAAGGTAGCTCTTATCGCTTGCCATTGCATTTCCCTTTGCTGCTTGTATTCTAACTCATATTAATCATTCAATTTTTATTGTGTAAGATTACTGAAATTTAGGATTAAGAAGATTTTCTTAGGTAAAATTGCTGCATTCTGTGTACATTAATGGTTTTTTATGGTTTTATATAAAGCCGTAATGGCATTTGTTCTGCCTTGTTTTTGCATAGCGTTATTTTATTTACCAAAATCCATGTTAATATAACATTTATTGATATAATCAGATTTAAAGAATATTAATCTGATAATTTTCGCATTAAGCAATGGTATTGGCTAATTAAATAGTAATTTCTTGTAGGTCATCTGTTTATTTTGCTTTTTCCATATTGTCTTTTTTTGAAATCCTTGTTATTTATTGTTTGCATTGATTAGATAATGCTAACTATACATTGTGAGGAGCATATAGCAATATGTTAGAAAATAATGCATGGGATGGCTTTGAAGGCCGTCTTTGGAAAGAGGAGATCAACGTCCGCGACTTCATCCAGAAGAACTATACACCATACTATGGTGATGAATCATTCCTTTCTGGTCCTACAGATGCTACAAATAAGCTCTGGGGGGAACTTCAGAAGCTTCAGAAGGAAGAGAGAGCAAAGGGCGGAGTTCTCGATATGGAGACTAAGGTTGTAAGCGGTCTTACAGCTTATGGTCCAGGATACATCAAAGAGGAATACAAGGATCTTGAGAAGATTGTAGGCCTCCAGACAGATAAGCCTCTCAAGCGCGCATTCATGCCTTATGGCGGAATCAAGATGGCTGAGCAGGCTTGCACAACTTATGGCTATGAGCCAAGCCCAGAGCTTCATAAGATCTTCACAGATTATACACGCACACATAACCAGGCTGTATTCGATGCTTATACACCAGAGATGAGGCTTGCTCGCCATAGCCACATCATCACAGGTCTTCCTGATACATATGGCCGTGGCCGTATTGTTGGTGACTACCGCCGTGTAGCTCTCTATGGTATCGATACACTCATTGCGTTCAAGCAGGATGACCTTGCTAACTGCGGTGATGGAACAATGACAGATGATGTAATCCGCCTCAGAGAGGAGATTGCAAGACAGATCAATGCTCTTAAGGGCATGAAGGCAATGGCTGCTTCTTATGGCTATGACATCTCTAAGCCTGCTACAAATGCAAGAGAGGCTTGTCAGTGGCTCTATTTCGGATATCTTGCAGCTATCAAGACTCAGAACGGCGCAGCAATGAGCGTAGGAAGAATCTCAACATTCCTCGACATTTACATTGAGAGAGACCTCAAGGCTGGTAAGATTACAGAAGAGGAAGCACAGGAGCTTATCGACCACATGGTAATGAAGTTCCGTATGGTTAAGTTCGCTCGTATTCCAAGCTATAACCAGCTCTTCTCAGGTGACCCGGTATGGGCAACACTCGAAGTAGGTGGTATTGGAATGGATGGAAGAAGCATGGTAACAAAGAACTGCTTCAGATTCCTTCATACCCTTGAGAACATGGGACCAGCTCCAGAGCCAAACCTCACAGTTCTCTATTCAGCAGCTCTCCCTGAGAACTTCAAGCGCTACGCTTCTAAGATCAGTGTTAAGACAAGCTCTGTTCAGTATGAGAATGATGATGTGATGAAGCCGGTATGGGGCGATGACTACTCAATCTGCTGCTGCGTATCTGCAACACAGACAGGTAAGGAGATGCAGTTCTTCGGAGCTAGAGCAAACCTTGCTAAGGCACTTCTTTACGCAATCAACGGTGGTGTTGATGTAAAGAGCCGTGAGCAGATCGGTCCTAACTATGCACCTATCACAAGCGAGTATCTTGACTATGATGAGGTAATCAAGAAGTATACACAGATGCTTGACTGGCTTGCTGGTCTCTATGTGAATGTGCTTAACCTGATCCAGTATATGCATGATAAGTACTACTATGAAGAGGCAGAGATGGCTCTTATCGATACAGATGTAAGAAGAACATTCGCAACAGGTATCGCAGGCTTCTCTCACGTAGTAGACTCACTCAGTGCTATTAAGTATGCAAAGGTCAAGGTAATCAGAGACGAGACTGGAATCGCAGTAGGCTATGAGACTGAAGGCGACTTCCCAAGATACGGAAACGATGATGACAGAGCTGATGACATTGCAGTATGGCTTCTCGATACATTCCTCAAGATGATCAAGAAGAGACATACTTACAGGAATTCTGAGGCTACAACATCTATCCTCACAATCACATCAAACGTTGTTTACGGTAAGTACACAGGAGCACTTCCTGATGGAAGAGAGGCTTATACTCCATTCTCACCTGGTGCTAACCCAAGCTATGGTGCAGAGAAGAATGGCCTTCTTGCTTCTCTCAATTCTGTTGCTAAGCTTCCATACACATGGGCTCTTGATGGTATCTCAAATACTCAGACAATCAACCCAGGTGCACTTGGACACAGCGAGGAAGAGCGTGTTGATAACCTTGTGAATGTTCTTGATGGATACTTCAGCCAGGGCGCTCATCACCTCAACGTAAACGTATTCGGAAAAGAGAAGCTCATCGACGCTATGGAGCATCCAGAGAAGGAAGAGTATGCAAACTTCACGATCCGTGTTTCTGGATATGCTGTAAAGTTCATCGACCTCACAAAGGAACAGCAGCTTGATGTTATCTCAAGAACTTGTCATGAAGTCCTCTGAAAATAATATAGGATATGTCCACTCTCTCGAATCATTCGGGTCTGTGGACGGTCCTGGTGTCCGTTTTGTGGTTTTCCTGCAGGGCTGCAACATGCGCTGCAGGTATTGCCATAATCCTGAGACATGGAAGAAGTGCGCAGGAGAAGAGTGGAAGGCTGATGATCTCTTCCGCCATGTATACCGCTATAAGAACTATTGGGGAAATAAGGGTGGAATCACAGTAAGCGGTGGAGAGCCTCTGCTGCAGCTTGATTTTGTCTCTGAGTTCTTCTCTATAGCAAGAGAGAAAGGGGTGCATACAGCACTTGATACCTCTGCTGAGCCTTTCAGGGATGATAAGGACTATCTTGAGAGGTTTGATCGTCTCATGGCTTCGACATCACTTGTCATTCTGGATCTGAAAGAGATTGATGATGAGAAGCACAGAAAACTGACTGGACACAGCAATGAGAACATTCTCAAGATGGCTCGCCATGTATCTGATCTCGGAGTTCCTATGTGGATCCGCCATGTGCTTGTTCCTGGACTTACAGATGATGAGGATGGCCTAAGAAAGACGGCAGATTTCATATCTTCCCTTAAGACTGTTGAAAGAGTCGAGGTTCTTCCTTATCATACACTAGGTATTTTCAAGTGGAATAAGCTTGGAATCCCATATACTCTATCTGATGCAGTTCCTCCAACAAAAGAGCAGGTTAAGAGAGCTGAAGAGCTCCTTGAATGCAGCAGATTCTCCCACTAAGCTGGGAGTTTTTTATTTTATAATGCTATTAAAAATGCAACTTATAATTTCTTAAGCTAATCAGAGTTCAACAAAGTTATAGAAATGTTTATATAAAATTTTTTAGTCCCGTTTTTGTATTTCTTTGTTTTTTTTGAGTTAATCAGGCATATATCTTTACCATATTGTTTTCAATTATTATAATTATTTGTATTGTAAATAAATATACAAGAAGAAATAAATTGTTGAACAATCAATGAATACATTATTTACATATTTGGGTTTTCTAAGTAAATTAATTTAAAAATTAAACTATTAGTATTTATTACTAATAAAGAAACCTTAAAAAGGAATGTAGTTATGAAAAAGAAACTTTTTGTTGTTATGATTCTTTTTGCGTTTATAACTGTATCAGTATTTGCAAATACAGAAGAAAAAGGAGTCTGGAAAACAGGAACAACAGGGGCAATTGGAGCTGCTGCTCATATGACAGTCCGTCTTGATCTGTCCGAAAAAAGAGATGCTCAGTATGCAGTTGCATTTACATCAGGTAAGATTGCTGACTATAGTGATGATATAGCAAACATTAAAGACATATCATTGGTCCCGAATATCTCTACTATGAAATTTAATGATTATGGTGGCGAGTCTACTGAGAACCCACTGTATATCTCATATAAATTCAAAGAAAATACAAAAGTTGCTTTGTATCTTGAGATTGAAGGCAACTTAAAGGATAAAGCAGCTAAAGCTAGTTTGAAATATAAGGTATCTTTCAATAATGGAACTGAGCAGTCTCTTGAATCTGCAGATTCTCAGACTTCAATAAGCGTAAAGACTTTTGAGGACAAAGCCAAGGTCGGAGCCGTAGAGGTTGGAAGTATTCCTCTTACAATCAGCGCTGTTGATACATTTGAATATGCTGTGACGAAAAAGCTTAGCTCTACAATGAAGCTCATTGTTAGGTCTGAGGCGTAAAAGGGGGTTAATGAAATGAAGAGAATGAATAAATTAATCATATTTGCATTAATGCTTCTTGTTTCTGTTTCTGCTGTTTTTGCAGATGATATTGCTACTGCTTCAACCATAGTCGGGCTGGATCTTTCAGATTATGGTTATTTCAAGGTTTGGTTTACAGATGAGAATGGCGATGTTCATCCTGATATCAAGGATTTAGAGAAATCAACGAGCTCATTTGGTAATTATGGTTACTATACAAACTTCATGCTTCATTATGATGCAATTACTACTGATGAAATAAAGGTTAACTTATCATCCAGTGGTCCATTAAAGGCAAGTGAAGGAACTGATACTATTGATTACTATGTAAGCGGGTTTGATGGTGAACTTCATCCTGCATTTGGTATTAAGGAAGAGACAAAGATAGCAGAATACGAAACAGGTGTTGATATTGCTGTTACTAAGGATTCTGATAATAAGGCCAGTGGCCTGCTTGTTTATTCTGTTATGCTGGCTAAAGATGCTTCTGGTGCAGAATATAGTGTTTATACATCAGATATTATCGCAAAGGTAATCGTGAACTAAACCTTTTGGAATGCTATTTATTACAGGCAATGGCTTATGGCTGTTGCCTGTTTTTATTTAGGAAGGTTTGTTTTCTATTTGAGGGGATTATCAAGCCTCACCAGAGGTCGTATCTCAGAAGCAGGGTTTTCGCTTCCGCATCAGTTATGTGGCCTGATCTGATTGCAGCCTTTACATCTGGTTCAAAATAATCAAATACAGGATTGAATATCTCGTTTTTCGAATAGCATTCCTCTAGAAGTGCAGTATCCTCTTTTAAGTATTCAGGCAGTTTTTCATAGATTTCATCTATTGAATATTCAGGATGGAATTCCATTTGCTATCTCCTTCTATTAGTTCCGGAATACTATCAGCTAAGATATACTCATTGCCATAATGTTCCTTGTAAATCTTTATAAAAGCTGGTAGAAGCCCTAAAGCAAAGCGTAGATTCAGAATTTCCCAGTAAAAATTCTTAGCTTCGGTATCAAGTGACGGAGCAGTATCAATCATTTTTTTTATCTTATCCTGGCTGGTTATTATTTGGGGGAAGATTCTTAGCATAGCCTCATTACAGGCATTGTTATTTCTTTTTTCGATGAAATTGAGTGGAAAAATTCTCTTATCTCCTTCTTTGTATATAGAAGGGATAGAAAAAGCCATGTCTATCTGCTCATCTTTTGAACAATTCAGAAAGAAATCAGTTTTTCTTGTATCCCACTTGTCACATAAACTGTTACCATTATCATACACAGGCGCAAGTCGCTTTTTACCATTTCTACCTGTAATAATGCCCCAGTTTTCGTTGTTTCTGTCTGGATTTCCAATATAAGCATCAATTATAAACATATCCCAGAATCTTCTTTTGACGGAATCTCTGTCAAAAGAAAACAACGGGTGCTCTTCAAGTACCTGCAATATTTCGTTTAGTTCTACACTGCCTCCTTCTGTTGCAGAATTGCTCTTGGCTAATTCATTACTAGGCTCAAATGTTGTTTTAATCTCACTGAACATCATAAGCCGTTCATCTTCATCGCAGAAATTCCTGCAGGCAACAACAATATGATTCTTTCGTGTTCCGAGAAGTGTCTCATGGACAGGAATTCCGAGAATATCATAAATATGAGAGCCGATGTATTCAGAGTATGGACTGTTAGAATAGCTTAAACTGCAATTCCTTATCTTCTTTTCTTTTAGGTTGTTTGGATATTTCAGCATGTAATATCCATTATTGAATATAATTCCCATTTTCTGAGCTGAATGTCCGCCATATACATGGTTATAATCCTGCATGCAATTATCAAAGCTGTATAACATATTAGATATAATTCCCTAGATATTAAAATAATAGCATATTGCTTGCTTCATAGAGAATTCATTATTTTATTGATTATAGTGGCTGACTGTACATGGCATCTTTTAATAAAGCATTCTTAAAGAATCTATCCTGCTTTTATCTGAATCTTTCTCTTTTTACTTGCATAGCATGGCAGTTTGCTGGAACAATTAGAAAGCATGAATGATATTAAGCTGATCTGCTGTGATATTGATGGTACGCTTATACGTGATGATAAATCATTGAGTGAAGAGAATATCAGATGGATACAGCGTGCTGTGAAAGAGAAGAATGTCAGGTTCACTATAGTATCAGGACGCATGTACTCTGCTGTAATCCACTTCTATGGCACTATAGGAGTGAAAGGTCCTGCTTCCTGCATTAATGGTGCTCTATTATATGATTCAGATGGAAATGTCATCGGGGATCATAGAATAACGATTGATATTGCTGAGAGAATCTACAGGATAGCAAGGGATTTCCATATTGATATGCTGATGATTGCAGATAATAGATGGTATACGGAAAAGCATGAGGGATTCCTGTATTCTGCAAAGCTGCCGATATATCGTCAGGATAGCATACTTGCTGATCTGGGAACTCTTATCAGAAGTGAAGAGGCCAATAAGATCCTGTTCATGTCACCAGATCCTCATCTTCTAGATAGCCTGAGAGCCGAGATCAGAAAGGAGATAGCTCCATCTGATGCATCATTCTATTATGGAAATGACTTTCTTGAGCTTATGCCAGGAGGCGTGAATAAAGGCACAGCAATTGATGATCTTTCATCTTATTATGGCATTGATAAATCAGAGATTATGGCTTTAGGTGATGATTTCAATGATATTGAGATGCTTTCAAAGACAGGATACTCCATTGCAATGGGAAATGCTGCAGATACAGTGAAGAGCTCTGCTCATTATACTACAGATACGAATGAGGCTGATGGAGTTGCTAGAGCTATAGAGCGCTTCTTTCCATATATGAGGGGATAATATGACAAATAGCGAGAGGAAGAGGCTTATTCTTGAGATTGTGTCACGCAACAAGAGTGTCCAGATTACAGAGCTTACAGAGGCATTTGATGTTTCAGTGATGACTATACGGCGAGATCTTGCAGAACTTGAAGAGAAGAAGTACATAAAGCGAGTATATGGAGGAGCTGTACTAAATGAGGAAGAGCTCAATAAGCCGTATTTTCCGCGTGCTGCTATAAACAGTGTCACAAAGGACCTGATTGCAAAGAAAGCAGTAGAGCTTATAAAGAATGATGATACGATAATCCTAGATCTTGGCACCACTGTGCTTCAGGTTGCAAAGCATCTAGAGGGGAAGAAGAGGCTTTCTGCTATTTCCTGTTCTCTTCCTGTTATAAATGAGCTTGAGAAGTATCCAGATATAACGGTATTCTCAGTTGGCGGAGAGCTCAAAAGAGATAATCATGCGTTTCTTGGAATAGAGACTGAGCGTGAAATCTCAAAGTACTGTGCAGATATAGCATTCATAGGAGTTGCTGGCATATCTCTAGAGTTCGGTCTGACTAATTTCTACCATCAGACAGCAACGCTCTGCAGCAGGATAATCAAGCAGTCAAAAAAAGTTGTTCTTCTTGCAGATAGCTCAAAGTTCGGAAAAGCTAAGCCTGCAGTTGTCGGAGCCTTATCTGAAATAGATGCAATCATCACAGATGATGGTATCCCTGAGCTTTATCTTAAGACATTCCAAGACCTAGGTATTGAAGTTATTCAGGTGAAAAATGATAAGATTGATTAGTTCTAGAACATAAAATAATAAAAACTTAACAAAAAGTTTGACAAAATGTGTTCGCCATGTAATCTATATAAATGTTACAAAAGGAGAACACATGAGAAAGAATATCAGCATCAGGCATGCCGTAAAGAAATATGGGGACAATGTAATAATCCCAGATCTTAATCTGTTTGTTAAGGAAGGCGAGTTCTTTACTCTTCTAGGACCATCCGGATGTGGAAAAACCACCCTGCTGAGGATGATTGCCGGATTCAATTCAATTGAAGGCGGTGATTTCTACTTCAATGATACAAGGATAAATGATATTGATCCTGCAAAGAGGAATATCGGTATGGTTTTCCAGAACTATGCAATATTCCCGAATATGACTGTCAGAAAGAATGTTGAGTTCGGACTGAAGAACAGGAAGCTTCCGAAGGATGAGGTCAGGACTCAGGCTGAGAAGTTCATGTGCCTAATGCATGTTGATGAATATGCAGATAGGCTTCCTGAGCGCTTATCTGGAGGACAGCAGCAGAGAGTTGCTCTTGCCAGGGCTCTTGCAATCAAGCCAGATGTGCTATTGATGGATGAGCCGCTTTCAAACCTTGATGCCAAGCTTAGGGTTGAGATGAGGACTGTAATAAAGGAAATCCAGAATAAGGTCGGAATCACAACTGTTTATGTAACGCATGACCAGGAAGAGGCTATGGCTGTCTCTGATAGGATTGCTGTAATGAATGGCGGTGTGATCCAGCATATTGGAACACCTAAGAACATATACCAGAGACCTGCAAATCTATTTGTTGCTACATTTATCGGAAGAACCAATATTCTGAAGGGTAAACTCATTGTTGATGGTGGCTTCACATATTTAGAGACAGCATCCGGATATCGTGCAGAAATAAAAGGCGTTCAGAATAAATATAGAAAAAACCAGGATATTGTCATATCGGTAAGACCTGAGGAATTCAGGCTTACAACAGAAGGTTCCGGAATATCTGCTACTGTCAAGAGCTGTGTATTCTTAGGTCTTAACACCCATTATTTTGTGACTCTTTCGACAGGAGAGGATGCAGAGATCATACAGGAATCCTCCATCGATTCCATAATAGAGCCTTGTTCAGAGATCCGTCTCACAATAAATACCCAGAAAGTGAATCTCTTCACTGCAGATGGCAGTGCGAATATTCTAAGCGGCGTCATCAATGACAATGAGAAAGGAGAAGATAAATGAAATCCAGAAGCAGAAGATTCGATCTGTGGACAATAGTTTCAGTTGTTCTCTTCCTTCTCTTTCTTGTATTCCTGATTTATCCTCTTGTTGGGATAATGAAGCAGTCTGTTATAGGGAATGATGGACACCTGACACTTTCACAGTTTGCTAAGTTCTTCAGCCAGAAATATTATACGAATACGATATCGAATAGCATAAAGGTCACTCTTGCGGTCACTCTGTGCTCACTTGCTGTTGGCATTCCTATGTCGTATTTCTATTCATTCTATAAGCTGAAGCTATCTAAGCTGATATTCACAGTAAGCATACTGTGCTGCATGAGTGCACCTTTTCTTGGTGCATATTCCTGGATTCTTCTTTTGGGAAGAAGCGGTGTGATCACAACATTCTTCAAGGAATCTCTGGGAATAAACATAGGAAATATATATGGATTCGGAGGCATCCTGCTTGTTCAGACACTGAAGTTCTTCCCTCTTGTATTCATATATATGAACGGAGCATTCAAGAATATAGATAATTCATTGATGGAAGCTTCTGCGAATCTTGGATGCACAGGTGTGAAGAGACTGTTCACTGTTGTGCTTTCTCTTGTGATGCCTACAGTGCTTGCTGCATCTCTTCTTGTATTCATGAGAGCATTTGCTGATTTCGGTACTCCTGTAGTAATCGGAGAAGGTTATATGACATTCCCTGTTCTGATTTATAGAGAGTTCGTGAATGAGAATGGAGCAGACTTCGGTTTTGCATCTGCAATCTCTGTAATCGCTATCATTGTCACAGCTCTTGTGTTCTTCCTGCAGAAGTGGGCTACAAGGAAGTTCAGCTTCTCTATAAATTCACTTCATCCTGTGGAGAAGAAAGAAGCAAAGGGCATAGGCGGAGTGCTTATGCATATCTATTGCTATGCTGTCTGCCTCATTGCATTCCTTCCTCAGGTATTCATTATCTACCTTTCATTCAGAAAGACTAATGCTGCTGGCACGATATTCTTAGATGGCTTCTCTCTTGGCAGCTATAAGGCAGCTCTCAATAGACTCCTTATCAGATCTATGACGAATACGGTTAAGCTCGGAGTGCTTGCTCTTCTGTTCATCATCGTTATCGCAATCATGATTGCTTACCTCACTGTCCGCAGAAAGAGCCTTCTGAATGATGCTATTGATACATTCTCAATGATTCCATACATCATGCCAGGTGTTGTAATAGGCATTGCTCTTCTGACAGCATTCGGCAGTAAGCCTCTGAAGCTTACAGGAACGTTTACAATCATGCTTCTTGCTGTTGTAATCAGGCGTCTTCCTTATACAATCAGATCAGCAACTGCAACCCTTGCACAGATTCCTATGAGCATAGAGGAAGCATCTATAAGCCTCGGAGCATCTAAGATGAAGACTCTTACCAGGATAACAATCCCTATGATGGGAAGCGGAATCCTTTCAGGCGCTATCCTGAGCTGGGTTGCAATTCTCACAGAGGTCTCAAGTGCAATCATCCTCTACAATAACAGAAGCATCACGATGACTATTTCAGCTTATGTTGCGATTACAAGAGGAAATGAGGGTATGGCTGCTGCATTTGCCGCAATACTAACAGTAATGACGATAATCTCACTGATTATCTATCTTAAAGTCAGTAAGTCTGAGGATATCAGACTTTAAATAAAAGGAGAGAAATTATGAAGAAAATGGCTGTTCTGGCACTTGTTATGCTTACATCGCTGGCATTGGTTTTTGCAAATGGTTCTAAAGAGGCAGCATCAGGCGAGACTGCTTCTGGGATAGGTAATTCACTGGTTATCTACACATCAAATACTGAGGCTGAGATTGCAGCAATGACTCTGCCGTTTGAGAGCCTTTATCCAGATGTGAATATCGAAATCGTGAATGGAAGCTTCGGAGAGCTCTTTGCACGTCTGCAGGCTGAGAAGGAGGATCCTGTTGCAGATATCATGCTTGGTGGTCTTTCTTCTACAGATGGAAATAAATATGAGCAGTATTTCATGAGATATACATCAAGCCACAATGATGAGCAGATTGCTCCTGCTACAAATGGCTACTATAGTGTGTATGGCATGTCTACAGTCTGCTTTGCTGTTAATACAAAGCTAGAGAGTGAGCTCGGTCTCAATATCAGATCTTATGAGGATCTTCTGAATCCTGCCCTCAAGGGAAAGATCATATTCTCAGATCCAAACAGCTCTTCAGCAGCCTGGAATAACCTCTGCAATATCTTCGCAGTCTATGGTGTTGATACTCCTGAAGCCTGGGCAATTATTGAAGGGCTTATGAAGAATGGCATGGTAGTTGGATCTTCATCTTCAAAGTGCTTCAAAGATGTTGCGAATGGAGAATATGTTGTAGGTCTTACTTATGATAATGGAGCAGTTACAATGCTTGGTGCAAAGAACTATGAGATGCGCTATCCAGCAAACGGCACATCAGGTAAGGATTCATGTTTTGCAATTGTTGCAAACTGCAAGCATCCGGAAGCTGCAAAGGCTTTTGTTGAAGCAATGACATCAAAAGAAGGTACAGAGAAGATGTACCAGATGTATGGTGGAGTCCGATTCACTAACTCTCAGGTAACAGAGCCTGCATCATTCCAGCTTGGAAAGACAAAGGACATCAAATGGGTAGATCGTCCTGTTGAAGAGCTGACAGCAAAGAAGGATGAGCTTCTTGCTAAGTGGAATGATCTTTACGCAAGGATTTACAAATAACAATCAGCAACAGCCTTTCTGAGGCTGCTGATATCGGAATTGACTTAATCATATCCCTTCTCTGAAGGGGTATGGTTCTGCAGACAGATTCAGGAATAAATATGGTAAAAAAAGCAGATATCGGACTTATCGGACTTGCAGTAATGGGTGAGAACCTTGTGATGAATATGGAGTCTAAGGGCTATAGGGTTGCAGTGTTCAACCGTACAGTCTCCAAGGTAGATAAATTCATCTCAGGCAGGGCCAGTGGTCATAATATCATTGGTGTTCATTCTCTAGAAGAACTTGCAGCATCTCTTGAGAGGCCTAGAAAGGTAGTACTGCTTGTCAAAGCAGGAGAGCCTGTTGATCACTATATAGATGCACTTCTCGATGTTCTAGAAGAAGGTGATGTGATCATAGATAGCGGAAATAGCTATTTTAAGGATACTATAAGGCGGACAGAGTATGTTGAAAGCAGAGGCCTTCTATATATTGGAACAGGCATTTCCGGAGGAGAGGAAGGTGCTTTGAAAGGACCTAGCCTCATGCCAGGAGGCTCTGAGAAGGCCTGGCCTCTGGTAAAGGATATCTTCCAGGCTGTCGCAGCAAAAGTTGAAGATGGAACTCCTTGCTGTGACTGGGTCGGAGCTAATGGAGCTGGGCATTTTGTCAAGATGGTCCATAATGGAATCGAGTATGGTGATATGCAGCTGATCTCTGAGGCATATAGCCTGATGAATAATCTTCTTGGGCTAAGTGCGGATGATCTTGCCGAGGTGTTTTCTTCCTGGAATAAGACAGAGCTTGATAGCTACCTTATTGAGATCACAAGTGAGATATTCAGAGTAAAGGATTCTGATGGTCTTCCTCTTGTAGATAAGATTCTTGATGCAGCAGGGCAGAAAGGCACTGGAAAATGGACCTGTCTTGAATCTCTTGATGAGGGAATACCTCTTACATTGATTGCTGAAGCGGTTTATTCAAGATGCTTATCTGCATTGAAGAGCGAAAGGGTGATTGCATCTGAAGCATATAATATTGAAAGGCCTCAGTTCAATGGCGATAAGGCTCAGATGATTGAGGATATAAGATGTGCTCTTCTTGCATCAAAGATCATATCCTATGCGCAGGGCTATGCTCTGATGAGATCCGCAGAGAGCCTTTACGGCTGGAATCTGAACCTTGGGGAAATTGCTCTTATGTGGAGAGGTGGATGCATAATACGCTCAACTTTCCTTGGCAGAATCAAAGAGGCCTTTGATAGAAACCCAGCACTTTCAAATCTTATTCTTGATCCGTACTTCAAAGAGAAGCTCACATCTCTTATTCCATCATGGAGAAGAGTTGTTGCAGCTGCTGCTTCATATGGTGTTCCTGCGCCTGCATTCTCATCGGCTCTGAGCTACTTTGATGGATATACTTCAAAGACTCTTCCTGCAAACCTGCTTCAGGCTCAGCGTGATTACTTCGGCGCTCATACATTTGAACGTGTGGATAATGAGCGAGGTTGCTTCTTCCATGCAAACTGGACAGGAGAGGGAGGCGAGACTGCAGCATCAACCTATAATGCCTGATTGAATAATGTATTTACTTAGTGCTCACATCATTTGATGTGGGCATTTTTTAAAAAACAATCCTAAAACAGAATATAAATACTTAATTAATATTAATAATTAAAAAATATCTTTTTTTAATTTGTATGAAAAGTATGATTAATATGTATAATTGTAAAGGATGGAGGATTTATGAAACCTAAAGGTAAATATGCATGGTCAGTAACAGTTGGCGAGAAAGGTCAGATAGTAATACCTAAGAAGGCAAGGGATTTATTTGGCATAAAAAGCGGTGATTCTCTGATCCTTCTTGGAGATGAGAAAAGAGGGCTTGCGATTCCGCCTAAAAGCTTCTTTGACAAGTTCTCAGCAGCTGTTTTTGATACGGAGGCAGATGATGAGGAAGCATTATCTTGACAATCTGAGGCTTTTCACAGTTATTGCAGTTGTTATCTATCATGCAGCATATCTTTTCAATGGACAGGGACTTGCTGTTGGAATAACAGCGGGGCATAGCATTCGTGTTTTTGATATATTTGCGGCTTCTGTATATCCATGGTTTATGCTTCTTCTGTTTCTGATAGCTGGGATGACTTCCCGCTTCAGTCTGGAAAAGAGAGGAGCAAGAGAATTCATAAGGGAAAGGACAGATAAGCTTCTTGTTCCATCCACCTTAGGGCTTTTTGCTTTCCATGTATGGACAGGGTATTTCAATATGATGAATGCAGGTGTGGATTTTGATTCGATTCCGCTGCTTATCAGACCTCTGATTATAGCGATATCAGGAACAGGTGTGCTCTGGTTTATACAGATGCTATGGCTATTCTCATTGTTGATATTGATTATCAGGAAAGCATCATTTTTATGTATTGCTGGTGAGAAGAGCGGATATATTATGATTGTCCTATATTCGATTGTAATCCATCTCAGCTCTCAGGTT
>CAKQRI010000027.1 GCA_934271365.1 uncultured Spirochaetales bacterium
TGATAATGATTCCCCTCGTCTTTCCCAAGGTAACTTCACATAGGGATTAAAAATGGGAAGTTAGTAAAAAATTTTACCAAGTCATATAAAAACGAAAAAATTTGACAATATACAACGGGGGGGGGGGTATATTGGATGCAGATGTATATTCAGGGGGTCGAATAATGAAAAAGAAAAGCTTATTTATTTTGATAATTGCTTTGATTGTATCTTTATTTATTTCATGTACTAGCGAAGTTGCTAAACCAAAACAGTATACTGTGACATTTGATTCGAACGGTGGATCTGAAGTTGCTTCTATTGCTGTAACTGAAGGAGAAAAGATATCTGAACCAGCTGATCCAACAAGAGAATGGTATTTATTTGGAGAATGGCAGTTGGATGGTAAGTCTTATGATTTCACAGCTGAAGTGACATCCAATATGAAGCTGGTAGCAGTTTGGAAAGAGGATTTTGTTTCTGTCACTTCTTCTGACGATTTAGAGAGGGCAATAGAGGACGGTTCACCTAGAATTATGCTTTCTTCTGATATCAAAATAACTAAGGGAATTTATATCGACGGAAATAAAGATATCAGTCTTAATATGAATGGAAAACGTATTAGTCTTGATGCTGATGAAAAAGCTTATGGAATATTGACAGTAAAGGGAAATGGCAAATTAAAATTATTTGGAAATGGTAATTTTGATTATACTGAAACCTATTATGATACAGGAAGTACTGAGGCAGGAGCTAATGTCGGCTACATAATCACTGTAATGGAAAATGCAGAATTAACGATAGAAGATGGTTCATTTTTTGGCGCAATGGGATGTATCCGCTTAGGAAAAGTACGTAATACTACAGGAGAAACAGCAAAAGCTTATATTAAAGGTGGAGAGTTTAAGAGTGAAGTATTGTATGCTAATCATTATTGGACTTTTAATAAAATGGATGGAACAACCACAGCCTTTAGTATTACGGGTGGAAAATTCTATAAGTTCAATCCATCAAAGGGTGGCACTGAAAATCCTGATGAAGATTGGGTTGAAGAAGGTTATGCAGTAGAACCTGAAGATGATTATTATGTCGTAAAAAAGAACTAATTTTATAATTAATATCAATTTGATATTCTTTTTCTCTAGGCGGTAGGTATATTGCCTAGAGATTTTTTTCTGAAAATTAACAATATGAAATCTAAAAATATTAGCCTAAGTTTTCAGCTTTATTTTAGAATAGTTCAGAGAAGAGGCTTGATAACTGTGGAATTTCTGATAAGAAAAACATTGCTGTGTTTTAGTATTGTTTTATTTTTACTAATTGAAATCTCTTGTAAAAATGAGGCTCCAGTATATACGGCAGATGATTTTAAGAGGGATATTGCTTCTGATGTATCTGAGATAAAACTAAGGAACGATGTGGAACTGGATAGCTCAATTGCATTTTCTAAAGGTATTTCAATCGATTTGAATGGCAACACATTAACCATTAATGGCCATATGGAACTTGTATCAGCAGAAAAAGCATATACAGCTCGTTTTTATAATGGAAAAATAATCACAAAGAAGCAGAATGTGCTATGTGATTATGGCATTCTGATTAGCAAAGATACCAATCTTGTATTGCAATCTGTCGATTTCTCTGCGGTGGGGACATCAGGAATATTCATATCTGAGACAGCATCACATTCAAGTCTTGTCGTTGCCGATTCTACAGTCAATGCAAGTGGCGCTTTTGCGATAACAACGAGCTCAAGGAACACAGAAGGAAATGTTTCAATACTAATAGAGAAATCAGTAATTACAGCCTCAGATAGCAATAATCATGATAATACAGCGATTTTATTTGATATAAATGGGACCATGGAGATAGATGATTCTGTTATTTCCGCAGAGCGTCAAGCTGTGATTCTGCGTGGCGGTAATCATATAATAACCAATTCAACTCTTAAAGCCACAGGCCTGAACAAGAGAAAAACCTATCTGGATGGAAAGTGGGGAAGTGGAAATGAGGTTCCGCTTGCAGCTTTGGTTATTGGAAATAGGAATCCTGATGCTTATCTTTATCAAACAGAAGCAACACTTACTGATGTTTCAATAGAATGTCCAGATTCCAATGCTGTTGGCACTGGTTATTATGCTATCTATGTTTGGCAGAATAATGGGGATGGAATAGTTTATCCTGTAGAGGTCTCTGGCTCTGCTAGATTTGCTGATAATGATAAGGTTAATATAGGAAATATGAATGAAGCTCAGTACTCTGTGGTTAAGCTTCAATAATCAATATTATGTAATAGAAGAGACAGCTATACTGGCATGTCTCTTCCTGCGCATAAATAGATTTCTAATCAGTCAAACTTGATATCATCATGATATTTGGCCACTGCATTTACCAGAGAATTGATATAGTCAGTATGACTTATGACTCTTTGGTTGGGATGATATGCTCCTATATATAGAGTGCCATTTTTTATTGAATATGATAGATTCAATTCTTCGTCGAATTTCATTTCCAGTTTTAGATCCTGTTCATATAGCCAGGATGTATTTCCGAAAATCACAATATTAGGATCATATATTATTAACTGGAATAGATTGATAGGTCTCCAGAATTCATAATATTCTTTTAAGTTTTTCCATGAAGTGTGACTTTGACCTGGTAGTTTTCCAGTGTTTATTATAGCAACTTCTTTTAATGTATTGGCAATGCTAGGATCATCATAAATCCAATTCTGTTCTTCATAGTATTTATTATTGAGTATCGAATTCGATGCATAGGCTATTGTTTTCAATGTCATGCTAGCTTTTATATTTTCATACATGTCATTAGATTTATTATAGACATCAGATAAGCCCCATCCGCCACCTGAGGGATTTCCATTATCATCGAAGTCATCATAAGCTTCTTTTAGGACCCATAGTATCCTGCATTTACTATTAGCATATTTTTCACAATCCCCAACTCCATCAAAAATAGGAGCCATTTCAGATTTTTCATTATAAGGAAAGAATCTTTTAATGTACGTCTCGATAAGTTCCTGATCATTTTTTAGCTTTAATAATTCCATGTAAAATATCTTCTTTTCTTATATTATATGAAATTATTTTCACATACGATTGTTTAGTTGTCACTATTTTCTTCATGTAAGTCATCGATTTGTTTTGGATGGAGATGTAGATATATAGATACTGTATGAAATGCTTGAAGAAATAATTAATCCAAATAAATTGATACCACATAGTATAATTTTCTATGTATTCAATGCATCTTCTTAATTAATCTATAAATATGCTGTCTCAGATAGCATTAGATAATCTTACGTTCCCTCTCTAGGTCTTTGGCATAGAGAGGGTTTTCTTTTATAAGCATATTGACATATAAGATGGGATGCAGGTTATATTATCCTTTACTTTGAGATTTCTGGGATGGATTATATAGCATTCAGCAATCCTTGTTTTATATTTCTCCATAAATTTCAGAAGCGATGATGTTGTGTAATTTGTACCAGATTTAACCTCTATCGGAAATAGCTTATATTTAAGCTTGCTGTTATTAGATATGAGGAAATCTATTTCAATGTCATTCCTATGCTTATCTGTATTGTAGTGTGTATAGAAAAATAATCTATGGCCATTAGCAACAAGCATCTGAGCTATAATATTCTCATATAACATACCTTCATTAAGCCCAAGTTTGCCTGCAAGAATCTGCTTGTATATCTCATCATCAAGTATTTCATTTTCGTTAAATGCATGGCTTAAAAGGAGACCTGTGTCTCCCATATAGCATTTTATATAGCTTCTATCTTCATTTATGGCTAAACCTACATTAGGGTCTCGGCATAAAAAACACATATTAGCAATCATTGAATCAGAAAGCCAGAAGAAAGTTTCCTCGTATTTATCAAAACTAGTACCATCTTTTATATCTTTGAATACGACTCTTTTTTCGTGCTTAGAAAGCAATCCTGGAATCTGATCAAATATGGAGAGTACCTTAGCTCTATAGTTTGCATCTATTCTCATTATGTCATTTCGATAAAGAGCTAGAATATCTCTTTTTTCTATATCAGCTTTCATGAAAGACTTTTGGTTTTCTAGAAATGTGCTTATTACTTTTGGCATGCCACCTATAAGCATATATTGCTTGAACAATAGCATTGCTTTTTCATGCAGATTCCTTTCTAATGGTTCTTTGTTCTTGAAACATTTTCGTATGTACTCAATTAAGATTTCTTCTCCTAATGCCCATCCGAATTCTTCAAAGTCTAATGGAAACATCTTTATGCTTCGCTCTTCTGATGGGATTACTATATTTCTGATATTCTCTTTTATGGAAACTAAAGATCCTGTCTCTATATAATCATATCTTCCATCTGCGACTAGGTACTTTATTGCCGCTCTGGCGTGTGGAAATCTTTGAATTTCATCAAAGATAATCACAGATTTTCTTGGGATTAGGTTCTTTCCATAGTATGTTGATAAAAGCATGAAAAAAATGTCTAAATCATTGAGATGCTTAAGGAAATAACTCTCCACGGTTTTATCTTCTTTTGCAAAGTCTATGAGTATATAGCTATCATATTCAGCTTTTGCAAATTCTTCTGCAATCGTAGATTTTCCTATTCGTCTAGCTCCTTCAATTAGAATAGCTTTTTCCCCATTGCATTCTTTTTTCCAATTAAGTAGTTTTTGATATATTTTTCTTTTAAATAGCATATTGAGTCATTTGATTCCTATGCATATTTTAGCATTAAATTTATAATGCGCAATATTAGAAACTGCTCAAAAATACTATAGTGCGCAATATTAGAAGTCTATTAAAACACATATAGTGCGCAGTATTAGGACACTTTTTTTGAAATAATTCCTTATATTTAGTTATCTCTTGATTTCTTCTTTGAGCCGAGCATCAGGAGAATAGCCATAAGAATAGGGAAGATAAGGCTTGCAGCAACGCCAAGCTTAAGATTCTCTCCGAAGTGATTTGCTACAAAGCCTGCGAGGGTAGGACCCGCAGAGCAGCCAAGATCACCCGCAAGAGCAAGAAGTGCAAACATTGCGGTTCCTCCTCTTTTTAGAGCCGCAGATGATAATGAGAATGTTCCAGGCCACATTATCCCAACAGCAAATCCTATTATCGCCATTCCAATCAGTGAGAATACAGGATTTCTTGAAAGGATAAGAAGCAGATATGACAGGATGCAGAGTAATGCCGAATATAGCATAAGCTTATTGAGGCTTATCTTATTGCCATATTTTGCATAAACAGTTCTTGATGTTCCCTGCATAATAGCAAAGAGAGCAGGGCCTGCAAGATCACCAAGTGTCTTTGAGATGCTTAAGCCTTTCTCCGCTATTGTGCTTGCCCACTGTCCCACAGATTGCTCACTTGCTCCAGAGCACATCATCAGAATGACAAAGAACCAGAACGTTTTATTTCTGAAAAGCTCAAAGATTTTCATTCCTTCATCATCTTCCACAAGCGTTGCAAGCGGGACTTTAGTGAATATTACTCCATTTAGCAGTGGTATAAGAGCCCAGAGGATGGCAAGCACCTTCCAGTTCATGTTGCCAAATAGCTTAAGGAACAAGGTTGTGATGATTATTACCGCAGCACTGCCCCAGTTGTAGAATGAATGCAATAGGCTCATTGTGCTTGCTTTGTTATCTGTTGGGCTTGCTTCAACGATTGGGCTGATCAGTACTTCAATAAGACCTCCGCCTACTGCATAGAATAGCACTGCAATCAGAAGACCAGCAAAGTGAGATGGCATGATATCTGGTAAAAATGATAGCATGACAAGGCCTATGGATGCTGAGAAATGAGCAATTAGGACAGATGCTCTGTATCCGATTCTGTCAATGAAGATAGCAGAAGCCCAGTCGATGAATAGCTGTAGTGTGAAGTTTATTGTGATCAGAAGTGTAATCTGCGACAGGGGAATCCCATATTCTTTCTGAAGGATAAGGAATAATAGCGGTACGAAGTTATTTACGATTGCCTGCACAATATATGCAACAAAGCATGCTTTTATAGTTCCATCATAATTAATAGAGGCTTTTCCGTTCATGTGTCAGATAGTAGCACTATACAAGAGACTCTGAAAACTAAGTTTTTGCATGTTCTGTTAATTTCTATAGATGTATGAAAATATTTAACAAATAAAAATTAAATTCATATTATATTTATGTAATTTGATTCACTATAAGTAATAATAAGGCAGAAATATTGAAATAATTTGACATTCGAAATATGGGAAGAGTATACTTTGTATTGTTAGGAGTATAGTATGAAAAAACATAATTATCTTGTTTTTGGTCTTCTGATATTATTAGCTTTCTTGATTGTTTCCTGTGATAATGAGCCGCAGCTGCCGGATGTAAAAGATGAGGCATCACTTAGGGCTGCCATCAGTAAAGGAACATCTCCGATTGTTCTCTCTAATGACATTGTAGTTTCTTCACCTATTGTAGTAGATGGAAATAAGAAAATCACATTGGATATGAATGGAAAGACCATATCTAATACAGCAGATCTTTGGAATGATGATGTTAATGCTTGGTCTTTGGTTTCTGTCAGAGACAGTGCATCTCTGACTGTGACTGGTAATGGAACATTTAAGGCAAAGGAAAATGACTGTTATGCATTAGATATACAGGATAAGACGGCTGAATTGACTATTGAAAATGGAACCTTTGTCGGAAATATACATGCTGTATATGTGGAATCTGGTTCTTTAATCGTTAATGGTGGAACTTATTCAGTTCAGCAGAAGTATTCAGATGCTTCAAAGGCTGATGGCTTTGTATTGAACTGCTATGATAAAAACAGGGAAGAAGGCATAGCAAAGATTGTTGTTTATGGCGGAACATTCATTAAGTTCAATCCTGCAGATTGCTGGGCAGAAGGAGAGCATACAAACTTCCTGGCTGACGGCTATAATACGGTGCAGAATGAAGATGAATATACTGTTGTTAGAGAATAAGCTTCAGTCTCTGATTTGATTATAAGCTCTCTGTACCCAAAAGTATGGAGAGCTTTTTCTTCAGGTTATCATCATACTCTGGTATTGCTCCCTGTTTTGTAACTACATAGTCAGCAATAAGCGAGCCGATTTCCAGGGCTTTCCTGATATCTTTGCCTTTTAGCAAAGAGGCTAGGAATCCTGCAGATAGGCTATCTCCAGCTCCCACTGTATCAACAACTTCAACAGAGCCTGCATTTTGATGGAATTCGGCATCATCCATGAATACAGTGGTTCCATTCTTTCCTTCTGTGACCATTATTGTCTTGATTGAGTACTTTTTTCTTAGTTCTTTTAAAGAGCTGCAATCGGCCTCTTTCAGAATAATAGGGACTTCTTCATCATTCATCTTGAGGATTGTTGCTTTTTTCAGTCCTTCTTTGATGATTTCATCTGAATAGAAGCTTTTTCTTATATTAACATCAAAGAAGATGTAGTCTGCACTTACCATGCTTAGTATTTCCTTAAGAGAAGCCCTGCTTATATCATCTCTCTGAGCTAATGTTCCAAAGTATAGTAGGGTAGTATGGCTTACTATGGATTCAGGTACTGGAATGCAGTCCCAGGCCGATGGATAATTGAAAGAATAATCGGCATTCTTGCCCTTCATGATTATGTTGGCTCTTCCTGTTTCAATTCCATTCAGCATGCTTATTCCATCAGTGCTTAGTCCTAGTGTCCTGATTTCGCTTAAGGCCTCCTTTCCAAGCTTATCATTTCCAACTGCGCTTATTATCTGCCCATTCAGTCCAAGCTTTGTCAGATGGACACTAACATTCAGAGGTGCACCTCCAAGCGTCTTCTTATCCTTAAAGCAATCAAAAAGTATTTCTCCAAAAGCAATGAAATCCATATCTACCACCTGATCATCTCTTCTCCGTTTGCTGCAAGGAATTCATTGCATAGCCTGAAATGATTGTTACCGAAGAACCCTCTATAAGCACTGAGCGGACTTGGATGCGCCGATTCAAGAATGAGATGGCACTTATTTGCAATCAGGCTTTTCTTGCTTCTTGCATAACTGCCCCATAGCATGAATACCTTTGGCCTTTCATCTCTTCCTAGGAGCTCTATTGCTCTGTCTGTGAGAGTTTCCCAGCCATGGCCAGCATGAGAGGCTGCTCTATGGGCTTCGACTGTAAGAGTGCTGTTCAGAAGCAGCACGCCCTGTTCTGCCCACCTTGTGAGATCTCTTGACCAAGGTCCCTGCAGAACTTCCTCTCTGATGATTTCTTCATGGATGTTCTTAAGTGATGGTGGCTCATCTACACTCTCGCTTACAGAGAATGAGAGTCCCATTGCCTGGCCTTCTTCGTGATATGGATCCTGTCCGACTATTATGACTTTTGTATTCTTAATAGGGGTAAGATGAAATGCATTGAATATCTTATCCATAGGAGGATAGATTACTTTGCTTCTGTACTCGGATTTGAGGAATTCACGCAGATTTAAGTAATAGCTCTGATTCTGCTCTCTATCAAAGAATGGCTGCCAGTCATTTTCTATGTTTATCATAGCTTGGATTTTAGCATGCTATTTTATCTGATAGAAGAATCTCTGTGTTTTTTGAAATTTCTATTTCTTTATTAATTGGATTCAAAAATAAAGAATGTATACAAATTTGTAAAATGAATTAAAATTTTACTTTACAATTCAGAAAATGAGACTTATCCTATACGCGGAAGATAGGGCAATGCAGAATTCAAAGGATTTAGCATCTATAATATTTGAGACACTCAAGACAGAGATTCTGAATCTGAGTCTTAAGCCTGGGGAAGAGCTTACAGAAGTTAAGCTCTGTGAGAGGTTCGGAGCTTCAAGAACTCCTGTGCGTACAGCTCTTCAGAGGCTTCTGGATATAGATCTAGTTGAAAGTGAGCCTTATCAGTATACGAGAGTGTCTAAGATTGATTATTCAGTCACATGCCAGATGATTTTCCTTCGCTCTATTGTAGAGGGAAGGATAATATCTGATTTTATGGAGAATGCTACAGCTTTTGATATTGAGGATCTTGAGCACATAATCAGGAAAGAGCATATCCTCCTATCAGGCAATTTCAATCCTACAGATTTTTATTCTCTTGATGCAGCTTTCCATTCATTCTTCTATGAGAAGATGGAAGCCATGTATATATGGAATCTGATAAATGAAAGCGTGCATTATACACGCTTCAGAATGCTTGATATCGTAAAAGTCGGAGACTTTGAAGCAATCATAAAAGAGCATGAAGAGATGCTTTCAATGATAAAGAGCAAGGATGTGAAGGATATTCCTTCACTTATTGAATATCACTTCAATGGTGGGCTTAGACGCATTGAGAATAGAAGTGACGATTTTTATAGAGATAATCTGATTAATTACAGAAAAAAATAAGGAGACAAGAATGGATATTCGCTATTCAACAGGAAAAGAACCATTTAAGAGAATGACAACAGAAGAGCTCAGAGATGAGTTCCTGATCACAGGGATCTTCAAGGCAGATGATGTTAGCTGTGTATATTCACATGTTGACAGAATCGTTGTAATGGGTGCAATGCCTGTTAAGGAAACTGTAAATCTTGAGAAAAACATTGATCCATGGAAGAACTTCGGCGTTCACTATCTTCTTGAGAGAAGAGAGCTTGGATGTATCAACATCGGAGGCAAAGGCAAGATCACAGTTGATGGAACTGATTATGTAATGGACCATTTTGATGGAATCTATGTTCCAATGGGAACAAAGGAAGTTCTGTTCACTTCCGATTCTGCTGATGCTCCTGCAAAGTTCTATATCACAACAACACCAGCTCATAAGGCTTATCCTTTAAAGCATATCCCACTGGATAAGGCTATTCATAAGCACCTTGGATCTCAGGCTACAAGCAATGAGAGAACAATCAATCAGTACATCCATCCAGATGTTCTTGATACATGTCAGCTCTCTATGGGACTTACACATCTTGAAGAGGGAAGCGTATGGAATACAATGCCTGTCCATACTCATGAGAGAAGAATGGAAGTATACTTCTACTTCGATATCAAGGAAGAGAATATTGTATTCCATTTCATGGGCGAGCCTACAGAGACAAGACACATTGTCATGCATAATGATGAGGCTGTAATCAATCCTAGCTGGTCTATTCATTCAGGCTGTGGTACATCAAATTACACATTCATCTGGGCTATGTGCGGTGAGAACAGAGCTTATGATGATCAGGACTGGATCAAGACTGAAGATATCAGATAATCAGAAATTTTTATTGGAGGCAATAAAATGGAAATGAAAGATTTCTCCCTAGAGGGAAAGGTTGCATGGGTAACTGGCGCATCCTACGGTATTGGATTTGCTATCGCAACTGCATTTGCTAAAGCAGGTGCAAAGATTGTTTTCAACGATATCAAAGAAGAATTCGTAGAGAAGGGCCTTGCTGCTTATAAGGAAGCAGGCATTCCTGTAAAGGGCTATGTCTGTGATGTTACAAATGAGGATGCTGTCAATGCTACAACAGCTGAGATCCTCAAGGAATTCGGTCATATTGATATTCTCGTAAACAATGCTGGAATCATTAAGAGAATCCCGATGTGCGAGATGAAGGCAAGTGAATTCAGACAGGTTATTGATGTAGATCTCAACGCTCCATTCATCGTTTCAAAGGCAGTCATTCCATCAATGATCAAGCAGGGCCATGGTAAGATCATCAACATCTGCTCAATGATGAGTGAGCTTGGAAGAGAAACCGTTTCTGCATATGCAGCAGCTAAGGGTGGACTTAAGATGCTCACAAGGAATATTGCATCTGAATATGGCGAGTACAACATTCAGTGCAACGGCATTGGACCTGGATATATTGCTACTCCTCAGACTGCTCCTCTCAGAGAAATACAGCCTGATGGATCAAGACATCCATTTGATCAGTTCATTGTTGCTAAGACTCCTGCAGCTCGCTGGGGCACAGCCGAGGACCTTCAGGGACCAGCTGTATTCCTTGCATCTGATGCTTCTAACTTCGTTAATGGTCATATCCTTTACGTTGATGGCGGTATCCTTGCATATATTGGAAAGCAGCCTAAATAAGCAATTGCAGAACTTAAGGAAAGAGCCGGGGAGACCAGGCTCTTTTTTAATATTGTTTCTTCATGAAAAATGGCTTCTATATACTTATATAAGATATAGAGGCCACTGATTATTTTTATCTGCAGCTTTTGCAGAAAGAGGCTTATTATACTGATTGGCTACCGGCTTCAGCAGCTTTGCTGATTATATCTTCAGGAACACCAAGTTTCCTGAATACATCAAGCATTTCGTTTCTAGCTTGAATCCTGCCTTTAGCTTCACCTTTTGCTTCGCCCTTAATTTCTCCTTCCACGACTCCATCATCCCAGCTCTTCTGTAGCAGATCCTTGAATGTATATTCCATGCCAAATTTCTCCTTTATGTTCTTCATTGCCTCTCTGTAGGGGCTGATCTTTATCTCCTCGATTTCCGTGGCTCTCATTGCCGCCAGAAGATCGCCAAGCATATCTCCTTCTTCCATATAGTCGCCATTGACTCTCAGCACATTCATGCCATCGGAATACTTCATTCCCGTATCCTTGATATAACATCCTTTTTCATAGAGGGGAAGATTGAATCCCTGCTTCCTATATGGATTATGCCTGTGGAGTATTATGAGATACACTGGAAGCATATCGTCATAGTCCTTTCCCTTGTCTTCCATCACCCTGAGCTTCGAGAGATAGAAGCCCTCCCTGATATGGCTGAACCTTGATGGATCATTCTGCACTTCCACTGCCATTCTTACTCCATCCTCTGTCTCTGCGTAGCAGTCGAAGATGACATCCCTGGATTCTGGAGAGAAAAGCCTCTTCTGGACTTCAGACCTTGAGATGCTCTTTATATTTATCCCGGTCTTTGAGAATACCCTCTTGACGATGTCCTCGATTATCTCTGGGTTTTCATTGGCAGCAGCTGCAAAGCATACATCATCATATAGGCAGTGTTGTTTTTTCAGGATTGAATTGATTTCTTTCTGATACTTTATCATAAAGCCTCCTGAATATATATCGATTTATCTTCATTTTCTGCTGCTTTTGATGATGAAGCTGTTTCTGTACTTAAAAGTTCTATAATAAAAAAGACCATTGCAGCTTATTTTACAATGGTCTTTACTTGGATAATTATCTTAATCAGTCATCAAGAAGGCTATCGAGTGTTTCAGCAATAGCTTTCTTATCAAGATTCCTGCCGATGATGCAGAGCCTGATCATTCTATCTCCGACTTCTTCATCCCAGTCATCTCTTAACTGCTTATTCTCTGCAAGCATTTTCTTGATTGTAGCTTTTGGTGCAGATGCAATCCAGTTCCCATAAGGACCGCACATTACCTGACGTCCGCTTGTCTCAAATACATATGCAACATCCTTTTCGTCTCCGAACCAGATTGTACCTTTGCATCTGATGATATTCTCAGGCCAGAGCTTTACAAATACAGAAAGCTTCTTTCTGTTGAAAGGCTTTCTTCTGTAATAGACGAATGTCCCGATTCCATATTCATCAGTATCTTCGCCTTCATGCTTATGCTCGTGATGGTGATGTTCATGATCATGGTCTTCGTGTACTTCGCTTTCATGGTGATCATGATGATGTTCATCTTCATCATCGTCCTCATCATCTCCAAGATTGCCTTCTGCGCTGAGTCTCTGGCACCAGCCTGCACTCATATAGACTCTGTCAAAATCGAAAGAGTTAGTATTTAGGATATCTCCAACATTCACATTACCATGCTCTGTTTCAATGATCTTGACATTAGGATGCAGTGCTCTGATTACCTTTAGCACGTTCTCCTTCTCTTCTGGAGTTACAAGATCAATCTTGTTGAGTACAAGGGTAGAGCAGAACTCAATCTGCTGTACAAGAAGGCTTTCGATGTCTTCTTCATCCATCTCATCTTTCTTGAGAAGCTTGTCACCTGCTGCAAACTCATCTACGAGCCTTGCTGCATCTACAACTCCTACAATGTTATCTATTCTTCCATTCTTGATCAGCTCAAGTTCCTGAGCAATAGGCATTGGCTCACATACACCTGAGGCTTCAATCATGATGTAGTCATACTTGCCAGTCTTGATCAGCTTCTCGATGTTCTCAGCCATCTGGCTCTTTAATGTACAGCAGATACAGCCATTGGTAAGAGGGACGATATCACTTGTGTCTGTGATATGTGCGCCATTTGCGATCAATGATGCATCAACGTTGATCTCTCCGATATCATTGACGATTACTGCTACTCTATATCCTTCCTGATTGGAAAGGACTTTGTTCATAAGTGTGGTCTTTCCTGCTCCGAGGTAGCCACATAAAAGTGTAATAGGTGTTTTTTTCTTTGCCATTTCAGAGATAGTCTCCCAAAGAGGAATATAACAGAAAAAGAATGAATCGTTAAGGAAAGCCAGGAAAATATATCTAGATGAATCCCCTATGTGCTATATTGGCTATATGAGTGATGAAAACCTTATTGAAAAGAAGATAGATAGCCGTGAAGTCTACAATGGAAGGCTTCTTCATGTATTTAATGACAGAGTATTGCTGCCGAATGGAAAGGAAGCAGGGAGAGACCTGATCCGGCACGTTGGGGCTGTCTGCGTCATCCCTATCTTAGAAGATGGAAGAGTAATAATTGAGCATCAGTTCAGATATCCAATAAATGAAGTGCTCATAGAGATTCCAGCTGGCAAGCTGGATTCTAAGAGCGAGGACCATCTTGAAGCCTGCAAGAGAGAGCTGAGAGAAGAGACTGGCTATGAGGCAGATGAGTGGATTGATATCGGACCTCTGTATCCTACAGCTGCATATAGCGATGAAGTGATCAATGCATATATTGCAAGAAACCTGAGGAAAGGGGAGAGAGATCTTGATGATGATGAGTTCATCAACATAGAGCTTGTTCCTCTGGAAGAGCTTGTTGAACTTGTCATGGAGGGGAAGATTCCTGATGCTAAAAGCCAGATAGCAATACTTAAGGCTGCAAGATTTCTTGGGCTCTGATTATTTGCTCTTAGCAAAATATAGTGACTCTGTTCTATCTCCTGCAGTCACATCGATTCTATAATAGCTATATTTTTTTATAGGAAAGAAGATAATTCCACCTCTTCTTTCTCCGGGCTTGATCTGCATTGTGCTGAAAAGGCTATCTCTTAGTACTTCGATCTCAGATCTGCTCCTGTCTGATGCTGATAGTATTGATAAGGCTGCAGCTGCTTCGAGAATCGAAGGTGTTCTGGCTACAATGCTGATTCCATATCCACTATCATAGCAATAATAGCTATCATCTAGGACCCAAGAGAGCAGCAATAGAGAACCTGCAGCTGGTGGTCTGCTGTTTTTTTCGTTGAGCATGCTGATATAGTTTTCCTTGCTCCAGTGACCAAGATAGCTCCATTCCCCATTATATTCATTTCCGCCATAGATCTTGATGCCCTCTTCAGAGACAAGCAGAGCATCTTCTTTATGGTTCTCTAGAGCCAGTAGCACTGCAGCCTGCTCATCTTCAGTTTTGAATGCTTCAGCATATAGCAGGAACTCATCATTCTCTATGCTCTGTTGCATTTCGCTATTCTCAGCTGTTTTCACGGTGTTCCTATCGTCTTTGATAGGTCGGAGATATATCGTGCTGCTGCAGGACACCAGAAAAGATACCAATATTCCATATATTGTAAGCTTAAGAGATGCTTTCATGATTTACTCTTCACTATAGAAGCGTACGAATATCCCATCATCTCCAATCCAGCTGATCTTCTCACCGCTTCTGATGTGGACTTTGATTGCAGAGATTGAGACACCTAGGGATATCGAAGCTGCAGTAATTGATGGATAGATGGAACTATTACCTTTCTCATCAAATGCTTCTATAGGTTTTCCTTTCATACATCCTCCGGCTATTCAGATTATCATGAATCCTGATTGATTGTTATAGCTTTCTTAAAAAAGAAAGACTGTTTTTTCTATTATATAAATGCCATAATTCTGGCTATGGTTGATATGACAGAAGGAAAGGCCTTTCCCCATCTTTTCAGGTATGCACTTCCGATTTTGCTTGGTAACTGGCTTCAGCTTGCCTATAATGCCGTTGATTCTATCATTGCAGGCAGGTTCATAGGCCGGGATGCTCTCGCAGCAGAAGGCATTGCTGGTCCAGTGATGAATCTCATCATCCTTTTCATAACAGGCCTGTGTATTGGCTCTGGCGTATTGATGAGTGAGGCATTCGGTGCAAAGAACTACAAGAGACTCAAGGAAAGCCAGGCGACACTGCTTCTGTTCGGTCTTGTATCATCGCTTATCATTTCTTTTGCTGCTGTTCTGCTATCTCCATATATACTAAGATCTCTATCTGTTCCAGACGAGATATTTTCTATCACAAATACATATCTCAGGATAATATTCTTAGGCACTCCGTTTACATTCTGCTACAATGCGCTTGCGGCAGGGCTTAAGAGCGTCGGAGATTCAAAGACTCCTCTGAAGTTCCTGGCATTTTCCGCTGTTCTGAATGCTGTGCTTGATATCATATTCCTTGGCATCTTCCGATTTGGCATAGTCTGCTCAGCTTTGACTACTGTCATAGCAGAGGCTATATCTGCATTCCTTGCACTTCGCCATATGGTGAAATATGAAAAGGAGCTCTGTCCACAGTCTACTGATCTCCATATAAAGAAAGAGCTTCTCAGACCTATACTTTCCTATGGAGGGCCTACAGCGCTTCAGCAGGCAATACAGCCAATTGGTAAAGTCCTTATCCAGAGCCAGGTGAACGCTCTAGGCGTCAATGTAATCGCTGCTTTCAATGCAGTTACCAGGGTCGATGATTTCGCATGTATTCCTGAGCAGGGAATTGCAACTGCAATTGCGACATACATAGCACAGAACAGGGGGGCCGATAAAAAGGCAAGGATCAGAGAAGGCTTCAGATGCGGAATCTTCATGGAGCTATCATATTGGGCTCTCATTGCAATTGTCACATATGCATTTAAGCGTCCTATTGTGTCTATGTTCGTGAGCGGAGGAGCAGCTGCGGAAGTTATTGCAAATGGTACAGCTTATCTTTCTCTTATGGCTTTCTTTTATATATTTCCAGCACTTACAAATGGATTCCAGGGCTTTTACAGGGGAATGGGAAAGATGTATACGACTATGGCTGGAACATTCATTCAGACAAGCGTTAGAACCGTATGCACATTTATCCTGGCACCATTATATGGAATATCAGGAATTGCCATCTCATGTGCTATCGGCTGGACTCTTATGCTTATTTTTGAAATTCCATATTACTTTATTACATGCAGAAAGAGAGGACTTAATAGATTATGCTGAGACTGACTGTAGGAAAGAGCGGCAGAGAGGATTATTACTATCTTCAGGAAGCCATTGAAGCTATCCCATATAATACGGAAGCTGAGATTATCATAAAAGAGGGTATATACAGAGAGAAGATCTTCTCTGATAAGAGAAATCTCAGGATAATCGGAGAAGGTGATGTTCTTATTACATACTCTGATTCAGGCCGTGAGCTTATGGCTGATGGCATTAAGCGTGGCACATTCCGCTCTTATACTGCGTTCTTCTCAGGCGAGAGGCTTTATCTTGAAAATGTAACAATAGAGAACAGTGCAGGCGAGGGACGCAGAGTGGGACAGGCTGTAGCGCTGTACCTGGACTGTGACTATGCAGAGCTTGATAAAGTGGCACTTCTTGCTCACCAGGATACTCTGTTTCTTGCTCCTCTCCCTGCGGAGGAGAGGGAGAAGCGAGGCTTTTATGGTCCTAGATCATTTCTTCCAAGAAAGAGGAATAAGAGCGTATTCAGAAATTGCTATATAGAAGGAACCATAGACTTCATATTCGGTTCAGGTGATGCGCTTTTTGAAAGCTGCAGGATTGTAAGCATCGGAAGCGGCTATGTAACAGCACCATCTACAGATGAAGATGGAATCGGATTCGTATTCAATAAGTCTGCATTCATCATTAAGGATAAGAGAGATGAGGTTTACATAATGAGGCCATGGAGACCATATGGAAAGGTATCTCTTATCAGCTGTATTGCAGATGATGGCTTTGTTCCATCTCTATGGTGTGCATGGCCAGGGCATGAAGATGAAAAGAACAAAGCCAAATGCTATGTTTATGATTCAGATGTGAAGGGCGAATCCTTATCAGAGCTCAGCAAGAGCGATGCTGACTCTGCCATCTCATATTTTGCTATATAGCATATGCAACATATTGCATTCTGAAGCATTCTGCCCCAGCTTCTTCTTATGGCAGGGAAGAAAGACAAGGCATTAGAGGAAGAACTTGAATTCTATAAGAGAAAGACAATATTAAGGGATAGATGGGATAAGATAGGCGAAAGACACAGAAAACAGATCATAATATCCTTGCTTATCATCCTGATTGTATTTGCAGTCTTCTTTTATAGTCTTATGAAGAGCATTTCAGAACCGGTATCTCTTGATAGAGATAGATATATGGAGCTTATCGGGGCTAAGAGCGGGAGCTGCTGGACTCTTTCAAATAATGATAGGAAGGCATTTGAAGAGATGCTTATGCTCCCGTCGCTAAGGAAGAAAGTTCAGGTATTTGCAATCTGCGATGTGCTTTATCTTTCATTCACTGATGGAATGGTTTCCATTGAGTATCCATTTGAGCTTTGTGATGGTGTGATAAAAGGTGAGATGGAAGGAGTAGAGACTCTTCTGTATTTCACAGAGAGTGCCAGCGGAAAAGGCCAGGCACTCTCTATATATGCAGGTGATATAGAAGCAGAGCTCAGTCCTTATTCAGCTTCAGAGCAGCTTCAATGAATGCAAGGAAGCAAGGATGAGGCCTGTTAGGCCTGCTTTTGAATTCAGGATGGAACTGGACTGCGATAAAGCATGGATGATCTGGAAGCTCTATGGCTTCTACAAGACGCTCATCAGGACTTGTTCCAGCAATTATCATGCCTTTATCCTGCATCTCCTTTCTGTATTCATTGCTGAATTCATATCTATGTCTGTGCCTCTCATTTACAGAAGCGCTCTTATAGTATTCAGAAAGCTTTGTGCCTGGCTTCAATATGCATTCATATGCTCCAAGCCTCATAGTGCCGCCCTTTGCCTCTATGCTTCTCTGGTCAGGCATCAGGTCTATTACTTTATGGCTGCTCTCTGGATTGAATTCCGAAGAATCTGCATCTTTATATCCAAGTACATCACGGGCGAATTCGATTACTGCTATCTGCATTCCAAGGCATATTCCAAGATAAGGTATCTTATGCTCCCTTGCATATTTTGCAGCTTCTATCTTTCCTTCAATGCCACGGCTGCCGAATCCGCCAGGGACAAGGATTCCGCTGACATCTCCAAGCAGCTCATCGGTGCTTTTCTCATTTAGAAGCTCAGCATCGACCCATTTGATATCAATCTGGCTATGAAGGCGCCATCCTGCATGCTTAAGTGCCTCGATTACAGAAAGGTAGGCATCGTGGAGCTGTATGTATTTTCCTACTATGGCAATCCTTACATGCTTTTCTGAGCTTTCAATGTTCTCAAGCATCTTATTCCACTCGCTCATGTCCGATGGCTTGGCTTTTATGCCCAGTTCTCTGCATACAATCTCATCAAGCTTCTCTTTCTGGAGCATTATAGGTGCTTCATATAAAACAGGTACAGTGGAGTTCTCGATTACACAGTCTGGCTTTACATTGCAGAAGAGAGCAATCTTATCTTTTATTGACTTCTCAATAGGCTCATCAGCCCTCATTACTATGATGTCTGGGAATATTCCAGCTCCCATAAGCTCCTTTACGGAGTGCTGTGTAGGCTTGCTTTTATGCTCTCCCGAAGATTTTATATAAGGAACAAGAGTTACATGGATGAACAGACAGTTCTCTTTGCCTTTCTCAATTGCAATCTGCCTGATTGCTTCAAGAAATGGCTGTGATTCAATGTCTCCAGTAGTTCCTCCTATTTCTGTTATGATCACATCTGCGCCTGTCTTCTCATCAAGGGCATAGATGAACTTCTTGATCTCGTTTGTTACATGTGGGATGATCTGGACTGTAGAGCCTAGGTATTCACCATTTCTCTCTTTATTGAGGACTGTCCAATATACCTTACCTGATGTGAGGTTTGAGAATTTATTGAGATCCTCATCTATGAATCTCTCGTAATGGCCGAGATCCAGATCTGTTTCAGCCCCATCATCTGTTACGAATACTTCTCCATGCTGAAGCGGTGACATTGTGCCTGGGTCAACATTCATATATGGATCCAGCTTCTGCGCTGCGACTTTAAGTCCACGGCTCTTCAGAAGCCTGCCAAGGCTTGCTGCCGTAATGCCTTTTCCAAGGCCTGAAACAACTCCGCCAGTTACGAAAATGTGCTTTGCCATTTTATTGCTCCTTATATCTCTTCATAAGAAGATACGCTGATTCCCTCAGCGTTATTCTTCTATCCATAGCTGTTTTCTCGATTAATCTGTGAGCATCATTCTCTTTCATCCCATGTTCGATCATGATGCATTTTGCTTTTGAGACAATCCTTGCTTCCTCAAGCTTGCTTTCAAGCTTCTTTATTTCCTTGTCCTTTGATTTAAGACGTTCCTTGATTGTCTCAGCGAGTCTGAGTGTCTGGAATAATATTGGCTTCAGAATCGGCTTGGCAACAGTAAGTATTCCATTTTCTGAGAGCCTTGATGCAAATATGCCTAAAAGCTCTTCTCTCATGATCATTATAACAGCAGCATCTGTTTCTTCTGTGATCATTAGAGCAAGATCCATTCCATCTTCATCAGATAGGGGATAGCTGATTATCACAGCATCCCATTCCTCATCTAATGCCAGCCTTCTTGCTGCCGCAGCACCTATAGCGGGAGTGATGGAGTCTCCTCCCTTCTCTTTTAGAAGGGAAGTGAGGGCCTCCTGTATCCTCTCTGTGGCTGCAACAGCAAGTATCCTCATTCTACGTCACCAGAAATTCCAGATCTCGTGAGTAGATGATCTGGTTATCAGCTCTGACTGATTTTTCATAGTCAGTGCGTTTTGCTTTCAGAAAGCATGAGAGAAGATGAGGTGGAAGCACGTTTCTGACAAACTCTGAACGCTCTGCATTATCAGCCGCTTCGGATAGGCTTTCAGCAAGCTGGTCACCATCCTCTATATCACTCAGCTTCATATTTCTTCTTATTCCATCTTCAGCTGCCTTCAATAGAAGCAGCAGCGCAAGATATGGGTTGCATGATGGATCTGCAAGCCTTATCTCAATTCTCTTAGCACTCTCTTTCTTCACGTCTGGGACTCTGATCAGAAGCCCTCTGTTTGAGGTGCCCCATGTCACTGAAGATGGTGCCTCGTCGCTTCCAAGTCTCTGATAGCTGTTTGATACAGGATTCAGGAACAGCTGCAGCTCTTTTATATGGCTTAGCATTCCTGCAATCATATTCTCCTTTATAGCATCAAATGGAAGACCTTCCTTATGAAGCGATATATTGATATGGAGACCAGAGCCAGATTCCTTGAATAAAGGCTTTGGCAGGAATGATGCGAATAGCCCTCGCTGTGATGCAAGTGTCTTTACCATGTTCTTGAATGAGATGAGATTATCAGCAGAGGAGAGCAGTGCTGAAGGGCGGAATGAGATCTCATTCTGACCTGGGCCTTTCTCATGATGGCTGGTCTCAATGTATATTCCCATTTCCTCTAATGTCAGGGATATCTCCCTTCTTATATTCTCACCTTTATCAAGAGGTGCGACATCTAGATAGCCTGCACTGTCCATTGGCTCATATGTTGGCTTTCCTTCCTCATCATTCTTGAAGAGGTAGAACTCGCACTCAAGACCTATCATTGCATCATAGCCAGTATCATAAAGCTCCTTCTCTGCCTCTTTCAGAAGATAGCGGGCATCTCCCTCGAATGGTCTTAGGTCTGGATGCATTATGTCACAGAACAGCCTTATCACCCGACCATTCTCACATGTTCTCCATGGAAGAATCTGCAGTGTTTCAGGATCAGGGAATAATAATAGATCGGAGTCTTCTATGTTCAGGAATCCCCGTATTGCTGATGCATCGAAGCTTATTCCCTCAGAGAATGCTCTTTCCAGCTCTGATGCGGATATTGATACATTCTTCAGCTGTCCGAAGATATCACAGAAAGAGAGACGGACAAACCTGACATCGTTTTCTTTAGCATACTGAAGTACTTCATCTTTATCATATGTTGTCATAGTGACCTCTTGATAAAAGACGCTTATAAGGCGTTTGCAGGTTAAAAATAAATATGGAGAAATGCTGTTGCATTATCGCTTCTGTGTCAAGTAATGAAACAGAATAAAAATCAGAAATCTGCCTGAATAATCCTATTGCCATCTGATCTCCAATGAAAAAGGCGTCTGGGTTGAGGGTAATATCCCTATACCAGACGCCTTTGTCTTCTGTAAGATATCTGATGATGCATAATTGTGCAATAGATAAATCAGATAACTTTAATAAACTAGATGCATAACTTATTATCTGCTAATGAAATAAAAATCAAGGTTTTTGTTTGGTGCAGATTGTTGCTTTTAGCAGATTCCTAGTGAGTGTTATTGAATTCTTTGGTAAAATAATTGACAGCTTTTTTCACTCTGTATTGATAAATATAGATACTGAAACGAGTTGTTTTGCATTTGCCTGATTAATAGATGGGTGTTGACTCATTGTGTTTCTTTCTGATAGAACAGCTATAACGACGAAGGTGTTGTGGCTGAGAGGGCTATAACACCTTTTTTTATCAGGCTTTGGAGGCAGGATATTATGGAAACTGTAGCAGATTATTTCGGCTCTATGGTCTTTAATGATGAGACAATGAGGGAAAGACTTCCTAAGGATGTATATAAGGCTCTCAAAAGAACTATTGCAGAAGGTAAGGATCTGGATATAAATGTAGCAAACAGTGTTGCTAATGCTATGAAGAACTGGGCTGTTGAGAATGGCTGCACCCATTATACGCACTGGTTCCAGCCAATGACAGGAATAACAGCTGAGAAGCATGAAGCATTCATCTCTCCTATTGATGGAGGAAAGGTCCTTCTGGAATTCTCAGGTAAAGAGCTTATAAAAGGTGAGCCTGATGCTTCTTCATTTCCATCAGGAGGGCTAAGAGCGACATTTGAAGCAAGAGGATATACTGCATGGGATCCGACTAGCTATGCATTCATCAAGGATGATACTCTATGCATTCCGACTGCATTCTGCTCATATTCGGGCGAGGTTCTTGATAAGAAGACACCACTTCTCAGAAGCATGGAAGCTATTTCAGAAGAAGCTGTCAAGATTCTGAGGCTATTCGGGCGTGATGATGTAAAGCGTGTGATAACCACTGTCGGTCCAGAGCAGGAGTATTTCCTTATTGATAAGAAAGACTATGAGAGAAGAAAGGATCTCATCTACACCGGACGTACGCTTCTTGGCGCAAGAAGTCCAAAGGGACAGGAGATGGAGGATCATTACTTCGGTGTTCTCAAGACCCGTGTCTCTGAATACATGCATGACCTGGACAGGGAGCTCTGGAAGCTTGGAATAAATGCAAAGACAAGCCACAATGAGGTTGCGCCATGCCAGCATGAGCTTGCTCCTGTATATGCTACGACTAATATAGCTGTAGATCATAACCAGCTGACTATGGAGATGATGAAGAAAGTTGCAGAGCGCCATGGCTTTGCATGTCTTCTCCATGAGAAGCCGTTTGAAGGTGTCAATGGTTCTGGAAAGCACAATAACTGGTCCATCTCAACAGATACAGGCGTGAATCTTCTTGATCCAGGAAAATCTCCTAAGGACAATATGCAGTTCCTTCTGTTCCTTGTTGCTGTGATAAAAGCAGTGGATGAATATCAGGATCTGATGAGAGTCTCTGTTGCAAGTGCTGGAAATGATCATAGACTTGGAGCTAATGAAGCACCTCCTGCTATTGTATCGATGTTCCTAGGTGATGATCTTACTGAGATTCTGGATTCCCTCTCAGAAGGGAGACCTGTTAATGGAAAGAAAGCTCAGAGAATGGAGCTGGGCGTCCATGTTCTTCCTTCAATTCCTAAGGATACAACAGATAGGAACAGAACATCTCCATTTGCATTTACCGGTAATAAGTTTGAATTCAGAATGCTTGGCTCCTCATTCTCTGTATCTGGTCCTAACATTGTGATAAATACTATTGTTGCGAAGGAGCTTAGAGGGTTCTATGAAGTTCTCGCAGGGGCTGCTGACTTCAATGAAGCTGTTGCTGCTCTTATAAAGAAGACATACACAGAGCACAAGAGGATAGTATTCAATGGCAATAACTATTCAGATGAATGGGTAAAGGAAGCAGCGAGAAGAGGACTTCTGAATCTGAGCTCATCGCCTGATGCTTATGATTCCTTCATAGCACCTAAGAATGTTGCAGTATTCGAAGAGTTCGGGATCTATAGCTCTGTCGAGGTGCATTCAAGGTATGAGATCCTCAATGAGGAATATTCTAAGACTGTGCATATCGAGGCTCTCACGCTTACAGATATGATCAATCGCCAGGTTCTTCCAGCTGTTGAGAGCTATGCTGCAAAAGTCGCAGGTGGAGTTGCCGCTAAGGCTGCTGTTCTGCCAGAGCTCAGGCTCACAGCGGAACGATCTCTCCTTACAGAGCTTGCAGAGCTTACAGATGAGCTATATAGCTCAGTAAAGGAGCTTGAGAAGCTTACTGTAGAGGCTGATTCATACGAGGGATCTGCTGCCGCACATTTCTATAGGAATGCAGTAATACCTCAGATGGATGAGGTCAGAAAATATGCAGATGCACTTGAGCTTATTGTAGACCAGAAGGACTGGCCATATCCTACATATGGCGAGATGCTGTTCTATGTTAACTGATGCTCTGAGAGCATGGAATCATTATCCTGGTCGTCTCTCTTACTGATTCCATGTCTCTCTTGAGATACAACTCCTGCCCCTTCTAGCAATAGGAGGGGCATCTTAGTCACGCATTGAGACCCAGGTTATACGCATCTGTAAGGGCTTTGTGTCCTTTTATGTCGCCTGGCTTTTCGACACCTTTTGCAAATGAAACTCCCTTGAGTGCTGCTTTTTCAAAGCATGAGATCCAGCATTCAATACCATTCTCTGTTCCATCAACAGCACTATCTTCATTCTCAGCCGCAGAAGCGAGAAGATAGATATCTCTGAATGCATAATCTGCAGGGAATAGCGAGTTTGCCCTGTCAAGCATTGTCTTAAGCTGACCAGCCATTCCGTAGTAGTAAACAGGAGTTGCAAATGCAATTGCATCCGCATCCTTCATCTCCTCGGTTATTGCATTTGCATCATCTTCTATTAAGCAGTGTCCTATCTTCTGGCATGCAAGACATCCTCTGCAGAAACTGATTTTCTTCCCGGCAAGAGAAATCTTCTTCACTGAATTGCCACCATCTATTGCACCTTTCATGAATTCATCTGCAAGTGCATCAGAATTGCTGTTATTTCTCAGGCTTGCTGATATAATCAGAATCTTCTTTCCCATATAATGCTCCTTGATATTGGTTTTTCTGTGGTTCAAGAATGATAAATCAACAGAAAAACGATGGCAATACTGTCTTTATGAAAAATTTTCATGAGAATTTATGTAACCTTTTGGATAATCAATGATTTATAGTATATAGACATAGAAAATAGTGTTTTTCTCTCTTTATTTTGTGACCTCCTTCTGGGCTCTGGACTATATCTAGAGCCCTCTTTCTTTTCCAAACGGCAACTTCAGTGCTAGAATATAGTCCTACAGATCTAATTCAATTATTCATAGGCTTGAGCATAAGCTGCATATTGCTATGCCCATAGAAGCGTATATTCTTCAGGCTGCATTCTTTTTATAAGAGAGGTGTTAGCATGTCAAAAGAAGCCACAGAATTCCAGAGAAAAGAAATGAGCAGGATGTATAGAGGAAAAGAGATATTCAAACCTCTGAATACAGGCTGGATAGATGACAATGTTGCGTCGCTGAGAGAATGGGTTGCTAATATATTCTTCTACAGAAAAGGCAGTACTGTGATAATGATTGATGCAGGTTATAGCTATGACAGGCTGGAAGAGAAGATGTCATGGCTGGGAATCAGGAAAGAAGATATAGGTAATATCCTCATTACGCATCAGGATACAGATCATGTCGGCGCTGTAGAGCGGGATAGCAATAGCATATTCAGAAGCGCAAGGCTTTATCTAGGTGAGATAGAGAATAGGTATCTGACAGGAGAGGCCAGGAGAAGAGTCATATACCATATGTATAAGCTTCCGCAGGTCTATATTGATAATGAGAAGACTCTTCTCAATGATGGGGATGTATTCCATATTGGTGATATAAAGATAGAGGCTATTCTCACTCCAGGCCATACATGGGGCCATATGGTCTATCTGATAGATGATAAGTATTTATTTACAGGGGATGCTCTCTGGCTTGGCTATGATGGAGGCTATAGCTTCATCAGTGCGCTTGCTGAGAGTAATAAGCTTGGAAAGCAATCGCTCAAGAAGCTTGAGACGATCCTGCGATCCCGTAGCATCAGGCCAATGATACTGACAGGCCATACAGGATGGACTGATGACATTGATTTTGCATTCCGCCATATAGATAAGGTATGCTCTCTCTTCAGACATGGAGAGCATGATCCATATGCACCGTATGATGCATATGATGAGTCTGATGATACAGAAGCAAATGCTAAGAAAGTGAGGCCTGAAAGGGCTGATAGGAGGCTGTCATGAGAATTCTTGTATATGGGGCAGGTGTTCAGGGGGGCTAATCTCGCTTCATCTCTATACTCATCAGGTAAGGATGTAACGCTTCTGGCTCGTGGAGCCTGGGCTGACGTGATAAGAAGCAGGGGCCTTCAGATCAGAGAGTATTACACCCGGAGGAGAAGAGTAAGCTATATTCCTGTAATAGAGACTCTGATGCCTGATGACTTCTATGATGTCATATTCATAGCTCTCCGCTATACTCAGCTTGGTTCTATAATAGATGTTCTGAAATCAAATAGATCCAAGAACATTGTATTTATAGGCAACAATGCAAAGCCCGAATACTATGCATCTCTTCTTCCAGAAAAGAATGTCATGTTTGCATTCTCTTCTGCAGCTGGACGACGAGAAGGCGATATGGTTATCTCAATGAGCATGAGAAAGATTGTAATCGGAGATCTTATGGGCAATAAAGTGAATGAGGATTTCATCAGGAGCATCTTCGATGGAACCAGATATAATCTGGAATATGAGGAGCACATGGAAGATTATCTTCTTTCTCATGCAGCATATGTGCTTCCTATTGTATTTGGATGTTATAAAACAGGTGGAAATCTTGGAAAGCTCAGACATGACAGACCGTATCTGAATAGAATCATTGATGCGAATATAGAGGGCTATAGGGCAATAGTGAAAGCTGGATATGAAATAAGGCCCTCGTCTGACAGTAATTATGAAAGTCAGGGATACCGGAAGCTATGTTATCGTTTTCTGCGCTTATTATGTATCTTCAAAGGCCTTGGTAGAATATGCGTATCAGACCATGCAATGAATGCTGTAGATGAGATGAAGGCTCTGAATGATGATATTAAGGACTTCTTTGACCAATGCGGGGCTGAATATAATAACTGGAAGATGCTTGAGATTGATGCAGAAGGATTTCTTGATGAATGATTCTGAATTGACGTTCAACAGAGAATTCCATGTGCTTTATTCAAGAGCCTGTAAGAAGGAGATACAGAAACGGATTGCATTGCACTATCCTGCAGATTCTAGAGAGAATGTGTGGACAGAAGTTCAGAGGAAATATGATGAATATCTCAAAGGCTTCAGAACTGATCTTGGAGGGAAGAGAAACTTTCACAATGGAAAGGGTGGTACATATGATTGTATTGCCCTGATGAGCTATTATGCAGTTGCATCAGATAATACCAGCGTAGCTGAGCTTGAGGAGATGGAGGGGAATTTATTTCTTCCAGCATTCAGAAGACTTCGGTTTGTAAACTGCAATAGGAAGTTCTGGAGAAGGCTGCTATATAAAGCATTCAAGCAGTCTGAGAAGAAATGCAATAAGTGGAATGACTATAAGATGGAATTGCTTCCTTATGATTACTCAGAGCCTATCTCGTACTCTTTCAGGTCGTGTCCAGTAGCAGAATTTGCAGCATCCCATGGCCTATCAGAATTGATGCCTGCATTCTGCAATCCAGACTATAAAGGAATGGAGCTTATACATGCTAGGCTTGTAAGAACACATACATGTGCAGATAGTGATATCTGTGATTATTCTATTACTGGGGATAAGGACTCTTGTTATTTATCAGAGCATCCTGAGTATGTAGATGAGAGAGGATTTAGGAGGAATATATGAGATGTTGTAAAATGCCAGAAGCTATGTGGCTTCTATTCGGAAGGTCTTTCAGAATGCATCTCATATCAGTATTTGGCTATGATAGGAAGAGTGCTGCTGAGATTGCAGGAAAAGCAAAGACTCGATATAAGGAAATCATAGAAAGGCTTCCAGAATTTGATCGGAAAGATATCTATCAGAAGAATGCCGTGAATGCTTCAATGCTTGCTGCTTTTGTCCTCTCAATGCCTGAGCGTCCATCTTTGGAAGCTCTTACTAGATATTATGCAGAGTCAATGATGACTTCCTCTATGAAATGGTTCTGCAGGAAAAGCGGCAAATCAAGATTCACAGAAAAAGACATTGAAAAACTGAAAGCAGCAGAGGCGCTGAGAGCTGCAGATAATAACCCATATTCATGGAATCTGGATTTCTATGAGTATGAAGATGGATATGAGGCAAGATTCACTAAGTGCGGAATCTGCAGGATTATGAAAGATTATGGCCTTTATGATCTCACTCCAGCTCTATGTCATCTTGACTATACAATGAATGATGCATATGGGACTTCTATTTTTGAACGTGAGTATACTCTAGCATCTGGTGGTCCTTACTGTGACTGCAGATATAAGAAAATCATGCAAATCGTTGAATTTTAAGGTAAATTCTCGAGGAAGCAGCTGAAGTCACGCACCTAGGTAAAATCCCGTACTAGAAAGAAAAATCTTGTCATTTCAGCCTTTAAACATTAGGATTCTTGCTAAGAAAAGGTAATTCTGGGCGTGCAAAGGCACCGGGAAGTTAGTTTTTCCAATTTTGAATAGACTTAACTTCCCGGAGATAAAGGCTCAGCGCGTTACCAGACGGATTGGTCTTTTAAAATTATTTTTTCAGCAGTCTAATGGACAGGTTGATCTGGTCAGGCGGGACACATCTGAGATTCAGCCTGTCCATGTTCTTTTCTCCGATGAACAGGGGAGTTCTAGCACAATAGTAGATAGAAATGATAAAGGGTAGGACCCAATAAATATAATCTAATTTACTTTTGCCTCAAATTCAAAAGG
>CAKQRI010000028.1 GCA_934271365.1 uncultured Spirochaetales bacterium
TTATTCTTTCCTGCCATTCCCCGAACCGGCTTCTTTATTCTTTATCTACCGTTCGTGTATCGAATTGACAGAAGCTCTTACAAGCCTCTATATCTTCTCTTCCCTTCGCTGATATATCTATAAAAACCATCGCGCTTTTTAGATTGTTTCATCTAACCGCGCCCTAACAAAGTACCAAAAATCCCATTAATCTGTCAACAATTATTTTAAATTTTTTTGCATTTTTTTGTTACTTTTATTTAATTCTTTACATTATAATAAAATAAAAAGTCAAACAATTGAATCGATAACTTTTTTAAAACCCAATCCACCGTTTTCATCTGTTATATATAATGGAAGACACTTGAATTCATTCCTCATTCTTTCCACGCTATTCATCCCGATAGAAAGCGGAATCTCTCGGAAAATGATCTGATCGTTAAGGCCATCCCCAAGATATATAGACCGCTGCTTCAAATCTTCATGAGAGATTCCAAAGCTGTTTTCTGTGAAATACTGAAGTCCCAGCCACTTATCATATGGAGCAAACCAGATGTTTATATGAATAGAGCTTTCAGAATAGAATGCACCTGTCCTTTCTGCTTCTGCAATGATAAATGCCCTCTCTTTATCGCTTATCTTGGCTTTATCAACAGCTATGTCATATATTCTTGCATACTGATCGGAAGAGAGACTTGAGGCTGGAAGCATTGATAAAAATGAATTTCTCTGCTCCATATAGCGCTTCTCTTCTATAACTGGATTCGTTCTATATATGATTCTTCCACCTTCATTCGAAATCATCAGTGCTCCAGACTCAGCAATAACACCATCTACAGGCCACTGCCTTGCATATACATCGGCCCAGCCTGCAGATCCTCCGGTGAGCAGAATGATTCTTCTCCCGCTTTTCCTTATCAAATAAAGAGCGGCAAGCGCCTCTGGAAGGAGCCTGCCGCCACTTGTTATTGTATCATCTACATCTGATATAACGCATTCAATCCTGCCCTTCTCTTCAGGAGAAAAGCCTCTGAAAGGGAAACCTCTCTCCATTATCTTGTCATTCCAGACAGAGCTTTTGACTTAAGAACAGATCTTACATAAGTCACAAAGCTCAGAAGCGAAGCAAGAGCAGCAAGCGAGAAGAACACATAAAGGACAGTCTTGTAAGTTCCAATCCAGCTTCCTGCAGGAGCGAATGCCGACATGGCAATAAAGACAATGGAAAGCAGAGTCGTAACTGCATAGAACACAGTCTTGCTCTTTCCCCATATATTAGCCGGCATTGCCTTTCCTGCCCTCATCATCAGCATGCGCAGGAATAATATAGAGAACTCTCTCCACATGATGATTATGAATGTCCAAACGGGCATGAATCCACTCTTCATGAAGCAGACAAAGAATGTCAGATGAGAAAGAGTATCAGCAAAAGGATCAAGGACTTTGCCTAAATCTGTAACAAGATTGTATTTTCTTGCAATCTTCCCATCAAGGAGATCAGATAGTTCTGCAACAAGGTAGCAGACAACCATCAGAACCGTGCTAATAGTCCTGGCACCGCTGAAAGAAAGAGAGCCAAGCATGAAAGAGAGGAAGAAGACAGGAACCATAACGAGTCTTGTCACAGTAAGCTTATTTGGTAAATTCATATTTTTATCCTCAAATCAATACAGACTAGTAAATTTATTAAGAAGGTACTCTTTATAAGGCTTTGCGTCAATTTTTGAGCCTGTAACCTTATATACCAGCTCATCTGGCGTATACACAGAGCCATTATCCCAGATATTCCTGCTTAGCCAAGAGATTATATTGCTATAATCTCCTCTCTTCAGGTAGCAATCAAAGGCCTCTTTTCCTCCTAAATCGTCTACCATCTTATTATAAAACATAACACTATAGATATTGCCTATGGCATAAGATGGGAAATATCCGAAGCTGCCTCCAGCCCAGTGACTGTCCTGAAGCACACCCTCGCAGTCATTTCTAACCTCATAGCGGACAATCTTCCTAGAAAGCTCATTCCAGAGAGCAGGAATCTCATCAGCTCTGACATCACCATCAATCAAGCTCTTCTCTATTTCATATCTCATTATTATATGAAGCGAATATGTAAGCTCATCAGCATTCACCCTGATGCCTGAACTCTGTGGCTTATTTATTGCTCTCACGAATGAGTCGAGTGGAACATCTCTAAGGTGTGGTACTGCCTTAACAAGATCTGGATACAGATATTCCCAGAAAGCATGGCTTCTTCCTATAAGGTTCTCCCATAGTCTTGACTGAGACTCATGGATCCCCATATAAAGCCCACCAGATAGCCCAGTACCCCTGATCTGAGGATTCATAGCAGAATACAGCTCATAGAAGGCATGCCCCATCTCATGGATTATTGAAAAAACAGGATCAGCAAGCGATGCATCAGAATATCTTGTAGAAATCCTAACATCATCACGCCCTAGAGTAGTCGTAAAAGGATGCAGCGTAAGCCCGACAGTGGCACGGTTTCTATCAAAACCGATTCTGTCTATGAGACCCATACAGAATTTATGGAGAGCATCTTTATCATAGCTCTCATATAAAAAGCCATCCTCCACCCCAGATGCATCAATAGAATCCATAATAGAGTGAATCGAAGACTCTAAATCTGAGAAAACCGGATTGATGCGTGAAATGCTCATCCCATCCTCATACAAGTCAAGGAGAGTGGAATAAGAACCGTCACCAATAAGACCTGCCATCTCTTTTTCAAGTGAAATCAGTTCAGAAAGATATGGAGAGAATATGCTATAATCACTCTTCTCTCTGGCCTCTGCCCACTTACTGTGAGCAGAATTTATAGCAAGGGATAGCCTTTCAACAAATTCAGACGGAAGAAGCGCTGATGTTCTAGCCTCCTTCTCCCATATTCTATAAAGGGCTTTATCATATAAAGAAAGCTCCTCCCCATTCAGCCTACCGACAGCTTCTATTATCAAAGGAGAAGACTTCTCTTCATGAATCAGCTTAGAGAGGTAAGCAAGCTGCTCACCTCTCTCTTCTTCGCCTTTCTGAGGCATTTCAGTCTCTAAATCCCACTCAAGAGCAGCGCTGATGTGTGAAATCATAGTGACTTTTCTATCTGCTTCTTTCAGATAGCTAAGAGCCTCATCTTTATTCATCAGATCTGTTCCTTCTTAGCAACAGTCTCTTTTACTTCGGCAATGAAATCAGCTGTCTTTACCCCATTGATCTGCTTGCCACCTCTGTATCTGATAGCAACAGTATCATTAGCCATTTCCTTCTCGCCGATGATGATCATATAAGGAGTCTTAAGCTTCTGAGCATTTCTGATCTTTGCATTCATGCGCTCTTCAGATAGGTCAGCATAAGCTCTGAATCCATCTTTTTTGAATCTTCCCTCAAGCTCTTTTGCATATTCAAATGCAACTTCGCCAACAGGAATGATCTTGATCTGCTCAGGAGCAAGCCATGGTGGGAAAGCACCTGCATAGTTCTCAAGAAGCACACCGAAGAAACGCTCAATAGAACCAAGTAGAGCTCTATGAATCATATATGGTCTCTTCTCTACCCCATCTTTATCAACAAATGTCATGCCAAAGCGCTCTGGAAGGTTAAAATCGAACTGAACTGTTGAAAGCTGCCATTCACGTCCGATAGCATCCTTGATTTTAAGGTCAATCTTAGGACCATAGAATGCTCCGCCACCTTCATCGATATCATAAGAAAGACCTTCCTTCTCTACAGCCTTCTTAAGAGCTTCTGTAGCAGCATCCCACTTCTCCTTCTCTCCTACAGACTTCTCTGGCTTTGTTGAGATGTATGCATGGATTTCCTGGAAACCGAAAGAATGAAGCATATGGAGAGAGAAGCGGAGGACCTCCATGATCTCACTATCCATCTGTTCTGGTGTTACGAATAGATGAGCATCATCCTGCGTGAACCCTCTTACTCTCATCAGACCATGGAGAGCACCTGCCTTCTCATATCTATAAACAGTACCAAGCTCAGCCCAGCGGCATGGTAGGTCCCTGTAACTCTTCTTTCCATTCTGATAAATCATGATGTGGAATGGACAGTTCATTGGCTTTACATAGTAATCAGCCTTATCCATTACCATTGGAGGATACATTGAATCCTTATAGAACCCGAGGTGTCCTGATGTCTCCCAGAGCCAGCTCTTTCCAACATGAGGTGTGTAAACCATCTCATAGCCATTCTCGTAATGCTCTTTTCTCCAGAAATCCTCGATTATCTGTCTTACTCTTGCACCCCTAGGATGCCAGTAAACAAGTCCTGGACCAGCTTCTTCATGAAGAGAAAAAAGATCAAGTTCCTTACCCAGCTTTCTATGGTCTCTCTTCTCAATATCTGCAAGATGATCAAGATACAGGCGGAGATCCTTAGGAGTAGACCATGCTGTTCCATAGATTCTTGTCAGCATTGGGTTGGTTTCCTTGCCTCTCCAATAAGCACCTGCAATATTCAGAAGCTTGAAGCCATCTGCACAGAGATCCTTTGTTGATTCAACATGTGGTCCTCTGCAGAGATCCGTGAATGCACCCTGATTATAGATTGTGACAGTCTCACCCTCTGGAATTGCATCAAGAAGCTCAAGCTTATATTTCTGGTTCTTGAACATCTCTGCAGCCTCTGCCCTTGTCACTTCTTTTCTTACAAAAGGCTTACCCTGCTTGATTATAGCCTTCATATGCTCAGTGATTGCTTCAAGATCCTCTTCTGTGAGAGCTCTTGGAAGATCGAAATCATAATAGAATCCATTCTCTATTGATGGTCCGATAGCAATCTGAGCATCTGGGAACAGCTCTAGTACAGCTTCTGCCATTACATGAGCCATTGAATGTCTAAGCATATCAAGATTAATTTCCTTAGCCATTTTATTCTCCTTATAAATAAAAAAACCTTTATAGATTCATCCTTACAGTATATGCAAGGACGAAGCTATAAAGGCTCCGCGGTTCCACCTTGCTTCCCCACTAAAAAAGAGGGACGCTCAATTACCCTTTAACGAGAGGTCTCGGCATGCCATACTCGTTTCCTTTGAGGCATGCAGCTCGGAAGTGGTTTTCATCTCCTATCTCCAGATGTCTCTCACCCATTTAAAATGGACATCCTCTCAGAGGCAGAATCAGAGATTACTCGTCTTCGTCAATGCTGTTATGGAAAGAATAATCTTTTTGATAGCAGAATTCAAGAGAGAGATGTAACAAGCTTTATAATCTTTCTTATATGTTAGTTGAATTAGTAAATGCAATTTTTAAAGTAGGATAATACTGCATTTACTTTTACAACTGACAAATCTTTCTTATACAACACCTGTCGAATTAATGTATGTTATAATAACTTCAGTATCCTGGATTAAGCCTGAAACGTTCAGGACTCCTGTCGAATTAATGTATGTTATAATGCAGGAGTGCCATTATACTTATCTGAGTAAGTTCAGGACTCCTGTCGAATTAATGTATGTTATAATATAGGCAATATATAATCCTATATTATAAGGAGTTAAGGTTCTCCTAAATATCAAAAACCTGAAAAACAGCTTGAAAATAGAGCTGTTTTTTTATTTTTTGCTGAAAACTGGGCTACTATATTGTTATAAGAAAACAATAAAGCTTCATTTGCATGTAACATAATTCATATAAGAGGGATGAAAAGAAATGAATAAGACTAGAAAAAATACATATATTTATTCGACAACAAAAATCAAAGAAAGCTTAGGAAATAGACCATATGCATTAGGACTTGATCTGGGAGTTGGATCAATCGGTATAGCAGCAACCGCATTAGAGATGGATAAAGATGGTAACTTACTCCCAACTGATCTGATATATGCAAATTCGTTAATCTTTCCATCTTCGGAAGGTGCTTCGGAACGCAGAGAATATAGAAGCCAAAGAAATTCTATTAGGCATAAACGCAATAGAATGAGAAGGCTTTGGATATTACTCGCAGAAAAAACATGATGCTTCCCTTCTCGGAGAATTCTGAGAGCAGAAATCCCAGAGCATTGCGTTTTTCTAATAATGCTTTAAAAATGAATCCATACGAGATAAGGCTAAAAGGCTTAAAAGAAAAGCTAACATTAGAAGAATTAGGAGTTGCTTTATATCATATTGCAAATCACAGAGGGGCATCCTCAATAAGATCCTTCAGCGGTGTTACGAAAACAAAAGATGAGGAAGATGAAGAAAAAAAGCTAAAAAATACATCTTTCATTGTCAAAAAATATAATGTAGATACTTTTGTTGAAGTTCTACAAATATTTAACAATAGCGAGATTAGAGGATACCGAAACAAAAGCGGCAGAACAGAGGAAATGCCACTTCCTACTAGGGATATTATCAAAAATGAGTTCACAAAGCTAATAAACTGCCAACAGGACTTTTACCCAGAGATATTAACAGATTCTTATGTAGAGAAGCTTCAGAATATTATATTTTATGAGAATCCCAAAATTATTCCTGAGCCCAAAAATTGCCCATATTTTACTGATGAAAAAAGAATACCAAAGGCTTCTTTTATTAATGAAGAAAGAAGATTATGGGAAGCATTAAATAATATCGTAATTTCTTTTGAAACTAAGTTACCAGACAACACAAATAAACTAAAGTTATCTAAAGAAGACAAAAAAATATTATTCAAGGAGCTTAGATCAGGAAAGGCTATCACGGAATCAAATTTAAAAAAGGTCCTTCCCCATTACAGCAATGCAAATAAAGTAATCCTTCAAGGCTCAACAAAAAAAGAAATGAAAATCCAAGGATTCCGCTTTAAGGAGTTAGAAGGTAAACCTTATTTCCAAAAGCTATCAACAGAAGAACAGATAAAATTCATTTCGCTTTATATTAATACCATTGATGATGACGAATTAAAAAATAAGCTTATAAAAGACTTCAGTTTTATAGAAGAAGATGCAACTGATACCTTAAATATAAAATGCATTATCAATGATTATGCTCCAGTTGGGTATACTGCTATGGCTATTTTAATGCCTTTAATTGAAGATGGATTATCTTTCAATGAAGCAGAAATAGAGGCTCAGGCAGCAGGAAGCTTGCCCCAAAAAGAGCATAAAGTTTACGACCTTCTTCCATATTATGGTCTAACAATCCAAGAAAAAACACAGAATCTTATGGGGAAAGCCTGGCATAGCTCTTTTTCTGAAACAAAAAACTCAAAAGGATTTCATAAACCTGAAACAGCCTCGAATGAAGAAAAATATGGAAAAATTGCAAATCCTGTAGTTCATCAAACTCTTAATAAATTAAGAAAACTTGTAAATGAAGTTATAACTATAATCGGGTACAAACCAGAAGAAATAACAGTAGAGCTTGGACGAAAGCTCAAGGTTGGATTAGAAAAAAGAAATCAGATAAGCAAAGAAATAGAACAAAAGTCAAAGGACAATAGAAGAATTTACGAAGAATATTGCCTTAAAAATAATTTGGGCCCAAACTATATTCAACGTTTCAAGCTATTTGAACAGCAAGGAGGAGGAACTTGCCCTTACTGCGGAAAAAAAATAAGCGTTAGCGATATCGCTAATAAAAATGCAGACATAGATCATATTTTCCCTTATGAAGATACTGCTGATTCTTCTGAAAACAACCTTGTATTAGCCCATAAAATCTGCAATGAAAGTATTAAAAGAAAACAAATCCCTCATACAGCATTTTCCTCAGACAAACAGAACTGGGAAAGTATAATGGATTTTATTACTACTACAGAAGGAATGAAAAATAAAAGATGGAGATTTGAGATGACCGAAACTGAATATCAGGAATATCTCAAAAATCATACATTCCTTTCTCGTTTTAAATCTGATAATGCATATATTGCCCGGGTTGCAAGAGAGTACTTAATGTCTCTCTATGATGAAAGCAAGATGAACCAAGCAGTAAGGACTATAAAAGGCTCAGAAACGGCAGTCCTTAGAAAGGCCTGGAATCTCAATTCCATTACTAAATTATTAGGAGAAAAAATAAATCCTCAAAGTTCTTCAGAAGAAAATAAGAAAAACAGAACAGATGTAAGGCATCATGCACTCGATGCAATTGTTGCTGCATATTACACCACCAATGTAAAGCATATAATGAATTCCATTTCTAGCATGGGGAAATCGCAAAGCGAAATCATCAAGCGTTTACCTATACCTAAGTATTATCGAACAGAAAGAGCCCTTTCTACAGAAGACCAGAGAAAAGCGTTTACAAAGACAATAGAAGAATTCATAGAAAATCATACATTTGTATCTAGAGAAGCTAATATAAAGAAGAATGGAGAACTGATTAAGGACACTCATTATTCAATACTTTTTGAGAATAATGACACAGTTGCAATCTGTACAAAAAAGAGCATAGCCGGAATGAATGCAAAAAGCATTTTTGGTGAAAAATCAGGATCGATTCAATATGCTTTAAATAAGCCTTTCAATATACCTAATGACTTACCGGATGCAGATAAGCAGAAAGTAATATCATTGCAAAACCACAATAAGAAAAAATATGAAGAAATATTATCTCTTCAATCAAAGGCAAACGAAATATTAGAAGAAGAACAGAATCAAGCCCAAAAGGAAGGAAAGAAGGTTCGTAAAATTGATGAAAGAGCAATAGCAACAAAGGTACTATCTTTAGCAGGTGGTGTGTATTATCAAATTTCAACAAAAAACGAAAGCGCTCTTTTCCTTACCCAAAAGCCAGATAAACAACACAAAGGCGCAGCAAGAGATTTAGGCGATAGTTACTGCATAGATTTATTTCATAACAAAGAAGGAAAACTATGTGGTGAAATTCTGAAAATGATTGATATCATGAATAAGAATTTTGTTCCTCAATATGTAAAAAATGGTTTTACAAAAATCGAGAGACTATATAGAAAAGATATTCTTGAAGTTGATCAGTTTATTTTTCAATCTAATGAGGAAGTCTTGCATGCACCTAATGCGCCACTCATGAGAACTTTCATTGTAATCTCAAGATTTAAATATACTACAACAGGATCAATACAGGTTTTTTATGATTCTATTTTATCAAGTCAAATAGACAATTCTAGCTCTAAAACCCTTTCTGGTTTTGATGAATTACATGTACGTAAAGTATGCATCTCAGAAGCAGGTATCATTTATTACCGTTCTCCTGAACTAAGGAGCAAGAAATGTGGAGAATAATTGATATATCAGGGAATGGATATACCCTAGCGGTTGAAAACAAAAATATAGTAATAACAAATCAGGAAGGTGAAAGCTCTCATATACCTTTTTCAGATATTCATTCAATACTATTCCATGGCTATGGCACATTACTTTCAGAGTCTTTCATAGAGAACTGCATAAAACTCCATATCCCATTAGTTTTCTGCGATGAAAAACATCTGCCACTAGGTATTACTGTTCCTTATTGCCAGCACACAGATAGTCTACAGAGGTTAAAAGCTCAGATTGACATTACACTGCCAATGAAAAAACAGATATGGAAACAGATAATAAAAGCAAAAATCCAATCGTCAGAACTACTTTTAAGGGAACTTAATTTGAATGAATATAAAGACCTTCATCAGCTAGAACAAAAAGTGTTATCTGGAGATACATCAAACACAGAAGCCCAAGCAGCTCGTATATATTTCACAGCATTATTTGGTCCTGATTTTTCTAGAAGAGATGAAAGCTTTATTGAAAATGCACTTCTAAATTATGGATATACAATAATAAGAAGCTCTGTTGCTAGAGCTTTAGCTTCTGCTGGATTAGATTCCAAGATAGGTATATTCCATTCTGGCAGAATAAATCCATTCTGTCTTGTGGATGACTTAATGGAGCCTCTTAGGGTATTTGTAGATTCTACAGTTATCTCTATCTTAAAAGAAATTCCAGGTAAAGTTACAGAGCTGACACCGACAATCAAAAAAGTCTTAATAAATACAATAAACTTGCAATGTAAGATTGGAGATATCACAACTGATTTGAATAATGGGATATATAATTATGTTATGAGTTTTCTTGATTGCATCGAAAAAAGAAAAGAAAGCCTGCTCTTTCCTAAACGAATAATCTAATGGCTATAGGGAAATATGAAGCAGTGTGGTTATTTGTAGGTTTTGATCTTCCAACACTCTCAAAAGAAGACAGAAAAAGAGCCAATTCCTTTAGAAAAGAACTTCTTGATAATGGTTTTGTAATGTTCCAACTATCATTTTATTCCCGTTATTTTCCATCGAAGCAGCAAGCTCTATCAATTGCAAATAAAGTAAAAAGCATTGTCCCTATAAATGGTAAAGTTTCAGTTTTCTATATTACAGACATGCAATACTCTATGATTGAAACTTTCTATGGCGGTAGAGAAATTGAAAATACAATACCGGAATCTGCAATATTACTAGATTAAAAAAAGGACCCTCTTAAAGAGGGCAATTTTCGACTAAAGTCTTATTTAAGACACCCGTCGAATTAATGTATGTTGTTATATTTATAGCAAATTAATTCTTATTTTTCAACAATAACTTAAGTTAGAGATGAAACAAGTGATGCAATCTTCTCTATAAAGAGTGCATCATGAGATGAGAAACGAGCTACTGCAGGACTATCAAGATCAATGACTCCATAAAGGCTCTGTCCTTTTATGATTGGAACAACCAATTCGCTTTTAGATGACGATGAGCAGGCAATATGCCCAGGAAACTTCAGCACATCATCTACTATCTGCGTTTCCATCGCAGCTGCTGCAGTACCACAGACTCCACGGCCAATCATTATCTCAGAACATGCTGGCTCGCCCTGAAAAGGACCAAGAACAAGCTTATCTCCATCATAAAGATAGAAGCCTGCCCAATTAAGGCAGCCCATGAAATCATTTATTGATGAAGCTATATTCGAGAGATTAGCAATTCTCTTATAAAAAGAGCCATCCTCTTCTATCATCATAAGAGAAAGAGCGTCCAGAAACAGACGCTCATCCTCATCCACGTTTCCTGTTTTCGTAAAACCAGCAAACATTATTATTTCTTTATACCTCTGAGCTTCATTGCAAGCTGAGGCTTTACAATAGTGCCAGGTCCTGCTATACAGCCATTCTCGCAGCACATTACCTCTACGAGGTCAGCCTCAGGAGCACGTCTCTCCCAGGTCTTCATCAGGCGAACAGTTTTCTTATCAAGGCCATTGATCGGAAGAATCCTCACACTTTCACCCTTATCCTGATAACGCTTCATAACACAGCCGGCGACACCTCCAGAGACTGCAAAATTCCTGCAGTCCTCAAAAGCTGAAGTATCTCCAAGATCTGCAGACTCTATGCTCTGAGTATCTATGCCCTTAGCAACAAATAGAGATGCAAGCTCTGCGAACGTAATCACGCCGTCAATTGTATCCCTGTACTTCTTCGCCGCCTCAACACGCTTTGCAAGGCATGGACCGATGAATACCACTTTATAGCCAGGATATCTCTTTCTGCAGATCTCTGCTGTATACCCCATAGGAGATAAGCTATCAGAGTACTTAGTCTTCAGATATGGGATATGAGTCTCGATAAGCTCCATCCAAGATGGGCAGCATGATGTTGTCATGAAGCCAGCACCTTCAGAAATCTTCTCCTCTAGCTCCTTTGCTTCATTAACGCTAGTGATTTCAGCACCTTCAGCAACCTCTACGACTTCAGAGAATCCTGCAGCCTTTATTGCAGCCTTGATCTGACCTAGGGATCCAGAGAACTGTCCTTCAATTGCAGGAGCAATCATCGCAACTATCTTATCTCCCCTCTTTATCATCTTTGCTACAGGGAAGAGACCTGAGCGTTCAACGATAGCACCGAAAGGACAAGATCTCACGCACTTTCCGCAGCCTATGCATTTTGCATGATCAACTTCAGCAACACCATTCTCATTCTTCTTGATTGCATCAACAGGACATGCTTCCTCACAAGGAACCGGAATATGAACAACAGCATGGAATGGGCAAACTTCCATACACTTTCCACACTTTATGCAGACATCTTCCTGTATATGAGCTCTGCCATTGAGGAATACAATTGCATTCTTAGGACAGTTAGACATGCAAGGACGCGCAAAGCAGCCTCTGCAGCCATCAGAGATTCTATAAACAGACTTAGGACAGCCTGAGCAGCCTGTTGCAATTGTTGTAAGAATCGGCAGTGGCGGCTTATCCTCTGCAATCACATCCTCGATATAAGAACCAAGAGATCTGTATTCATCATCATCCTTCTCGATGTTGACGCCAGCAAGTGCCATGATGCGGTAGCGTACGAGTGCACGCTCTTTATAAATACAGCATCTATTAGGTGTCCTGTCTTTAGGGATTATGTCAATCGGAAGCCTATCTGCTGTCTCTACAAGATCATCAGCAAAGAAATGCTTAAGGACTTCTGTATCAATCTTGCGCTTCATCAGCGTATACTGGTTATTGATCTCAAGCATTCTTTACAGCCTCCGCCAGAAGATGGCAGAATGTCTCAGGATTCACTCCGCTGTAGATCTTATCATTAATTGAGACGAAAGGTGCATTGCCATTGCCTACCTTGCATTCTCCAAGGCATGGGCAGCCTTCAATCTCACATTCAGCCAGAATTGCTGGATCAACAAAATCATTGTAAAGAAGAAGGTCTGCACCACCCTGTACAAAACACGCAGTACCTAAACAGATCTTTACCTTAACCTTTGTATTCTTCATGTTATCCTCCTACAGATACTCTTGTGAAGTTTCTTTTAAATATATTTCCTCAAGTGCCTTCCTCAGTCGTCCGATTATAGTTCTGCGGATTCCTATCTCCACTGGAATATTCGGATCCTGATGGGCTTCATTTATCTTTGTTCCAACCAGGAAATGCACCTGGTCGCTATCTAGCAGTATCTCTACAAATCGCTTTGCCGGATCATCAGGAAGCTCAGCAGGATTCAGCCTCTTCTCAAGTATTGTCGCAACTCTTGAAAGCGTGAGCATACCTTCCGTTACAAGGTCTATGCCTTCCATTTTACTTGCAGGTGGAACATCCTTAGACCAGCACTTCATATCAACAGTAAGCTTCTTGCCCAGCATTCTTGCAACAATCTGCGCTGTTGTTCCACCAGAGACAATCTTCCTTCCGTCAAATGCCTTTATCTTCTCTCCGAGAATCTCATCGGCTTCCTTGGTAAAAGGTGGTCCTGTTACTATCAGAGTCCTTCTCGGTTTTCTTATATAAACAACAACGCATGTGATATCATCTTTAGAGCATAGGCCATCAAGGCTATTTGCCTTCTGCACAATCGCACGAGAAAGCTCTCTTGATGATATATCAGGATTTGCTTCAATTTCTTTCTTTATGAATTCCCTGACACCATCAAGCCTCCATCCAAGAGGAAGGCTTCTTCCAAGTCCAGACTGGGTTACACCATCACTGAACATGATAAGGCGCTCAGATGCAGAAAGCTTGAATGAGGATGAAGAGACTATCTCCTTCTTGAATGCACCTTCTCTCTGAAGCTCTGTCTTCTCACGTGTCCAATAGACAGGCTCTGAGCCTTTGAAGCGCAGAGATGGAGGATTATCATATTCAACAAGATTTACTTCGATATCCTCATTGTTCTCTTTATATCTTATGTCTGCAATAGTGAATGTCGAGTAGCTTATCTTGCGTTCCTTACAGACAGGAAGAGTATCCATTATGATCTTCGCAGAATGATTGAGATCAATCGGTGAAAACGAGAGCTTATGTGCCATATGCGCGGTAAGGGATGCAAGCACATTGGCCTTCACTCCGCTTCCAAGTCCATCTGAAAGCGTTGCTACAATCTGATTGTTCTCAGGATTTCTGGAGAGCAGAAAGACATCGCCGCCTATCTTCTGGCCATGCTTATAGATCTGCGCATAATCAACATCTATGAATATATTATTCATGAAAGATCCCCATCATTATCCTGAGTGAACCCCTCACCTTCTTCCACGCTGCCATGAACACTGAAGGCTTCAATAAGAGAATTAAGCATGATCTCAGTCTCTGCCGCATTCTCACCAAGGAGTGAGGCTATCTGCTGTACAGTCTCAAGTGATTTCTGGATTACATCCTCAGCTTTCTTCACTACAGTCTCACGACGCACTGTAGGAGATGTTATATCCTCAAACATCGCACCAAGCAGCCGCTTCTTCTCAACAAGGAAGAATGTAACGCGAAGGAACTTATCCCTATAGTGCATCCTATACTGACCAGGATGAGATAGATAGAACTGATCCTTGAACTTATCTGCAAAAGGAATGAATCTCTCTACAGGAAGTCCTCTCACCATATTGAGTACATTCTGATCTACAAACCCCTCTTCCATATCACCGAAGAGATCTAAGAATCTTGTATTGCAGTCTGCTATCTTCATATCAGAATCAACAATGACAATTCCATTCGGAATAGTTCTTAAAAGCACATCAACCTTGCTTTCTGCTTCCTTCCTCATCTTTGTCACGCACATCTCAGCCTCAGCCATCCCACCAAGATATGCTATTGCCATCTCACGGCAGGTCGAATAGCCACAGCCTCCGCAGTTGAGCTCATCTGCCTTAGTAAGCTTTCCAAGCTCAATCAGTGTCCGCTTTATCGTCTCTTCACTGAAGTCCTTCTTAAATCCATCTTCACGAGCAGGTCCACCGCTCTGGATAATCCCATAGCCACGTCTCAGAACTTCTTCAGAGAAGTCCTTATCCCCTCTGAATGTCTCTTCTTCGTTCACACGATTCAGAGTATAGTCCGCTACATCCCTTTTCCTTAATGCCACAGAACCATTCCTATCTGTGCCTGGACCATTTATGCATCCACCATCACAGCCGAGCATCTCAATAAAGATATCATCACAGGATGATGGCGATGAGAGTGTTCCAATAATCTGGTCCATACCCGAAATAGCAACAGCATGGGAGTCAGCATCAATGCCTCGCCAGACCTCTGAACTCTTAATCTGTCCAGCCTCTATTGGATATATCGTCGAAACACCTGCCTTTGAAGGCATGAATCTGACTTCAGGATCTGCTTTTATATCAGAAAGGACCAAGCCGTCCCTCTCCATCCACATATCCACTTCCTTAAAAGAAAGCGCAAAATCAGGATAGCCTGGGGTAGTCTCAGCCTCAATCTTCTTAGCAATGCATGGTCCGATGAAAACTACGATTATATCTTCACCATATAGATGTCTCAGATACGCACTATGGACCTGAAGCGGAGACGGAATAGGAGATAACCGCTTCACCTTCTCAGGATAGTATTTCTTGACAAGCTCAACAACAGAAGGACATGCAGTACTGATCCATGGAACTATCCCATCATGCTTAGAAGCATATATATCTGTGGCTTCAGAGACAATCGCAGCTCCGATTGCTGTCTCGCTTATCAGAGAGAAGCCTAGTGTCTTAAGTGCGGTAAGATACTCTGCTTCATAACCTTTATATTCAGATGCAAAGGATGGAGCTAAAGAACAGACAACCTTACGCCCGGATGATTCAATTGCAAGTTTTACTCTATCGACATCATCTCGGACTTTTTTAGCATTGTTCGGACATATATGAACGCACTTACCACAGAATATGCAGCGTTCTTTCAGAATCATGGCATTGCCATCCTTTATCTGGATAGCTTTTACAGGACAGGATCTTACGCATTTATAACAATCTCTGCAGCTGGTTGTCTCGGTATAGATAGGATAAAGCATTATTTCTCAAGTTCCTTCTCAAGCAGATCTATTACACAATCAGAGGAAACAGCGCTATACTCAACACCATTGATCATAACGTGAGGGCCATTGTTGCACTTTCCTAGACATAGATGTCCAACAAGCTCAACCCTATCTCCAAGATTGTTCTCTTCTATATAATTCTCCAGATCCGCCAAAGCAAGGCTATTGCCTCGTGCAAAGCAGCTTGACCCCATGCAGAGCTCAACTGTCACCTTTCTATCCGATGCCATATTCATTCCTTCTGTTAGGAAACAGACTAGCCCAACTATTTTCATAAGTCAATAAAACTCTGCATTATCAGAAGATAATATGATTTTAGATAATAAAAAACGCACTTTATATTTTCTACAAGTGCGTTTTATGTGAAAAGAAGAATATTATTATTCGATTTTCAATTCTAAATCTCAGAATCGCTATCTAAATCAACAGATGCCCCAAATTGCTTTCTAAGCTTTACGGATAGAACAGCAAATGAAGTCGCAAGATCTGTTCTCTGCATAACCACATCATCTGGCAGCTTCAGATCCTTAGGTGCAAAATTCCAGATTCCACGGATTCCGCATTTAACCAGAAGGTCTGCTACTGCCTGTGCAGATGCGGCTGGCACAGTTATTACTCCAATAGAAATCCTATTTGCTTTAATGTACTGATTAATCTGGTCGATTGGCTGAATAGTAAGGCTTCCGACTTTGGTTCCAATCTTTGATGGATCCTTATCAAATGCAGCGACAATCCTGAGTCCATAGGCTTCAAATCCTTCATACTGGGCAATTGCCTTACCGAGGTTTCCAGCTCCAACTATAAGCGCATCTGCTGTATTATCCCATCCTAGAACATGCGTGATTGATGCAATGAGGTCCTCAATATCAAAACCAACCTTAGGCTTTCCCTCTATCCCAGTACAGGAGATATCCTTCCTGACCTGTATAGGCTTAAGCCCAAGCTCATCAGCCAGGACTGTTGCACTTATATTCTTCATGCCTGCTCTCTGATTCTGCTTCAGAATCCTAAGATATGATGGAAAGCGCTTAACTGTAGGAATAGGTATTCCCCTTACGATATTATCCATTATGGCTCCTTAAGATGTCTATCACCTTATTATATATCACAGAAGGTGTTGATGCGCCTGCTGTTACTCCTATTCTACTATATAAAAAAACTTCAGGAGGTAAATTCTCTGCCTTTTCAACAGCAAATACGCGACAACCTTCAGCTCCTGCAATCATAGCAAGCTCCTTTGTATTTGCACTCATGCTATCACCAACCACAACAAAAGCATCTACCTTCTGCCTAAGCTTTATAACAGAGAGACGCCTCATTCTGGAAGCAGCGCATACTGAATTCAAAAATCTTATCTTAAACCCTTGTTCCTTAATCCTAGATACAATCCTCTCATATTCAGAGTCTGAGAATGTTGTCTGGAAGACTGCATTATACTGAGTATTCCTATCAATGGAAGAGAGCTCCTCTGCTGTAGCAATGACAATAGCCTCTCTTTTTGCAGCTCCAGCAAGAGAAATGACTTCAGCATGCTCTTTATAGCCAATGATGATCATGTCCTTATCTGAATCTCTTACAAGCGCCTGGTTCTTGAGAACAACAGGGCATGTTGCATCAATGATTCTGAATCCAGATGAAGAGAAGCAAAGCCTCATTTCATCTGAGATTCCATGAGCTCTGATAACAATCACACCAGGTCTATCTGTATCCTCAGGAGACAATATGCTCTTTATCCCATAGTGAGCTAAAGATGCCATAACTTCCTTGTTGTGCACGATATCACCATATACATAACATGGAAGGCCCAAAGATGCAGAGAGCTCTGCTCCCTCTTTCAAAGTAGCAATAGCTCTCTCAACTCCAGAGCAGAAGCCCAGATTATCTGCGACAATGACCTCAGACAAGCGAATAATCCTCAGCCTTCTTCTTTTTCTCTACATTTATAGGACTGACTCTATTCAGGATGGAAAGCAGTCCCGGTGCAATGAAATTAGAAGAGTAAGCACCGACAAGGATACCCCATGTCAGGTTTATAGCAAACAGCTTTATATCGCCAGATGCAAATATAGCAAGCGGAACAATGGCAAAGAGAGTCGTAAGACTTGTTATTATCGTTCTCGAGAATGACTGTCTTGTTGAGAGGTTGATAAGGCTCTCTACACTCTCCTTCTTATAGTCTCTGATATTCTCTCTCACTCTATCGTATATTACGATTGTGTTATTAAGTGAATAGCCGATAATCGTAAGAATCGCAGCAATAGTAGTTGAAGATACCTCTAGACGAAAGATGACAATCAGAGCGAGCATCATCAGCACATCATGGAACAGAGCAGCAATTGAGGATATAGCATAAGAGAGGCGGAAGCGCAGAGAGATATAAACAAGGATCAATACGATTGCAATAAGAATTGCATATATAGATGATTTCAGGAGAGAAGCAGAGAACTTCGGACCAACGAAATCTGACTGCATGACAACAACATTATCCTCTCCGAATGCACTATAAAGCGCATTGTTGACTCTAGCCTCTACGCTATCCTGGCTCTCTCCATCCTCAACATTGACTCTGACCTGGAAATATCCAGCATCAGCATCTCCTAGAGTCTGGATATTAGCATTTCCTAAAGATGAAAGCGCACTTCTTATATCCTCGATATAAACATCTCTTGTAGGCGTTGCAAAATTAAGATTTGTCCAAGAGGATGAGAGTGAAGCTGGAAAACCGAATCCTGATACCAGTTCCTCCGTGAGAAGGGATGAATCAAAGACTTCAGTCTCAAGCCCATCTCTTTCCATTGCGGATGCAAGATCTCCAACTGTCTTATAAGAACCAGAATCATAGCTATAGCTTCTGACTCCCGATGAATTCCTCAGCTGCAGTGTGAGTGTGTTGGAAGCAACAGCAAGAGTTGCGCTGTCTGAGCCATTATAGCGGACTTTCATTCCAAGAGGGGCTATCTGCACACGCTCTGAATATCCAGAGCCGAAATCAATTCCGGTATTGAAGCCACCAAAGACAAAGAAGAATACAATGCCCACCAAGATGAAGGCCAAAGAAACACCGAAAGCAACATATTTATATTTTAGAACCTCAAATGGCTTTTTATCTTTCATTTTTCCTCCAGGAAAGCTTAACGCTGCCTTTATCCTCTCCGACAAACAGATCGAAAATCAGATGTGATACAAAGAGCGCGGTGAAGAGAGAGCATGCAACACCTATTGCAAGCGTATTAGCAAAGCCCTTAACAGAGCTTGAACCGAAAATCGAGAGTACAACAGCTGCAATTATAGTAGTCACGTTCGAATCCATAATTGTCCAGAATGCCTTTCCAAAACCGAGCTTGACCGCATCATACGCAGAAAGGCCTTCTCTCATCTCCTCTTTCATTCTCTCATAGATGATTACATTGGCATCAATTGCCATTCCCAGCGTCAGCACAAGACCTGCAATAGATGCAAGAGTAAGAGTGAAATTCATTGCAGAAAGGACCGCAATCATCATATAGAAATTCATGAGAAGCGCAAAATCCGCAATGAAGCCAGCTGGTCCATAGTAAATAACCATGAATATGATAACCAGAACTATACCGATGATTATAGCCTTAAGAGCAACTGAGACGGCATCATCTCCAAGTGTTGCTCCTACAGCCTGCTGTGATAGCACTTTAAGATCAATCGGAAGAGATGCTGTTTTAAGCACAATAGCAAGGGAATTTGCTTCAGCTTCTGTAAATCCGCCTGTAAGCTGGACGCTATCCTGAATTGCGCTATTGATTGTAGCAACGCTCTTGACCTTACCATCCATGACAACCGCCAGTTGAGATCCGATATTCTTGCTTGTCAGCTGATAGAACATCTTTCCGCCTTCGCTATCGAGATGGAAATTGATCACAGGCCGCCTGCTCTGGCTATCCCTGCTTACTTCAGCACTATCAAGATGGATGCCATCAAGGCCTATCTCATCATTTATCACAACAAGGCTATCAAGAGTCTCAATGCCATATTCATCTTCTGTATAATATCCTGCAAGAGTCTTGCCTTCTGGAATATAATCAGGCTGGATCATTGCACCATCATCGTTGAATATAGAGCTAGGATTTCTTTTATATGCAGCATTGGCTTCATTAGTAAGAGCGCTATCAACAAGCTGAAATGTAAGAGAACCGCTTCCTCTCAGGAAAGAATTGACTCTCTCAGGATCTGCCTCCCCTGGAATCTCGATGAGGATCTGATCACTGCCCTGGAGCCTTATATCAGGCTCGGATACCCCAAACTGATCAATTCTGGATGTAAGAATCTCTATATCCTCAGATAGAAGCCTTGTAAGCTCTGCAGAAGATGGAGCTGTTCCATTCTTCTCAGCATATCCAACAACATCAGCTTCAAGAAGCACTGACATTCCTCCTCTGAGATCAAGTCCAAGCTGAAGAACCCTTGATGAAAGGTTCTTAACGCTCATCAGCTGGTCTCTATAGACAGATTCTGCTGCTTCAAAGCAGGCACTCTCGCTATCGAATGATGTAAGAAGAGATCTTACTGTCCATGATTTAGGATTGGATTTGCCATTCTTCTTCAGAGAGGCCTTGGCAGACGGAATCAATGCCTTATATTTCTCAGGCAATTCAGAATCAGGAGATGATGCGAAGAGCGCTTTCAGCTCTCTGACATCCCTAGATGCCTGTCCTCTTGAATACTCTCTGATCTGCAGATTAGTGCCTGCAGCAAGCTCCTTAAGTCCAGAATCAACAAAGCAGTACCACTTAATCGTAGGATAAAGCAGCATTGCTCCCACTACTATAACAAGCAAGACCAGTGAAATGCGTCCTGTTTTTTTCAAAGCAAACCTCCTATCAGGAAAAAATGGGCAAGATTTCTCCTGCCCTTTTCAAAGCTTAAAAGCACAGCACTGTGCCTAACTTATTTTGTCTCTTCGGTCTTTGGCTCTTCTTCAGCCTTTGCTTCCTCTGCCTTTGGAGCCTCTTCTGCCTTTTCCTTCTTAGGTGCGCTCTTAGCTGCATCCTTATTTGTAACTGTAGAGATTGCATTCTTAGAGAATTCAATTCTTGCACTGTCATCAACCTTAATAACAACAGTTGTATCCTTTACTGTGACTACAGTGCCATGGATGCCTCCGATTGTGACAACCTTATCGCCCTTCTTGAGAGAATCAAGCATTGCCTTTGCTTCTTTGTCTCTCTTTCTCTGTGGTCTGATCATCAGGAAATAGAAGATAAGAATAATCAATACGAATGTCACAAGAGTTGTAACCATAGAACCAGAAGTAGAAGCAGATGAATCTGCTGCCATTAAAGCAAGTAATGCGTTCATTTCATACCTCGTTTTTTGTCGATACTAAAAAAACTACCATCTATCGCATTATAGGTCAAGAATATAGCAGTTTTAAGATAAGAAATCCCCACTCTGTAAAGAAGTGAGGATTTCATAAAACTTATTTTAAGCTGTTATTACATCATGCCCATTCCAGCTGGGTTAGCTGCTGGAGCTGGTGCCTCTGGAGCCGGGATATCTGTTACTGCACACTCTGTTGTAAGAATGAGAGCTGCAATTGAAGCTGCATTCTGAAGAGCTGAACGTGTAACCTTAACAGGGTCAATGATTCCACCTTCAACCATGTTGACCCAAGCCATTGCATTTGCATCAAATCCTACGCCATTCTTCTCGTTCTTGCATCTGTCAGCAATGATTGATCCATCGACACCTGCATTCTCTGCAATCTGTCTAATTGGCTCTTCAAGTGCACGCTTAACAATTCTGTATCCAACCTTCTCTTCTTCTGTAAGAGAAGAAAGATCCTTCTTATCAAGCTCTTTGATTGCCTGGACAAGAGCAACACCACCGCCAGGGATTACACCCTCTTCAATAGCTGCACGTGTAGCAGAGAGAGCATCTTCAACTCTGTGCTTCTTCTCCTTGAGCTCTACTTCTGTAGCTGCTCCGACATTGACAACAGCAACACCGCCAGCAAGCTTAGCAAGTCTCTCCTGTAGCTTCTCCCTGTCGTAATCAGATGTGCAGTCTGCAATCTGAATCTTAATCTGGGCAATTCTGTCCTTAATAGCATCGTTAGAGCCAGCACCGTTGATGATTGTTGTATTTTCCTTATCAACAGTAACTCTCTTAGCTCTTCCGAGCATTGGGATATCTGCATTCTCAAGCTTCATTCCAAGCTCTTCTGTAATTACCTGGCCGCCTGTGAGAACTGCAATATCCTCAAGCATAGCCTTTCTTCTGTCACCAAAGCCAGGAGCCTTAACAGCGACAACGTTGAGTGTACCTCTGACAGCATTGAGAACGAGAGTAGCTAGAGCCTCGCCATCAACATCCTCTGCAATCATCAAGAGAGGCTTGCCTGACTGTGCAATCTTCTCAAGAAGTGGAAGAAGATCCTTCATGTTAGAAATCTTCTTGTCATAGATGAGGATGTAAGGATTATCAAGAACAGCATTCATTGTATCTCTGTTGTTGCAGAAATAAGCTGAAAGATAGCCTCTGTCAAACTGCATTCCCTCAACAAAGTCAACAGTCGTCTCAATAGTCTTTGACTCTTCAACTGTGATTACGCCATCTTTACCGACCTTATCCATTGCATTAGCAATCTCATCGCCGATTGTTCTATCATTATTAGCAGAAATAGAAGCGACCTGTGCAATCTCTTCCTTATCCTGAATCATCTTTGCTTCTTTCTTGATTACCTCAACGGTATCCTGAACAGCCTTATCAATACCTCTTCTGATACCCATTGGGTTAACACCAGCAGCAACACTCTTCATTCCTTCCTTAGTGATTGACCAAGCAAGAACTGTAGCTGTTGTCGTTCCATCTCCGGCTACATCATTTGTCTTAGCTGCGACTTCCTTAAGAAGCTGAGCGCCCATATTCTCAAATGGATCTTCAAGCTCAATCTCACGTGCTACAGAAACACCGTCCTTGGTTACTGTTGGAGCACCATACTTCTTATCAAGAAGAACGAGACGGCCCTTTGGTCCAAGAGTTGTCATAACTGCCTTAGAAATTTTCTCTACACCATTTACGAGGGACTTTCTAGCTTCCTCGTTAAACTGAAGCTGTTTTGCCATTTTATATTCTCCTAAAAGATAATCTGTTTTCAGTTTGCACTGCATTAGTAAAAATATCTAAAGTATGATGAAACGGCAAGTGCTAACTAATAAGATATGCAAATACTGTACCGATTGCTGCCGCAAAAAAACCGGAAAGCATATTGACCATGTCATTGTTGATGAGTGGGATGCCTCTGGCTCTCTCATTCTCATTTCCATCTTTATCAAATCTATGCTCTGTCAGCCGGCCATTCCTATCTCGGTAATGAACCTGAAGAGAAGCACCTAAGAGTGAGTCAAAAAGCGCACCAAGCACACCGGAAGCAGCTATTAATGCAAAAGCAGAAAAAGATAGATAATATGTTCCGATAAACAGGAGAGCAATGAGAGCAGACCCCAGAAGAGAGCCCATAATGCCAAGTAATGTAACACCGCCAGAAAGTCCCTTTGGAACCTTAGTGAATGTGAGAATTGAGACTGGATCCTTATGGCTCATATATCCAATATCTCCAGCAAATGTATCAGCCTCTGCTTCCGCAATCGCACATGCAAAAGAAATCAAGAACATCATTTTATATGGTGTTGCAAATGAAAGAAGAAGTGCAACGAAAGCTGGCAGTCCATTGGCAAGGACCTGCAAGGCATCCCTTTCACTTCCCTTCTCCTCCAGCTCATTATGACCACCTATAGCTTTGCTCAGAAGAGATGCTGTTAAGAAGAAGAATAACAGCATAAAGAAAGCAGATAGCCCACCTAAATATAATATGGATAAGCCAAGCACTGCAGATGCCGCAGCTCCACCCCGTGTCAGCAGATGCTTCTTCAATGCAAACAAAGCGACTAAGGCAATAAGCAGAATATATATCAGCATCAAAATATATATCGGCAACGATGCAAGCAGGCTATCAATGAATCCTGTTATAGAGAGCATAAGACCTCCGAAAGAATAGCGACAGAGAATGGAACAGTGAGATTATCAAGACCTAGTGGCGTAATATTCTCAGCGACAGAAGCAGTTAATGCTGTCAGCAAGGCAGCATACCAGCTAAGCGGTGTGAATATCAGGATAATTGCAAATGAAACAGCAAACATCACAAAGCTGCCTTCCATGCTCTTCTTGTATCTTCCATACACAAGATAGCTGTTCTTTCCGAATCTAAATCCGATTAATGCGGCAAGGCCATCACCCCAGCCCATCACAAGAACAGATGCAATCACAGAAGAAGATGAGATAAGACCAGAAATCTCAAGAAGCACAAGAATAAAGATAGATAGAGGATAGTAGACAAGGCCGCTATCACGCTTTCTGTCATTCATTCCAAGCAGAGAGCTGAATTCCGACTTAGAGAAAAACCAATTGAAGAAGATAAAGAGAAACGGGCCAATCAGCTTAGCGACAGGATTTTTAAGCTTATATTCAACAAGGAATATCCAGAGTGATGTCATTATATGAATGAATTTTCTAACAGCTTCAGCCCGTAAGTGACAGAAACGATAGAAAATGAATCCAAGGAACGCCAATAACCCGATATATAAAAAAGAAATAGCAAGATAAATAGAATCAGAGTCCAATATAGCCTCTCCTATCTAGATTGAGAATAGAACAGAACACCCTATTGTACCACTTGCTGCATTTAATCCTGTATGCTTCAAGTGCAGATGTAAATGAAGCAAAATATCCCTCAAGTTCATCTGCAAATCCATTAAGCACAGGATTCTTAAAGCCTGAAACAGCAATAGACAGCTCATCATCCTTCTCTTTCCTTTCATATATGGAAGATATGCTAATCACTTCATCTGAAAGCAGATGAAGACCTTCATCTATATAGTTATCTTTGATGTATACAGCTCTCCTCTCTGAGCGCTTTATATACGCAGATGCATATTCATCAACTATCCTCTGCCACTTAAGAGCAGAAGATGCAAAAAGAGCAATAGCTAAAAAGAATATCAATATAGCTGCAGATACCACGATGAAACCAAGCATAGCTGAATTAGTCTATGCCAAACAGCATAAGCTTTCTAGCCTTACTTACCTTTTAGGTTGCTTTATGCATTATTTTCTTATATTCTGTATATAGATTGCATAAAAATGCAAAAGGACTACTAATGAAAGAAAGACATAATCGCTTATCCGTAGTGAAAGAGCTGATCAAAAACAACCGGATCGACAATCAGGATACACTTCTGGAGATGCTTAAGAAAGAAGGCTATAACGTTACACAGGCAACACTTTCAAGAGACCTGAAAATGCTTAAGGTAGGTAAGATTTCTGATGGCTGGTCTGGCTATTACTATGCACTTCCAGAGAACGATCTGGTAAGCGAATCCGAAAAAAGTTACATACAAGACGTAAGAAGAGGTATTCTATCTATTGAGTTCTCAGGGAATTTCGGAGTAATCAAGACAAGACCTGGACATGCAAACAGCGTTGGATTTGCTCTTGACGTTCTGGCTCTCCCTGAAATTCTCGGCTCTGTTGCTGGAGACGACACTATTTTCATTATCCTGAGGGAAGGAATGAGCAAGGAGGATCTTCTGGATTCTTTCAATTCAAGAATTCCAGAGATAAATGACTGATGAACTACATTAACTTAGACAAATCAGAAGCTTTCAGATCCCTGAAAGAAACAAAGAAGAATGTAAAAGATCTTCTTACTGCAGACCGTGTGAAAGAATGCAATGTGAAGCTTGGCGGCAATCTCACATACAACTGGGCAGCTATGCCTATTGGAGAAGATGAGCTGGAGAAGCTTCAGAAGCTCGCTGATGAAATGGAGCTTATTGAGAAATATAAGGCTATTCTTTCCGGAGAAGAGATGAACCCCGGAGAGAAAAGGCTTGTACTGCACCATCTCACAAGAGGTAATGTCCTTGGAGAGAAGGTAAATGCAGACGGAGAAGATAAGGATCTCTTCTATAAAGGAGAGCTCACAAAGATAAAGGAATTCTCTGACAAAGTCAGAAACGGAGAGATCAAAGGGTCTACTGGAAAGACATTCACATCTGTATGCCAGATTGGAATCGGAGGCTCAGACCTTGGTCCAAGAGCTCTGTATCTTGCACTCAAAGGCTGGGCAAAAGGAAATAATGTGAAAATGCTCAGTGGGCATTTCATTTCAAATGTCGATCCTGACGACGCAGCAGAGGTAATCTCATCATTAGATCTTGAGCGGACTCTCTTCATTCTTGTATCAAAGAGCGGTACAACACAGGAGACCCTGACAAACAGAGATCTTGTTCTCGATACACTGAAGAGCACACCTATTGGAGGTTTTGATGCAAAGAAGCATATGGTTGCTGTAACAAGCAAGACCAGCCCATTAGCAAATAATGAAGGAATGCTTGCATCTTTCTTCATCGATGATTACATTGGCGGAAGATATTCATCAACAAGTGCAGTCGGTGCTGTTGTGCTATCTCTAGCTTATGGATTTGATGCTTTCAAGAGCCTTCTCAATGGTGCCCATCAGGAGGATGTATTATCTCTCAATTATGATATACACCACAATGGAGCACTCCTTGATGCGTTGATCGGCGTATATCTCAGAAATGTCCTGAACTATCCATCAACAGCCATACTCCCATATTCTCAGGCACTTTCAAGATTCCCAGCACATCTGCAGCAGCTTGATATGGAGTCAAATGGAAAGCATGTGAACAGATTTGGAGATAAAGTCTCTTATCCTACAGGTCCTGTGATCTTCGGAGAACCTGGCACCAATGGACAGCACTCATTCTATCAGCTTCTGCATCAGGGAACAGATATAGTCCCGCTGCAGTTCATAGGCTTCAATGAATGCCAGGAGAAGAAGGATATTGTCACGGCAGGCTCTTATAGCCAGACAAAGCTAAATGCAAACCTAGCAGCTCAGATTGTTGCTTTCGCACTTGGCAAAGATGATAAGAATCCAAACAAGCAGTTTGATGGCAACAGGTCTTCGTCATTGATTTATGGAAAAGAGCTAACTCCTGAATCATTGGGAGCTCTTCTATCACACTTTGAAAACAAAGTCATGTTCCAGGGCTTCATATGGAACCTGAACTCATTTGATCAGGAAGGAGTCCAGCTTGGCAAGATTCTTGCGAAGAAAGTCCTTGCTGGATGTGAAGGCGATGAGCTTCTTAAAGCTTATGCTGACCTGCTTAGTTAAATAAATAGGCTTAAATAAAAATGACGTGAGCCCCAAAAGCTGGACTTGAAATCATTTTAAACGGCTTGTTTCCTGAAAATCAATAGAGGCAGGCCGTTTAGCCTCATCTGTATTCTTTTGTTGTTGTAGTACTCGATGTACTGGTCAATGGCATTGCAGAGCTGCGCTCTCGTCTTGAACTCCTTCTCATAGCCATAGTACATCTCCCTCTTCATGGTGCCGAAGAATGTCTCCATCTTGCTGTTGTCCAGGCAGTTGCCCTTCCTTGACATGCTCTGGATTATGCCATTGTCATTGAGGCAGTTCACGAAAAGCTTATGCTGGTACTGGAAGCCCTGGTCAGAATGCAGCATCAGACCTTCTGCGCATGGATGGGACGCAATGGCTTTCCTGAGCATCCTCATCACCATATCGACAGTGGGTGAGGCAGAATACTCATAGCTGATTATCTCTCCAGTGCAGAAGTCCTTTATAGGTGAGAGATATACCTTTCCCTAATCTGTCCTGAACTCCGTAACATCAGTCCCCCAGACCTTGTCAGGCTCCTTCACATCAAACTTCCTCATTAGCCTGTTTGGTGCTGTCCTTCCTACAGTGCCCTTGTAAGAGCCCATGAATTTTGTAATGAAAAAGTCAACGAATAATGTAGCGAGAGAGTCAAGTTAAAAAGTAACGAA
>CAKQRI010000029.1 GCA_934271365.1 uncultured Spirochaetales bacterium
TTGAGATAGCTTGCAAGTATCGTATCCTGCGTATGACGGACAAGGATATAGTCCTTTGTTTCAGCGAATTGCATCACGCACTCTGGCATACCGCCGACAACAAGGTACTGACGGTAAAGCTGCATTGCGGCGTCGTGCAAAGCATATGGCAGCGGCGTATCGGTTTGGAAGCACTTTTTTATCTGCTCTACCAGATTGTTCTCACCGAGCGCCAGCATAAATTCTTCTATATCCATAGGATAAAGTGTTTTCATATCAACCTTACCTACGGGGAAAGAGAATTCCTCTCTGTTGACCGCAACACCGAGCAAGCTACCTGCCACGATGATGTGATAATCTGGAGCATTCTCGCAAAAGTATTTGAGTGAGATCAATGCCCTTTCACAAAGCTGTACTTCGTCGAATACTATAAGAGTTTTTTCCTTTACAATAGTCTGACCTGCAATATGGGATAAAATCGGTATCAGATAATCGGGGCTGATATTTTCCTCAAAGGTTTCATTCAGCTTTGGATTGGTTTCAAAGTTGAAGTACGCCACATTTTCGTAATGAGTACGTCCGAACTCCAGAATGGAATAGGTCTTTCCGACTTGTCTTGTACCCTGTAAAATAAGGGGCTTGCGGTGTTCATTTTCTTTCCACGCTTCCAAGAATCCTATAATCTTTCTATACATTAGCAGTGTTCCTAGAGGGATGGATTATAGTATAACAGATATTCATGTAAAAATTAATGTTTTTCTTTTAAAAAATTGCACTAAATAACATGATTATTTTTAATAAACTCTCAAAAAATGACACGAACATCGCAATTTCTGCATTTTATACCTCTCTGAAATTGGTTGTCATCAGCATATAAAGCTTGGTATATCGGTGATATTAAGAAGCCTGGCAAGTCAGATATGGTATAATATCAATGTCCTTTCATGACTGTCTATATATGATGAGTGTTTTTGTCATTCATCTGCTCTATCTCCTTGCTGATTACAACTTTACAAAGAAATAAAAAATAAGCGTATCACTATTTCTAATGATACACCTATTGCAGTTCGGTTTTAAATCAAGGTCGATCAGGACCACTTATAGTGGTATTTCTCCATTGATTTTCCTTAAATACCGACTGTTAGCCTTTCGATAGACTTCTGCTTCCTTGAAAATTAGCGGTAATTCAAAGGAAATAGAACTCCTACTTGCTTTTGATAGCTGCCTGTGCTGCTGCAAGGCGTGCAATTGGAACTCTGAATGGAGAACATGATACATAGTTAAGACCTATAGACTGGCAGAATGCGATTGTCTTAGGATCTCCGCCATGCTCACCGCAGATTCCCATCTTCATATCAGGTCTGACAGATCTTCCAAGATTAACAGCCATCTTAACAAGCTTTCCTACTCCATCGAAATCGATTGTTGCAAATGGATCATAATCATAGAACTGCTTGTCTGGATCATTTACATAATGAGACAGGAATGAAGCTGCATCATCTCTTGAGAATCCGCATGTCATCTGAGTAAGGTCGTTTGTTCCGAAAGAGAAGAACTCAGCTTCCTTTGCAATCTCATCTGCTGTTATTGCTGCACGAGGAACCTCAATCATTGTACCGATCTTATACTCAACATGCATGTGCTGCTCATCGAATACCTTCTCGATTACCTCTGTAGCATGCTCCTTGCAGAATACGAATTCCTTATAGATTCCAACAAGAGGGATCATGATCTCAGGATGAACCTCAATGCCTTTTCTCTTAACATTGATAGCTGCTTCGATAATAGCCCTGACCTGCATTCTGAGAATCTCTGGATATACTACAGCAAGACGGCAGCCTCTGAATCCAAGCATTGGGTTGAACTCATGGAGCGCATTGATCTTCTGAGCGATTTCCTCTGCGGAGATTCCAAGCTGAAGAGCCATCTCATGTCTTGATGTATGGTCGTTAGGCAGGAATTCATGCAGTGGTGGATCAAGAAGCCTGATTGTAACAGGAAGACCATTCATTTCCATGAAGAGTCCTTCAAAGTCTCCCCTCTGCATTGGTAGAAGCTCAGAGAGAGCAGCTTCCCTTGCTCTGACGTTATCTGCAAGGATCATCTTTCTCATGGCAATGATTCTATTTCCACCGAAGAACATATGCTCAGTTCTGCAGAGTCCGATTCCTTCTGCGCCAAGGACTATAGCATGATGAGCATCTGCTGGAGTATCAGCATTGGTTCTTACACCCATTGTCTTCAGCTCACTTACATAACCCATGAACTTCTTGTAGTTCTGGAAAAGAGGAGACTCGCTTTCTCTCATTGTTCCTTCGAGAACCTGCATGATCTCACTAGGCTTTACAGCAATCTTCTGTGTATATACTGCACCTGTGAATCCATCAATTGCCATGTAGTCGCCTTCACAGAGCGTTATGCCATTAACTGTAAGAGTCTTCTTTGGCTCATCTACAATAATCTCACCGCATCCAGAAACACATGGGCATCCCATGCCACGCGCTACTACAGCCGCATGGCTTGTCATACCGCCTCTGCAGGTTACAATGCCCCTGCTTACAGCCATTCCACCGATGTCTTCAGGTGATGTCTCTACTCTTACAAGAAGTACATCCTTTCCTTCAGCTGCAGCTGCCTCAGCTTCTGCTGCTGTGAAGTAGATCTGGCCACATGCTCCTCCTGGAGATGCATTGAGTCCCTTTGTTGCGACCTTGATTGCAAGATCCTTGATCACCTTCTGGTCAAGGATAGGAGCAAAGAGCTTTGAGAACTCTGCAGCTGGTACTCTTGATACAGCTGTCTTCTTATCAATGAGTCCTTCCTCTACCATCTCAACCTGGCTTCGGATCCAGGAGAAGATTGTTCTCTTTCCGTTTCTTGTCTGGAGCATGTAGAGCTTGCCTTCCTGGATTGTGAACTCAAGGTCCTGCATATCATGATAGTGCTTCTCAAGCTTCTCTCTGATATCGCAGAGCTGGCTGTATGCCTCTGGGTTGACTTTTGCAAGAGTATCTATCTTCTGAGGTGTTCTGATTCCTGCTACAACGTCTTCTCCCTGAGCATTCATCAGATATTCACCATAGAACTTGTTCTCACCTGAAGAAGGATCTCGTGTGAAAGCTACACCTGTACCGCTGGTCTCGCCCATGTTTCCGAATACCATTGACTGTACATTAACAGCTGTGCCAAGAAGACCTCTGATATCGTTCATCAGTCTGTACTTGATTGCTCTGTCGTTATTCCAGCTTCTGAATACAGCATCAATAGCCTTGAAGAGCTGGTACTCAGGATCTGTTGGGAAGTCTTCTCCTGTAGCCTTCTTATAGATGATCTTATAGCGCTTTATCACTTCCTTGAGATTATCAACATCAAGTTCTGTATCATATACCTTGCCATTCTCATCCTTTACAGACTGAAGAGCATATTCGAACTGAGCATGAGGAACACCCATTACTACATCTCCGAACATCTGGATGAATCTTCTATAGCTATCCCATGCAAAGCGCTCATTGCCTGTCTTGTCAATGAGGGCCTGCAGGCTGTCTGGATTGAGTCCGAGGTTGAGTACTGTATCCATCATGCCTGGCATAGACTGTGCTGCACCTGAACGTACAGATACAAGAAGAGGATTCTTTCTATCTCCGAGCTTTGCGCCCATGAGTGCCTCTAGTTTTCTGAGGTTTGACAGGACTTCTTCCTTCATTCCATTAGGATATGCCCCATCATGCTTATCAAAGTAGTCACATGCTTCTGTTGTAATTGTGAAACCAGGAGGGACCGGAAGTCCGATTGATGTCATGTCAGCCAGGTTTGCACCTTTTCCGCCAAGAAGGCTCTTCATATCTGCTGAGCCTTCAGCTTTTCCTTCTCCGAAGAAATAAACGTACTTTTTGTTTTCCATTGATTATTCCTTTTATTTTTTATCGCCCTATCATGTTAAGAGGAAAAAGACCTATGGTCAATGTTGTTGAGATAAATAATCTGATATAATAAATGGAATAACGTTTCAAAAAAATGAAAAAATACTTTTATAATGACATTTTTTCTATAAGAAAAACGGTTTCATTTGAAATATATTATTGAATAAAAAAGCATAGCCATGGCGACTATGCTTTATGGATTAAACTGCAAGAGTATATGTTTCGAGATCCTTGCTCTCTCCTGCAGTCTTAAGCTTCTCAAGAGCTCTCTTCTCTATCTGGCGTATTCTCTCTTTTGTAAGATTATAGCTATCACCGATTTCCTTGAGGGACATTGGCTTATTCCCATTAAAGCCATATCTCATCTCGATTATGTTCCTCTCTTTATCACTTAGTACAGATAAGAGGCTTCTTACATTTCTCTTAAGAGAGCCATCAATTACCTGCTCTTCTGGTCCCTTTGACTCGTCTTCAATGAAATCTCCGAATGTTGAGTCTCCATCTTCACTTCTCTTCAGAGGGGAGTCAAAGCTGATCATATCTGCTGATACAGAGAGCAGATCCTTGATTGTTCCCGATGATATTCCTGTTGCATCAGAAAGATCCTCAATACTTGGCTCGGCTGTATTCATCTTATCTATAAGTGCTCTTTCTGCTTTCTGGATTGTAACAAGCTCATTTGCTCTGTTAAGCGGAAGGCGTACTGCTCTTCCCTTCTCGCTTATTGCTTTCATAATTGACTGTCTGATCCACCACACAGCATATGAGATGAAGTGATAGCCCTTTTCTGGCTCGAACTTATCGATTGCATTGATAAGACCGATGTTGCCTTCGTTAATCAGATCAGAGAGCGGAAGACCCTGTCCCTTGAATTTCTTTGCAACAGATACCACAAAGCGGAGATTTGCATTTATTATTCTTTCTCTTGCCTTTTTATCTCCAGCCTTTGCCTTCAATGCAAGTTCATATTCTTCTTCATAACTGAGCATTGGAATCTTGTTGATCTCTTCAAGATATAAAGAAAGAACCTCGTTATCATTATCATAATCTGTTTTCACTGCATTGTTATTCATCTTGAGCCTCCTCAGCTTTTCTGATTCATAACTTTAACAGCAAAAAGCGTGCCAACTTTGATAATATATTACAATATAAGGAATTATCTTATTCTTTAATTTTGTAGTTAAAATATAAAAAGTGCCAGAATGACACATTGATGGAATAATAGATTGATTATGTGTTATTTTGACACTCTGATTAGCTCTTCTTCGGAAGCTGGGTCAAATTGACCTGGAAAGATAATCTTTATCTCTTCAAGAAGATTGAATCTTCCCTCTCTTGAAATCTTTATCTGAGAGCTTCTGACTTCATCTTCAAACTCTTCATATGTCTCTTCAATCAGGTCAGAAACCATATCCCCTTCAATTATTCCTAGAAGGAAGTTATTCTTTCCTGCCAGATATGTAGCAAGCTGGTATCTATAGAAGGCTATGAACTCTTTATTCTTTGCCATTGAAGAAGTAATCCGGTTAAGAAAAGTCTGTACATAACCTTCGAAAGCTTCAGCGAGGCAGTTGCATTTAGCTCTCTCTATAGCTTTTTCATATATACTGTCATTTCTATTAAAACCATTGTTCATTTTCTTAAACCAACCAACATGAGTAAAAATAATACTGGCTGTACACATCGTAAAGAGCCTTCTTCACAAAAATCACATAATTGCTATTTATCTGCTTTTATAATAAATTCGAAGACTATGGATAATATTGCTGATAGTGCCTTGATTCTTGAAGGAGGCGCGATGCGCGGCCTGTTCACGGCCGGTGTTCTGGATGTTTTCATGGAAAATGGCATAGCATTCTCCCATGCTGTCGGAGTCTCTGCCGGAGCTGTATTCGGTTCCAATTTCAAATCAGGCCAGATCGGCAGATGCCTTAGATACAATTTAAGATTCTGCCATGACTGGAGGTACTGCTCTTTCCGTTCTCTGATACTGACAGGAGATCTTTATGGTGCGGATTTCTGCTATAGGGAGCTCCCGGAAAGACTGGATCCATTTGATTATGCTGCATTTGAAAATAATCATATGACATTTGATTTCACTGTAACTGATGCAGATACCGGGAAGCCATTTTACTATAGAGCAGGAAAAGGAGAAAAGGAAGATCTTCTCTGGATGAGAGCTTCCGCTTCTATGCCTATTCTTTCGACTCCTGTCCTGATTGAAGGCAGACGATATCTTGATGGAGGCATAGCAGATCCGATTCCCTATTTATATATAAAGGATAAGGGATTCTCTAAAAAAGTAGTTATCCTCACACAGCCTAGAAGCTATATGAAGAGCAGCTCTTCTTCTATCTACAGGCTTTTCTTTCATGGAAAGACCCGGGGCATCGCAGATTCTATGGAAAGAAGAGCTGAGCTATATAATAAAACACGTGATATCATTTTCAGCGATGAGGCCAAAGGAGAAGTGTTCGTGATTGCTCCAGATAAGGCTCTTGATGTTAAGCGAACAGAAAAGGACAGGAAAAAGCTTCAGAAATGCTATGACGATGGTGTATCTGCTGCCTCGTCTGCTCTTCCTGCTTTAATTAACTATCTTAATTCTTAATATAGAACCTTGCCGTTTGCTATCTTCTTTTGTATATTTTGTAGAGTCAGTTAAGACACAGAATATTTCATTCATAATGAGGTGTATATATGAAGATTATTCCACTTGGTGAAAGAGTGCTTCTAAAAGCAAAGGCATCAGAAGAGAAGACTGCCAGCGGGCTTTTCATCCCACAGACAGCTCAGGAAAAGACTCAGATTGCAACAGTTGTTGCTATTGGTGACGACGAGAGCATTAAAGTTAAAGTCGGACAGCAGGTTCTGCATGATAAGTATGCAGGAACTCAGATTAAGGATGGTGGCGAAGAGTATCTTATAATCAATGCTGCAGATATCCTTGCTATCATTGAGTAATCTGTCAGAGAATATTAAAAGTAAGACCTTTCGGGGTCTTCATTTTTAATGCCTGGTTCTTAGAAGATATTCTTCTGCTTCCTGCAGCTCTCTGAATCTCGATGCTGCGAATTCTGTGAATTCCGGGTCAAGATCCTTACCAGAGAGAACATCAGGATGGAAATGCTTTGCCTTTTCTCTGAATGCTCTCTCTATGTCCTTTCTACTGCAGCCCATTTCAAGGCCCAGCACCTTAAGAGCCATCTTCTCCTTTTCATCAGATTCGCTGCTATTGTTTACGTTTTCTTCACCTGAGAATGCATTGTAATAATTTCCATTTCTGTCTTTTATGAACAGAGATGCATCTGATGGTATAGAGCTGTTCCAATGCAGTCCGAATGAGATTCTCCTGAAACCATCAATAGTTCCGTTATAATAGATATTCTTCAGATTCCTTGCTCTGGAGAAAGCAGCTGATCCTATTCTCCTTATTGAGGCTGGGATCTCGATTCTCTCAATCCAGCTATCCATGAAAAGTCCTTCGGAAATCTCATCAAGAGAATCTGGCAGTACTACTGATTTCAGGGAATGAGTGGATGCAAAAGCCATCGCTCCAATCTTCTTCACTGTGCAAGGAATCTTCATAGCAACAAGGCTTCTGCAGCCATAGAATGCCCTTGAGGTTATTTCCTCAAGACCTTCTGGCAGGTCTGCAATCTTAAGATTGCAGCAGTTCTCGAATGCTCCTGCTCCTATTTTATATACACTCTTTGCAATCTCTGCTGTAAGAAGAGAGCGGCAGTCCCTGAATGCCTCATCTCCGATTTCTTCAAGGCCATCCTCTATTGTCAGTGTCTTCAGATTCGCAAGGCCTCTGAAAGCGCCTGGTGCGATATCAGAAAGAGATAGCTCTTCTGCTGCTGCGGGAATTCTCAGATTCTCAAGCTTATCGCTATTTGTTGCTCCGATTACAGCTCCGCTTCTATCAAGTACAATCTCGACTTTATCTTTGAAAACAGATTTTCTGCTGTATTCAGGAAATCCGAAGCGGAAGAATTCTGTCATAGAATCCTCCCTGTAATGATAGATTCTCTGACTATAGTCAGAATGAGAGCTGAAATAGATGCTGAAAGCGAGATCCAGTTATGCCTATCAATAGAGAGCATTATGAAGAATATATACATGAATATATGTGCAAGCAGCACTATGATCAGTCCACCCTTTCCAATCACGAAAAGCACCAAGAAAAGAAAGAAGATGCCATATGATATCGATGCAATTGAGAATATCCTTCCCCTTCTATCTATCTCTGGTGCTTCTGTATTCTGAAGAAGAGAGAGTGAAAGAAATAGGAATATATCAGCAGCTGCGCAAAGAAGTGATAGCATATCATGAGAGAAATCAAATGGCTTTGCTCGCATAATCAATGCAGGTACAGCGGTCATCAGAGCCGCAAAAAGCCCCGACAGTGAGAATTTAGTTCTTATTCCTTTTTTCATATCAACCTCAATATAGAAACCTTTCAATCTTATCTGGAAGATTTTCCAGCATTGTATCCTCTGGTATATACCCCTGAGGCAGCGATGAAAGCATTATCCTTCCATACCCTTTAGATAATATCCTGTTATCAAGAATGAGAACAACACCTTTATCGTTCTCGCTTCTTATCAGTCTTCCTATTCCCTGCTTCAGCTTTATCGTAGTCTCTGGCAGATATATTGACATGAAGGGGTTTCCACCGCTTCTGCTCATATTATCTACCCTTGCTCTCAGTATCGGAGCCGTTGGAATCTGGAAAGGAAGCTTTACTATTATAAGAAGACGGAGTGTATCTCCAGGTGCATCAACACCTTCCCAGAATGAAGATGTTGCAAACAATGAGGAATCTCGGTCTTCCTTGAAACGCTTCAATAGCATGCTCTTGCTTGTCTTCCCATCCTGAGATAGAAGCTCATAGTCAGGAAGCTTTTCCTTTGCATTCTTATATACTTCCTCAAGCATTGCTTTCGATGTGAAGAGAACCAACGCACCTCCTCCGCTTGCCTCTATTGCTTTGGAGACGGCTTCCGTCACATATTCATGATATTGTGGTGCCATCTCATTGCTATATGCCCTGCCATCCTGTGGAAGCAGGAACATCAGTGAGTGTCCATAATCAAATGGTGAAGGATAAATTCCCTTCAGAACTCTTTCATTTTCTTCCTTCAGCCCGGAACGCTCTGCAAAATATGAGAAATCATTATTAACAGATAGCGTTGCCGAGCAGTATATAAGAGTCGAGAGCTGTGAAAGCAGCACTCTTGAAAGCACTGGCCCTATTTTCATTGGTGCTATCTTAAGCTGGTAGTGGTCAGCCTCTGCAATTTCAGCAAAGCTGATTCTGTCATCAAATGAGCTGAACCTTATCCAGCTTCTCAGCGTATCTGAGTAATACTGGAGATCACATGCTTTTTTTAGTATATATTCGTAAGCCTGATTGTCTTTTGCTTCCTCGTATTCAGTAGAGATATCAATGCTGAGCTTCATAAGCGCTTCAGCAAGGGCTTCTCCTTCCAGAAGCTTCTGTCTATAATGTGAATAGAATTCACTGTCAAAGAGCACTTCATCCCTGCCTGGAAGAGTTGCTATTATCGGGTTTATCAGCTTCTCGAAATCAATAGCCATCTCCCTAAGTGCTGCTATATCTGCCTTTGCTCTGCGGAAGAACCCTCTTCTATCCGCTTTCTCAAATGCAGATAAAGCTTCGAATGCTGTGGCATTGCCGAATCTAGACTGCTTCTTCAATAGATCATTCAGAACATCCGTAACAAGCCTGTAGCTGTATACTGAAGAGAGAACATCTGTTGCTTCTGCCTCTATATGGTGGGCTTCATCAATCACTGCAATGCTGTAGCCTGGAAGAACTGCATCTTCTGTATATGAAATTGAGCACTCCATCCGGTTCTTTGCATCAAGGAGCAGAATATGGTGATTTGTAACAATGAGATCTGCACTTATTGCTTTTTTTCTTGCATTATAGAAGAAGCATGAATCATAGCATGGGCAGTGAAATGATGCGCAGTCATTCTCATCTGCAGAAAGCTTTACCATTTCATCATATATCTCCTTGGATGGGACCTCTGCCCTGCTGCCTGTCTCTGTATTCTTCACCCACTGGTCGAATCTGTAATAGCTGCTTTCTTTATCCTGAGATATCAGCTCTCTTGCAGAAAGGCTTTCCTTGTACTTTCTTGCACATAGATAGTTTTTCCTGCCAAAGAGAATCGCAGCTTTTATATCAGAAGATAAAGCCTTCTTCATCTCAGGGATATCCTTATCGTAAAGCTGCTTTTCAAGAGTTATTGTACTTGTTGCAATTACAGCCTTCCGTGATTTATCCTTTGCAAGCTCAATGAATATCGGTGCCAGATATGCAAATGATTTTCCTGTTCCGGTTCCAGCCTCGATTACTGCATGCTTTTCCTCTTTCAGAGCTTTCTCTATCAGCAGAGCCATCTCAAACTGGCTTTCCCTGAATTTATAATTCTTCTGGTTCCTTGCAAGTCCTGAACTGGGAGAGAAGATTTCATCATAAAGATCCATCTTCGTCATCTCCGCTCTCTTCCTTCCATTCTGCAAGCTTCCTGTGAAGTGTCTTGCGCCCTATCTTCAGAAGCTCCGCTGCTTTGCTTTTATTTCCTTTTGCAAATGATATTGTCTCTAGTATCAGGCGCTTCTCTGCCTCTTCCATTGAAATAGGGAGATTCAGCGATACAGTGCTTTCACTCTCTTCCTTCCTGATCTGAGGAGGAAGGTCATCTACATCGATTACCTTTCCTTTTGTCAGGACCACAGCAGACTCTATGGTATTCCTGAGCTCTCTGATATTTCCAGGCCATGAATATGTAAAAAGCGCTTTTCTAGCCGCAAGAGTGAATCCTTCTATGTTCTTGCCTTCTTCTTCATTGAATGTCTGCAGGAAGTCTGCAGCAAGAAGCTCTATATCTTCCTTCCTCTCTCTTAGCGGCGGAACATGTATCTCTACAACGCAGAGCCTGTAGTATAGATCTTCTCTGAAATTTCCCTTCTTGACCTCTTCCTGAAGATTCCTGTTTGTTGCGGCAATCACTCTTACATCAACTTCTATGGTCTTCTCTCCACCGACTCTTTCGAAGTTCCTTTCCTGCAGCACTCTTAATAGCTTTACCTGAGTAGCTGCATCAATCTCTCCTATTTCATCAAGGAAGATTGTACCTCCATCTGCAAGTTCAAATCTGCCTTTCTTCTGGCTTGTAGCACCTGTGAATGCACCTTTTTCATGCCCAAAAAGCTCTGACTCAAGAAGTGTAGATGAGAGTGCAGCACAGTGTACTTTTATGAATGGCTTGCCATTTCGCTGAGAAAGAGACTCTATTGCATCTGCTACAAGCTCCTTTCCTGTTCCAGATTCGCCTGTGATCAGCACTGTGGCCTTTGTAGGGGCTACCTGCTTTATCGTCTCAAGCATTGATTCGACTTTTGCTGATTTTCCTATTATTCTTGTGAATTGCTGCTGCTTCTTTAGCTTCTCTATCTCTATCGTCAGTCGCCTGTTCTGTTCCTGAAGCTGGCTGTTCTTGATTGTCTTCTTTATGACGAGGAGAAGCTTCTCAAGGTCAACAGGCTTCGTGAAGAAGTCTATTGCACCATCTCTCATTGTCTCAACAGCCGTCTCTATTGTTCCATGTCCAGTAAGGACTATAACAGGCAGCGTTGGATAGGATGCGGAAATGCGTCTGATCAGCTCATATCCATCCATTTCAGGCATTCTGAGATCTGTTATTATGAGATCTACATTATTCTTAGTAACAATATCCCATGCAATCTTTCCATTCTCAGCTGTCAGTGTTGTATAGCCCTCATCTTCAAAGGCCATCTTCAGTCCAGATAGGATATTCTTCTCATCATCAACAATCAGTATTGTGCTCATTTTCAAGATCCTCTAATGCTGTTCTTTCTGAAGAAGGAACAGGGAAAGACAAGGTAAAGCATGTTCCCTTTCCGATTTCGCTCTCAACATGTATCTCACCATTGTGCTCCTTCATTACCTTATACACTACGGTAAGGCCTAAGCCTGTTCCTGTTGCCTTTGTTGTGAAATATGGCTCGAAGATCTTGCTGAGCAGCTCGTTGCTTATTCCACCTCCGGTGTCTTTTATTCTGAGTACTAGATAATTGCCTTCCTGCTTTAGCGTCACTGTGAGCTTTCCACCTCCGTTCATTGCCGCAAAAGCATTTTCGATTATATTCAGAAGTGCCTGTCTTACGTATCTTGGATCAATCTCGATCTTCGGAAGGAATTTCTGTATTGATGAAGCAACTTCAATCCCTTTCTCTTCTGCCTCTGGCATCAGAAATGATATAGTCTCTTCTATTACATCAGAAATCGATCCGAGCCTCAGCTCAATATTCATTGGCTTGACAGCAAAGAGGAAATCAACAGCAATTGAATTGAGATGATCTGTCTCCTCATCAAGTACAGAAAGATACTTCTCTGCCTCTTCTCCAGTAAGGCTTCCGTGTTTTGAGAATGCCTTTCTCATAAGCTGCAGATGGATCTTCATTGCTGCAAGCGGATTCTTTATCTCATGTGCGATTCCAGCAGCCATTGTCGTCATGCTAGCCAGGCTTTCGGAACGTCTTAATCTGACTTCTTTTCTCAGGTCCTCTGAGATATCCTTGAGCCTTATATCTAGAAAGCTGTCAGCATCAGTAGAGACCTTTGCATAGTCTACCCTGATTGTCCTCATATCTTGTCCTATCTGGAAAGTGAAATCCTTCTGATCATTCTTGGCTCTGCCCTGGATGATTGATTCAATATAGATCTTCATATCCTCATCAGGAAAAGACTTGCAGACGGATGAGCCCTCTTTCAGTCTAAGGGACTGACTATGAGGCAGAATCTGAAAAACTGTCTTATTGATCAGCTTTATCTTTCCATTCCTGTCTACGACTATATGTGCTTCAGAAAGAGAGTCGAAGAGCGATCTGTATATATCGCCTTCTGTGACCTCTTCTCTTATCAGCTTCTCTACCTCACTTGACGGATAGCTGGAATAATCTGCAAGTATTTTCTTCAAAAGCTTATTTGACATCAGATGCCTCCCTTAATGCCAGGTCTATTGCCATTCTCTGTGATAAATTGAAAATATCGCTGGAATTCTGCCACGTGCTGAATATCCTGTAAATTCTCCGCGCTTTTGCAGCACTCATATTTCCTTCCCTGAATTCCCTTTCAATCATGGATGAGCATTCTTCTCTGAAATAACTGTAGCCTTCTGTTTTATCTAGGAATGAGATCATTGCTTCTTCTTCCTCAAGAGATAGTATGCGTTTTCCGGATAATGCATCAGAGAACGACTTTATTGCTTTATCCATTTCATTGTTAACATCATCTCCATGGCCTTCTCTGAAGAAGAATGACTCAAATGATTTATATTTGGAATACAGAGAGAACTTCTTTGAAATCAGCGCTGTGATCTTCTCCTCGCTTAATTCTGGAAAATTGAATTTCCTGACTCTTGATAGGATTGTAGGCAGAAGCCGCTGCGGCTGCTGTGAAATGAGAATCAGATGCGAGTTAGGATCTGGCTCTTCTAAGAGCTTCAGAAGCGAATTCTTAGCACCCTCAGTTGAGTCTTCTATGTTCTCAAATATGACAAATTTCTCATCTCCTGTTTCGCTTAGCCATTCTTTAACAGCTCTTATCTCATCAATTGAGACGGACATGCTCTTTTTTCCCTTTGAAAGAAATGCTGGTGTGAGCTTACGGCGAAGGAAATCAATTAAGGAAGAGATTTCCTTATCGCTGTATTCCCTATCGTCTTCAAAATCTAGAAGTGCCTGGTCTATCTCTGCAGCATCAGCAAACAGGCTTTTTGCTTTTGCATCATATGCTGACTGTATTGCACCATTGTACTGCATAAGGGCTTTCCTTACAGATTCAAGCATGAATAGCCTTGCATTTCTTGTCTTCTGCTTTCCATATAGCTCGAGTGAGCACGTAATCATTGCAGAAAGCTTTCTCTTAGGAAAAAATATTATATTTCCAGAAGAGAGGATTTCCCTTTTATTTTCTTTTTCCATGATATGGAAAGAAAGATCAAGCGCAGCTGTTAGCCTGCTGCTTCCTCTCTCTCCTGAGAACAGAAGAGCCTGAGGAAGGAATCCGCCTCCCTCTATTCTCGCTATCTCATCAGCAAGTCTTGGCTGGGTTTCTATAAGGTTAGGAAATAGCATTTACAGCCCCCTGTATCACTCCTATAGTATCTGGATATAAATCAGAGAAGACCTTTCTGAAAAGGATGCTGTTTCTCAGAAGCGGAGTTACATCAATAAATGGCTGGTATCTTATCAGCGCAGCTGCAATGCTTATTCCGATAGCTGTCGTGAGAATGCCCCAGAAAAAACCAAGAAGGGAATCAACTGCACTTAAATGCAGGGCATCAAGAGTCGTCTCTAATAGATTTCCAAGAAAATGAAATAGAACATATATAATCATTGATAAAGAAGTGAATGCAATAAGTGTTGATATTACCATTGACATGCCACTGCTTGATGCTATTGGTTTTGCAAGAGCATTGGAAAAAAGGAGAGCAATTGGAAATGATAGAATTAAGCCAAAGCTCTTAGCTGCGGATTTTGAGAAGCCTGCAACAGCACATGAAACAGCTCCAATCAGCATTATGCCCAGTGCAATGAAGTCGAATAAGCCGAATGTCAGAGAGCCTATAGAAAGTGTCCAGCCCAATTAAAACTCCTTTATATAGAGTCATTTTAACCCAAAATATGATTTCTTTTCTATAGATTATCTGATTTTTGCCTATCTCCCTACCCCATTGTATGAAAATTTATTAAACTATCCATATGGGAAAATTTTTTACAGCATTATTCGGCGGTACAAAAAAAGAGAAAGATATCAAGAGACTCACTCCTATTGTTGAGTCTATTCAGAATGAATACAAGTGGGCAGAAAGCCTGAAAGATGAGGACTTTCCACGTCAGACAGAGGCATGGAAAGAGGAAATCAGGAATGGCAGGAGCCTAGATGAGATCCTACCCAAGGCCTTTGCACTTGCCCGCGAGGCTTCTGGCCGTGTTCTTGGAGAGAGACACTACCCTGTTCAGCTGATGGGTGCAATAACGCTTCATCAGGGAAATATCCTTGAAATGAAGACAGGAGAAGGTAAGACTCTTACATCTGTCCCTGCAGCTTATCTGAATGCATTGGAAGGAAAAGGTGTCCATGTAATCACTGTAAATGATTATCTTGCAAGACGAGACAGCGAATGGATGGGACCTATCTTCTCTTTCTTGGGGCTGTCTGTTGGTCTGATATATAATGGTCAGGATGAGAATAGCAAGAAGGCTGCATATAATGCAGATATAACTTACGGAACAAACAATGAGTTCGGCTTTGATTATCTAAGAGACAACATGAAGCTATCTCTTGCTGATAAGACTCAGAGAGGCCATCATTTCTGCATTATCGACGAAATTGACTCTATCCTTATTGATGAGGCTAGAACCCCTCTGATCATATCCGGCCAGGGAGAAGATGATACAGCAAAGGTAAGAGCTGCTAAAGCTGTTGTTCCATTCTTAAAGGAATGTGAGAAGGATCCTGAGACTGGAAATTATTATGAGCTTACTGAAATGGATAAGCTTGATCATGCTCTTTATGCTTCCTTTGATGAAAAAGGTGACTATAAGCTCGATGAAAAGAGCAAGAATGTCACTCTTACAAAGCAGGGACTTCTCAAAGTCGAAGAGATTCTCAGAAAGAATGGTTCGCTTCTTCCTTCTAAAGATGAGAATGGAAACACAATATACTCTCTTTATGAAGGTGAGAACTTTGAGCTTGTCCACTATGTGACGCAGGCACTGCGGGCTGACAAGATGTATAAGAGGGATGTTGACTATCTTGTTAAGGATGGAGAAGTACAGATTGTCGATGAATTCACAGGCCGTGTGCTAGCTGGCCGCCGTTATTCGGAGGGACTGCATCAGGCTATTGAAGCTAAAGAGAATGTCAGGGTTCAGGGCCAGAGCAAGACCTTTGCAACTGTAACATTCCAGAATTTCTTCAGAATGTATGACAAGATTTCGGGTATGACAGGAACGGCTGATACTGAGGCTGTAGAATTCAAGCAGATCTACAACACAGATGTTGTTGTTATACCGACAAATGTTCCTGTTCAGAGAAAGGACCTAGAAGACCTGACATTCTATGATGAGGAGTGCAAGTACAGAGCCATTGTCAATGATGTTAAGAGAATTCATGAGACAGGTCAGCCTATACTGATTGGAACGACATCAATTGAAAAGTCCGAGAAGCTCTCGGCTCTTATCCGCAGAGAAGGAATCAAGCATGAAGTGCTGAACGCCAAGAACCATGAGAGAGAGGCATATATAATCGGAGAAGCTGGCAGAAAAGGTGCTGTCACTATTGCAACAAACATGGCTGGCCGAGGTACAGATATAAAGCTTGGAGGCTCACCTGATCATCTTGCTATGAAAAAAGCTGGCACTGATGCTACTCCAGAAGAGCTTAAGAAGGCAAAAGAAGAGATTATGGGGGAATGGCGTGCCTCATATGAGGAAGTCAAGAATCTTGGAGGTCTTTATATCATAGGATCAGAACGCCATGAATCAAGGCGAATTGATAACCAGCTTAGGGGACGAGCAGGAAGACAGGGGGATCCTGGAGTTTCTCGGTTCTACATCTCTCTTGATGATCCTCTTATGCGTTTATTTGCAAAAGAAGGCCTTAAGGAGATGATTGGCCGACTTGGAATGAAAGACGGAGAGCCTATTCATCATAGAATGCTTGATAATGCAATTGAGAATGCACAGAAGAAAGTTGAGGAGAGAAACTTCAATATCAGAAAGAGGCTTCTTGAATATGATAATGTCCTCAATGAGGAGAGAAACTATATCTATTCCCAGAGAGATGAGATTCTTGCTTCAGATTCTCTTACAGAGCGTGTTATTGAGAACTCAAAGACGCTTATAGATAACTTATATGAAGAGTCTGATGGGGATATGAACAGGTTTGAAGAGGGATATATGCGCCTCTTTGCTGAGAAGCCTGAACCAGAGCTTGAATCAGATAGAGAGGCTCTCAAGAAGCGATTTGAAGAGAAGATCCGAGAGAAGGAGAACTTTGTCTCTCCAAAGATTTTCAATGATTATCTCAGATACATATATTTAAGGAATATAGATAAGCGCTGGGTTGATCATCTGGATTCTCTTGATGAGCTTAGAGATGCCGCTTCACTCATGAGCTATGCACAGAAGGATCCGCTGGTAGAGTATAAGAATACAGCATCTGATGCTTTTGATGAGATGCTTGAAAGCATTACAGAGAATGTCTGCAGGAATGCTTCTGCTGTGAGGATCTCACTCACTCCTGAGCACAGAACACAGAAAGATGTTAGACTCAATGCCCAGCATAAAGAGTTCAACACCCCGATAAGACAGCAGCATACAGCAGTTTCATCGGAGTCTGTTGCCCATAATACAACAATCAGAAGAGATTCTCCGAAAATCGGCAGGAATGATCCTTGCCCTTGTGGAAGCGGTAAGAAATACAAGAACTGCTGTGGAAGGAATTTCTGATTGATAGATGATGAAAAAATGAGGCACATGCCTCATTTTTCATTCCATTGAAAATCATCTATTCAATACATTATCAGGGTTTATCTTTATGCCTGATTGTTCTACCGTGAATAAGAGAGCTGGAGAGCCAAAATATATGCTGGAATCTCCAACAGAGCCAATTACACTTCCCTTTGCAACATTCTCGCCTGTCTTCACATCGACGCTTTCGAGTGCATAGTATGATGTTTTATAGCCATTATCATGCATCAGTGTGACGAACTTCCCATATATCGGATTTATTCCTGTATCAACAACGAAGCCAGAAAGAGATGCTTTTACAGCTTCTCCGGATGAGGCTGCAAAGACCGTTCCATCGATTCTTCTTCCATTATAGAATTCACCGAAAAGGATTATCTCATTCCCTTTTATTGGTGATGCAAAATGAGGAAATGCTGAAACTATGTATTCTTCTTCTGGAGCTGGGATGAAGATCTCTTTTATATTGTCGAGAGATTCTTCTGTGATTCCATTCAGATCTCCTAGCTCTTTCGCTGTGAGTGATGGATTGAATCTGGATGCAATCGATGAAAGTGTGTCTGTAGGCTTCAGTTCATAGAGCTGTCCATCTAGAGACGGAATCAACAGCTCTGTACCTTTCTTTATTGCAGCGATATTGGATATTCTATTTACAGATATGATTGTGTTAGGTGAGATTCCGAATTGAGCAGAGACTTCATTGAGAGTATCTCCTTCTTTCCATATGTAGCTGTTCCATTTCAGAGCATTCATATCTTCATCAGCTATCACAGAAGCATCTGAGACTGTCTCTTCAGCTGCTGGAGCAGGAATCTCAGGTTCTTCTAAAATCTCCTCTTCTAGCTGAATCTGCGGTTCTGGTTCAGGTTCTGGTATATATATTTCAGGAATCTCTATTGCAGCAGTCTCAACGGCTCTTTCCTGCGATTCTGGCATTATTGTAGCTTCTTCCTTTTCACTTGATGGAGTAAAAATAAGGAAAAGCAATATGCATAGGAGAGCAATCAGAATGCCTGCAATAGCAATCAATCCTGTCTTTCCCCTATTTCCACTGTATCTATTGTTCATCCTGGAATCAGGCATATCATCATAGCTTGAGCGACTCATTGTTGAATAACCTCTTCTGTAATATTATCATAAAACAATATGGAAAAAAATGGGAACCGACGAACCGGACTGCTTTATACATTATTTCTTATTGCTCTTCTCATTTCAATTGCTCTGAGAATGATATTTCTCATCTCTGATAGAGGTAGAAATGAAGTAAGCTATCTAGATCCTACCCTTTCGGAATCACTTGTAAGAGGTACAATCTATGATAGGAATGGAAATATAATTGCACTACAGGCTCCGCTCTATGGCTTTGCTGTGAAGAAAGAGTCCTCACGTGCAGCATATATAAGCTCTGTTCTCTCTCCCTATATAAAAATATCGCTTCTGGAAGCAGAAGAACTGCTTAGATCGGGAAGTGGCTTCATTGAAATGAAGGAAATTCCGACTTCTGTAGATATCAGCACTGTGAATAAGCTTATTACTGCTCTGGATGCAACTGATGAGATTGACTTCATGGTAATTGAAGAGCGCGTGTATCCATCTGTAATGCACTCAGATGAGCTCATCGGAAATGTAGATGAGGAAATGAAGGGAATTTCCGGCCTTGAGGAATATGCGGATTCACTGCTGACTCCTAAACCTGTACTTGGCTACTCTATCGCATATGGCTCAGATATAATCACTACGCTTGATTTAGATCTTCAATTCGCACTTGAGAATATGGATGAAGTAAAGAATAACAATGATCTAACAGTATCTATATTGAGTGAAAATGGTGAAGTTCTAGCCTGGCATGGAAAAGGAAGCAGAAAGCTATACCAGAATCTTATTCTCTCTGTTTCAAATGGCAATCTCTCAACACCTTATTTCCCGACCTTTCCTTCTTCTCTTATAAAGATTAATGCGGTCGAAGCTGATTCAGATAGAAAGTACCTTCTTTTTGTAGATAGTGGTGATAGCCAGAAAAATGAGGCCTTGATCGAAGGCCTCAGAAATATACTCAGAGCAAATGGAAGGATCAGATCCCAGAACTGATTATCTGGGCTTTTGCTGATCTCATATCAAAGCCGAATCCCTTTAGATTCTCAAGTATATGAGATGTAGAAGCCTTTTCAAGATCATCTGGAACCTTCTGGCCATCAGTGAAGAATAATAAAGGAAGCCCTGTTCTATATGAGAAAGAAAGAACATTTCCTATGGTCTCTGTTTCATCTAGCTTGGTGACTATTAGTGAGCTTGGATTGAATTCCTTGTATCTCATGTAATGATCTAGCAGATCTTCCTCTTTCATTGATGGTGAGACATTCAGAATGAAGCTTGTATCTGAGTTCTTCAGCTGAGCAGTCAGCCCCTTCAGCTTCAGATTCAGTTCAATATCCTTATGTGAAAGCCCCATAGTATCAACAAGGACGATATCATACCTTGTATACTTTTCAATGCATCTGATGAATTCATCTTCAGCTTTGACAAGCTCAACTGGAATAGAGAAGGCATCTCCAAAGGCTTTTATCTGCTCAAAAGCCCCAACTCTGTAGCTATCTAGTGTTATTATGGCTACTTTCTTTCCTTCTCTTTTATATAAATGGGCAACTTTTGCAAGTGTTGTTGTCTTTCCTGTACCTGTAGGTCCGATGAATACCATGAAATGAGAGGGATGAACCTGAAGCCTGTAATCAATAGAAATGGTTTTCAGAATCTTCTCTCCTAGTTCTTCTGCTACGTGTTCTGGAATAGCAGAGAAACCAGATAGAAGTGCTTTCTCAAGAGGTCCGCTTATATGGTTGATGCTAAGGAGTTCCTGAGCTCTTTCCTCTCCAGGATTTGCTCTATGGATCTCTGTATTGAGCCTATCCTCTTTTGATATTGTAGAAGGGTCTGGCGTTCTTGCCTCTTTTTCGAATTCTCTGATATCCCTGGCATTCTCTTTCTGATTAGGCACAATCTTTTCATCTGAAAGATAGCATGTGATCTCACAGCGCTTCATTCTTCTGGAGAACAGTCCTCCAGAAGTTGTGAAATCACGGCGAGAATGAATGCGGATATTATCTCCATACTGATCCCTAGCTTTCTTTACCGCACTCTCATAGCTATCATCAACAATGTAGACATATTGCATTTTATAGAATATACCTCGTCAGATCCTGATTCTCGATGATATTTCCAAGTCTCTCCTGGACATATTCTTTTGTTATGCTTATGGTCTGTCCTGAGCATTCATCAGCAGAGAAAGCAACTTCTTCAAGAAGCTTTTCCATTACAGTGTGCAGTCTTCTAGCGCCAATATTATCATTGCTCTTATTCACGTTATATGCGATTTCTGCAATTTCTCTGAGCGCTTCATCCGTGAAGTCCAGAGTTACACCTTCTGTTGATAGAAGGGCCTTATACTGCTTAGTAATTGCATTATGTGGCTCTGTGAGAATCTTATAAAAGTCATCAGCTGTAAGATCGCTTAGCTCTACTCTGAGAGGGAATCTTCCCTGAAGTTCAGGAATCAGATCAGATGGCTTTGAGAGAGAGAATGCACCAGCTGCAATGAATAGGATATTCGTTGTATCAACAACACCCCATTTTGTGCTTACCTGTGTTCCTTCAACAATTGGTAGTATATCTCTCTGTACTCCTTCTCTTGAAACATCGGTATTGCTGTTATTACCTCGTGATGCGATCTTGTCAATCTCATCGATGAAGATGATTCCCATCTCCTGTACTCTTTCCTTTGCTTCATCTACAGCTTTATCGTTATCGATGATCTTCTCTCTTTCCTCTTCCATCAGGATTTCTCTGGCTCGTTTGATTGTGAGCTTCCTGGTCTTAGGTCCGGGACCCGCTGAGAACATCTGTGAAAGTGAATTGAGAGCATTCTGCATATCCTCAACTGAGCCTCCACCCATTATATTGACATTGGCTTTCTGAGAAATCTGCATCTCAACTTCCTTGTCGTCAAATGCACCATTTCTGAGCATGGTTCTGAACTTCTCTCTTGTTTCAGAGATTGCATTCTGCTCAGAATCAGAGCTCTCAAGAGCTGGGAGGAGCAGTTCTAGAAGCCTGTCTTCGACAATCAGCTCAAGCTCAGCTTCCTTGCTCTTTGCCATCTCTTCCTTGACCATCTGGATTCCAGTAGCCATAAGATCTCTTACCATTGATTCAACATCACGGCCTACATAACCGACTTCTGTATACTTTGTTGCTTCAACCTTTACAAATGGTGCAGATGCAAGCTTTGCAATGCGTCTTGCAATCTCTGTCTTACCTACACCTGTAGGACCGATCATCAGGATATTCTTTGGCGTTACTTCTTCCCTGAGTTCCTTTGGAAGCTTCTTTCTCCTTACTCTGTTCCTGATAGCAATTGCAAGCGTCTTCTTTGCTTCTTTCTGTCCGATTACATATCCATCAAGAGATTCAACAATCTCTTTTGGACTCATATTGTCTAGCTTCTTAGCCTCTAACAGTTCCATCTATTACCTCACACCTTATGTTATGGTTTGTATAAATGCAGATATCACCAGCAATCTGCACGCTTCTTCTTGCTATCTCCTCAGCAGACCAGTCAACACCTGCATCAAGATATGCAATAGCAGCGCTTCTTGCATAGTCACCGCCTGATCCGATTGCAACTACATCACCTTCTGGATCAAGTACATCTCCATTTCCTGTGATTTCATACATCTTATTTCCATCTGTTGCAATCAGCATTGCTTCAAGATTCCTGAGCTGCTTATCTGTTCTCCACTGCTTTGCAAGCTCTACGGCACTTCTGGTAAGGTCCCCATTGAATTCCTTCAGCTTGACCTCAAAGAGCTCATATAGAGTGAATGCATCTGCAGTTGATCCTGCAAAACCGATTACGACTTTGTCATCATATATTCTTCTGACTTTTCTGGCATTTCCCTTTGCCACAGTATTTCCGCTGGTTACCTGGCCATCTCCGGCTATAGCAACCTTACCATCTTTTCTGACAGCAACTATTGTTGTTCCCTGCATTTTTATCTTCCTTTAGCGTGTGGATGTGATTCGATATAGACATTCTTCAGCCTTTCCTTTGAGACATGTGTGTAAATCTGTGTTGTAGAAATGCTTTCATGCCCAAGAAATTCCTGAACCAGCCTGATATCAGCGCCACGGTCCATCATATGTGTTGCAAAGGAATGACGGAGTGTGTGAGGAGTGAACTCCTTCTGCCACCCCAGTCTTTCCCTATACCTATCAAAAATAATATGAGCAGAGCTAAAGGGCAACCTATTTCCACTATCTCCGATGAAAAGTGCATTTTCTATTGCATTTTTCTTCTCTCTGAGATAGCTCTCTCTAGATGGCAGATATTCATCCTTTAGCTCTGAAATCAGATTCTTTGAGAGAAAGAGAAATCTAGTCTTGGACCCCTTTCCGACAATGTGTATTCTTCTGCTCTTCCATTCTATGTCATTTATATCTATGCTCAATGCTTCTGAGATTCTGCAGCCTGTTGTATATAGGAAGAGAAAGAGTGTATGATCCCTTAGTCCTGCAAAATCAGAATATGGAATAGAGAGCAGTTCCTTAACCTCTTCCTCTGTAAGAACAGAAGGGAGATGCTTTTCCTTTCTTCTTAAAGAAATAGAGTCAAATGGGTTTGAATCTATCAGTTTATATCTATTAAGGTATGAGAAGAATGTTCTGTAGCATGTCAGGTGTCTTAGCACTGTTGCTTCGCTCATTTTCTTTGAAAGATCTCTTGTGAGCTCTCTCGCATCCTCTTTTCCGAATTCCTTCAGTTCAGTTCCTGTTCTTTCTAAATAAGAGAGAAGATATGCAAGATCCAGAGAATAATTCTTAACTGTATTCTCAGAGAGTGCTTTTATTTCCCTCTCATATTCAAGATAAGCATCAATACATTCTTTATCAGTCATCTGTAAGCTTCATTATAGCAAATTTCTCACCTCTGAAAGAATAGGTACCATCATCTGCTCTATATAAATAGCACTTAGGCAGAGAAAGAAAATCTGAAAAAGTACCTATTACAGGAGCTCCCGATGCAGCATATTCCCTGAGCTTTACAGAGGTAAGTGCATCTCTCAGCACTGCTACACTTATACCCATATCCAATGCATTGTCTATATATCCTGAATAGCCTTTTCTCCCTAGCATATCATCTGCTGCAATAATCGCATCAGAAATCATAGCTCCTGCATTCTTTGCCCGTTTTACAGTTTCAGCTGTGATTTTCTTTTCATCTTCTTCTGCAGATATTGCAGATCCAGAAGTGATCATTGCTTTGTAAAGCATTCTTCGGCTGGTTTTTCCAAGTCCTGATGGAAGTATATAATTTATTGGTCCAGAAGCGTCGAGTACGCCACTTTCAATTGCCTCTGCGCTTTCTGAGAATGGAATGAATAAAACACTATATCCATTTCTGACGGCTTCAAAGGCTGTCATGTAAAGGCTTCTCAGTGTTCTGCTGCTTTTATAAGCAGATGCAATGAATATCCTTTTCTTTGAAGGTATCCTTCCATAATAGCTTAAGCTTATTCCATTAATGACAATTCTGTTCTTTTCCACATATGCTCCTTATATAGATATATATGGAAAAACACTGATTTCTGTTGCTTATCAGATAAGGTCTGCGATTATCCTTATATATAATCCAGCTATTACTAGAATAAGCATAGGCTTTATTACCTTCGTATCCTTCTTGATTGCGAATTCACTTCCAAGCAGATTTCCACAGATAGATGCTATGACGCACGGAATTCCTAGCCTGTAGATTATATTCCCGTTCAATATGAATGTTGTTACAGCAGCTATATTCGATGCCAGATTTATCACCTTTGTTATTCCGCACGAATATATCATGGGAAATCCTAAGGATGAGAGGATTATGGTATAGAACATTCCAGTTCCTGGGCCGAAGAATCCATCATATACTCCGATTGCGATTGCTGCAGCAGCAATTGTGATGTACCCTTTTGCATCTATTTCAAACTTAATGCTGTTTTCTGATTCTTTCACAGATACTGTGCTTTTGCGTTCTTTTTTCTTAGGTTTGAATAATGTCAGGAATGTGAGGATAGGAAGGATAAAAAGCAGTACATATCTGAATACTCTTCCTGCAAAGCGAAGCGCTAGCTGAGAACCTATTGCTGAGCCTATTATGGCAAAGACAGAGCCTATAATTGCTGCAGACCAGATTACCTCTTTCTTCCGTGCATAGTTTGCCATTGCAAATAGAGTTCCGAACGTTGATGAGAATTTGTTATTTCCAAGCGCATAGATAGGCGGAAGGCCGATTGCATAATATGAAGTCAGGGATACAAGCCCTCCTCCGCCTGCTATTGAATCGATGAAGCCTGCTAGAACGCATAAAACTGTCATTATCAGTATTTTCGTATTTGAAATATCAATCATCATCATCTCCGAATGGTGAGTATTTATCGAATTCTGAAAGCAGCGATGAAGTATCAAGATGTGTATATATCTGCGTCGTCTTGATATCTGAATGTCCAAGCATTTCCTGAACGCTTCTTATATCTGCACCGTGAGCGAGCATATGCGAAGCAAAGGAATGACGCAGTGTATGGATTGTTGCATCTATGCCCAGCATATTAGTTATCGTGTGGAATCTAAGGTGTGCAGCCTGCCTTGTCAGCCTGCCTCCTCTTCTATTCAGGAAGAGCGCAGATTCCTTTTTCTTTGATATGAGCTTCGGCCTTACTTCACTGAGATATCTTCGAAGTGCACTCTCTGCCTCTTCTCCTACGAATACCACTCTCTCCTTTCCTCTTTTTCCGAATACTCTGATTGAGCCTTCGTCTTCGTTGAAGGAATTCACATCCAATGCGACTGCTTCGCTTATTCTCATCCCTGATGAATATATAAGTTCAAAGAGCGTATAGTCTCTCCATCCAAGTTCTGGATCTTTCTTGAACTCATCAAGAAGCGGATTTATCTCATCCTCACTGATTGTTCTCGGAATATGCTCCTTTTCCTTTGCTTTCTCTATCAGCTTTGCAGGATTATCCTTCACTATATCCTGATCTATCAGGAATGAATAGAAAGATCTTAGCGAAGAAATAAGCCGTGATACTGTTCTCTCGTCGATTTTATCATCGTCTCTTCTTGCTTTTATGTATCCTTCTATGACAATGGCATCTGTATTCTCTATAT
>CAKQRI010000030.1 GCA_934271365.1 uncultured Spirochaetales bacterium
CATGTCCCCTTTACAATTTAGGAAACAAGCCTTTAAAATTGCAATGTGACTATGTCCAACAAAATGGGGTCACATCAATCGCTCGGTCAATTTTATTTTACCGACGAGTCAGAACCGTCACTCGTCATCTTAAAGCGATTTTAAAGATAAGATTCCTTACCCTTATCTAGAATATAACATGACATATATGAAAAAACAATATTTGCATAATCTGTTATATTTCTTAATATTGCCACAAATTGGCAATTTGAACGAAACACTGAGATGAAAAAAGCCCTAGAATATAAATCCTAGGACCAACCACAGAAAGAATTCAAAATATTCAAAGGAGTGAGTGTACTATTCTACCAGGGCACCTCCTATTGTATCCAGATCCGCCTCAGAGGCAGAATCAGGCTCACCATTGCAGATAACAGTTCCAACTACAACTGCACCATCTGCTTTTGTCCTCTCTTCCCAGTCTCTCATCCATTCGCCATCTCCCCAGCCATATGAGCCGAAGAGTGCCACTTTCTTTCCTGAAAGAGAGCCTTCGAGAGAGGAGAACATAGGCTCGAATTCATCTTCTTCAAGAGTTTCGGAGCCCATTGCAGGACAGCCGAAGGCAAAGACATCATAAGAAGATGCATCCGATGCGCTGAAAGAAGAAGCTTCAGCCAAAGATACCTCAGCTCCTCTCTTCTTAAGAGCGCCTTCAAGAATCTCTGCCATCATCTTAGTGTTTCCTGTTCCAGACCAATAAACGACTGCTGCTTTCATATTAAAACCTTCCTTCGCTCAGGCTGGAATGATAAGGCTATCCAGACCTGCGCCGTTTCTATATCTTTCCATATAAGACTTAGTGCACTCAAAATACTTCGAGAACAGGCACTTAGCCTTTTCCTCATCCCCATAGACCTTCCAGTATCCCCTGCACTTATAGCAGGCTGCATTGTTATCTATGAAGCCTTTCACGTCCTCTGGAGGATAGCCAAGGAATAGACCGATTTCATGTGGAATAGATGGACATCCATCCACTCTACTGGTAAGCTCAGCAATTGCCTCGTCTAAGTTCGAGAAGCAATATCCTCTGCTCCTCAGGAGCTCTAAGGCTTCAGGCCTTTCAAGCTCCCTTGAGAGCATATCAGGACGATAGATATAGATCAGAGCTTTCTGGCCTCTATATCGGAGAAGAATAGCTTTAAGCCCCATAGGGCATACAGAGTTGTTTAGCCTTGCAGCAGCATTCATAGCTTCGCTTTTGGTGGTAAAAGGCGTGGAGAACATAGCTGCGCTCTTAAGCCCTGCAAGGGTAGGAGAACAATGCTGTATTACATTCTCTTCACTCATCGGAGCCTCCTCTGATCCTGATTAGAGAATAATGCAATTAGTCTTGACTAACTACTCTAAAGAGACAGCTTTTGAATCTGAAAAGACTTTTCTGTACTCACTCGGGCTCTTGCCGATCACCGACTGGAAGGCTGCAGCGAATTTGGAGCTGTTTTCATAGCCGAATGATAAGGCAATGTCCATTATTGTCAGATCTGTTGACTGAAGCTCCCTTGCAGCCTCCTCCATCTTAACCTTCTTTGCAAAGCTATATACAGACATGCCATAAACCTTCTTAAAAGAGCTCTTTATCGAAGTCGGGGATGAGGCAAAAAGCTTAGAGAGCTCCGAAAGAGTTGTGCGCTCTGAGAGATGCGATGATAGATATGATGCAATTGCCTTTGCATTATCAACCTGTAATCTTGGCATCTTCCTATCATCTTCCCTCTCTCTCCTGAATGCCATCAGGAAGATAAGGAGCTCCAGCACCTTCACTTTGAAATATGGAATCCTATATTCTTCGTCCATGCTATAGAGCTCTGAGAATAGATGGGTTATATGCTCATCAGACCTTGCTATAAAGGATCTGCAATCAGGAGAGAAGCGCTTTCTGATCTCATCTGGCTTAACTCTCACATCCTCAAGAATGCACGAGAAGCATTCAGGTGCCTTATCTAAGTCAAAGAGAATACAGAGCCCATGAAAATGCTCAAGCGGAAAATCAAGTGAGAGGGAATCATCAGGACATCCCTTTATCGCAATATCGCCAGGTGAGAGGAAATAGAAAGAACTGCCCTCTTCCCATTCTGCTCGTCCTTCGCGTGCATGAAGAATCCGAAGAAAATCACCAGCTTTCCCATCTCTCCTGAAAGAGGATGAATGCGCATTGATAAAAGAGAGAGTCACTCCCTGAAATACCTCATAGGACAAAACATCCAGAGGCTTATCATATTCATCTGCCATATACCCACACCTAGTTAGCAAAGCCTAACTACTATGTTTTATAACAGTTTGCCTCTTTTAGTCCACTCATAGAGAAGGATAGATGCAGCAGATGCCACATTGATTGAGCCTTTTGCTCCATACTGTCTTATCGAGACTCTTCCAAGGGATCTGTCAGCAGCAGCCAATGCCTCAGGACTGACTCCGCTCTCTTCATTGCCTATTATGCATATTCCCTTTTCCGGGAAGCTGAAGGATCCAATATCCTCACCTCCAAGCTCAAGCGCAAAGACTGGCAGATCAAGCTCATCAAGAGAAGCTTCTCTCCAAGGAATGCCATAGACAGTACTGCGGCTTGTGCGGATAGCTCTTTGATGCATAGGGCTTGCTGTTCCTGGAGAAATGAAGATTTCCTTGACGCAGAAGCTCTCTGCACTTCTGAAGACAGAGCCAACATTATATGGGCTTCTGAGATGATCAAGATAGAGATAGTGCTCAGAGACTATGCGCTTTGACCAGTCTATCTCTCCATCTTCATCCTTTGCATCCCAATCAGCAGGGCTTTCTCCTAGCTTAGATAAAAGGAAATAATAGATATCATCACCAGATGATGAGCTCTTGGAGCTATAGAAGAATGACAGCTTTTCCTTATCCTCATCAGAAAGAGATGGGAGAGTGATGAGAAAAGAGAAGATATCATCAAGATAGTCAGGCTCATAGATGCTCATCTCATGGAATATCGCGCCGATCTTTCTCAGCTGCACTCTAGGCTTCAGTGTCGCTATCTTCTTCTTTGTTATCATCATTGGCTCCTGGCACAACAGCAATTGCAAACTCACCTTTGATTGCCGAACGGTCCTTCAGAGAAGAAACAGCCTCCGCTGCTGTTCCAGAGAATATCTCCTCATATGCCTTTGTAAGCTCTCTGCCGAAGACAATGCGACAGGAGCTATCAAGAGCAGCTATCTCCTCAAGCGTCTTCAGCACTCTGAATGGGGACTCATATATGATAAAGCACTCTCCTCTTGAGATAAGCTCATTAAGCCTCTTTGTCCTCCTGCCCTTCTTCGGTGAAAGGAAGCCCTCAAATGTAAACGTCCTTCCTACATTTCCTGCAGCAGATATCAGAGTGACAGATGCAGAGGCTCCCGGAATAGGCACTATCCTATGTGACGATGAGAATCTCACCTTTTCAACAAGCCTTGAGCCTGGGTCTGAGACGCCAGGAGTTCCAGCATCAGAGCAATATGCAATATCATTTCCGCTATCAAGAAGCTCAATAATGCCTTTTGCGCTCTCCTCTTCGTTATGAGCATGGCAGGCAATAAGCCGCTTATGGATATCATAATGGGAAAGGAGAAGCTGCGTATGGCGGGTATCCTCGCATGCAATCACATCAACGCTGCTCAAGACCTTGATGGCTCTGTATGTAATATCCTCAAGATTACCTATAGGAGTTGCAACAATATATAGAGTACTCATACAGAATAGAATAACCTAAAAAGGACTGAACTTAAACATATCCTGATGTGGTCTATTTTGCCATACATCTGGCATACTTTACCAGAAAACTGCTCTTTTACTGGCAAATAGTGCCATTAAGCTCAATTGGCACGCTCTTTGCATATTGTTTTATGAAATCAATACCATTCAGGAGAATGAAAATGAACGTATTTAAGAGAATAGGAGACATAGTCTCATCAAACATCAATGCAGCACTTGATAAAATGGAAGATCCGGAGAAGATGCTCGACCTTTCGATAAGGGAGATGGAAGATGCCATCAGGGAGATGAAATGCAAGGAAGCAGAGAAGAGCTATGAGATCAGGGCTCTTGAGAAAGCCATAGCTGATAAAAAAGATGCCATAGAGCGCTGGAGAGAGCGTGCAGAGCTTGCAGCAGAAAAAGGAATGGATGATATGGCAAGAGAAGCAATCAGCGAGAAGCTCCATCTCTCTGATGAGATCAAGAGAGACGAAGAGGCTCTCTCTGCGTTGAAGAATCTTACAGAAGAGCTCAAAATCCGAGGAAAGGAAGCAGAAGATAAGCTTAATCAGATGAAGGATAAATCATCAGAGCTCAGATCATATGCGAAAAGCGCCAAAGAGAAGAAACGAACCGCTGATCTAGTAGAGAAAAGCGAAGGCATGAAATATGAAAGACGTATGGCTGAGATCAAAGCAAAGATAGACAGATGGGAGACAGAGGCTGATGCAACTCTCAGCAGAAAGCCTGAAGAAGAGAAGAAGCCTACATTCGAAGAGCTAGAGAGGCAGGATGCAATAGAAAAAGAGCTGAAGGAACTGAAAGAGACAGTTGCCAGCAGATGATGATATGGCTGGGGCAGATGCTTCAGCCTTTCAAGTCAGATTATGAATGAAAATAAGAAAACAGAAATAAGAATAACATATGACAGAGCCTTTTACCTCTTTATTGCAGGAGGCATTATCGGAGTCATCCTCGAAGGCCTATACACTCTAGCGGTGAAAGGCACGTGGGAAACACATGTAGTCTCAGCCTTTCTTCCAATCAATCCTCTATATAGCGCCGGGGCTGTGATTCTATATATAGGAAATGCACTTCTTGGAAATAAGAGCATAATAGCAAAGGCAGCAATTCTTGCATCAATATCAACATTTCTGGAGCTAATATGCGGAATATTCCTAAGAGATAAGCTTGGGATGAGAGCCTGGGACTACTCAGACCTATTCATGAATTACGATGGTCTGATATCTCTCGGCTTCTCTTTCGTCTGGGCATCAGCGGCTGCCATCTTCTGCTTAATAGCCCCATATTTAGATAAGCTTCTTGGAAAGCTGAAAGGAAGAGCAATGCATATCGTATGCATTGTTCTCACAATTCTCACCATACTTGATCTGAGCCTTGCATATGCATCCATTTCAAGATGGAGCAAAAGGCATTATGAAAAAGCAGATGGATCATTTGCGGGAAAGCTACTTGATAGAACCGCAGATGATGAATGGATGACGAAAAGATTTGTTGAATGGAGATTCATCAATTGATGGATCTTCATTTCAGCCTATCTTTATATTTCCTGTATAGCCCTCTGAACTGATCATATGTCAGATTAAGCTCTGCAGCTGCAGCCCTCTGATTTCCGCCGCTCTTATCAAGGGCTCTTGAAAGGAATGAGACATCTAGGTCCTCATGCGCTTTCTGAAAATCACCAAGATCATAGCTGAATTCCTGAGCTCTGCACTCAGACGGCTCTGAGGGATTCCCTTCAGAGAATGGATTGTCAAATGGCGTGAATGATACAGATCCTATCTCTCTGCCATCAGCTTTATAGACAGCCCTCTCAATGACATTCTTCAGCTCTCTGACATTTCCAGGCCATCTATAAGAAAGCAATGCCTTCTCCACATCTTCTGAGATATGCGGAAGCTCAGTCCAGCCCATCTCCATTGCCATGCGCGAGGCAAAGAAAGATGCAAGAAGCAGAATATCATCGCCTCTTCTTCTAAGCGGCGGAAGAAACAGCACTTCAAATGAAAGCCTATCCAGAAGATCCTCCTTGAACTTTCCTTCCCGGCATAGTGCAACAAGATCGGCATTTGTTGCTCCGATGATGCGAACATTAACCTCATGAGTCTCTGAGGAACCTACTCTCTCATATGTGCCATACTCGACAACACGCAGGATCTTCTCCTGCACTTCGAGTGGGATAAGCCCGATTTCATCAAGAAAGAGCGTTCCGCCTTCAGCTTCCTCAAATCTTCCCTTACGCATAGATGAAGCGCCTGTGAACGCACCCTTCTCATATCCGAACAGCTCAGATTCAATAAGCGAGGAAGGAAGAGCTGCGCAGTTTACTGTAACCAGCGGATGCTCCCAGCGCTTCGACATGAAATGAAGCCTCCTGGCTGCAAGCTCCTTTCCTGTACCTCGCTCTCCGATCAGAAGGACAGGCCTGTCCACTTTAGCGACCTTGCTCACTTCTTCCTGGAAATTAAGATAAGCTTCGCTCTCTCCTATCCCTGAATCTATTCTATCTGATACAATACTCATATGGTAAATATTACCATTTTTGGCATAGCTAACCAACAGCAATAGAAGCTTTGCTATGCGTTATTTTAATTATCTGCTTATATTATTAATAAATAAGTCAGATAATATAAATTGGCATGGAACTTGCTAATAATAGACAGATAAGGAGTTCGACAAATGGGAATTTTCACAAGGTTCAAAGATATAGTGAATTCAAATATCAATGCACTTCTCGACAAAGCTGAAGATCCAGAGAAGATGCTCAGACTCATGATCCAGGAAATGGAAGATACCGTAATCGAGATGAAATCATCCTGTGCCAGGGAGATGGCAGAAGAGATCAGGATGGGAAAGAGGATAAAGGAAGCAGAAAACACCATAGAGAGATGGCAGCAGCGTGCAGTGATGGCTATCGACAAAGGAAGGGAGGACATGGCAAAAGAGGCCCTTCTTGAGAAGCGCAGTGCACAGGAATCTCTTGAGAGAATGAGAAGCAGCTTCAAGAATCTCAGTGATTCAGTATCCAAGGGAAAAGAAGAGATAAAGACGCTTGAAGATAAGCTTGATCAGGCAAAGGCAAAGCTTAAGGCACTGCAGGAAAAGCAGGCTGCTCTGCAGAGGGAGAAAGCCATGGATGACTCGTCCATACAGAGCAGATTTGATGAGATGGAAGACAGAATCAACAAGATGGCAGCATGGAATGAACTCGGAAAGAAGGAATCCAGCGCTGAAGATAAGTTCCAGAAGATGGAAAGAGACCAGGAAATCGAAGCCGAGCTCGAGAGAATGAAGATGGAGAAGGATAAATGAGTGGGGTGCTTTCCCTCCTGATAATCTTCGGCTTCATGTTTCTGATCATAGCCGTCATTTCCGATAAGATATCTGAAGTGAAGAAGATGAGAATGAAAATCGAAGCAGCGCTGAGAGCTGAAGAGATGAAGAAAGGCTATGCACCTGGAACATACTCAAGAGCATTTGCATCAAAAAGCACATATAAAGAGATTCTGAAGGAAGAAAAGAGAAGAAAGAAGAAAGGATATGGTCCAGATGATTTCCAGAGAAGCGAAGAGAGTGACCGTGAAGCGCTGGAGAATGGGATAAAGGACTTAGAATCACGAATTGATAATCTGGATACAATCCTGAGAGAGAAGACTGGGAGGAAAAATAAATGAGAACACGAAGATGGACGAGATCTCCAAAAGGTCAGCTTCTTGGAGTTGTGACAGGACTTGCTGAATGGAAGGGCTTTCCTATTCAGACAACAAGACTGCTCTGTACGCTGCTGGTAATATTCACATCTGTATTTCCAGGTGTGCTTATATATCTTGTACTTGCCATGATTCTGCCCCTTCAGAAGCCAAGCGACTGGATTTCTGATGATGAAGCAGAGAAAAGCAATAGCTTCCATTTCAGAAAGAAGAGCTATGAAGACGCAGAATTCCACGAGGAGAAGTCAACAGAGGATCTCAAGAAGGAATATGAGAATCTGAAAAAGAAAGTCGAGACAATGGAAAACGACATATTTGACAGAGAAAAGGACTGGGACAACAGATTCAAAGGAGAGAATTGAGATGCTTGAATATTCCAGAAAGACCATACTGGCTCTCATTATCGCTGTTTCTGCAATATGGATTGCATTCCTAGGCTATAGATGGAAAGTAAGGCACTCAAGCGCTGATTTAGTCCTAGGTGCAGAATATACATCGATCAGCCTGAAAGCCGCAAAGTCTGATATTATCATTGAGAGAGGAAGCAGTGATAGCATAGTAATACATGGAAGCAGGATAAAAGCTTTCAAAGAGAATCCAAGTGGAAGCTCAATAACAGTCACAGCAGAAGAGCATATATATGCAAATGGGATAATCAGGATATCACTTCCATACAGCAATCTTAAGGCATTTGAAATCTCAGCCTCAGCAGGAGATATAGATGCATCATCTGTCAAAGCAGACAGAATATCTATCTCAATAAATGCTGGAGATCTAAAAATAGCAGATGCAAATGCAGATAGCATAAGCCTGAGCAGCAAAGCTGGAGATATTGAGATATATGATACAAGGTGCAATGATCTTAATATCAAGGCATCTGTAGGCGATATAGAGGCAATCGGGATAGACTGCAGCAATGCATCAATAAGAACATCAACAGGAGATATTTTCCTAGAGCCAGATCGGATTGAGAATATTGATATATCAATGACAACCGGAGATGCTGAAATACGCCTAAGCCAGGAGCCGGCTCTTATCAGAGCCAATACTGCAATGGGAGATGTATCATACAATGAGAAGTCTGTTTCATCTGGCGAAATACATGGAGGCGGAACAGTTTCCGGGAATATAGTCAGCACCACAGGAGATATATCCATATATTACTGACAGCAGGCCCATCCAAGTGATGGGCTTTTCAACTGCCTGATTCTAGTCTTGCCATTATCTCTTTTATCGGGAGCTTGATCTCACGTCCATTGAAAAGCATGAGTTTTGTCAGCATCTCTTTGTACTCAGTCTCGTTTATCAAACAGGATTCTTTTAGCTTATCGATAATGCCAAGTATCCCGATAACATCTACATGTTCAGCACTAGCAGCACTCCTCAAAGCATAGTCTCCAGTCATTAGCTTAATTCTCCTCTCTTTAGCAATTGCCAGAGCAATGCAATCATAAACAGAGAGCTTTCTGTATTTTCTTCCAAAATCCTCAGCCATGAAGAATTCGTCATCAGGTAGTTTAAGAGAGAAGCTTAGATGCCAAAGCATAGATACGGTAGTTTTTTCTTGAATCTGATGATAATATACTCTAGTCCAAGGAGTGATTAAAAATGGAAGAAGCTTTCATGCAGAGAACAGTCACTTGCGGTGAGCTAAGAGCCTCCGATGAGGGAAAGACAGTTGTTCTCAATGGTTGGGTGCATAGAGATAGAAACCATGGCGCCCTTCACTTCATCAGCCTTCGTGACCGATATGGTCTCACTCAGGTTGTAGTAGATGATGATGCCAGTGAAGAGCTGCAGAGAAAAGCAGCTGAACTGAAGCTTGAATACTGCATTGCAGTAAAAGGTCTTGTCAGACGCAGACCTGATGATATGATCAATGATGATATGGCTACTGGAGAGATTGAGGTCAAGGCAGAGAAGATTGAGATCCTCAGCCAGTCAGCTACACTGCCATTCATGATTGAAGATGAATCAAACGCAAAGGAAGATCTGAGACTGAAGTACCGCTTCCTAGATCTAAGAAGCAAGGGAATGCAGGACAGGATCCGCATGCGCCATGAGATAATCAAGGCAATCAGGGAATATTTCTATAAGACAGATTTCTATGAGATTGAGACACCTACTCTGATCAGATCGACACCAGAGGGAGCTAGAGACTTCCTTGTACCATCCAGAATATATCCTGGAAAGTTCTTCGCACTTCCTCAGTCACCTCAGCTTTATAAGCAGCTTCTGATGGTATCTGGATTCGATAAGTACTTCCAGATTGCAAGGTGTTACAGAGATGAGGACCCAAGAGGAGACAGACAGCTTGAATTCACACAGCTCGATATCGAGATGAGCTTTGTAAAGAGAGATGATGTGCTTGCTCTCATGGAAGATATGTTCGGAGAGGTATTCAGAAAGGTACTCAACACAGAGCTTCCTGCACATTTCAGAAGAATCCCATACTATGATGCAATGAACACATATGGCTGCGATAAGCCAGATCTCAGATTCGGCGTCGAAATGCATGATGCTTCTGACTTTGCAAAGGAATCAACATTCAATGCATTCACAGAGACACTTGCAAATGGTGGCTATGTAAAATATCTTGTAGCACCTCACAAAGAAGGCCATGACTACACAAGAAAGTACCTTGCAGAGCTTGAGGCTGCTGCTAAGATCTATGGAGCTCATGGACTTGCATGGATGAAGGTTGAGAACGGCACACTCTCAGGTGGTGTCTCAAAGTTCTTCCAGGGAAAAGAGAGCCTTGTTCTTGAGAAGACAGGAGCAAAGGATGGAGAGGTAATCCTTCTTGTTGCACATGACAACTGGAAGAAATGCTGCAATAGCTTAGGCGCAGTAAGAAGCAAGCTCGGAGCAGATCTGGATATTATAAAGCCTGGCTATGAGTTCTGCTGGATCATTGACTTCCCTCTCTTTGAATACAATGAGGATGAAGGTCATTGGGAAGCTGCTCACCACATGTTCTCAATGCCTCAGGTTGAATATCTCAGCACACTTGAATCAGATCCAGGTTCTGTAAAGGGAGACCTATACGACCTTGTTCTCAATGGCTATGAGCTTGCAAGCGGTTCAATAAGAATCCATGATATCGAGCTTCAGAAGAGAATCTTCAGAATCTGCAATATCCCAGATGATGTAGCTGAGCAGAAATTCGGATTTCTGCTTGATGCATTCAAGTTCTCTCCACCACCACACGGAGGAATCGCACCTGGAATTGATAGGCTCTGCATGATTGTATGCGGACAGTCTTCGATAAAGGAAGTAATAGTATTCCCTAAGAATACAGCAGCTCTCTCTCCTATGGATGATTCACCATCATATGTAGAGCAGAAGCAGCTTGATGAGCTTGGTCTTTCAATTGTGAAGAAAGAAAAAGAAAATTGAGCAGAACAATATATCCAGCTCTGATCATCGGAGCTGGAGCCTCAGGCCTTTTTGCGGGATCAATTCTTGGCAGAAAGGCCCTTATTTTAGAAAAGAACCAGATTCCCGGAAAAAAGCTGCTGCTTACAGGCGGAGGCAGATGCAATTACACGCACTCAGCATCCGTACCCGAGCTTCTTCCCCATTATAATGCAAACCAGAATCACATTAAGAAAATCCTGTATCGACTGCCACCATCTGAGATAATCAGCTACTTCAGGTCAATCGTAATAGAAGAATCAATAGAAGATGGAGGGAAAGTATTCCCAAGACATGGGGATGCCTCATCTATTTCAGCAGCACTTGCATCCAAATGCAATATAGCATATGGAGTTAATGCTGAGAGGATAACAGAAGAAGATGGAATCTTCACTGTCGAGGCAGGTAGTGTAAAATACTATGGACAGAATATAATCATAGCAGCAGGGTGCTCTGCATACCCACAGACAGGAAGCGATGGAAAGGCACTTGGGATTCTGAAGTCACTTGGCCATGACTGCACAGGATTCACAGCAGCTCTAGCGCCACTGGAACTAGAAAGAAAGCTCAGTGATGCAGAGGGAGTAACCCTGGATATATCAATCAAGATGGGAAAGAAGATAGCTGATGGCAGTGCTGTGATAACAAGAAAAGGCATCTCAGGGCCTGTAGCTCAGAACATCTCGTATCTCCTATCAGAAAAGAAAGATATAGAGATAAGGTTCTGCAATATCACAAAAAATGAGCTCATGTCTAATAGCGGCAAAATGCAGGTAAAGAATGCAATAGCATTACCTCCTCGGCTCCTATCATCGCTTCTAGGTCCTATCTCTCAGAAAAGAATCGGAGACCTCACTAGGAATGAAATAGACACAGCAATACGGGAGCTTACAGCATTTAGGACAAAAGCCAGAGCTATAAAAGAAGCTGGAATGACATGCTATGGCGGAGCACTCCTTTCCGGCTTCAATCTGAACACAATGGAGTCGAAGAGCATAAAGGGATTATATGCTGCAGGAGATATCCTTGAGCCGTCTGCAGACTGTGGAGGATATTCTCTGACATTTGCTTTCGCAACTGCATATATTGCAGCTGTTTCAATTGCAGAACAGCTGGAATAAAACCAGCTTTTCTGTGCTATACTCCTCTTATGGCAAGACCTAGAACAATAGAAGCACACTTTTCAGAATATAGCGAATACTTTGAAACACCCGGAGGAGACAAGCATTGCTACTCATCCTCTTCTGGCCCATATGAATACCTGCTCGGAGCCCTTGCAGGCTGTTTCTTCTACACGCTTTCATCTTTTGAAAGAAAATGCAGCTGGTCACGTATTGATATAAAAGCAAGCGGGATAAAGAGGCCTGAGATTCCAACAACGCTGGAAGAGACAGTGCTTACGATAACAGTCCATGGGGCTGATGACAAGTCTGATTTTGAGAAGCTAGTCAGAAGAGCTGAGGCTGAATGTTCTATATATAATACAATAAAATGCGTGAGCACAATCAGAACAGATATCATATATGAGGATGAAAGATGAACAGAGAACGCCAGATTGAGCTTTTTGATGATTTCAGACGCAGTATGCTCTCATATTTCTCAGTTTATGATAATAAAAATGAAGAAAAACGAAAAAAGAGCACAACAAGCCATAGAATAGCACTAGCACTCTCAAAAGAGATGAATGGAACTGAAGCAGATCTAGACCTAGATGGAGTAGATATTCTGATCCATATAAAGGAAAAGCCTGTGCTTGCGCTCTTCTGGTCTTCCACATATCTGACAGAGAAGGAAAAGGAAAAGGCAAGACTATACCACATAAGCAGAAATCCTGCCCTCACTCTTGCATTCTCACTGCTTGAAGATAAGGATTATCTTCTTGTATACCGCTTTGAAAAGGACTATCTCGAATATCTTCACATCAATAAGGAAGACTTCTCAGAGTATCTTCTGAAAAGATGCCAGATTGAAAGCGGGAAGGCTGAGTCTGATGGACAGCTTCTTTTCGATATCACAAAGAAAAGAAGGAGAAGAGTCAGAAGCCAAGAGGCTTCTCAACAAAAAGAAGCTCAACAGTCTGCCCATTCATCGGATGAGATACAGTAACAGATCCATTGCAGATGCACTCCATGCTGCTGCAGTCAAAGCAGTGGCCTTCCTTTACGCATGGTGTATTGCGTGAAAGCCTTTCCGCATTCTTTACAGCTGCAACATTCCTCGCTCTATAAATAGCAGATGAAAGGTCAGGCTCAATCTTATTCTCTCCGATTATATAGATGACATGTCTTGGTCCATAGAGAGATGCCGACACCCTGTTTCCGCTGCCATCTATATTAACAAGCTCTCCGCTTTCGCTGACGCCGTTAGCGCTCAGGATATAGAAATCTGCATTTGCGGCATTCTTTAGCACATCAGGGCTCTTATCCTTCCAGTGCCAGAATACATCACTTACTTTCACAAGCTCATCATATATACCGCACTGCTCTACAGTCATAGAGCCACCGATTCCAACACTGGATCCAGAAGCGAGAGACTTAACATAGTCCCTCACTTCCTTTTCAGATTCAAAGAAAGACACATGGAATCCATGTCTTTCAAAATTCTTCTTAAGCTTTTCCTTGTCCATAATCAGATCTTTGATTTCTTGTTCTTAACAGGATCAATGACAGAGCACTGGCCTACAAGCTTGTAAACAGCTCTCTTATGAGCATCCTCGCATCCATTCCAGTCCTTATCCTTATTCTCGCTCTTGTACTTCTGGCTCATCCACCAGTCATCATGCTGCACTCTATCGAGATTCCTCTCAAGAAGAGAGAATATCGTCTTATAGAAAGAAAGGAGCGAATCCCCTGAGATGGCATCATGAGCAATGCGGCTCAGAAGAAGTGTATGCTCAAGGCAGAAGCCCTTGGATTCTTCAAGTGCATGCCGGAAGTCCTTATCTTCTTCAAATAGCGCTGCAACTGTGAAAGCATAGCGATAAAGCCTGTCATCCATCCTTGTGCAGATAAGACAGCCCTTCTCCCTTTCTCTCCATGCGCTCTCAAAGCCATCTATAGCCTTCTCTGCCCTTCTCAGCTTTGATGCATTCTCAATATCCTTCAGATGAGATGAGAAGAACTTCTTATTCTCCTCATAATATGTGTCCATAAGAAGAGATAATGCCTGGGGCTTTCCTCCTTCAGCAAGCGCTCTCATATGATGGGGGCAGAAGCCATAGGTATTAGTCTCAACACGAACTTCAGGAGTCATTATCGCAGAAGAGAGATAATATGAGATAGCATCATGCTCAGCCTCTTCTGCAAGAGAGCAGAGGAAGCACTCCTCTCCTCTCTTAATGCCGTCCCATACAGGAATCGTCTCAAGTACTATTTTCAATTAAGAAGACCTTTTGCAAGCCTTGCTGCATTCTCACCAGTGAAGCCGAAAGCCTCCTTCAGATATGAAAGATTACCGACCTCTCCGAATCTCTCACCCACATTCAAGAAATCCATCTTCACAGGATAGTTCTTTGAAAGGAATCCAGAGATCATCTCACCGACACCACCAGCATAGCGGCCGTTTTCCATAACAAGCATGCAGCCGCATCTCTTTGCAGCCTTGAGGATAAGCTCCTCATCAAGAGGTCTTATTGTATGGAGATCAATGACTGTTGGCCTGATTCCATCCTTTTCAAGGATAGCCTTAGCCTCCATTGCAGCATCAACCATAACAGCACCAGTTGCAACGATTGCCACATCACTTCCATCAGCAAGCTCAATGCCCTTTCCAAGCTCAATCTTCTGATCAAGCCCATAGCGACGGACAATACCTTTTCTCGGTGTTCTGATATATGCAGATTTACCTGATTTATAGCACTGCCATGTAAGATCATAGAGAGACTGGGCATCGCTTGGCTCAATGATGACGAAGCCAGGAATCTGCCTGATCAATGCAATATCCTCAAAAGGCATATGGGTTCCACCATTATACTGCGCTGTTATTCCAGGATCTGAGCCGATTACAATCACACGCTGGTGTGCATATCCGACTGAGATGAAAAGCTGGTCATAATCCCTGCGTGATGCAAAGCATCCGAAGGAATGGATGAATGGAACAAGCCCTACACTTGACATACCCGCAGCAACGCCTACAAGGTTGGATTCTGCGATTCCTACATTGAAAAATCTTTCAGGGAATTCCTTCTGGAATGAAGTAGAGCCAATACAGCTAGAAAGATCTGCATCAAGGAATACAACCTTATCATCTTCCTTTGCAATATCAATTGCTGCACCGATTACAGCTTCCTTATAATGATTATAAATACTGGTATCCTTCTTCATTATCTTCCCTCTCTCTTTATAAGTTCTTCAATTGCCTGTTCTGCTGCTTCCTTTGAGATAGGCATGGAATGGTTTGCCTTAATGCCCTCGCCTGGAATATATCCATAACTCTTGATTGTATTGAGGATAATCATCTGAGGCCTATGTGAACCAGAGCTCTTTGCGCTCTTCACAGCCTGGTCAATCTCTTCAAATGAATGGCCATTGATACTGTAAACATCCCATCCGAAGCTCTTCCATCTCTCAATCATAGCTTCCTTTGTCTCAGGGATTATGTCTTTTGTATAACCATCAAGCTGCTGTGCATTCAGATCCAGAAATGCGATGAAATGATCAAGCCCCTGAGCTCCTGCAAATTCTGCAGCTTCCCAGATCTGACCTTCCTGGGACTCGCCATCACCTATAATTGAATATGTATATGCTGGAATGCCTTTGACTCTGTTGCCAAGAGCAATGCCTGAGGCTGCTGAGAACCCCTGTCCCAGTGAACCTGCAGTGAAATCCACACCAGGAGTCTTAGTCATATCAACATGGGAAGGAAGCTTTGTCCCTCCCTGATTAAGAGTAGAAAGCATTTCCTCTGGAATATATCCCTTAAGAGAAAGAGCTGCATATACAGCTGGACCGGAATGCCCTTTTGATACAACAAGACGGTCTCTATCTTCCTTCTTAGGATTCTCTGGGGCAACATTCATTGCTTCAAAATAGAGATATGTAAGAACCTCTACGATAGACATGCTTCCGCCAATATGGCCAGAACCAAAAGATGCAATCTCCCTGATTGTTCTGCATCTGATCTCAAAAGCCTTATCTTTCAGGCTCTGTAATGTTTTTTCATCCATACTTTATTTCCTCATCTCATTGATTTCTTTTTTCTGTATTTCAGAAATCCCCCTAGCCGGGATAATATGTGATAGAACAGTTAGCTTAGCAGCCTGCTCCAAGCACTCTAATCTGTCAAAGGCCTCAAGCAGAGTACGGCCAAGAGCAACTGCTCCATGATTTTCAAGAAGAAGCACATCAGCTGTGGCTGAATAATCAGCAACACTCTCTGCTAGCAGCTCCGTTCCCATAAGCGCATAAGGAACCTTCTTCATACGATCACCAAGAAGGTACCAGCTCTCTGCGATAAGAGATATGTTTATATCCTCTTCTGATGCAGAGAAAAGACATGAATATACAGGATGGGAGTGAACCACGGCATTGATATCACTTCTCTTAAGATAGATACGCCGATGCATCTCTGTCTCTATTGAGAGCTTTGGCGAGGTGCCAATCACTTTACCGCTATTTATATCAAGGAGTGCGATATCTTCAGCTTTCAGAGAGCGCTTATCTTTTCCTGAAGGAGTTATGGTCATATATTCACCTATTCTGCAGCTGCAGTTACCTCCAGTGCTTGTAGTCAGTCCTCTTTCATAGCAGCGTGCCATTATGGATGCAACCTGCTCTTTTGCCTCTCTTTCAGTCATTCTTTGATGTTACCATAAGACGAAACAGCTTTCCACAGGCAAATCCACTTTTTCATATAGCCGAAGGAACACGAAGCTTGTGGAATACAAGAGATTCAAATATAATGAACGCTGGAGTAAATACCTATGAGAATGTCCAATATGTTTTCGAAGACCCTCAGAGAAGCGCCTAATGGTGCAGACTGCAAGGGATATGAATATCTTCTTAGAGCCGGCTATATAAGACAGATGGGAGCCGGAATCTTCTCACTGCTTCCACTTGGATTCAGAGCTACTACAAAGATCCAGAACATTGTAAGAGAAGAGATGAATGCAATCGGTGGCGAAGAGATTCTGATGCCTCTGGTCAATCCAGCAGACATCTGGAAAGAAACAGGCCGCTATTATTCAATTGATAAGGAAATGAGCCGCTTCCAGGACAGAGTCGGAAGAGACATGGTTCTTGCTATGACTCATGAAGAAGCTGTTACAGATATTGCACGTGGTGAGATTGACAGCTACAAGAGACTTCCTCTTCTTGTATACCAGATTCAGACAAAATGGAGAGACGATCCAAGACCTCGTGCAGGACTAATCAGAGTAAGAGAATTCACAATGAAGGACTCCTACTCTTTCGATAAGGACTGGGAAGGCCTTGATAAAGTCTATAGAGCCCACTACAAAGCTTATTTCAGGATTTATTCACGCTGTGGTCTTCCTGTTATTGCTGTAGGTGCTGATACAGGAATGATGGGAGGAAAGGTTTCTCACGAATACATGTACCTCTCATCAATCGGAGAAGATACTATAATCACATGTCCTGAGTGCGGATATACAGCAAACAGACAGGTTGCAACATTCAAGAAAGAGTATTTTGCAGAGGCTGAAAAGCCAATGGAGAAGGTTGAGACTCCTCATTCAAAGACAATCGATGAACTCTGTGATTTCCTGAAAATCGAGAAGACAAAGACCGCAAAAGCTGTATTCATGGTAGGGACATTCATCAATGACAAGAATGGCGAAGAGGAAGACAAGCTTATCGTCGCTATCGTCAGAGGCGACATGGAAGTCGAAGAGTCAAAGCTATCAAATGCTATCAAGGCAAATGCTCTGAGACCTGCACATGATGAAGAAATCAGAGAATGTGGCATGGTTCCAGGATTTGCATCTCCAATTGGGGCAAAGGGAAATTTCATCGCAGTAATCGATGATTCTGTTGCTAAGTCAAACAACCTTGTCGCTGGTGCAAATGAAGAAGGCTATCATTACCTCAATACAAACTATGGCAGAGATTACACAGGTCTTGTTGCAGATATAGCATCAGCACGTGATGGCTTCCTCTGCCCTACATGCTCACATCCTCTTACAGTATCAAAGGGTGTTGAAGTAGGAAACATCTTCCAGCTCGGGACAAGATACAGTGAGGCAATGAACTGCACATATCAGGATGAGGAAGGACATCAGAAGCCTGTAATCATGGGCTCCTATGGAATCGGAATCGGAAGGCTTCTTGCTTGTCTTGCTGAGGAGTACAATGATGAAGGTGGCCTATGCCTCCCGATCTCTGTTGCACCTTATCAGGTACACCTGATCTCACTGCTTAAGGATACAGAAGTTGCAGAGAAGATCTATGAGGATCTTACAAAGGCAGGAATTGAAGTTCTGTTTGATGACAGAAAGGAAACAGCTGGCGTTAAGTTCGCAGATGCAGACCTGATCGGTATTCCTATCCGCCTCACACTTGGAAACAGAAGCTTCAAAGAAGGAAAAGTTGAAGTCAAATACAGAAAGACCGGAGAGCAGACAAGCTATCTTATTGAAGACCTTGCAGATGAAATAAAGAAGGAAATCGCAAAAGAGCAGAAGAAGATAGATGATAACATAGTTGAGAAAGAACTCAACTGAAGGTGATGGGGTGCCGAGCACCCCATTTTCTTTAAGAATCCCGGAAATAACAGAAAATGAAATAAATGACTATATATATTCAGAGGTAAAAAAGATGAAAAGCTACTCTGAATACATAAAGAAGATAAAGGCAAATCAGAAGTGTCTATTTGATGATGCACTATTTGCTGCATCCGTTTCTGCTAATCCTGAGATAATTACTGAAATTGTACGATATATTCAAATCATGCCTAGTAAATATCGTATTACTATCAATACCCCACTTTTATCAACTAGGCTTTTTCTTGACAAGATAATCGCAAGCCACCATATTTGGGGTAAGAGGAGTTATAACATGTGCACACTATCAATACACCTCAATAAAGAAGAAGAAGCTATGTGGAAAGATGCAAGCAAGAAATATAATTGCAGCATCCCGATGCTGATAAAAAGACTTGCAGAGGAACGCCTTGAGGATGAGCATGATATTAAGGTGTTTGAAGAGTTCCATAGGAATCTGGCTGATGGCAAGGAAAAAATCATAAGCCATGATGAGTTCTGGAAAGGACTTGGTTTTGATGTACAGAATTGAATATTCGAAAAGAATAAGCAAACAGATATCAAAGCTTGATAAGAACACACAGATGAATATCCTGAAGTGGATTGAGAAAAATCTTCTTGGAACAGATAATCCCAGACTTCATGGAAAACCATTAGTTGGAAATCTGAATGGCATGTGGCGCTATAGAATAGGAGACTATAGACTACTTGCTGAGATTCATGACGATGAGCTTCTGATACTAGCCATTGAGATTGGTCACAGAAGAGAGATTTACAGATAACAGACATATAGAGTCTAGATGGTTCTGTTTTTCTTTAAGAATCCCGAAATAACAGAAAATGAAATAATGACTATATATATTCAGAGGCAAAAAGATGAAAAGCTACTCTGAATTCATAAAGAAGATAAAGGCAAATCAGAAATGCCTGTTTGATGATGCACTATTTGCTGCATCCGTTTCTGCTAATCCTGAGATAATCGATGAGATTGTACGGCGTGTATTTCTAAAAGCAGGGATTCCTATTTCGAAAGTAATTAAGCCAGCTATACAGAAGAAGCTCGTTGAATACAGAGGAAAGGAAATAGTATTTGACTGTTATGCAGAAACTGAAGACGGCAGAAAGCTTGCGGTAGAGATTCAGAATGATACATCTGAATTTGATCACATAAGAGAAGGGTATTATGTGGCAAAGCTACGTACCCTTGAAAGAAAGGGGACCTCATACAAAAATATGATGCCAGTCTTCCTCTTAATCCTCCATAGGCATAATCCTTATAAGAGATATGTGGTAAACCTTCCAATCTATGAGAAGAACTGCTCAATCAAAGGCACAGCAATCGTATATAATGATGGTATGAATGTCATCAGAGTAAATGGTGACTATATTGAAGAAGGAGATATCATCGGAGATCTGATGGCTTCAATGAAGGCGATTACTTCAGAAGATGCCTCAATACCGATTTTTAAGAAAACATTAGAATCAATAGAGGAGAATAGCATAATGGAATATACAATGGAGAACCTTATGAAAATCTGCATAGCTGAGGGGAAGAAGGAAGGCAAAATAGAAGGCCAAAAATCCGGAGAAAGCAAAGCAAGAGAGTCTATTGCCGCCAAAATGAGGTCCATGGGCCTTCCTGAAGCCCAGATAAAGGAAATACTCAGCTGACTATAAAGAGGCCTCCAGACGGAGGCCATCAGACAGCATCAGCTACGCTTTAATACAACGACTTCATAAGGCTTCAGCTCTGAAATCCTATCCTTATATTCCCTATCATAGTTCTTCAATACAGGATAATATCCTGAAATATCCTTAGAGTACTCAACACAGGCATCCGAAAAGTTTGCAAGGACAAGGAATTCATCATTGCCATCAAAACGTCTGTAATTGAATAATACAGGAGAATCCTCATCCAGAAATTCAAAGCCCCCTCTTCTTATTGCATTGCTCTCTTTTCTCAGCTGAATAAGCTTCTTATAGAAAGACAAAACAGAATCTTCACTGCCCTCTTCTGCCTCTGCATTGATATAAGCATGATTAGGATTCACACCAAGCCATGGCTTACCGCTGGAAAATCCACCGTTAACACTGGATGACCACTGCATTGGGGATCTTGCATTATCACGGGAGACTGACTGAGCATACCTGAGAGCCTCTTCCTTGCTCTTCCCTTTCAGAATCTCAAGATGATATATATTCTTTGTATCTATATCATCATAATCATCTATTGAATCATAATATACATTAGTCATTCCAAGCTCTTCTCCCTGGAATATGAATGGAGTTCCAGGAAGCAGCTCTGTGATTGCAGCAAGCATTTTGGCAGACTGCACTCTGTACGCACTATCATTTCCATATAATGACACCTGCCTCGGCTTATCATGATTGCTTAGGAATCTTACCCACCATCCATCAGCCTTAAGCACTTCATAGCTGTCCTTGATCTGTTTCTTCATGTTAAGAGGAGACCATGACTCTATCTCAACAATAGGAGGAACAAAAGGGATTGCCATATTGAATTCCTTTCTGGAATCACTGCAATAATTGAAGTGATCCTGCATATTGTAGCAGCACACTTCCCCTACTGACATGACATTGTATTTATCAAAGATCTCAGTTCTTATCCTGCTGATCATACTATGAGTACCAGGTCTATTGCTGTTTATGTCAAAGGCAAGAGCATAGCCACTGACATCTACAGGATTCGGAGAATATGAGAAATCTGCCTTCTCAAGATAGCTGATCGCATCAACTCTGAATCCATCTACGCCTAGACGGCACCACCAGTCTATCATCGAGAATATCTCTTTCTGTACCTTTTCGCTTTTCCAGTTGAGGTCAGGCTGCCCTTCTGAGAACAAATGAAGATAATACTGACCTCTTTTCTCAGAATATGTCCAGGCACTTCCACCAAATGATGCAGCCCAGTTATTAGGCTGGTCTCTCCAGATATAGTAATCACTATATGGATTATCCTTCGAAGATGAAGACTCAATGAACCACTTATGCTGGTTTGAAGTATGATTGACAACAAGATCCATGATTACATAGATTCCAAGCTCATGGCATTTATCAAGATATTCCCTGAAATCATCCATCGTACCGAACCTTGAATCAATATCCATGTAGTCTGAAATATCATAGCCATTATCCACAAAAGGAGACTTATAAATAGGAGAAAGCCATATTGCATTTATTCCAAGGCTCTTAAGATATGGAAGCTTAGAGATTATACCTTTAAGATCTCCTATTCCATCACCATTAGAATCCATAAAGCTCTTTGGATATATCTGATAGACAACCAGATCCTTATACCAGTCCTTACTATCTCTTTTAACAATCAATTCACTCATAACGAAAAGAGTTTAGCAGATAAAGATAAACGGCTCTATGGTCTAAAACGATATGATGCTTCAATGCCAATCAACTATTCAAATATTTATTCAGATGTTATTCTTCCTCAATTATTTTAGAAAGATATGGCTCCATCTGACTAATAAGATTTACGACAAGAGCATTTCCCATCATGAATCTTCTTTTAGTTAATGGCATTTCTACAATCTTTCCATCCACAAGACATTCTTTTGTCCAATCTGAAGGAAATCCCTGAATACGTTCAGTTTCAATTGCTGTTAAAAGTCTTATTTTACCAGTAGATTTATCTCTGACGATATGGGTAGATCTATTAAAAGAACCTTCTCCGGTCAACATTGTTCTTGCTGGTTTGTCGCTTTCATCTACCATAGGGACAGGGCCTTCTGAGTACATATACTCATGTCCATTTGAAGCTTTCCTAGGAAGGCGTTTTCCGCCCTTGATATATTGCCATGTCTGCTTTTCTTCTTTTGACAAAGGCTTTTCTGATTCATCACTTCTTGTCACAGAAGGATCTGTCCAATAAAGCCTATTCTCTGGGATAAAGTATTCTGAATCAACTTCTCCAGTTTCCATAATATCCCCAAGAGTTATCTGTCTACCATTGTAATCAGGCTCTGTAGCCATGGTGTACACTATGCCATTCTTCATAAAGCCACTATTTTTAAAGTCAAATGAAAACTTACTAGATACATTTCCTAAATTCTTAGGTAAGGCAATTTTACTTAAAATAGCAGGTTCACTTTTCACAGCGAAGCATGAAGCAAAGAAGCCATCTTTTAGAATGACATCATATTCATTTTCTGAAAGTTTTTTTGCATATTTTGTATCATCTCTATATGCAAAGATGAAAACTCTTCGACGTCGCTGTTGATAGCCATATTCTGCAGCATTGATTACTCGCCATTCAACAATGTATCCAAGATCTCTAAAGCATGCAAGAATCACCCCGAAGTCACGCCCTCTTTGCCTTGCAGGGCTCTTTAAAAGCCTATCTACATTTTCAAGAAGAACAAAAGAAGGTCTTTTGGCTTCAAGCATATCCCTGATGTCCCACCATAGAACCCCCTTCTTCCCTTCAAGACCTTTAGATGTAATCAGAGTTGATGCAACAGAATAATCCTGACAAGGAAATCCTCCCACAAGAAGATTATGGTCAGGAACTGTTGTCTTATCTACCGAATTAATATCATTGTTATTTGTAAAATTACCATTGATATCTGGACAAGGACCAAAATGGTTTAAATAACAGGAATAAGCCCATTGTGTCTTCTTCTCTGCAGGTTCCCACTGACTAAACCATACAGTTTTCCACTTTTCAGGCTTACTTGCATCAGTTACTTCTTCTATGTGGTTGAGCCCACATCTAAAACCTCCTACTCCTGCAAACAGCTCACATACCGTCTTGTCCATTCTTTCATCCTACATTTCGAAACAATATTCTAAAATACCATTTTGATCAACTAGTTGCAAATGGGTAATTAATCATCTTTTTAATATTTCATTTAACTGGCTAAAGATATATTTATTGCTCAACCAAAAACATTGTTTAGGAAATAATCTTCCATCTGGCAACTCATCAGTATCTGCAGAGTCTTGTGCATGAGGACGGACATGACAAATCCAATTATCATTAGTCTTAGGCAAATTACTTGAATATTTGCCATTTTTCTTTTCGATAATCATTCCATCATTGATAATGTGAACAGTCTTTTCCCAGACTTCTTTGACACTACCTTCTATATCTTTATAAGGCATATTCCAGAACTGGCAACCTTGTAACCTCAATTTACCATCATCACCAAATTTGTACACAACAAAGAAAAACTTAGTCTCTCTAAGATAATTTCCAAAAGTTGAATCTTCCCATGTCTCAGCTGCAAGTTCTTTAAACTTAAATGCAGGAAAAGACATATTTTCTTTTATCTTATTATTATTTTGTATTCTAATTGTCTTTACAACAATATTAGCCTTTACAAATTCCTCTGCTTTATTATTTTTTATTCCAAGTATTCTGAAAGCAATAATCGCTTGTGTGCTTTTAGCACAAATTCTAAGCCCAAACTCTTTTGCTAATTCTTCTACTGTCCATCCCCTATAAACATTTATTTTATTTGTGACATAGTCTTCAAATGGAGTACTGCTATTTTTAGGCATAATACTTTCATATGTCTTCTTTCCTGGAATGAAATAGTTGTTAAGCACATATGTCATGTATGAGTTTTTATATGTAAATGCTCTCAATCTTGCAGGAATATTGCTAAATGGCTGAGGGCGAACAACATTTACATTAGCCGCTTTAGGAGCTGCTCCAAGGTACATAGTATCCCCTTCTGAAAGCTCATGAGCTTTCCCTGCACGAATTTTTGCAACTATGACTTCATAATCATGGATAATTATTTTCAAATCTTCCTCAGGCGGAGTAAAAAGCTGGACATAATCTATACTCTGAGCTAATGGGGAGGCATCTTTTCCATTAAACAAGTACCAGACAAATAGAATCAATCTACATTTATTCCAAAGATGACTTTTTTCGAATGTCTCATTCACGACATCTAAATAGTTAATCATTGTCAATGAGACTCTTTCCTTCGCTGATTTTGAACCATTTTTATTAATTTTGTAAGGTGTAACTTTAAGCTCTACACCAGCCTCTTTGAAGTCTGCATCACTATCACTATTACAATGATAATGGAAGTATTTTTCCTCTACTAACTGGCCTAGTTTCCCTTTATAGTTTTTTCTCTCTTTATTTTCTAATCCTTGATATATTTCTGGTTCAGACTCTCTTAAATCTTCATATTCAGAACTATCCTCATCCACAATACTCTGGAATGTTTTACCTATGAGTTTCTGAGCATAATGCTCTATTGATTCTGGATTAGTATTATCATATCCATAGCGAATCATTAAGAATCCCCCTCTACACCCATTAATAACTCTATTTTAAAAGAATTAAGCAATGAAACAAATAAACCTCCTCGGGGTAAACCCCGAGGTATCTCACCTAAGCCTCGGGCTCTCCTTTCGGAAAATTCAATAGCAAC
>CAKQRI010000031.1 GCA_934271365.1 uncultured Spirochaetales bacterium
TCTTATTGGGCTAGAAGCTCTGATTGTTTTATCACTTGAGCTGATAACTAATTGGAAAGCTTTTGATAGTAATATTTCTGTTGCTGTTTTTATAATTGGTTTAATAATGCCTATGTCACTGTTAGTGGCTGGTGCTACATGGCTATATACAGATAAGCAGAAACTAGAAGCGAGAATATTCCTATCTCTCATTCCTATTTTTGCTGTAGCTGTTGTTTCTTTGGTTTGGTTTGCTGTAGATAGGACGCTTTTCAATAGTCTCTATGAGTATTATGAGAATGCGTTTGCTGGTAATCTAGGAGATCTACTTGGAAAGCTTTTCACGGGAATTGATAGTGATGTGATTTTCTCTGCGCTATCAAGTGCAATTCTTTCACTGATATTTCCTGGCTTTACACTGGCAGTCTGTGCAACTTCGTTTATATATGAAACGGGATTGCATTCAAGAGAAGATGACTGGGAGAATAGAGTTCAGAGATTTGAATTTCCTGCAGATTTTGTATGGTTTTTCATTGCATCCCTTGCTCTCTTGCTCTTAAGTTATTTTGTATCTGCAGTGCCTCTATGGCTCATGGTTCTGATCATGAATGCTACAGGGCTATTCACTGTTTTCTATGCAATACAGGGATTTACAGTGATATATTCATTCTTTAAGAAGCGGATGAAGAATCTGAAGAGCATGACGTTATTCATCATTCTATTCATCATTGCACTTGTAGTACCTGGCATAAATTTTATTGTTGTCTTCGGTCTTCCATTGCTTGGATTGCTGGAGAGTTTCTTCGACTTGAAGAAATTAGGAGTTAAAAATGAAGATTATTCTTAATCAGGATGTTGTTCACCTTGGAGAAGAGGGTGACGTAGTTGTAGTAAAAGATGGTTATGCAAGAAACTATCTTCTCCCATCAGGCGCAGCTGTAATCTATAACAAGGCAAATGCTGCAGCTTTTGCTAGAAAGGCTGATGCAATTGAGAAGAGAAAGATTGAGAAGAGAGCTCAGTCAGCATCTCTCAAGGAGAAGCTTGATGCTACAGTAATCAATCTTGTTGTTCCTGCAGGTGAATCAGGAAAGCTCTTTGGTTCTGTCACATCATCAATGGTACAGGAAGCACTTGCTAAGCTTGGATTTGAGATTGAAAGAAAGAAGCTTGAAGTTCCAACTCACTCAATTAAGATGACAGGTAACTATACAATTGTTGTTCACCTTTATGAGAATGATAACTCTCATGTTAAGCTTGTTGTACAGAGCGATGCAGAGGTTAAGGCAGCTGCTCTTAAGGAAGCAGAGGAAAAGGCTAAAGCAGAGAAAGCTGCAAAAGAAGCTGAGGAGGCAGCTAAGGCTGCTGCTGAGGCTGAGAATGCAGCGGAGGAAGAAGCTCCTGCAGAAGAAGCTGCTCCAAGCGAGAATATTGAGGGTTAATTTAATTGGCTGATTCCCAGAAAGAGCTGAGGATGCTTCCTCATAATGATGATGCTGAACGTGCTATTCTTGGGTCTTTGCTGATGAATCCGGAGGTCTTTGACAGTGTCTCTTCGATTCTGCAGGCCTCCGATTTTTATCACCCGAATCATCAGATAATCTTTGATTCAATAAATGAGATTCTGAGTTCGGGTAAAGTTCTCGATAGCCTTACACTTACAGACTATCTCAGAAAAGCCAATCTGCTTGAGAAAGCTGGTGGAATTGCATATATCGCAGAACTTACTGATCATGTCGCTGTTACTTCCCATGTAATCAAATATTCACAGATGGTTAGGGAAGAGTCCAGAAGGCGATTTCTCTATAAGCTTTCAATGAAGCTTTCAAGTGATGCTTTTGATGAATCCCGTGATATTGAAGAAAGTATTGATCAGGGAGCAGATTCCCTTAATGACCTGCTTCTGAATATGAATTCAATAAGCAAGGATTATTATCTATCATCTGTAATCACTGAAGCATATAATAAGATAGTCAACAAAGCCGAAGGTGCAGATGATGTTGATCATGCACTTGAGACTGGTTTTGACCTTTTAGATAAGTACTGCAATGGCGGTCTTTCAAAAGAAGATTACATAATTGTTGCAGCACGTCCATCAATAGGAAAAACAGCATTTGGCATCTCTATGATGCTTAATATGATAAATAATGGAAAGAAAGTCGCTTTCTTCTCTTTGGAAATGCCTGCAGGCGCTATAGCAAACAGACTGCTTGCAGCTGAAAGCAAGGTCAATCTATCAAAAATCATCAGAGCAAATTTCATGGATGATGAATTTGATAGAGTTCTTGGAGCTGCTGAACGCTTATATGAAAAAGGCAAGAACATGTACATAGTGGATGTTCCTAATATAAGCCTTTCAGATTTAAGAGGAAAAGCTAGATCTATCAACAAGGAGATGTCTGTAGACTGTATAGTAATCGACTATATTGGTCTTGTATCACTTTCTACAAACAATAGAGACCTGAGGGACTTTGAGAGGGTAGCAACAGTTTCTAAGGGGCTAAAATCATTGGCTAGAGAGCTTCATATACCAATCGTGGTACTTTGTCAGGTTTCCCGTGACAGTGAAGAGAGAGAGCCTGTTCTCTCTAATCTCAGAGATTCTGGAGCAATTGAGCAGGATGCTGATATTGTATGCTTCCTTCATAGAAAGAGACAGCTTACAGAAGAAGAGAAGCAGAGAAATGCAAGAGATAATGAAGGAAGGCCGACGATTCAGGTTACAAAGCTCATTGTAGCTAAGAACAGAAACGGAGAAACTGGCTCATTTAAGATTGGATATCATGCAGAGACAACAACATTTGTGAATGTTGATCAGTCTTCGATATTCATTGAGAGTGCTCCACCTGATAAGAAAGGCTAATTCTTCGTAAGGATATCTTTAATATCAAGACCATACATGAATGCAATAATTGCATAAGCTATAATCATGCCACTGATCTGAAGCACTACATAGGTCTTCGGTTTCAGTGGCTTTCTTTTGATCATCTCTGCAACGCTCATCAGTATTCCACCTCCGTCGAATGTCGGGATAGGAAGGAGGTTGCCAACAGAGATGCTTATTGATACGAATGCAAGCAGTGTTAGCACAGCTCTCAGACCTGAAGAAGTGCTTGTCCTGAAAGCAAGAGCCGAAATTGAGCTGAATGTGGATGCCGCCTTCATTGGACCTGTGATTATTGTCCTTGCATCATCAACCTGGAAGGTCATAAGGGCCCCCAGCGCTTCAAGTGTTGTCATGCTTACATCAGATGCTTTATACAGGCCATATGCGATGTGATTAACATGTTCACTGTATCTACGGAGTTCAGAATGCCAGGCAAAAGGAAGAGCTCCTGATAAATCAATAGGACAGGTGATAACAGAACCATCTCTGATTATCTCTGCGTTAACTTTTCTACGTCCTAAAGTGTAGAGATCATATGTCCATTCAATGATTTTATCATCAGCAGTGGCTATAACATCGCCTGCTTTGAATGAATCAGATTCACTTCGACCTATAATCGGTCTCTGAAGAAGAGATATGCCATAGCTATAATTGCCATCTTCTCTCAATATAGGATAAATTATTGCTGTTACAATATTACCATCTCTCAGGATAGTAAGCTCAGAGGTTTGGCCATTCAGCGTAGAAAGATACCTTTCAAGGTCCTGATAATCTACTATATCAATTCCATCAGCGCTTTTCACTAGATCTCCTTTCATGACTTCAGGCTGTTTTATGCTGCTTGAGAACACCGCCGGATATTCGCTTATAGGAGTTATGAATGCCTTATCTGATATGTGTTCAGCAGGAATTGCCGACGCCAGAGAAAAAAGAATTGAAGCCAGAATGAAATTTGCAAGTGGTCCTGCAAAGAATATCAGAAAGCGCTTTACAGGAGCTGCAGAGAAATATGAGCCAGCTTCTGTTTTATCAAATGAGTCAGCATTTTCCCTAAGAGCTTTCGTCAGATCGATTGATCCATGCATTCTGCAATAACCACCGAATGGAATTGCAGAAATCCTGAATTCTGTTTGTTTTCCATGAAAGGAAATCAGTTTAGGCCCTATTCCAAGAGAAAGGCATTCCACATCAACTTTAAGAATCTTCGCTGCAGTAAAATGCCCAAACTCATGAAGAAAGAGAATCAGACCTATTCCAAGAAGCGAAGGAATAATTCTAAGCAAGTAGATAATGAGGCCCCTTATGATGCTCACTTAATGGCCTCAGCTGCTAGAATTCGGGCTTTACTGTCATTTTCCATAACAGATTCATAATCTGATGAAGCATGAGAGAAATCTGAGGAGAGAACAGATTCTACAGCAGCAGAGATACTATTGAATGGAATCTTTCCATCAATGAATGCATTTACTGCAACTTCATCTGCTGCATTATAGGCAATAGGGTAGCTCCCACCATGCTTCAGCACATCAAAAGCCATTGAAAGCATAGGAAACTGCTTAAAATCAGGTTTTTCAAAAGTCAGTACCAGAGCAGTGAAATCGAGAGGTCTTACAACATCTCTGAGCTCGACTTCATTATCTGCGAGAGCTGTTATAATCGGATGTGTCATATCAGGGGGGGACATCTCTGCATAAATCGCACCTTCTCGTGTATATACCATCGAATGAATAACAGACTGTCTATGAACTACAACATCAATCTTCTCTGAAGGAAAACCGAATAAGTATGATGCTTCTATGACTTCAAGGCCCTTATTTGCAAGCGTTGCAGAATCAATTGTTATCTTTCTGCCCATCTTCCATGTAGGATGCTTCAATGCATCAGAAAGAGTTACATCAGAAGTATCTTTTCTATCAATGAAAGGCCCTCCAGATGCAGTTATTATAAGTCTCTCAACATTCCTGTGGGGCAATAGATGATATATAGCAGAATGCTCACTATCTACAGGGATTATCTTCCGCCCAAATGACTCTGCAAGTTTGAATATAAAAGAGCCTCCCATGACAACAGACTCTTTATTTGCAAGTGCTACATCCTTTCCTGATTGAAGACTGACTATCGTAGCATAAAGACCTTTGTAACCTGCAATACCATTCAGCACTATATCAGCATCAAGTGATGAAAGGAACAAAGCAAGATCACTTTCCTTATGGTCTTTCATAAGAAGAAATGGAGCACTGAATTCAGATGATAAGGCTGATAGCTTTTCTAGGGATGTATTCGCAACTAAACCTGAAACAACAAATTGATCTCTATGTGTACGAATGTAATCAAGCGCGGTTGTACCAATAGAGCCTGTTGCTCCAAGGATTATTACGCGTCTCATTTATGCCCCAAGAAAGAATTCCATAAGGAGGAAATATACAGGAGCAGCAATAATAAGAGAATCAATGCTATCAAGCATTCCACCTCTGCCAGGAATAGCCACACCGCTATCCTTTACACCTGCACTGCGCTTGAAAGCAGATTCAATCAGATCTCCGATTGCAGCAAAGACACTGACAATAAAACCAATCAGAAAACCTGCTGCTGGATTATAGGTGAAGTGAGAAGGGAAGATGAATGCTGCAGCCATTGAAATGAGTGCAGGAATCAGAATTCCTCCAATATAACCAGCAATTGATTTATTAGGGCTCACTTTAATTATTCCTTTGTTATTCTTGCCAAATAGAATACCTGTGAAATAGGCAAATGAATCACTTCCGAAAACAAGAACAAAAAAGAACAGAATCATCCAGCGGCCATCTGGAAGAAAACCGAATTTGGTCATGAATCCTGCAAAAAGGCCAGGATAAATAACATTTAGAATGCTTGCTGAGGCATTCTGGATAACACTCTTGAAATTGTCTTCAGAAGAAGAGAAAACAAGAGATGCAAAAATCAATCCGATAACAATTGAAATATAGAAGACAACGAGAGGTGAGGATGATGGAATAAATTCATAATCAATATATTCAACAGCAGGAATCAGAGCACCTAGGTATGCAAATTTTGAAACTCTGCATCCAGTTCTCTCAATCATCCGCCTCATCTCAACATTACCAATAAAGCAGGCAATCGTGATTGCTGCAGAAAAAGCAAGATAATTCTTATATGGAAGAAGCACAATTAAAAGAATAATCGCAGGAATAGCGACACATGCTGTGATTAAACGTTTAGCAAGTGAGTTCATTGTCCTTTATCCCTCCATATTTTCTGCATCTATGAGAATAATCAGAAACAATGGTATGAATCATTGTTTCATCCCAATCAGGCCAAAGTTTATCATAAAAGCCCAATTCTGCATAGGCAGATTGATAGAGCATGAATCCAGATAACCTGATTTCTCCTGCACTTCGGCAGATCATATCAGGAAATGGAACTTCTGGGTTATCGAGATAATGCTCTAAAGTATCATTTTCAAAAACAGTCATGCCATCAGAAATCGCTTTATTAATTGCTCTTCTGATCTCATCCTTACCACCATAGTTTATAGCAAGAATGACAGTAAGCTGTTTATTATCAGCTGTTTCATTTATTGCTTTATCAAGTGCAATAAGATCTTTCTCTGGCAGACCTTCACGGCATCCTGTATGGAGAATTCTTACACCATATTTATTGAAATTCGGAATCTCTTCAACAGTTTTTTTAGCAAAGAGACCCATCAGGTAATCCACTTCCTTTTTGGGTCTCTTCCAGTTTTCTGTAGAAAAACAATAAAGAGTGAGAAATTCAATACCTTCATTAAGACAGCCTTTTACGACTTTCTCAGTTGCACGGCCACCTTCCTCATGACCTTTAGATCTATCTAGTCCTCGAGCTTCAGCCCATCGACCATTTCCATCCATAATCAATGCAAGATGTCTTAATTTCCCACTCACTATATTATATTTCCATTATCTCTTTTTCTTTTGCATCAGCAAGTTTGCCAATTTCAAGAATTGCAGCATCTGTCAGCTTCTGGATTTTTCCTTCACCATCTTTCTGCTGGTCTTCACTGATTTCAGATGCCTTCTGAAGCTTCTTGAGCTCTTCCATCGCATCTCTTCTTACGTTTCTGACAGCAACTCTTGCATTCTCAGCTGTAGCCTTAGCGTTCTTTGCTAATTCCTTTCTCCTATCTTCAGTAAGAGGAGGGAAGTTAACTCTGATAAGCTTTCCGTCATTGTTTGGATTAAGACCAAGCTCTGACTTCTGAATTGATTTCTCAATTGCAGAGAGAACACTCTTATCCCAAGGCTGGATAACAACCAGCCTTGCTTCAGGAACAGAAATAGATGCAACCTGGGAGAGGGGAGTCTCTGCACCATAATAATCTACTTTAAGCTTATCAAAAAGTGATGCATTGGCTCTGCCTGTTCTCAGAGCAGCATACTCAGAAGAGAGAGCTGCAATACATTTCTTCATCTTCTGGTCGCAGTTATCAATTACGTTCTGCATCATATCCTCTCTTAGTTTACACCAGCCTGGTAAACACCATAAGCTGTGAGCTCAAGCTTAGCGCCAGCAGCCTTACCAGCATCAGCAATTGCCTGAGAAACAGACTTTGTGTCGTCCTTTACAAATGCCTGATCTAAGAAGCAGATTTCCTTATAAAGCTTATAAAGCTTACCTCTGATAATGCCTTCCTTAACCTTTTCTGGCTTGTTTGCAAGCTTTTCATCGCTAGCAACCTGCTTAGTGAAGATGTCTAGCTGCTCAGCCTCATAAGCCTTATCTACTACCTTGTCAGAGAGATATTGAGGCTTATATGCTGCTGCATGGAGAGCAAGATCATGTCCAAGCTCATTAACAGCATCATTTGCAAATGCATCCTTGTTATCAGAATTGAGAACAACAAGAACTGCAACATTGCCTTCGCCATGGAGATAGTCATAAGCTTTAGATGTCTCTGGAATATCATAAACACAGAACTTTACAAGGTGCATGTTCTCTTTGATGATTGCAATAAGACCATCAACCATGCTCTGAAGCTCTGCGTTTGGCTCTGTATATCCCTTTTCAAGGATAAGTGTGCACATATCATCGCCAAGCTTAGCAAAATCAGCATTCTTTGCAACAAAGTCTGTCTCACATGAGAGAGAAAGCAGAACAGCTTTTCCATTGCCTACCTTAACGAATACACGACCATTCTCTGTAGCTCTATCCTGACGCTTTGCAACGGCTGCAAGACCCATTTCTTTAAGAATCTTTTCAGCACCAGCAAAATCTCCGTCAGCCTGTGTAAGAGCCTTCTTGCAGTCCATCATGCCTGCACCAGTCAGATCTCTGAGTTTTTTTACATCAGCTGCACTAATTGCCATATTGATACTCCTTTATTATTTCTTGAAATATTCTTCTTCGTCGTCCTCTTCCTCAATAGCATCATCAGAAGCCTTTTCTTCTGCTGGCTCATAGTTAGAGTAATCGACAACCTCATCATCAGCCTCATCCTTGTCTTCTACAGGATTTGCATTGATTGCTGCTTCCTCGTCCTCATCATCAAGAGACTCAATAATCTGGATTCCAGCCTCGCTATCTGCATCAATTACAGCATTAGCAATGATCTCAACGAAAAGTGAGATAGCTCTGATAGCATCGTCGTTACCAGGAATTGGATATGTGATATCTGTAGGATCGCAGTTTGTATCAACAACGGCGATTACTGGAATGCCAAGGCGCTTTGCCTCCGCAACAGCAAGAGCTTCCTTCTTTGTGTCGATGATGAAAAGAGCACCAGGAAGTTCCTTCATGTCTTTTATTCCACCAAGGTTCTTCTCAAGCTTATTCTTTTCCTTTGTATAAAGAGCAACTTCTTTCTTTGTAAGAGAATCGAATGTTCCATCAGCTTCCATTCTCTCGATTTTCTTTAATTTTGCGATTGACTTCTTGATTGTTGTGAAGTTTGTGAGCATACCACCAAGCCATCTGTTTGAAACATAAGGCATACCGCATCTCTTTGCTTCATTCTCAATAGCCTGCTGTGCCTGCTTTTTTGTTCCAACAAACAGAATCTGCTTGCCGTTTTTAACCTGTGCTCTAACTGCCTCGTATGCTTCAACAATACAAGCAGATGTCTTCTGCAGGTCAATAATATGAATGCCGTTTCTCTCTGTAAAAATGAAACGTGCCATCTTTGGATTCCATCTCTTTGTCTGATGGCCGAAATGTACGCCTGACTCGAGCAGGCTCTTCATTGTTACTACTGCCATAGTAGCTTCTCCTTTCGCTTGACGATTACCGTCCCCAGCACTATATCTCACCCATACGGGCGGAAAATTACACCTGTATAAAACAAGCACTCTTATAATCTCAGAAAAAATAAATCTATTCAATAGCTTCTTTAAAGCTGAATATAATAAAAATTCATACAGATTTATAATTTAATTCCAAAGTTTAAATATGTGTTGATATTCTTCCTTCATTTTATCTAGAATTAGTTTGTTACTAAAACCATGCATTTGGGTTAATATATATATTAGGTTGTAGAAAGAAGTTATCGTCCGATGTACTACGATAAATAATATTAAGGATAGGGAGGACCATATGAAAAAGCTTTCAGTGCTTATGCTGGCTTGTTTTTTCCTGCTTTTCTCTTGCTCTATGGATAATCTGACAGGTTTTATGAGCAAAATGGGAAATAATGTAATGGGAGATTATGTTGATACTGAGTCCATTGATTTAATAAAAGAAAGCACAACTAATGCAAAAACAAATGAAGTTAAAGATGGTAAGACTGATATCGGCAAAATCACAGTAACTGGTATAGAAGTTAATTCAGTGCTTTCTGGCCTCAGTGAAGAAGAGATGGATTCATACGTGAATCAGGTTACATCAGCGACTTCAAATGAAAAAAGCAAAGAAGAATTCAAAAAGGCAATGGCTGCTCCTGTAGAAGATGAGGCAACAACGAGTGCAGCGAAGGGGTCTGCTGCAGTTGCAGAAAAAGCTCTTGATGAAGTTCTTTCCAAGCTTGATAAAGACAATGCTATCTATAATACATTAGAGGATCTTAAAAATAGCATGACTGCTATCAAGACAAAGGAAGAAGTAACTACTGGAGATGTTGTCGCACTTCAGATGATGACAAGCTTAGTAGAATCTGTTGCAAACAAAGCAGAAGTTGATGCTTCAGGTAATGTCACTAATATTGATATTGACATAAAATCAGATGATACATCAAAGATTGCATCAGATGCACTCAACACAATTAAAGTCGTATCTGCTATATCAGATGCCACAAGCGTTAAGCTTGGTGATCTCTCAGATCTGCTGAAGTCTTTAACGGAAGATGAATCAGCAAAGAAGGAAGTCAGAGCGACATCATCGATAGATGAGAAATATGTATCTGCAATCCAGAATTGTTATAAAATTTATTCTAAGATGTTTCCGAATGGGATAAATGATAACTCAATTGCAATTTTATCAATACACAAAAATGCTGTTGATTTATATGTAGGCTTAACAGGAGATAAAGAAGTCTCTAAAGAAGTTGCAAATCTATCTGGAACAGTGCAGTATATGCTTGCCTCCGCATTCTCAACTGCAAACAGAGTTTATAAAACCGAGAAGGATAATCTCTTTGAAAGTGCACCAGCGACACTCAATGATCTCATTGATCTTGTTGTAGATGTGAACCCTTGGATTAAGGATAACAGCAGAGAAGAAGCTGAATGGAAAAAGCCAGACTCAATTGTCCTGAAAGATGAATCCGCTGATTTAAAACCGCTAGGAGATAAGATTGTCATGGATTATGCAATGAAAGCTACCGTCAAGACGCTGAGAGCCTTCTATAATACAGCAATAGATTCTGAGTCGGATAATTTAGGATTTAACAATTTCCTTGATAAGCTTACTAAGGTCACAGAATCAGGAATTGATGCTTGGGATAAATAGGAAAGGGTAGATATATGAAACGATTAAGTATTTATTTATTGATTATTCTGACAGTTGTAAGTCTTTCTCCTGTTTTTGCATCAGAGGAAGTCTCTCCGATAAAGCCAGATTCAAGTGCAGCATATTCTGCTCTTTATAAAGGATTCACTCCTACAAGTCCAAGAAGACAGGGAATGGGCAACGCAGGACTTGCCATAGTATCTGGTTCTGATAGCTTATTCTACAATCCTGCTGGACTTGCTTCAAAGCATGCAGTAGTGCAGCTTCCATCAGCAGGTGTTACAGTTTATAACCCATATAAGATTCTTAAGGAAGGTTTAATAGATAAGGTTAAAGATGCTATTGATACAGATTCATATACTGATCTTATTGATCCAATTGAGAAGCTTTATGGAACAGGTCTTTCAAAAGTTGCAGATGTTGATGCAGCTGCAGGATTCTCTGCGGGAGGATTTGCCTTAGCTTTAAATGTGAAGGATTCATTGCATACATATAATCTTACATCTAATGGCGGTATATATGATCAGCTTAATACATCTCTTTCAATCGGGTATGGAGCTAGGATAAACATTGCATCAAATTTCTCAATTGATCTTGGTGTAGCAGCTAGATTGAATTACCTCGCTTATTCAGATTTAGTTGATGTAAGCGATGTACTGAATGCATTAAATGATGGAGATTTGCCAACAACACTTAAGAAAGTGAACCTGATGGCTGGTTATTCTTTCCCTATCGATGTTGGCATAAATATAAATCTTCCTCTTAATTTCAAGATTGGTGTTGTCGCAAGAAATCTCAATGGCAAAATGTATATGACATCATTTGAAAACTATGAAGCATTGATGAAGTCGCCATTCAATGGTTCCTCAAAGTTCAGTTTCGATACTGATTGGTCTTTTGATGCTGGTTTTGCATGGCAGTGGAAGAATAAGTTCTTCAGTCCTACAATTGCATTCGATGTTGTAGACACTGTCGGGCTATTCAGAAATAAACTCGATGCCAGAAGCCTTATATCACATATCAATGCGGGAGCAGAAATCAGGCTTCTCAGCTTCCTTGATATAAGAGGCGGCTTCAATCAGGGCTATTGGACATTAGGTACTGGCCTCGATATTTTTGTAATCAAGATGGATGTTGCATATTTCTGGCAGGAGCTTGGAAAGACAGCAGGAGCTAATCCTGTAGATGGGCTTTCTGTTAAGTTCAATATAGGCTGGGATAGATAACAACAATGTTTTTTAGCTGTTCCCTGAAAAACAGGGAACATTTTTTTGTAAAATGGTATTATTTTATTTATATGGATGAAACTGATAATAATACAATTGAGATAGAACAGTTGGAAGATAAATCATGCGCCTGGAATCCAGAAGATGGCATAACGCTTGAATGGTGGGGAAGGGCAGAAGGTTTGGAGGATAAACAGTAATGTATAAGAACATTGATAAGAAAGAGGTGATGGATCTTAAGGAGTTAGTATCCTATCAGGAAGGTCAGGTAATCAGCAGAACACTCGCTCAGAACGAAAAAGTCAGTGTAACGTTGTTCTCTTTTGATGAAAAAGAAGAAATAGGGACTCATAGTGCAGGAGGCGATGCTCTACTTACTGTGTTAGAGGGCGAAGCCCGAATCATAATTGATGATGATGAATATATTCTTAAAGAAGGCCAGACAATAGTAATGCCATCCGGTCATCCTCATTCAGTGCATGCAATAACAAAATTCAAGATGTTCTTAGTTGTTTCGTTCTAAGAAAAGCAAAGTGCCCATGTCCTGGGCACTTTATATTGCTTTTAGAATATTATCTAGAATACTTTGCATCTCTCCCAGATGCTGCCATAAGTCTTATAGCACTGATATTGATGAATCCTTTGCAGTCAATTGGATGATAGCCACCAGCCTTGTCCATAGAGCCAAGATCCTGATTGTACAGCGAATACTCAGACGAGATACCTGCATTAACGATATTGCCTTTGTAAAGTGCAACCTTAGCATTGCCTGTAACGTATTTCTGGCTTTCGTTGAAGAGCGCTGTAAGCATTTCAAATTCAGGAGCTCCCCAATAGCCATTGTAAATCAGCTCAGCATACTTTGGTGAAAGCATATCTCTTAAGTGCATAGCTTCCTTATCCATGCATAGTCCTTCAAGATTGTGATGAGCCTTCCATAAGATCTCGCATCCCGGAGTCTCATAAACGCCTCTAGACTTGATTCCTACGAATCTATTCTCAACCATATCGACTCTGCCGATTGCATTGTCATGACCAATCTTATTGAGGTACTGCATCATAGCAAGATCTCCTGTAACAACTGTACCATCACTTTCATTTGTTATCTTGACGGGAATGCCTTCCTTGAAATCAATAGAAAGAACAGTCTCTGTGTCAGGGGCATCCTTTGGACTTACTGTATAAGAGAACACATCCTCTGGACATCTCTTTGCCGGATCTTCAAGGATTCCTGCCTCATGAGAGATGTGTATGAGGTTTGCATCTTCACTATAAGGCTTCTTCAATGATGCCTTTACAGGGATATTATATTTTTCTGCATAAGCAAGCATATCAGAACGGCCTTCAAACTGGCTAAGGAACTCAGGATCCTTCCATGGGCTTATGATCTTAACATCAGGCATATTCATATAATAGCCAAACTCAAAGCGAACCTGGTCATTTCCTTTGCCTGTAGCACCATGAGCAACATACTTAGTTCCTTCCTTCTTTGCAATTTCTATCTGCCTTTTTGCAATGATAGGCCTTGCAATTGAAGTGCCAAGCATATATGTGCCTTCATAAATTGTATTAGCCTTAAGAGACGGATAAACGTAACCTGATACAAGTTCTTCCTTTAGATCCTCAATATATACTTTGCTTGCTCCAGTTGCATATGCTTTTTCTTCGACAGCCTTGAAATCCTCTTTCTGACCTACGTCAGCAACATAAGCAATTACATCAAAACCCTTATTTGCCAGCCATTTAAGGATAACGGAAGTATCTAGTCCACCAGAATATGCAAGGATTATTTTTTCTTTCATTTTATTTGACGACTCCTACGATTGAGTATTTTGCATATATATTTATAAAATTCAATACTTTTTATGCATAAATATTCAGAAATAATAGTTTTTTTGTATTTTAAATGAATAAAAAAGCCCCACTAGGGAGGTCCATAGTGGGGATATGCGCCAGCTGACTGCTCAGATGACGACTCGGATTAGTTCCTCTTTGTGTAGGCAACCTGGCTGAGCCATTTAATATCCTATTTATATAAATATCATGGATTTTAGCTAATGTAAATATAAAAGTTATATAATTTCTTAGGAGAAACAAATAATGTATATTATATAACTCCTTTCATAGATAAAAGATAATAAAGCTATTATTTCTTATACTTCATATCTTCTACATATAAATCATGATAATAGTGATTGAATGGCGTGAGATTAAAAGCTAAATTATTAAATATGATTGGATTTTTCATTAAGAAAGCATTTTTCGATGGCTGGGATAACCTGATTGGGCTTGTTCTTCAGAATCTTATATACATAGTTCTTCTGCTATGTGCTATTGGAGCATTCATGTTATCTAGCACAAGCATTGCACTGGCACTTGTGCTGCTTGCTATAATACTATTGGCTACATGCATAATGCTAGGTGGGACAGCAAGTGTTGTGCACAACTATTCAGACTACGAAAGAGATACATGGTCTGCTTTTGCGCTTGGAATAAAGAATAATCTAGGACATAGCCTTCTATTCTTTGCTATATGCTTCTTTATTCTCCTGATGTGTCTATATGTAATTCCTTTTTACATGACAATCAATAATATGATATCAACACTGCTTACTGTTGTTCTGATGTGGGTGCTTGTTATTCTTCTGTTGGCATTACCTTATTACTTTCCTTTGATGAATCTGCTTCCAGGAGATAAGCCACTAAAAACGCTTAAGAAATGCTTCATAATACTTACAGATAATCTGTTATTCACGCTTTTCTATTTCTTGTATAACGTCGTAGTTGTTGCTCTTTCGATATTCGTTATGGGAATAATTCCAGGAATCTCAGGCTATATGCTTGGCGCTCAGGATGCTATGAAGCTGCTGATGTATAAGTATGATTATCTTGAAGAGCATCCAGATGTTAACAGAAGGAAGATTCCATGGGCCGAACTGCTGTATGATGAAAAAGAGAAAGTTGGTCCAAGATCATTTAAATCCATGATATTCCCATGGAAGTAGGTAAGACATGAGGGAGATAGAAATAAAAGCTCATGCATTGGATTATAGAAAAGTCCTGGAAAGCATTGTAGAAATAGCAGGAAATGGATCCCCCGTTGATAAGAGGGATCACTATTTCCGCTTAGAAGGCAACATAAAGCCAGCATTGAGAATAAGAAAGTTCAACGACCATCTGGAGTTCACAGCAAAGAAGAATTCGAAAGGTTCTGAAAGTGAAGATAATCTTGAATATGAAGTCATGCTTGGTCTTGATCAATATGATAATGCTGTTTCTTTTTTCAGAGCACTTGGATATGTCGATTATTTCATAAAGCTGAAGAAGGGATATGAGTGGACATACAATGGCACTCATGTAGAGCTTCTTGAAGTCAATGATTTAGGGTGGTTTCTGGAAATGGAAATCTTACTTCCGTTTGATTCGTCAGAAGAGGAAATAGGAAAAGCACAGAAAAAACTTCGTGATCTACTGCAGCTCTTTTCACTTAAAGATGAAGATATTGAGATGAGAAGCTATAGATCAATGATTCTAGGGAGATGAATATGGAATTCAGAGCAAGCCATATACTTGTAAGAGATCAAGCAACAGCAGAAAAGCTATATAATAGGATAAAAGCAGGTGAAACATTTGAATCGCTTGCACGGCAGTATTCAACATGCCCATCAAAAAGCAAGGGCGGAGATTTAGGCTGGTTTGGAGAAGGGCAGATGGTAAAAGAGTTCGAGAATGCTGTAAGACGCATGGGTACAGGCTCTATTTCAAGGCCAGTTAGGACCCAGTTCGGATATCATATAATAAAGAAGACAGGAGCTAGGGGATGATTACAATTTATACTGATGGTGGCTGCAGCGGAAATCCTGGACCTGGGGGATGGGCTTATGCTGCATACAAAGATGGTGTTGATCTTGCATCCAGCTCTGGCGGTAGTGCAAGCACCACAAACAACAAAATGGAGCTTACAGCTGTAATCAATGCACTGAAATTTGCCATTGATGCTAAATGCAGTGAAGTTGAGATTCGTACAGATAGCCAGTACGTGAAGAATGGCATTACATCATGGATTTTTGGATGGAAGAAGAAAGGCTGGAAAACTGCTGGAGGCGATCCTGTGAAGAATAAGGAGTATTGGCTTGAGTTAGATGAGCTCAATACCAGGCTCAGTGTCACATGGACGTGGGTGAAAGGTCATGCTGGAATAGATGGAAATGAGCTCTGCGACTCTCTTGTAAGAGCAGAAACCGCAAAATATATTAAGTAATATTGATTGATTTAAAACTATTGATAGCTGCTCTGAATGTCCTGTTATATGGAATAAGAGCAGGCTTTTTTTCTATCTCTTCAGCTTGCTTTGCTTCTTTTGGCTCAGCAACAGATTTGAAGAAATCCACATAATAGGCAAGAATGTTAAGAGATGTCTTATTTGAAGGATCTAGATTAAGCGTATCATATGCAAGAGCAATTGCTTTATCTTTATATCTAAGAGTGAAATAAAGCTCCAGCAAACTCTCTCTTGCTGTCATATCGCCAGGATTAAATGAAAGAATATCCAGAAGAGTTTCTTCGTATGAGAAAAGCTTCATCTCTTTCTTTTCAATATATGCTTTCAGATAATTAAAACGGATATAGCTAGGATGATTATCAATTGCAGTGAGAACAATATCCATTGCCTCATCTAGTTTTCCATCTGCAATCAGATAATAGGCATAATTATACGAAAGCTCTACACCGGATTTATCAGAATAGAACTTAGATAGGTATTCTACATTCTCCTGTATAGTCCTTTCTTCCTGGCCAATAAGAAGATGCTTCTCCATCCCAAGCGTTGAGCAAGAGAGAAGAAGCAAGATGAGAGCCAGATCAACCAAGAACAGTCTTCTCAATTTCCTTGACCTGATCTCTATAGAGATTAACGATAGTAGTTCCATAATCAGCTATCAGCTGGATCATATTCCTTGGCTCTGGACCAACATCAACGCCATTGAGACGATCACCTGCATCACCAAGGCCTGGAAGGATATATGCAGATTCATTCAGAACAGGATCCATCCATAATGTATAAACCTCAGCATTCTCGATAGCCCTTGTAATTCTAAGAGCACCTTTCAGAGCTGATATAACATTGATGAACTTGATTGATTTTGGCTTAATACCATTATCCTTCAGATATTTGACAATAGTTACAAGAGAGCCACCAGTAGCATTCATAGGATCAGCAAATATAAGATCCTTTCCATCAAGTTCCTTGAGCTTGAAGAAGGATCTATCAAGATCAAGAATATAATCCATATTAGTCTCTTTCTTTGATTCATCACGCTTTATCTTAAAAAGAGCAAAAGGAGGAGTAATATCTCCTGATGAATATTCCTGGAGTTCCTTTGCAATAATCATAGAAGGGAGAAGGGCACCGCGAAGCATAACACAGAGAACGCTATTAGCAGCAGCTTCATCGATATCTGGAATTCTATGAACAGCATAGTTGCGGCATGGATTTGTAACAGGAGTGATCTGTACAAGACTGCGCTTCTTTCCTGTGTCAAATGTATGTGCAAACATCAGCTCATAGGCTCTCTGAATATAATAAAGGAATTCCTCATGGCCAGTATTCGGATCTCTGAGCTTTGCTATCAGCCGGCTTGCCTCGCCATGCATCTCATTAGGTGTATCAAAACAATAGACATGGATTCTTGAGTTCTCTTTGCAGATTGCCTCTAATCCATTACCAATCTCGCGTGCAGACTCAATGAGCTCATCCTCTGCATCTTCACCTTTCTCAATCTTCCTGCATGCATCAAGGGATTTTTCATAAAGCCTAGCAATATTATCTATGTTTTTCTTATCTTTATCTAAAAGATATCCATCTAAGTCATGGGCATGAAGCACAATCTTATTCATCTTATGATCTCCTAGCGAAAAGGATACCCGAAAAGCAGTCACTTTACAATGTTGTCCTTTACCTATAAATGGCATTTTTGATATATTAGCTAATGAGGTATACAAATGAATCTAGTTTTTCTTGGCCCTCCGGGAGCCGGCAAGGGCACAATAGCAGCATTGGCTAAGGAAGCGCTGAATGTTCCCCATATCTCAACAGGAGATCTTTTCAGAGCAAATATCAAAAATGAAACAGAGCTTGGAAAGCAGGTTAAGGCTATTCTTGCATCTGGCGGTCTTGTTCCTGATGAGATCACAATCAAGATGGTTGAAAACAGACTGAAAGATGATGACGCCGAAAACGGATATATCCTTGATGGCTTTCCTCGTACAATCGGGCAGGCTGATGCCCTTTCAGAAATGAGCGATGTTGATGCAGTGATCAACTTCACACTTGAGGGAGAAGAGATAATCAGAAGGCTTTCTGGGCGCCGCGTATGCAAGAGCACAGGAAAGACATATCACATTGTTTCAAATCCTCCTAAAGTTGAAGGCATTGATGATGAGACAGGAGAGCCTTTGATTCAGAGAGATGATGATAAGCCAGAGGCAATCAAGCATCGCCTAGAAGTCTATGAGAAGTCTACAGCTCCTCTCATTGACTATTATAGAGAAAAGGGCAAGCTGATTGACCTTGATTGCTCAGGCACACCTGAAAGCATCCTAAAGGATCTTCTTGCAAAGCTTGCTTAATAAGAAATATCACAAAAATGCTATGACACCTTGAAATGAGGTGTCTTTTTTTATGCTTCAATTACATAAATAGAAAGAAAATCTTGCATAAGTGGGAAAAATGATATAAATTTGTGGGTGTAAATGGGATAAAATCCCATAAAGTGGGTAGAAATGCAGCTTCTGACAGGAATGTATTATTCAAAGATTGATGAGAAAGGTCGTCTATCTTTACCAGCAAGACTCAGAAACATGCTTTCTGCCGAGCAGGTAGTTGTTCTTCCAGGCTTAGATGGCAATCACATGATGCTGATGACCCCTGAGTTCTTTGACAATGAGTTCTGCAAGCCGATCCTCTCAACCCCCATGGCTATGCTGGACTCAAAGAAAAGAGCACTTATCAGAAGGCTCATCTCCCCAGCTCAGAGCATTGACATTGACAGCTCTGGAAGAATCAACATTCCCCTACAGTTAAGAGAGAAATATGGCCTTTCCAATAAAAGCGATGCGCTTTTTGTTGGAACAGGATATGCAATAGAAATCTGGAATCCAGATAAATATGAAGAGTTCATGAATGATGGCGATGAGTCTATATCAGAACTAGCTCAAAGCCTCTATGACGAGGAGAAGTGATGGAAATTCTGCATTATCCAGTAATGCATAGCGAAGTGCTGGAGAATCTGATAATCGACAAAGATAAGCCATCTCTTTTCATCGACTGCACAACAGGAGAGGGCGGGCATACAGCGATGTTCTTGAAGAACTATCCGATGCTGCATGCCATAGGCCTGGATAGAGATCAGGATATACAGAAAAAGGCTATTGAGAGATTCCGTGAATATGGAGATAGATTCACACCGGTGAATACATGGTTTGATGATTATCTCAAAAATGCAGAATCAGGAATTGCAGATGCTATCCTATTTGATCTTGGCATATCAATCTTCCACTATGAGGAAAGTGAGAGAGGTTTCTCTTTCAGAAAGGATGAAGATCTTGATATGAGGCTTGATAAAAGCCAGAGCTATAGTGCAAAAGACATTGTTAACAGCTATAAGGAAGAAGATCTTGCAGATGTCATCTATAAATTCGGGGAAGAAAGATACTCCAGACGCATTGCAAGAGCAATTGCAGAGGAAAGATTGAAGAAGCCAATAGAAAAGAGCAATGAGTTAGCCGATATTATCTTCCATGCGGTTCCAAGAGAATACAGATATGGGAGGATCCATCCTGCAACAAGGACCTTTCAGGCTCTAAGAATAGAAGTTAATAAGGAGCTTGATAGAATCACACCGGCACTAAAAGAGGCAATACGTGTGCTTAAAAAAGGTGGAAGGATTGCAGTTATAACATTCCACTCATTAGAAGACAGAAATGTTAAATGGTTTTTTAAGGATGAGGCTGCAAAAGAGAATCCAGAAATAAGAATTCTAACAAAGAAGCCAATTATTCCTACAGATAAAGAGACGGAAGAGAATGCACCTTCCAGATCAGCAAAACTAAGAGTTGTGGAGAAGATAAGATGACAGAGATTGAATATGGCAAGAAACTGAGCTTTTCATCAAAATGCATTATCATTGCACTTATTGCAATGGCATTTATTGCTGCATTCATCCCTCTATGGCAGATGGGTGTGAACAATAGTCTTAAGCATGAGATTATGTATTCTACTTCAAATCTTGAGAAATTAGATCAGGAAGAGAGAGCCTTACGAGCAGCTATTGCAATTGATAGAGAAGATAAAGGCGGCAACGCAATACTCAAAGCTAGCAACTGACCGTAAATACTATATAGAAGCTTCAGGTTTTACGGAGTATACTGGGCATTATGAGCAGCTTGAGTTTTTATGATGATTTTGATCAGATAGCTAAAAAAGGGGAAGATACGACCGAAGGTCTATTCTCCCCCTTTACATTTCTCATCATAACTCTGATTCTGACACTTTTCGGGCTGATGATGCTGTATAGTGCAACATTTGATTATGCAGTAGAGAATAATAGGCCTCATTACTATTATCTGATGAGCCAGCTTGTTGGTCTTGTTGTAGGATTCTTAATTGGGCTTGCTCTTCGGCTATTTCCTTTATCATATGTAAGGAAATCACATTATATTTTCTCGTTTCTTACAATTGCTGCTTTCATAATTTATTTTATAAAAGATAAAGGACAGTCAGGTTATATAACAGCATTTGGTATGAAAATCCTGAGTGTTCCTACTTTAGCAGTATTCTCAGCTGTTCTCTCTTTTTCATCTACAATGCCATCAATTGAGAAATCTGATAGATTCGGAGTTCTGTATCTGATTTCAATCACTTACCATATCTCAATGGCTTTATTGTGTGCGGCAACAGGAGGACTGGGCTCCTATGCAGTTTATGTTCTCACAATATTGGTTATGATGAAGCCATCTGGAATCAGCAGAGGCTACATAGTATTAGCCTCAATATTTTCTGCTGTTCTTTTTGCAATCATGCTCTTTTCTTCACCATCGCTATTCAGCTATTTCGCCTCATCAATAATGCCTGTCAGCAACAGCTCTTTTTTTGACAGCAATCTGCTTTCTTCTCTTACTGCAATAAAGGAAGGAGGGGTATTCGGCGTTAAAATCGGGCATGGCATTTTCAAGATGATGAAGATAGATGGAACTGAATGCCGTTTTATCTTTACAACAATGGCAGAGGAGCTCGGTTTTTTCGGAATATGCTTCATTCTTCTTCTCATGTTCTTATATAATGTTGTAGCAATAAGGACAGAAAGAAGAGCACTGAAAGATGAGAATGCATTCATTGCATCCTCGTCAATCGGGCTTTCAGCAATGGTCCTACTGCCTTTTTTACTATCGATAATGAATGTACTTGCAGTTTTTCCTTTTTCGGGTACTTCAATCCCATTTTTTGCTTACTGCCCTGGTAACGAAGCTCTATATATAGCTGGTTCCTACCTTCTTTACAAAGAGATATTCGTAATGGGAAGGAGGAAGAATGACAAGATTAAGTAAGATTGCAGTTTCATTGATTTTAACCTCAATGATTATTACGGCATCGCTCCTATCTCTAAGATATCTTCCTCTGAGAATAATCAATGGTTATGAGATAAGAGGGTGTGAGACTACATATGAAATATCAAAAATGCTTTCATCATTGATTGGAAGAGGCTTTTTCCAGCTTAGGATAGGTGCGCTGAAATCAAATCTGGAAAGGCTTCCATATATAAATCATGTCTCATCAAGCTATAAGAAGGGTATGTTATATCTTGATATCGTCCCTGCTGAAAAGGGCCTGATACTGAAAAGCAGCAGCAATTCATATTTTCTGCATGATGATGTTCTATCTCTCATAAATTCAAAAGATAGTGAAGCCCTAGATAGAATGTACCTCAGGCTCAATCTAGGAGATGGCTATCTCAATTATATGATAAAATATGGATTTGATAGCTATTTTGAGAATACAATAAATATGCTGACTGATTTAAGTGATTATCATAACTTGATAGACAAAGCTGAATATGACAATAATAAAAGCACAGGAAAAGGAGAACTGACACTTACTATGAATTCACTCAAGGCAAAACTCAGAGTATCTGATGCTATTTCTTCTAATCGCCTTGAATCTGCTATTGCTGTGATCAAAGAAGAGCAATGGAAGGATGGTAAAAGCGTTTTTCTTGATTCACCTGTTAATTATGAGCTTCGTTCAGGACAGCTTGTAAGGCTGAAGGGGTAACTAAATTGGCTGCAGATAAGACATTGCTAGGACTTGATATAGGAACCAGCTGGACTAGGGCTGTAATAGGCTCTCTCTCTCGTGATGGAAGCTTGATGATTGAAGCTATCAGTGAGCATCCATCATCTGGTGTTAAAAGCGGTTCCATTGTAAATATTGAGCAGACAGTGAAAATCATTAACCAGGTAGTATCTGATGCGGAATTGCAGGCTGGATGTGAAATAAGCTCTGTGATTCTTGGAATCGGAGGTGACCATCTGCATGGAATATCCAGCAATGGAGTTGTTGGAATAAACAATAAAACAGGTGAAATCACAAGAGATGATATAAGACGCAGCATTGATGTGGCAAGAAATAGAGAACTGCCTCAGAATACTGAAGTGATACATACACTCGTGCAGGACTTCCAGGTTGATTCAAGAGTCGGGATAAAGGACCCAATTGATATGCTTGGCCATCGTCTGGATACAAAGGTACTGCTTGTAATTGGATCATCTCCGATTATACAGAACCAGAAGAAATGCGTTCAGAAGAGCGGATTCCAGATTCAGAAGCTTATGCTTTCAACACTTGCAGACAGTGAAGTCGTACTCTCTTCAGAAGAAAAGGATGCTGGTGCAATAATAATAAACATAGGATCTGGATGCACTAACTGCATTGCATATTCAAATGGAGCTCCTGTCTATGTTGGAGGCATAGATCTAGGCGGTGATAACGTAACAAATGATATTGCATATATACTGCAGATTCCAAGAGCGGCAAGTGAATCAATCAAATTATCTGACGGATCATGCTACAGTCCGAATATAAATCCAGATGAGATGGTAATAACACCTGCTGTAGGAGGAAAACCACCAATCAGGCTTCCTAAAAAAGAACTTTCAAAAATCATGGAAGCACGAATGGCAGAGATTTTCTCACGCCTGAAACAGGACTTCGAAGAGGCTGGGCTTTCAGGACCATTCGGATCAGGAATAATACTTGTCGGCGGAGGTTCTCTTCTATCTGGTGCAACAGAGCTTGCGGCTGAGATATTCAGAATTCCGGCAAGAATCGGCTTTCCAGAAGCAATAAATGGCTTAGATAGAATTTATATCGATCCTCGTTATTCATCTGTTCTTGGGCTTCTCAAGAGTGAGGCAAAGAAGATGAGAGAGCCAATAGGATTCTCATCTGCTTCAGATAAAGGGACTTTCGGTGGTAAGGTCCGTTCATTTTTTGGTAAATTATTTTAGGAGCATTATATTATGGGCTTTAACATTTTTGATATTGAAGACACAACAGGCGGAGAGCAGGCTGCTCCAACTATCATAAAGGTTGTGGGTGTAGGTGGCGGTGGAGGAAACGCTGTCAACAGAATGATTGCACAGGGACTGAAGAAGATTTCATTCATAGCCCTTAATACCGATGTGCAGGCTCTTCAACGCTCTAATGCTCAGACAAGAATAGCAATAGGAAAGGAGCTTACAGGAGGTCTAGGAGCTGGTGGACAGCCAGAGATCGGAGAGAAAGCTGCAATCGAAAGCAAGGAAGAGATAAAGAAAGAGCTTGAGAATACTGATATGGTATTCATTACAGCTGGTATGGGAGGCGGAAGTGGAACAGGTGCTGCTCCTGTTGTTGCAGAGATTGCAAAATCATCAGGTGCACTCACTGTCGCTGTTGTAACAACTCCTTTTGCCTTCGAAGGCAAAAAGAAGATGCTTCTTGCTCAGCAGGGCATAGAGAAGCTCAAGAAGAATGTAGATACGCTTATTCTGATTCCAAACCAGAATCTGCTGAATGTCGTAGATAACAATACCCCAATCAAGCAGGCATTTCTGATGGCTGATTCAGCGCTTCTTCAGTCTGTACAGGGAATATCTGATCTTATCACAGAGCCAGGTGAAATCAACATCGACTTTGCTGATGTGAAGACTGTAATGAAAGGGAAGGGAGAAGCTCTTATCGGACTGGGCTTTGGAGAAGGTGCAAACAGAGCTGTAGAGGCTGCAAAGCAGAGCATCAATAATCCTCTTCTAGAGAATGCCTCGATCGATGGCGCAAAGGCCGTACTTGTCAATCTTGCAGGTGGAGACAATCTCACGCTTCAGGAATATCAGAATGTTGTTGATTTAATCACAAAGAACTGTGCGGAAGATGCTCTGATAATTGTAGGCCAGAGCTATAACCCGGCTCTTGGAGATAGAATCAAGGTTACTGTAGTCGCTACAGGATTCGAGCATAGGGAAGTCACAACTGCCGTTCCAGATGCAGAGCTATATAGAAAGCAGAGAACACCTGAACCTGCACCTCAGCCTGAGAGACCTCTGTACAGAGAAGAATACAGAATGGAAGAACCTGTGCAGCAGCCACCTAAGCGCGATATGCAGAGCGAACCTAATGTAATCAATGTAAATAGATGGCAGGATCTACAGAATCAGCTTGGAAAACGTCAGGGAAGAAGTGATGACTACTCAATTCCTGCTGTTATGCGTCTTTCCAGAAATGATGATGACGACAGATAATCTCTCATCCGCTGATAGGGATCTTATCAGGAATTTTGAAGATTATATTGTTTATACTAAGCGCCTCTCGGATAAAACCCGGAAGGTTTATTCCAGAGAGTCAGCTCTCTATCTGATTTACCTGAAGGAGCATTCGGTCAATATAGAGAATACAGA
>CAKQRI010000032.1 GCA_934271365.1 uncultured Spirochaetales bacterium
GGAGCTAACCGAGGCAAGCCTCGGGGTATTCAACCCTTCACATGCTGGCTACTCGTATCGCCAGCATTGTGAATAAATCCTGAACCAGTTGTCATACTACATCAGGAAAGCCCTATAAATCAGAATAAGAACTGCAATCTGAGCTATAAGCATCAGAGGAAAGAACAGAGCAAAATACCAGTGCTTTGTCTTGTGGTGCATAAGAGTCATTCCCAAAACACCTCCAAGGCCTCCAAATAGTGCGGTGAAGATGAACAGTGTCCTTTCTGGAATGCGTCTTGTCTGAGGCTTTCCACCATGCTGCTTTATTGCCTTCTTCTTATCTACTGCCATCAATGCAAATGAGATGATATTCATAATGCACAGAAAAGCTATCAGTGTTATCTGCTCTATTTTCATGCTGTATTTTCCTTTATTAGCAAACAAAAACGAGGCCCTATGACCTCGCTATGATGTTATCTTGCCTCTTCTGTTGCTCTCCAGAGCTTCTCTAGATTGTAGAATTCTCTTAGTTCTGCACTCATTAGGTGTATGACTATATCACCACAGTCAATAAGCTCCCATCCATCATCGCCTGGGCTCTTATGTCTGTTATTGACATTAAGCCCGAGATCAATAAGTTCTCCCCATAGCTGATGAACAACACCTTTCAGGTGTCCCACTGATGATACTGTTGCAATTACAAATGCATCTGTCCAGGAGCACTCAGCTGCGCTCATATCAACAACCTGGACATCTTCGCATCTATGATCTTCAAGATAGCTCTTGATCTTATCTGTCTTCTCTTTTATCTCTTCTCTCATTCTCTACCTTCCAAACGTGTCTATAGTATCGTGAAAAGACTCTCACTTCAAGTCTTGGTATATTCCGCCATTCTTAAGATATGAGTATAGCTCTTCGGAGACTCCCGCACTTTTTATACCCTCTCTCTTAAAATACGAATTCTGCATATCCATTATCCTTATTGTAATCTCCTCTAAGGAATCCGGAGCTAGGATATAGCTTCTGTCATCTGCATTGAGGTGCTTTCTGCCTGGTTCTATATAATCAGAAATATAAAGGATGGCACCTAGCCTTCCCATATCCTTAGAACCAAGAGTATGATGCCTCACCGCTATAATATATGAATCAGGTATATCATCACCGCAGTCTTCTCTCATATGGAATGCCGCAAGAGGACCATGAAGCAGCATTGGAGTCTGCACTTCTTCTGGATAAAGCTTCATACCACTCTGCTCAAGCATAGCTGCTGTATTCCCATCTGCATCATAGCGATATACATCATGATAAATCCCAACATAACGGGCAGATTCAGAATCAGCAGAGAACCTTACAGCAAGCTCAGCTGCGGTCTCTGCAACACCGACGGAATGAATAAAGCGGGACTCTTTCAGCTTTCTCTTGACAAAATCATAAAGCTCTATATAGCTGATGCTCATTTATATATTCCCTAACTCTTCCAGATACGAGATCCAGCCGACCACTCCTGACTTCAGTTGATGATGCTTCAAAGACAGGAGATGGGATGAATTCAATATCAGCTCCATGAGTTATCTTTTCAGCATTGTCTCTTGTAAAACAGATGAAATGTACATTTTTCTTCAGATATTCAAAGTCATGCCATCTATCAAGATCAGGAAGGATATCATCACCTATAGCAAAATTGACCCGGCCTGATTCTTCAAGGTCATCATAGAATGCCTTAATAGTCTCACTTGTATAGCTGATTCCACCTTTTCTACCTTCGAAATCAGAGACATCAATCTCCATACAATCTTCAGGAAACATCTCATGATAATCTTCTGATGCAAGACGGAGCATGGCAATCCTCTCATCAAAAGATGCAGGATGCGTATCCTGCTTGAAATTAGAAATCAATGCAGGAATTACGTACAGCTTCTCAACTCCGCAATATATATACAGGTTATGGAAAAGATTGAGATGACCGGAGTGAACAGGATCGAATGTTCCGCCGATTATTGCATACTTATGCTTCATCCCTGTAAACAGCATCCTTATTCACCTTTGTAGTGAATCCGCCAGCATCCTCAAGCTTGCGCTCCTCCTCTTTTCCTGCAAGCCTTACAAAAGCCTGCTTAACAGGAAGAAGCAGCTCATCATCATATATTGATAAAGGAAGAACTGTGCATGAGCTGAATTTTGCCTTGAGCTCCTCAAAACGCTTATCAGCTCCATCTTCATCTATTTTCGTGCCAATAATCACATAATCCTTGGCAGCCAGTTCCTGACTATACTTTCCAAGCTCTGCTGAGAGAATATCGAAAGCATCAAGATAATTCTCATCTGAAAGATCAATGAGATATGCAAGCCCCTTTGTCCTTGATATATGGCGAAGGAATTTAAAGCCCATTCCTACACCTTCGCTTGCACCTTCAAGCAACCCTGGAATATCAGCAAGAACAACATCCTGATCAGAGTATCTCATCACTCCGAGCTCTGGAATCTTAGTTGTAAAAGGATAGCCTGCTACTTTGCTTCTGGCATTCGTAAGCAGGTTCAGGAGAGATGACTTACCGGCATTCGGGAATCCAACAAACCCGATATCAGCAATGACCAAGAGCTCTACACCTACTCTCATGGCCTCGCCTTTTTCTCCTGGCTGAGCAAAACGTGGAGTCTGCCTTGTAGCTGTCTTGAAGTGCCAGTTTCCCTGACCACCTCTTCCGCCTTTCAATAGAACAAACCTATCAAGGCCTGTGAGATCCTTTATTATCTCACCAGTCTCTGCATTCTTAAGGACAGTTCCAGGAGGAACAGGAATCTCCACGTCACGACCATCGCGACCGAAGCATCTGTCCCCCTGACCGCCCCTTCCATTCTCTGCTCTGAAAGAACGGATCATTTTCAGGTGCCCAAGGGTTCTCAGATTATCCTTAACAACAAAGACAACATCACCGCCCCTGCCGCCGTCTCCTCCGTCAGGTCCACCTTTTGGAATGAACTTCTCTCTATGAAATGAGACACATCCTGCGCCACCATTTCCTGAAGAGACGTCGATATAAGTCTCATCTGAAAATCCGAACATCCTGTTAAGCTTCCACCTCTACGATGTTGCAGTACTTTCTGTTGTTTCTCTCTTTGAATTCAACTGTACCTGCAACAAGTGCAAAAAGTGTGTAATCCTTGCCAAGACCGCAGTTTGCACCCGGATGGATTACTGTACCTCTCTGGCGGACGATAACCTCTCCAGCCTTAACAAGCTGACCGCCGAATCTCTTTACGCCAAGTCTCTGTGCGTTGCTATCGCGTCCATTGCGGGATGATCCGCCACCTTTCTTATGTGCCATTTCTTCCCTCCTCAGCCTTCAATCTTATTGATTGTGATTGTTGTATACTTCTCTCTGTGACCCTGTGTTCTTCTATAGCCCTTTCTTCTGTGGAACTTATAGACCTTAACCTTGTCACCCTTTACTTCTTCGCCTACTGTTGCAACAACCTTAGCGCCCTCTACATAAGGAGTGCCGAACTTAGCGTTGTCACCATCAACAATAGCAAGAACCTTCTCGCTCTCATAAGAAGCACCAGCTTCGAGTGGGAGTCTATCAACAAGGAGTACTGCGCCTTCTTCAGCCTTGTACTGCTTGCCTAGGATTTCAACTAATGCGTACATTTTGCGTCCTTTAATTTTTAATCTGCTATTGTTTTTATCGGATGAGCTGTTTTTTTTCAACACAAAAAAGGAATCAGAAGGCCCAAAATAGATGAAAATGGATTTTCAAACCGAACGTTCGGTTGATATAATCATAAATATGAAGATCAATGGCAAAGATGACATAAGATTGCAGGCTTTGGATATACTCTCTTTTGATGGAATAGAAACACTCACAATGTCAGAACTGGCAAAGCGCGTCGGGCTGACCAAGGCCTCTCTCTATCACTACTACAAAAGCAAGGATGAGATACTTGAGGATATATTCTTAAAAGGCCATAAGAAGCTTATGCAGCATGGGTTTTATCAGAAGCTAAGTGGAGATTCTGAGGCCAATCTCAGAGCTCTCGCTACAAACTGGATAAACCTATTCAGAGATGATGAGAACTACATGTACCTAAGGATGGTTACATCAATGCATCTCACAGATAGCAGAGCTGAAGAGGAATACAGAGCCTTGACACTGATGCTTAAAGGACAGGCATCAATCGTCATACAGAGGATAAAAGGAGCCGAGACGTCACTGCTATCAGCACTCTTCTCATCTCTTCTATTCTCTCATCTTGAAGGAATACTTGAAGATGAGAGCTCTGATGATGAGAAGCTCATAGAGGAGATATGTGAATTTGCATCATTGATTGAAGCAGACTGATATTCCAACTGGATTTACTCATCTAGATGAGGCAACTCCATTTATCGGCATTATTGACAGCTCTCCATTCTGATGCATGAAAGCAGTGACAGACTGATCATCAAATGCAAGCTGAATGATGAGAGAACCACACTCCTCTCCTATGTACTCAGTGACAATTGAAAGCGTACCATCGCTCTTCCATGCTGCAGATGAGACCGAAGGGACAGAATCCGGAAGCATGGCCTCAGCTTCCCGGATGCACCCCAAACCAAACTCAATGGAAAGACCTGTTCCTGATATGCAGAAATCAAGAGTGCCATATCCATCACGGAATGTGCATTTAAGTCTCTCGAGCCCAATTGTATTTGAGTTAAAGAAATACTCCTTTCCTGATACTTTCAGAGAAACAGGCGATGAAGCAGAGCCCTGGACAGCTTTCAGAGAAAGTGATGAGATTGTTTCCTCTAATTCAGCAAGAGAAGATGGATTCTCTTCAATCGCACTAGAAGCTGCAGAATCTGCAATTTTCCAGACAGCATCAAATATAAGGCTTTCAGCATTGGATATTCCCTGGGTATCTGCAGTTACAGCTATAGCCATATCCTTATCTGGGATAGCAATAATAAGCTGAGATCCCATTCCATAGAACATATAGCCATGGGAATTCATCCAGATCTGATAGCCATAGCCAGAGAAAGTATCGAGGAGACCAAATCTGGACCCAGAAGTCTCAATCCTCTTGGCTGTAGCTTCTTTTATATAGTTTCCGAGAATTCCGCCATCATTGAAATGCATCACTTTATTGATTGCATATATCATATCAAGAGGTCTGCACATCAGACCGCTTCCGCCGGCGCTATGACCTCCTGGCTCTTTTATTATATATGCATCTTCAAAGAAGCCTGGATCCGTGAAGAACTCTTTCTTCAGATAAGAGAGGATGTCCTCTCCTGCAAGCTTCTCACATAATGCCGCAAGTGTCTGAGTTGCACTTGTATCATATATGAATAATCTGCCTGGTGCATGGTCTGGAGGAACTATGAAGAATGGCTTTACCCAGTCATGGCCACTGAAGGAGTCTATATAGCTCCAGTTAGAGCTTCCTTCTTTATAGGCTGTGCGTCTATGGCACGATGCCATCATAAGCATATTGCGGATTGTTGTGCTCTCAAGCCACTCATCATGGCATCTTTCTGATTCATACTCAGGGAAATATCTGATAATCGGATCATCGAGGGCAAGCTTCCCCTCTGCCAGAAGGCACCCGATTGCAATTGATACAAAGCTCTTTGTGCATGAATACATCCTATGGAGCCTATCACTATTCCAAGGCTTCCAATAGGCTTCTGTAAGCAGCTTTCCGCCACGCATTATCAGAAGGCTATGCATCGGGACAAGATTCCTATCCAGGCTCTTTATGCACTGAGATATAAGAGATGAGGATATTCCTGCACTTTCAGGAGTAACATGTTCAAAAGAAGCTTCCATACAGCCACCATAAAAATGAAGCCTCCGAAGAGGCTTTTATATCACATTGCTTCAAGGAATGGAACGCCAATCAACGCAAAGCCATTTCTTATTGTAATCATCAGCATCTTTATCAGACGCACTCTTGCCACAACAAGCTCATCTGTATCTGCAGAGAGAATCCTATTATCGTGGTAATAGTGGCTGAATGTCTTAGCCGCATCATAAAGGAATGATGCAATCTCAGATGGATCATAGTCAGAAGCAGCCTTAGAAACAACTGAAGGAAATTCTGCAATGAGCTTAATCAATGCCTTCTCATCATCAATTGCAAGAAGAGAGCCATTGAAAGGAACAGATGAATACTTCTCTTTCTCCTCATCAAATTTCCTCAGGATTGAAGACAGTCTTGCTCCTGTATACTGCAGATATGGGCCTGTATTTCCATTGAATGAGATAGATTCCTCAGGATTGAATACCATATCCTTTGTAGGCTGTACCTGCAGAAGATAGTAATTTAGAGCACCAAGCGCAATAGCATGAGCTGTCTTATCAACATCATCTACAGCATCTGCCCTGTTCTTCTCTATGATCTCTTTCTTCGCAAGCTCTGAGAGTTCAGAAAGCAGATCATCTGCATCTACAACAGTTCCCTCTCGAGACTTCATCTTGCCATTAGGAAGATTAACCATTCCATAAGAGAGATGATGAAGCTCTTTAGCCCACTCATAGCCAAGCTTATCGAGGATATAGAAAAGCACCTTGAAGTGATATTGCTGCTCTGATGCAACAACATATGTAAGGCTATCAAAAGGCCAGTCCTCATGACGGCGGACAGCTGTCCCGATATCCTGTGTCATGTAAAGAGTGGTTCCATCTCTTCTCAGAAGGACCTTCTTATCAAGCTTTATCGGTGATAGGTCTATCTGCACTGAGCCATCTTCCTCTTTCTGGAATATGCCCATATCCAGGCCCTTCATAACTTCTTCACGACCGAACTTATAGGTATCAGACTCATAATAATACTTATCAAATGAAATACCCATATTCTTATAGCTCTCAGCAAGACCATCCAGAGTCCATTTGTTCATCTTCTCCCAGAGAGCTCTTACATCCTTATCGCCATCTTCCCATTTCTTAAGCATAGCCTGAGCTTCTTTATCCGGATTAATGAAAGATGGATCATCTGCCAGTTCAGGATTCTTCTCAAGTGCTTCTGCTGCTTCCTTCTCCCATTTTGCGAATCTTACATAATAGCGGCCTACAAAATGATCGCCCTTCTCACCCGTTGACTCAGGAGTCTCACCATTTCCGAATGTCTTGTAAGCAAGCATTGATTTGCAGATATGAACGCCTCTGTTGTTTATCAGATTGACCTTCTTGACATCTGCCCCCTGGCTTTTGAGAAGCTCTGATACAGACTGTCCAAGGCTATCATTTCGCATATGGCCAAGATGAAGCGGCTTATTTGTATTAGGACATGAGAATTCAACCATCATCCTGCGCCCCTTCAGCAGGCTGCTGTTTCCGTAAGAATCGCCCTCAGACTCAACTTTATCAAATATTGAAGAAGAAAGAGATGAAAGGTCAAAAGCTACATTTATATATGGCCCAACCGTGGATATCTCTCCAGCTGGATGCTCTTTTTCAAGACGTGCTGCAATATCAGATGCAATCATAGCAGGAGCCTTATGTGCACTCTTTGCATATGCAAACATCGGGAAAGCGGCATCTCCCATCTCTGCTTTTGGAGGAACTCCAATAGTAAGAGGCGCAATATTCTCCTCTCCTAGATATTCCTTAAGTTCTTTTTCTATTGCCTCTTTCCAGGCATTCTTCAAAGTATTAAGCATCAATCACCTCAAGTTTCTATTATATAATATTAGAAAGCCCATGCTTTGCGCTAGAGCTTAAGAGAGACTTCTCCGGAAGAAAGAGCCTCTACATCTCCATTCTCATAAGAGACTACCAGATGGCCTCTGTCATCTATAGAAAGCGCTTTTGCATTTCGTATCAAGCCCGCTCTTATCACATTAAGCTCCCGACCAAGAATGAAGCATCTATCTCTATATTCGTCAAGGAAGGCAGAGCCCTGTATATCAATCACAGCTTCAATAAGCGAAGCAATCATCTCAGCGCGAGAAAGCGGAGCATCTCCATCAGGATACAGAGAAGTAACTGTGCTGAGAAGCTCTTCTGGAAATGCAGATATAGGAGTCTCATAGTTTATCCCGATTCCTATTATTGCTTTATCCAGCCCTCCTCCTTCCATATTCACGATGCCTTCTGTCAGGATTCCAGTGCATTTCTTTCCATCATAATATAGATCATTAACCCATTTGATCTCTGTATGCTTTCCTGTCTTCTTCTCTAAGGTTTTGGAAACTGCAAGGGATGCTGATGTCGTGAGAAGATCAGGGTCAGGAACTTCAGAGCCGGAAAGGCAGATTGAGAAATAAAGCCCGCCTGCAGGAGAAGAAAAAGCTCTACCTAGACGCCCCTTTCCACCATGCTGCTTTTCGGCGACAACCGCAAATGGGGTCTCAGCCCCGCTTACGGCAAGCTCTTTTGCCTTATTGTTAGTCGAGCCAATCTCATCATGGAAATAAAGGCCGATTCCATCTCTGAGATAGTGCCTTATAGTATCATACGAGAGCACATCGTCTGAAAGCACTCTGTAGCCAAGGCGCTTAGATGATTCTATTCTGAATCCATCTTTTTCCAAGGCCTGAACGGCCTTGCATATGCTCATGCGGCTTACAGAAAGCTGAGATGCCATCATCTCACCGCTAATGTACTCTCCTTTCTTGTCCATAAGAAAATGCAGGACATCGCTTTTTACACTCATACTCTACAATTGTAAACTTTCATTCTCAAAAGGTAAACTCAGAGATAATCCCGGTGCAACATATAGCACATGCAGTTATCTCATTGTGTAATTATCAGAGCGGAGGGGAATCATGTATAGAATCATAGCTGCTTTTCTTATTGCTCTTTGCTTTACCTCATGTGATACAAGAGCACTTTCATGGGATAAAGTCGAAGATGCGGTTACAGAGAAAACCGAAGATTTCAGAGATAGCATCTTAAGAGGTGAAGATGACGGAATCTCTCAATGGCTTATTCCTGAAAAAGAGAAGATCTTCGACTTTCTAGGTGAACCGCTAGATATCTTTATAACAGATGAGGAAATTGAGATATGCGGTAAACACGGCTCTGCAATCATCTACTCTGATGAGATTTCCAATGACGCAATTGAAGACGTTGCAGAGGATCCGTTCAGGCTTGAATACACAAAAGAGAATGGCAATCTTATCTCTCTTTTCCTGATCTTCAGAAGTGGCAGAAAGATAGAATGCACAAAAATACGGTGAGCTTGACTATTGAATATGCATTTATGTAAACTACATCAGATTCGGAGGTTTACAATGTATATCTTAGTACCATTATTCACAGCACTGATTGCTGTAGGCACATTCATCAAAATTCCTATGGTTCCTGTTCCAATCACCCTGCAGACACTGTTCATATTCTTATCTGCACTGCTGCTCTCACCAGGACAAGCTGCAGCATCTGTAGCTCTTTATCTTGCATTAGGTGCACTTGGACTTCCGATCTTCACATCTGGTGGAGGGATTGCAGCAATGCTTGGCCCAACAGGAGGCTTTCTGATCGCAATGCTTCCTGCTGCATTCATCGGCAGCCTCATTGTAAGAAAAGATCACAGCAGCATTATAAAGAGCATTATCGCACTGCTTGCTATGGAAGCTGTCATATACATAATCGGAATCACATGGCTGAAGGTGCAGAGGGATCTTACTCTTGCAAAAGCTCTTATGGGAGGATTTGTTCCATTCATCCCTGGAGATATCATAAAGATTGCGGTTGCTGTTATTGCTGCAAAATATCTATATCCAGAGAAGGAAAAACTTGTAGAAAGAAGAAAAGCAAGAGCTGAAGAATAGAAAAAACAGCACGATAATGCTATTGTCGAGATATGCGATACGACAGTTCAGATTATCTCGACAGCTACCTTACTTCTTTTGACAGATCTAGGCGTGATGCATTCAAGCATGGGACAAATCCGCTTCCATCCCTGAAAGATGTGAAGAGAATGGAAGATGAATTCATGGCTCTCTTCTTTCCTGGACATGCTGGGATAAAAGACAGGGAGAGCCTGAAGCATATAGTCTCGATTCACCTCAGCACATCATCCACGCTTCTTTATGAAGCAATATATCTTTCACTTGCTTACGAGAGGGATAATGAATCAGAAGAATCTCTCAGAAAAGAAGCTAAGGATGCCACAGACAGACTCTGCAGAGCTCTCCCAGAAATCAGGGCAATGCTTAAGCTTGATGCGAAAGCAGGATTTGAAGGAGACCCAGCTGCAAGGAATATCCACGAAGTAATCCTGTGCTATCCTGCTATAAAGGCACTCACAATACACAGAATTGCCCATTTCCTATATAAAATGGACATTCCGCTTGTCCCTAGGATGATGAATGAAATCATCCATAGCCAGACTGGAATAGACATCCATCCTGGTGCGGAGATTGGAGAAAGCTTCTTCATTGACCATGGAACTGGTGTCGTAATCGGAGAAACAAGCGTAATAGGAAACCATGTGAAGATCTATCAGGGAGTTACCCTAGGAGCTTTATCATTTCCTAAGGATGGATGTGGGATGCTGCTGAAAGGCGCAAAGAGGCACCCAACACTTAAAGACTATGTCACAGTCTATTCCAATTCATCCATACTTGGAGATATAACAATCGGAGAGCACTCAACAATAGCATCAAGTGCATGGATCAAAGAGAGCATTCCCCCTTATTCCAGGGTTCTGACATCAACTCCAGAGATAACAATCAGACAGAAACTTCCAGAGGTGAAATAGAGCTTATCACACCTTTATAAAGACCGCCTTCTTCGAGATGGAGGCCTTTTTCATTGATTATCCTTGCCTTCAGATAGTTTCCGGTAGTTCCCTCTTCCGCAAGCTTCCCCTCAGCAAGTATCTCAACGCTCTTTCCAAGCTGTCTTGAAATGTACTTAGCATTCAGATCTGCAGATAGCTCCCTTAATCTCTCTGCCCTCTCATCCCTCACTCTCTCCTCTATCTTCAGCGGTGAATTATAAAGGAGCGTATCAGGACGAGGAGAGTAAGGGAATACATGAAGAGCTGAGAATTCATGAGCTTTAAGAAAGTCATAGCTTTTCATGAAATCCTCTTCATCTTCTCCAGGAAGCCCTGCAATTATATCACATGCAATAAATGGATCATCCTTATATTCTCTGAGCTTCTCTATGATGTATGAGACATGCTCTATTGAATAATGCCTATTGATTATCCTGAGAACCTTCTCAGATGCAGTCTGGATAGGAATATGAAAATGAGGCTGCATTCTAGGATCTCTTATTGCTTCAAGCAGCCTATCATCCACATGATCAGGCTCCATAGAAGAAAGCCTTATCCTGATATCGCTTCCAAGCTCAGAGAGAAGCTTCTCCATCAGTCCTCCAAGTCCATTCCCTCTATGATCATAGTTAGTGAGATTGACTCCAGTAAGCATAATCTCATGAAAGCCCAGATGCTCAAGCCTCTTCGCTCTCGCAACAACCTCCGCCGGATCCAAGAAAACTGATGGGCCTCTAGCAATCGATGTTCTACAGTAACCACAGCGGTTATCACATCCATCCTGTATCTTAAGATATGCTCTTGAATGATAGGAAAAAGAAGAAGGGTCAAAATCAAATACGCTTCTCTCTCTATGAGTGAAAGACTCTACAGCTTCATATGCTGAAAGCCCTGAATTGACTGCGCTCTTAACATGAAGCGGAAGATCGAGAAGCGAAGCCTTCTCCTTTAGAGAGAAAGTCACAACATTCCCAGCAATTGCCATAAGCTCGTCACGAGCAAGCTCTGCATAGCAGCCTGTGATTACAACAGCATCCGAGGATTTTGAGAACAGCCGGATCATGCGTCTTGCCTTCTGCTCTGCCTTGCTTGTAACAGTGCATGTATTGACTATGACTATCTGATGCTCATCCTTCTCTCCGACGACGGAGAAGCCTGCCTTTGCAAAAGAATCCGCAATAGCTTCACTCTCAGCCTGGTTAAGACGGCAGCCCAATGTATAAATGAAAATGTTCAAATCTTATCTTCCTCTTTCGCTAGCCTATTCAAGACCTTCTCTACAGCAACCTGCAGTGAAAGCCTCATCTCTTTAGCATATGGATTATAGCGCTGGAGATCATAGAAGAGCTGGATAGGATCATTGCATGTCTGCTCTGCAATAGTCATCAGAGATTTATAGCCCTGAGTCGCAATCTCTGTAGGCTTAAGACCCATCTGATCTAGAACACGTCCGACAAAGTGCGTGACCCCCTGAGAATATGCGGCCTCTTCATCATGTTCCCGTTCACTCATCTCAAGCACCTTGAGTCCCATACTCAGAAACAGATTCTTAACTTCCTCATAGCGATAATCCACAGGAGAGATAGGACAGATTACAACAGGAAGCCCCGCAAGTCCTTTTGAACCTGAATCAGGCCCGAACATAGGATGGGTTGCGATTTTATAGACATCAGAAGGGATATTCTCCTTCATCCACTTTGCTGGATATGTCTTTACTGAGCATGTATCCATGACCACAGTATCTTTCCCTATTCTGCTTCCAACTCTTTTAAGTACACTTTCAAATGCTGATATCGTAACACAGAAGAACAGATAAGGAGCATTAAGCACCTCATCTTCTGATGCAAGACGAACATTATCAGGAACCTCATGGCTGCTGCGTGAATATGCAATGACTTCAGCCCCGCTTTTTGCAAGAGCCGATGCCCAGAAACAGCCAAAGCGTCCAAGCCCATAAACTCCGATTCTCATAACAAAAGAATATCCTTTATAACTCATGTTTAGCAAGTGACTCTGACAGCCTGCATCTATGTTATTTTCTGGCGCAGGCTGGTGCAGTATTCCCATATTCCAGCAAAAAAAGGTTTTATAGAATCATCTGATCACAGTACTAGATGCAGCACCCACCAAATTCTGAGTTAACCATCTTTATTATTATTACTGTTGGGTATAAACTTAGAATTAGTTTAGTAAAACAAAAAAATTCTTTATAGGAGAATTACAATAATGACATTTGCAGAAAAGATGAAAGGTCTGGCAAAGAAGGCTAATAAGCGTCTCGTACTCGCTGAAGGCCTTGAGAAGAGAACTGTATGCGCAGCTAGAAAGATTCTTGATGAGAAGATTGCGTCTTCTGTTACACTCGTTGGAAACGAGGAGAAGGTAAAAGCTTTTGCTGCTGAAATCGGTGTAGATCTTACTGGTATCGAGATTTCTGATCCAGAGAAGTGCGGAAAGAAGGAAGAGTTCGCAACTGAGTACTATGAGCTGAGAAAACATAAGGGCATGACAATTGAGCAGGCAAGAATTGACATCGTAGACCAGCTCAGATGGGGTGCGATGCTTGTTCATCTTGGCTATGCAGATGCAATGGTTGCTGGTGCAGAATCAACAACTGGAAATGTTCTCAGAGCATGCTTCAACATCATCAAGTGCAAGCCTGGAATCAAGAGTGCATCTTCATGCTTTGTAATGGCTACAGATAAGACACAGTATGGAGTAAATGGCTCATTCATCTTCGCAGACTGTGCTACAATTCCTAATCCAACAGCTGAGCAGCTTGCAGAAATTGCAGAGGCATCAGCAGAGAGCTGCAGAGTATTCCTTGAAGCAGAGCCAGTTGTTGCACTCCTCTCATATTCAACAAAGGGATCAGCAAAGGGCGATCTCGTTGACAAGGTAACTCAGGCTACTGAGCTTGTAAAGGCAAAGTGCCCAGAGCTTAAGGTAGATGGTGAGCTTCAGCTTGATGCATCCATTGTAGAGTCCGTTGCAGCACAGAAGGCTCCAGGCTCAACAGTTGCAGGACATGCTAACACACTCATCTTCCCTGACCTTCAGGCTGGAAACATCGGCTATAAGCTTGTACAGCGCTTAGCTGGAGCTGAAGCATATGGTCCTATCCTTCAGGGATTTGCAAAGCCAGTATCTGACCTCTCTAGAGGATGCTCAGTTGAGGATATCGTAGTTACTTCAGCTATCACACTGGCTCAGGCTGGTGCAAATAACTGATTGTAAATAATCAGTTCTGCTATCTAGCTTAAAGACTGCATAAAAAGGCCACAGAACTCGAACAATCGGGAACTGTGGCTTTTCTGATTGATGCAATCACATCTTTGTGCGCGGATGAATTTTTCATGAACACCCCTGTGTCCCCATTTTTCATCCAATTTCTATCCTGGGATCTATTATTCTTAAGTTCTCTTCCTGATATACCATATAGCCTCTGTAAGCGCCTTAAGCTCATCGAATGTCAGAACCTCTGCCCTTTCACTGCCATTGAGCTGCGCTCTTTCAAAAGCTTCGTCCAGATTCTTTTTTGAAAGGCTGAATATATTCTGTGATGTAAGATTATTCTTGATTGTCTTACGCCTCATTGAGAATAGCGTGCGTACAAGTGGTAGGAACACAGGTCTGAGCTCTTCTGATATAAGACTCTCCTTCCTCTTATTCATGACTACCACTGAACTATCAACCTGAGGCTGAGGCCAGAAGCATCCTTTTCTAAGCGTAAGCTCATTTCTATTTTCATAATCAAGCTGTGTAAGAACAGAGAATGATGAATATTCATCATCTCCTGGAGACGCACACATCCTATCCACAACTTCCTTCTGCAGCGTAAAAACCATTCTCTCTGGAAGATATCCACCCTCTATAAGACGTGCAATTATCACTGAACCTACATTATATGGAAGATTTCCTATTATCCTATCTGGAACATAGCTCTCTAGAAAAAGGGTCTTTAGCGCATCACCTTCAACCAAGTGGAACCCAGGCTCATCTGTAAAGGCTATGGTGCGGAGAATATCAGCAAAGCCATGATCTATCTCAAAAGCTGTCAGATCTGCATTCCGACGCAGAACAAGATGGGTTATGGCACCAAGGCCAGGCCCTATCTCCCACACCTTCATTCCATCTTCCAGGCCAATCATATCTACAATCCGCTCCCTGGCACTCGAAGAGATAAGGAAGTTCTGACCGAACTTCTTAGACATAGCAAGTCCCTTGCTTTTCAGGACTCCATCTAATTCAGAAATGCTGTCATAATTAAGATCCCACATAATCAGAGTATAGCAAAATGAGATAGATATAGTCACCTACAGGATAAAATACCCATCTCAGGGAACCAATGCAAATCCGATATATGGATAAACACCATAACGCCTATATTCATAAGATGCCTTTCTTGATTCTGAACCATCTTTTGCCGTCTCTCGGATGATTGCATATATAGGGAAAAGCACATCTGCCCCAAAGATTAAGCAGAAAGACTCTGAAAGAGAAATTTCAGACATGATGCCTAGAGAAATATCCATGCGTTCTGTCATCCTGCTCACAGCGGTCCCTATCCCTGTATAGCTATTTGCTGAGTATCTGCTTTTTCCTTCTGACATAGATAAGCCAAGCTTAGCACATAGTGAGGCGCTATCAGACAAAGGGTACCTTCCAATAACAGAAGCTCTGAGTGCTATCTCTATAGGAATGAAAGAAGATGTGTTATCCCTCTTCTCATTATGGTAATATACAGAGAATGGGGCATTGACTGCAGCACCATAGCTTAAGCCAAAATATCTTCCGATATAGCAGGTAAAGTCCAACCCTGATGAGACATAATTACTTTTTATTCCATCAACTCCAATGCTCCAGCCCAAGTCAGTTCCAGCACTGAGATTCATATAGCCTCCAGTATCTGAAGAATCAGCAAATATGCTGCTATATGAGAGGATAATGAACAGAATCACAAATGTCATCTTTCTCTTTGCCACCATAAACCTCTCCTTTTAAACTATATGTCCATTCTCACCGAGCATGAAAAAGAGCCTTCCGAAGAAGGCCCATCTGCACCACATGGCAAGCTATTAATACATAAAAGAAATTCCAACATATGGAGAAACACCATAGCGCTTATAATCAGGATGATCCTTGCTCTTTGTTGTATTTGTACTGCTTGAATACTTAGTTTCAGTTGTAGTATCTACTACTGAAGAAATCGGGAATAATACATCAACACCTGCAACAAGACCAATTGAGTCAGAGAAAGCAACTTCACAGAGTGCTCCAAGTGTAATATCAAAGCGTGTTGTCAGCTTTTTGGTCGTTGTTGAATAAGAACCTGAAGCTGATGATCTCTCCATCATTCCACCATTGACAGCGACTCCGAATTTACCACCGAGAGCAAAGTTCTTTGAGACTGGATACCTTCCAATAAAGGCAGCTCGGACTGCAAATTCAACAGGGAGGACATCCATGACATCGTCAACCTTTGTATCCCCATTATACATAGAGATAGGAATATTAACACCAATGCCATAGTTGATTCCAAAATAGTTTCCTATATAGTTAACACCATCAGCTCTAAGCGGAATATAGTTCGTCTTCGTTGTAGATGAAATAGTGACTCCTGCAACTGTAGTCTTTGATGTAGCCCAACCAAAATCAGCGCCACCGCCTAGGCTTACATAGTTCTGAATCTTAGTCTGGGGCTTCTTTGCAGCAAAAAGGCCTGCAGACATAAACAGCATTACCAATGCCAATGCTAATAATTTCTTTTACATCCCATAACCTCACTTCCAGTCTCTGAAATAATAGAGACTTATAAGATAAAGCAATGCTACAGCAAGTATCATGATAAGTAAAGGATAAACCGTATGACATTCAACACAGGCAGAACCTTGTCTAAAAACAAACTCTATAGCAATGTATAACGGCTCCAGAATCTTATTCATGAATGGAAATACAAGAGCTGCAATTGATAAATGCATATATAGAGATATAAGAAGCGTCATTGGTATTGCCGTTATTATAGCTGACATCTGATAGCTCCCAAATAAGCTATATGTTATAGGTATTGAGAAAATCATGGCACAGGCAGATGCAGATACTGATGAGGAAACCATCATTGGCACATGAAAAAGCTGAAGAACATCATCGATGCGCATTGAAAAGATGAGGATGCCCGAAAGTGCTATAAAGCTATATATTGTACCAAGATCAAGTGCATATAATGGAAACAGAATAAGCAGAATGCAATCTGACAGGATGAATGCAGCATCATCCGGCATATTATCAATGACTACCCTGAAGATAAGAGCCCTCATAAGTGATGGCCTCCATCCTGAAAGATATGCAAAGAAAACCAGAGGTATATATGAGAGCGTATTCCGGATCTTCTCATTCTTAATGAAGAAAAGTAGCTTAGAGAAAAATGCACTTATTATAGCCAGATGCATTCCAGAGAGAGCAATGACATGGCTTAAGCCTGCTTTTCTTGCTAGTTCAGAGAGCCCCGCCTCACTCTCAGCTCTTCCCAGAAGCAGAAGTGATGCAAGCTGGCCCGCAGCTCCACCTCTGAACATATCCATGATTCTGGAAGAAATGAATATCCTTAGCCTGCCCAGCACATTCTTCACATAGAAATCAGAAGAAGAAGCAGAGAATATGCTATCACTGAAGTAACCGGAGAGAATAAGCTTATCTCCATAGTGCACGTCTGCATATTTTGAAATTACATATATACAGCCCTTTGCCTGGAATACAGAACCATCATCATCAATTACAGCCAGAAGCTCTGCCCTATATCCTATCTTCCTGTTAGCTCTGGCTGAAGGTTCAGATATGACTTCGGCAACAATAGCCTTAATGCTTTTATCATAGCCTAAGCTTAAGACCGAAGAAGAAACGGAAGCTGACAGAAGAAGATATACAAGAGATGCGGCAATGGCAATGCAAGAGAACCGTTCTTTAAGGAAGAAGGAGATGCTGAACAGAAGTGCAAAGCCTGCTAAGCCATAGCCATAGATCTCTGGACAGAAATGAAGTGCATAATAACTAGAAGCAACTAATATATAAAAGCCCACATATATACTAATAGCTTTTATTTCTTATTTCTGCCAATTCTGAGATAAAATGCAAGGAATACAGGATCTAGAAGCCCCGTACTTGTATCCTTTATTATTGATTTCTGTATTGCAGCAGGATTCTTAGCATGGCCTTCAATTTCCTTAGAATACCTGTATATGAGTTTTTCATCATTCTTGACATGCCAGATAAGAGCTTCAGCAAGCTCATCAGAGATATCGAAATCAATCTCAGGTATCTCGTTATCAGCTATAAGAAGGGAGAGCGTCTTCAGATCATAAGAGGAAAGCCCATCCATATATTCCTCAATATAGCGGACCTCGCTTTCATATGAGAAATCAGCATCAAAGAGCGCTTTCTCATAGCGTTTTCTCTCTTCACTTATTAGAGCTCTCCTGTAATCTTTCCGTCTGAGCAGAAGCCATGCAAAGATAGCAGCAATAGAAGCTGCTGCCAGCTCATCAGCCATCGGAATAGGATCTCTGATCACAAATGAACAGAAGAAATACACAGAAAGAAACACCACTGCAGAAATAAGAAGCCTTTTCACATAGCTTCTATCCTGGATATACAGGGACAATTCTCTATCTATATCAGAGAGAACAGCATTCCTCAGTGTGCTTTCCTCTTCTTTTGAGACAGAAGAAGAGAGAGAATAGACAAAGCTGCTGATTTCCCATTCTCCTCTTCTAAGTCCATCAAGGGAAACAGCAACAATGCCATTCCCCTTCCGCCTGATATAAAAAATCTTCCTAATCAAAGCGCACTCTTGAATTCATCAATTATAGAACCAAGTCTTTCCTCAAGACCTTTCCTTCCATCTCTTCCTTCAACAAGGAAAATGTAATACTTGATCTTAGGTTCTGTTCCAGACGGCCTTACAACAAGCTTCTCACCACTCTCGAAGCGGAAGATGAGAACATCAGACTTAGGGAATCCTGTATTATCTCCAAGAAGATCCTCTACAGTCTTTATCTTTCTTGATGCAAGCTCATCTCCAGGTTTCAGGCCCCGCAGACTCTGCATGATAGACTTCATCTTCACCTTACCCTCTGCGCCTTCGTAGTCTCTTGAGAATACAGCTTCTGTAGAGTAACCATATGCTGCATAGATTGCATCAAGTCGCTGGGAAAGAGTAATGCCTTTTGATGCGTAATAGCACATCATCTCTACCGCAGCTATAGAACTGGATACAGCATCCTTATCTCTGACATCAGGGACAGTTAGGAAGCCATAAGATTCCTCACATCCAAACAGGAAGTAATCCTTATCATTTCTGCCTTCAGCAATTTCCTCTATCTTCTCTGCAATATATTTGAATCCAGTGAGAACATCCTTGCACTCTCCACCATTCTTCTCTGCAATTCTCTTAACAAGATCGGTTGTTACAAGAGACTTGACCACAAGAGGAATCTTACCTGGATGCTTATTCTGCTCGAATGAGGTCATCAGAAGATAATCAACAAGCAGCGTTGCAATCTGGTTTCCGGTAAGAAGCTGGTATGCTGTCTTATCCGGAGTCGTAGGAATGGCTATGCCAAGCCTATCTGCATCAGGATCTGTTCCCAGCACGATATCTGCTTTTATCTCCTTAGCAAGCTCGATTACCTTTGTCATAGCTTCCCTTGACTCTGGATTAGGAAGCTTTACTGTTGGGAATCTTCCATCAGGAAGCTCCTGCTCCTTCACAACTTCGCATCTTATTCCAAGAGTGCTTAGCATATGGCGCACAGGAATGTTTCCTGAACCATGGAGAGGAGTATATGCAACTGTAATAGGGCTGTTCTGAACAAGCGCAGGGCGTCTCAATGATCTGAATGCCATATCATAATATGCTTTATCAACACTCTCAGGAACAGAGAGCAGAAGACCTGCCTCTCTAGCTTCAGACTCTTCTATATCCATAATCTCTGAAGGTTTGACGCTATTTGCAAGCTTTGCAATCTCAATATCATGAGGAGGTGTCACCTGTCCGCCATCAGACCAATATACTTTATATCCATTATATTTTGATGGATTATGTGAAGCTGTTACAACAATACCTGCAGTTGCCCTCAGATAGCGCAGCGCAAAAGAAAGCATCGGAACTGGATGAAGCACATCATAGAGATATACTTTGATTCCATTAGCTGCAAGTGTAAGAGCCGCAGACCTTGCAAACTCTTTAGAGAAAAGACGTGAATCAAAAGCTATTACAGCACTAGGCTTCTCACACATCTTGAGATACTCAGCAAGTCCCTGAGAGACTTTGCGTACCATGAAGGTGTTGATCCTGTTTGTTCCTCCACCGATTACGCCTCGCATTCCTGCTGTGCCAAAAGAGAGTGATGTATAGAATCTGTCATTAAGATCTTCCCAATCTTCCTTCTCTATAGCTCTTTCAACTTCGCTTCTGAATACTTCATCAGTCTCAGATTCAATATATGCTCTGGCCTTATCCAGAATCTCGTTGATATTATCCATATTTACTCCTTTCAATTAATTCTAGCACTCATTTACAGACATTGCTTTCATGAAATATGACAATTGCGCCTTTTTGCATATTCATAATATGCATTCTCTATCTCTTCATATGAGGGGACATGAGGAATTGACGGAATTCCATTGCGATTAAGATCATCCTCTCTTCTGAATCCATAAGAGACTATGAGTCTCGCTGCACCTGCATTCTCTGCGGCAGTGAAATCGACCTCACTGTCTCCTATGTAAACGATATCCTCCACATTCTCATGCAAAGCAGAAAGTGCATAGTCAAATGCTCTTTTATCAGGCTTCAGAGGAAGGTTATCAACCTGTCCCTGAACAAATGCAAATGGGATTTCCGGAAATTTGGCTTTGACTATCGCTTTTACGAGCTCATCTCTTTTATTTGATAGCACACCGATCTTCACACCCTTCTCTACAAGAGTTTCAAGAAGCTCCTTAATGCCATCATATGGCTTTGCATAATCAGCAGGATGATTTCTGTAGTATCCCATCATAAGGCTATACATAAGCTCAAACTCACCATCATCACGAAGCTCTGGTACATGGGAAAGCACTGCACTCTGAAGTGCATTCATCAGCCCATGTCCGACAAATATCCTGCATTCATCTGCGCTTATCCTGCTCCCATCAAAAGCTACCAGCGCATAATTTATTGCATGCCTGATATCTTCTATGGTATCAAGCAGTGTTCCATCTAAATCAAAGATAACGCAATGCATATTCAGAATGTTAAATAGCTTTCCGATCTCTTTCAAGGTGTTTAATATCTCACAGCTCTCCGCTATACTAGCATCATGTATAGAATAACAATCCACAAAGGAAAGGAAAAACAGCTCTTAAAGCACCATCCATGGGTATTCTCAGGAGCAATTGCGGAAATAGAGAATGGAGAAGGCGCTGACTGGGCTGAAGTCGTAAGTGAAGACGGAAGATTCATAGCATACGGCTACTACGATGAGAAAAGCCATGTTGTGCTTCACCTGCTCTCTTGGAATAAAGAAGAGAATGTTGGAGACAGATTCATTGCCCGTCTTGTGAAAGAAGCTATATTGAGAAGAAGATGCTTCTTCTCTTCTCCTGACACAACAGCATTCCGGCTGATCCATGGAGAAGCCGACTTCCTACCAGGCTTTGCAGCAGACTGCTATGGCAGCGAGATCAGGATAATACTATCTTCTCGTTTTGCTGTGCTTTTTCTCGATATTACAATCAGTACAATCACAGAGCTTCTACATCCATCTCTGATAGAGACCACAGTTGATCCTTTCTATGGACCAGCAGACGGAATTCCAGATAAAGTACGCTATTTCAGGAATGGAGAGGAAATAACGCTTGGCGATGAAAAGAATGTACAGTTCATAGAGAGTGGCATCTATTATGAGGCAGCACACGGAAGGGGCCAGAAATCCGGATTCTACTGCGATCAGAGAGAAAACAGAAAGATCATTGAGCGTTATGCAAAAGGAAAAACTGTCCTTGATGTATGCTCATATACAGGAGGCTTCACTCTTCATGCTCTGAAAGCTGGTGCAAAGAGCGTTGATGCTGTCGACTCTTCTGAATCTGCACTCCGCCATCTCCTATTCCAGGTTCATCTCAATGAGGATAAAGGGGTATTAAAGGAAGGAAGCAGGGAAAGAGTCACAATCAAAAGTGCAGATGCTTTTGACTACATAAGAGAAATCGAAGAAGATAAATATGACCTAATAATCCTTGATCCACCAAAGCTAGCTAAGACCAGAAGCAAGCTTGAGAATGCACAGAAAGCATATAAGGATCTCAATAGGGTTGCAATGAAGAAGATAAAGGATGGAGGAATAATAGCAACATTCTCATGCTCCGGCGCAATGACAAGAGAGATATTCCAGATGACTCTTGCATGGGCTGCAGCTGATGCAGATGTAGAGATACAGATTCTAGATGTACTAGCAGCAGGAGAAGACCATCCGATAAGGATGTCATTTCCTGAAAGCGAATATCTTAAGGGCTTTGTGCTCAGAGTGATAAAGCACTGATCAGAAATAATCCTCAGAAGCCTGGTGCTACTGAGGATTATTTTTCAGTCTTCTTCAAGACTTGCTTTCTTCCTTCTCATATACTTAATCTCAGAAGGAGACTTCTTCTTATTCTTCTTGATTCCACTGCCTTTCAATAGGAATTTATTCTTTCTATCTGATATAAAGAAGAATCCAACAAGTGCGACAATTGCACAGAGCGCTAAGCAGAACAGCCAGGCATATGGCTTATCCATACCTGGGATAGATACATTCATTCCAAAGAAGCCAGTGATGAATGTCGGGAACATCAGAGCAAGCGATATTATGGTAAGCCGCTTCATTATGACGTTCATGTTATTTCCGATTACAGAGGCAAAGGCATCCATGGTACCTGTCAGGATATCTGCATAGATATTTGCCATTGCAATAGCCTGCTTGTTATCAGTTATTACATCTTCAAGAAACTCAACCTCATCATCATTATTCAGCCTGAAATACGGAAGCTTCTGGAGCTTCTCAAGAAGCATCTCATTTGTTGTCAGGGCTGTTGTAAGGTAAACGAGTGATTTCTGTATTGTAAGAAGCTGTATCAGCTCATAGTTCATAATTGACTTATGAAGCTGCTCTTCCACAAGGTCTTTCTGCCTATCAAGATATTTAAGAAGCCTGATGTAGACAAGCGCAGCACGGCCTAGGATAGATAAGACAAAGCCCTCTTTCGTATCTACTGGACAGCTTCTGAATCTATGACGTGCAAAGTCATCGATGACTACACTATCTCCTCGGCATATTGTTATCACTGTGTCAGAATAAAGCACAATGCCTAAAGGAATGCATGAACGCTCAAGTGGATTATCATCATCCTCTTCTGATGATGGAAGACGCATGATGATGATTGTGTGATCATCTTCTCTCTCTATACGTGCCTGCTCATCCGTATCCATGATATCAGCAAGAAGCTCTGATGTGATTGCATATTCTTCCTGCAGCACTGTGATATCATCTCTATCCATCTCACGGACATCAATCCATGTAAACTGCTGATTGTTTGATAATTCTGTTCTTTTAGTAATCATAGCTCTCTCCAGGCCTTCCCTGGAAAACAGCTATTAGTTTCTACAAGAGAAGGCAAGATTGTAATTTAATATGTTATCTGTTCTTTCAGGTAAAGGGCTACTTCCACCATCATCCATAACAATTCTCCTTCTCCTGTCACACTTTATCACAACAGAATGCTGCGGTAAACCACCCTGACAGATCTTTTTAAAGCAAAAAAGGAGCCGAAGCTCCTAAACTGTAAGACTATCTAGAGTATATATACTTTTTTATATCATCCTCAGAGATACCATTACGCCTCATTGCCTCAGCTATTGATTTCTCTGCATCCGCACGGCCCTTGGCTTCACCTCGTATCTCTCCTCTGGCTTCCCCTTCTCTGAACCCCTGCTCTTTTCCAATGTGGATTTATATTAAAAAAATAGACATAAAATAAGAAGGAAATATAATAAGGAAGAAGACAAGGAGAAAGAAGGGAATGGGATACACACCGAAGTAT
>CAKQRI010000033.1 GCA_934271365.1 uncultured Spirochaetales bacterium
GTCGTATGTGATTCACTTGTTGCAAATGACTATGTACTGACTAACGAAAGCTACGCAGGAAAGCTCACAGTATCAGGACACATGACAAATTCAGATGCAGAAAGCATTGCAATGTGCGTGAAGAAGGGAAATCCTTTCATCAATGTCCTTGAGGAAGGTTATCAGAAGTGTCTTGCAGATGGGACAGTTGATGCACTCAAGGCTAAATACCATATTCTGTAGTATTTGAATACAAAAAATGAAAAAGAAGGCCAGTATATAACAGCTGACCTTCTTTTCCGTTTATAATAGGAAGCATTATGGAAGAAGATAAAAAGAAAAAGCTTATTGAAGAAGATGTAAGGAAGGAGATTCTCAACAGGAAGACAGTATCTGTTGATTCTGCAGCTGAGAAAGATGCCGCATCCAAGGCTACTATAACCATGACTGATGGCGTGCTCATTCCGAACAAGAAGAACAAGCATGTGATCTCGAGCTGGAGAATAACATTCTGGGGCGCATTGCTGATCCTGGTCTGTCTCTGCCTTTTTGTTACAAGAACAAACAGCAAGGGTGTCACAACACATACATACTGGGAAATCCTGAAATTCACAATTGCTGGTGCACCTGTTACCTTTGAATGCACTATATTTGCCATCATAGGAGCAGTGATCATAGGAACATTGACAGGACTTGGCTCTGTAAGCAAGAACAGGATCATCAACCAGATCTGCGGTGTATATGTTGAACTCATCAGAGGAATCCCTCTTCTTGTACAGCTGATGTTCCTCTACTTCGCTCTTGGCTCTCTGATTCATCTAGAGGGAATCGTTGCAGCTATAATATCACTTTCAATCTGCTTCGGAGCATATATGGGAGAGATCATAAGAGCTGGAATACAGGCAATTCCAAAAGGACAGACAGAAGCAGCAAAAGCACTTGGCCTTTCAAAAAGCCAGACATTCTTCTATGTAGTATTGCCACAGACTATCAAAGTCGTGCTTCCTGCTATCGGAAATGAGTTCATCTCAATGCTGAAGGATTCTTCTCTAGTATCTGTCCTTGCGCTTTCCGACATACTGAAGAGAGGAAGAGAATATATCTCAAGAACATTCCTGTCTCTTCAGACAATGCTTGTTGTTGCACTGATCTATCTGATCTTCACACTTATTCTATCCCGCCTCGTTGGATTAATGGAGGAAAGGCTGCATAAAAATGGCTAAGATTGAAATTCAGAATCTCTATAAGGATTATACAAACAATGATGGAACTATCCTTCATGCAGTTAAGAATGCAACCCTGACTGTCAATGATGGAGAGGTCGTAGTGATAATCGGACCATCAGGATCAGGAAAATCAACGCTTCTGAGAACTGTCAATGGCCTTGAAGAAGCACAGAGCGGACATATACTCATTGATGGCGAAGACATAATGAATCCTGGCATTGATATAAGGCGCATCAGAGAAGAAGTAGGAATGGTATTCCAGTCTTTCAATCTATTTCCTCATCTCTCTGTCCTTGATAACATAACTCTTGCACCGATGAAAGTGAAGAAGATGCCAAAGAAAGATGCAGAAGAGCTAGGAATGAAGCTTCTGAAGCGTGTCGGTCTTGAAAGCAAGGCAAAGCAGCGTCCAGGACAGCTCTCAGGCGGTCAGCAGCAGAGAGTTGCCATTGCCCGCTCACTTGCAATGCAGCCGAAAGCTATGCTCTTTGATGAGCCAACCAGTGCACTGGATCCAGAAATGATCAAGGAAGTCCTGGATGTAATGCTAGAGCTTGCAGAGGAAGGAATGACCATGCTCCTTGTAACTCATGAAATGGGGTTCGCACGTGCAGCTGCAAACAATGTGGTTTTCATGGATTCCGGAGAAATTATAGAGATGGGCAAACCAGATGAGATATTCACAAATCCAAAGAACCCTAGAACAAAAGCTTTCCTGAATCATATCCTTTAAGAAAGCACTGCTCAAAAATATCAGAGCCATCACGCCGGATGTGATGGCTTTTTTCATTATGCAGTCAAGAATACAAGCATTATATGTAAAAAAAGAGAGCCGGAGTGACACGGCTCTCAAGATAAGGGAGGATTGTTAAACAATCGTTACAGTTATAAATTAAATAATGAACAGGGTATTTTAAATGACCAAATAACTTCATTTGTTCAATTTTTACTCTGTATCTCCATTCTGTTGATAATCACTCTGAATTCTTCATCGGATACTGTAGCAAGGTGCTTGATCAGTTCCTCTGGATCATATTTCATCCCTTCCCTTACCCACTTGATAAGTATTCCAATAAAACCGTAATTGATGAAATCAATAAGGAATTCCCTGTCTTCTCCTGATAACCTGCAGCCAGGTGCGATATCATCGATAATTCTCTCTACATATTCATATGAATAGTGATATAGCTGCCTGATTATGCATTCATTTGCAGGAGAATGATAAACAGCAAGGACGAAAGACTTCTCCTTCACAGCAAAATCAAGAAGTGATATCAAGGCATTCTGCCAATCCTGAAGAGGTGTTGTATTAATTCCTCTCTTAGCAATCTCCGCTGAGAAAATCCACAGCACAAGGTCATTTATACCCCTGAAATGATAGTAGAATGTATGCCGGTTGACCCCTGCCCTATTTGTTATATCCGATATAGTTATCTTTGACAGAGGCTTTTCCTGAAGAAGCTCTTTCAAGGCCCCAGCAAGGACCTTCTTTGTTAAATCTGACACAATGACTCCCTTAGTTCTTTTTTTAACCATTATCAATTTAACTAAGAAAATCAGAATAGACAAATATATTTCAAGAGAAAAGACCATGCTTTCCTTCTAGCGCATGAACAGCAAGCACTGCCATATCCATCATAGGAGTGGAAAGCCCCTTCTCATGTGCTTTCTGTGATATATACCCACAGATATAATCAATCTCACTGATCCTGCCAGCAGCAACATCTGAATACATCGTTGTATATCCATACCGAGAATTCTCACAGATTGTCCTAAGCTGTTTCTCTATATCATCAAAATCAAAGAAATATCCCTCTGCTTTAGCTGTCATTATCGCTTCTCTTAGAAGGCCCGTGACAATTTCCCATGCGTATGAATTGATTGAAAGATATTCCAGAGGACACTGAAGCATGGCAGATGCAGCACTTATAGTTGAGTTGTTCAGAAGCTTAGCCCAGATCGCCTGTCTTGCATTGAGCGACAGCTGAACCTCGAACCCAGCAGATGAAAAAGCCTCTGCAATCGGCTCCAGACCTTCAGAGCGTCCATTATAGCGTCCTATTGTAGTAAGCCCCTTTGTTGAATGATTGACAGCGCCAAGGCCTAGGATTGTTGCTCCATGCAGGGTTGTCCCTAGCAGTACATGATCAGCATTCTGGAATTTCCTCATCACCTTTGCATGCCCCGCTCCGATCTGAAGAGAAAGTAGATATGTATTATCTCCTATTATATTGCTATTTGCCTCCAGAACCTCTTCAGTAGAGCATCCGCTTACTAGTATTATAACAAGATCAGCAATGCCATCATATTCGCCAGAAGCCACAGCTTTTATCGGAAAATGAAGATCACTGGCAAGCTCTCTTACAAGTATACCGTTCTTCTGTATTCTGTCGACCATCATCCTATCACGACCAATCAAGGTGACATCATTCGTCTTTGAAAGATAAGCTCCGAAGAGAGAAGCCATCGCACCACAACCTAGAATCGCAATTTTCATGTCTATACTCCGTATCTGCTATAATACGACATTTAAGCTATAAGAATCATGCAAAAATTCACAAGAAATACACTTAGAATATTATCATTCCTAAATAAGAATATATTTTTATATTTCAAACTATTTATAGCATAAGACCAAGCACATTATGATATATAAGACAGAAAGCAAAAAAAACTTCGGGCCTTATCCTGCAGATATTTTTCATACCCCTCTTGTCCCTTCTCTCTTATGCTTTCAGAGGAGGGACATCTTATTTGAGATTAGCAAATATCAATCAGAAAAACGGAGTTATGCTATCATCATAGCTTATCGTGACAGCTTCTTGTCCTGGCATAGATACTGTAAAGCTCCCTGACTTTCCATCACATACCTTAACTGAATTGAATCCGATAGTTGCTTTGCCCTGATCATATGGCAGTGTCACAACAATGCTTCCTGTATTGTTATATCCAACATAGCAAAGAGGATCGGTTCCAAGATAACCAGCAGCACCCTTATTCTGAGCCCAGACAGCAATATCAGAACTTGTTGATATAGAGAAATCACCATACTCATCAGATGCTATAGGATGAGATGAAATGGCAATGAATCCTGTTCTCTGAGATGTTCCGCTTGGTGTCTTTATAGTATAACCATTTGCAGAATATGTCTCAGAAGATACTTGCCACCAATCTCCTTTATACTGGCTATCTGCATTATGAAGAGCTTCATATAGATCTGCATTTACAATCTCAAGAAGAGCCACTGCATCAGTTATAGGATCATAGAATCTTATTGATTTAGATTCACTCGCTCCCGATGAGGATGTAGCAGTGAACACCACTGTGCCATATTTCTTCACTGTAATCAGACCATCTGAGTCAATGGATGCTATATCATCAGCACTTGAAGAATAAGAAAGAGTGCGCATTGTTGCATCAGAGGGAAGAACAGAAGCATTCAATCTCAGAGATGAAACAGTTGTAGGATAATAATCATCCATTGAGATCTCAACTCCAGTATCCTTTACAAGTATCACTCTGAAATAAGCAGAAGCACTATGATATCTTCCATCAGAGTCCTTAACCCTAAGCATAATGCTATTGGCATCCTTATCATAATCCTGTACCTCTGGCATATCAGAAGAGAGGGTGATTGCATTGACCTCTGCAAAATCGGAACTTGCTTTCTTAAGGATTCCATTAATGAACCAGGCATATTCAGCAGCTCCATCTATAGGCTCTGGAATATTCATAATAACAGGATCATCTGGAGTTACGGTAATAGCACCTTTACCAAATTCCTCCCCAGCTCTGATCTCGAGCTTCATATTGCTGATAACCGGTGTAATCAGGGTGATTGTAGGAACAACCGGAGTAAGGGATTCTGACAAGCTGCTCATCTCACTTGATGGGTCAAATCCGTCTGTTATCAGATCATTGTTTGTGGCCTTTACGCTATAAGCATATGAAGAGCCTGCCATAATAGCAGAATCCCTATACTCACATTCATCTATTGATTTATATAGCTCTCCATTCCGATAGAGCTCATAGGATGAAGCATACTGAACAGAAGACCATGAGACTATTATATCCTTTGAAATCTCATTATCCTCAGCGATAATCTCAGGAGCAGATGGACTTGAGAGATGAACAGAGACAGCCTTCTCACTAGAATACTCAATAGTGCTTCCATCTATGCCCTTATCATAAGAAGTGACCTTAATAGTTACCATTCCAGGTTTCTTCGCATAGAACACAGCAGAAGAATCAGAAGAAGATACAGCTTCAAGGACATCCGGATCTGAAGTCTCCCACAGCACTTTCTGAACTGTTGCATTTGAAGGATAAACAGCAGCAGAAAGATTGAAAGAAGATCCAGAAGTAATGTAAGAATCTGGAAGCAAGCCTTCATCATAGCTTATTGAAGACACGAATACCTTTGTAGAAAGGCTTTTGGTTATCTCTCTTGTTTCCTTTCCGAGTCCAGTCTTTGCCCTGAAGCTGAAAGTATATGGAGTGGCTTTCTCTAGGTTCTCAAAAGTATAAGAGAGAGAAGATGCATCTACAGTTACGGACACCCCATTGCTGCATGATATATATACTTCTTCATATTTTCTGTCATCCCATGTAACAGTTATCGATGTCTCAGGATTAGCCTTGCCATATGAGAGGGAGAAATCAGAAGGATTTGCATAATCTGGCATATTTGAGGCTGTAATCACAAAAAGCTCTGCATCACTATCATCTGGAACTGAAGTCTGGCCTGCATACACCTGGAAGACAGCACTAGCACTCTGCATAAGCAGGAACATCTTACCATCCTTTTCATAGTAAATATTGAAATATCCTGTGAATCCTGAAGAAGCATGGACGCTATCATTGACATATGTATACCCAGTAGCTTTGTATTCTGCGCTTACAATAGGATATGCTATCTTCTCTCCATCTTCACTTATCTCAACAAGCTCAAAAGAGAATGCACTTGCCTCATATGCATCCTGAACAAGCCCTGCAGTGCTTACTGCTTCCGCCCAGTCCAGAGTGACCTTAACTGTACCTGTTCCCTCTGTATCTACAAGAGACATAGCAACAGATGCCTTATTCTCGCCTTTTGCAGAAACACGTATCGTGTCCTCTCCGCTTGACTTCCAGACCAGCATGCCATCCTTTCTGTCAAATCCAGATACAGATATCTTATAATCACCTATGAATACATTGCTGAAATGCAATGTCCCATCTGCACTTTCAGCTGTATAAACCGAATCAGAATTTGAAAGCGTAGCTGAGTAATAGCCAGGGCTGGTCACATCAGATGGAGCAATTGTCCTGCTTTTTACAATATATGTTCCTATGCTGACATCAGAGTAAGCCTCTTTTGAATCAGACCCCGGAGCACTGCATGAAATCAGTAATGCAGATATAGCCAATAAAATCAGAAGAAATTTTTTCATTTTATCCACCTAACAAAAGCAGGAATATATTATGAAGTATAAAAAGTCAATAAGATAACAGACATAATCTTTTATTTATGTTCGATATTTATTATCTGAAAAGAAATATAGTACCTAAAAAAGGAGCCCGAAGACTCCTTTTGTCATTTTCATGCTATTAATCAGATTATGAACTGGATAAGGCAGAATGCTGCATATACTGCAAGAAGTATTATTCCCTGCCATCTTGATAGCTTACCTCTTTTAAGAGCAGGAAGAGTAAGGAATGCCATTACAAAAAACATTACAGGGATATCAATCAGAAGAGATGTCACAACTCCACCGATTGTAGAATCCATAGGAATCGTAAAAGGCTTCAGAGCAGATGCCATGCCACTTACAAGCACAAGATTGAACAGGTTTGCGCCTATGATATTTCCAAGAGAAAGCGAGCTATGTCCTTTTGCCAGAGATGTGATTGCTGTTACAAGCTCAGGAAGAGATGTGCCAAGAGCCACGAAAGTCAAGGCAATTACAGACTCAGGGACCCCAAGAGCCTGAGCAATAAGAGTGCCATTATCAACAAGGAGATTAGCACCAACTGCAATTAGAGCAGCGCCAACAATAAGCAGCACGATATCCTTCCATATAGGATTGGATTCAGCTTTCTCCTCTTCTTCTGAAAGCTCCTGACGAGGCATATTCTTAACCTGCTTGACATTTATGAGCATATAAACGGCAAAAGTCAGAAGAAGCACGATTCCAACCCATCTGGCAAAATAACCTGAAGTATAGGCAACTGCTGAATAGAAAACTGCAGAAGCAAAGAAGAACAATGTAGGGATTCTCAATGTCTTCGGATCTACTGATGATGGCTTAATAGCTACTGTAAGCGCAGCTATCAGTGATGTATTGCAGATTACGGATCCAATTGCATTTCCATAAGCAATCTCACCATGGCCGCTTACAGCACTGGTTGCACTGACCATAACCTCTGGAAGCGTTGTCCCTATAGATACTACAGTTGCACCAATCAGAAGCTCTGGGATATGGAAACGATGGGCGATTCCTGTTGCACCATCAACAAACCAGTCTCCACCTTTTATAAGAAAAACCAAACCAACGCAGAATAAAATAACAGGAACTAACATAAGCTCTCCTCAAACGAAGCAATATTATATGAATAAGGCCTATAATGGTCTATTCCCAAAAAAGATAATATAAAATCAGCAAAAGATAAAAAATTTCCTCTTTTCAAATCAGACAGCAACTTTAGACTGAGAAATATGATAACAGCAAGAATACTCGATGCCACAAGATATCCAGAAGGCATTATGCTTCGTGTAGATACAATACCATCTTTCTGCTTTCATCATATAAAGATAGCAGACACAGTATATTGCGCCAGCATTTGCCCAGATCTAGGAAAGAGGCTCTCTATAAATGCTCCTTTTCCTGCAGATTATTTCTGCCGACATAACATCGCAGAATTCATCGTAGATTAAAGGAACCATTATTAATCTGCTGACAATCAATTCATTTGCACCATATATTATTTTAAACTATAATGGATACCGATGAACAACAGAATATCATTCGGTTTCAAGCTGATGCTTTCTGATGCGGACTCAGCATTCTTTGGTCCAGGATCAGCAGAACTGCTGCGCAAGATAGATAAAACAGGAAATGTAAAGGAAGCAGCCTCTGAAATGGGCCTTTCATACACTAAGGCCTGGACTATAATCAGAAATGCAAAAAGAGGACTGGGAACAGATGCCGTCAAGAGCAGCAAGGGTGGCATCAATGGCGGAAGTGCTATGCTGACAGAAGAAGGCCGAAAGCTGCTAGAATGCTATGAAAGATTCGAAAGGGAATCAAAAGCACTCTTAGAAGAGAGCTTCAGGAGATGCTTTGATGTCTGAGAATAGCCTGAAAAGACAAAAAAATACAATTATATTATCTTTTATTGTCTTATACGCCATTGTGTTTGTACTCTCTTTTGCTGTAGGACGATACCCAATAAAGCCACTGACTCTTATAAAAATACTGCTATCCAAGGTATTTCCGATTCAGATGGACTGGACTCGGCAAGCTGAGGTAGTAGTATTCAATATCAGGATGCCGAGGCTTATTGCAGCCTCATTAATAGGTGCATCACTGTCACTTTCAGGACTCGTTTTCCAGACGATATTCCGCAATCCGATGGTTTCGCCTGATGTGCTTGGAACAACAAGCGGAGCTGGCTTCGGAGCAGCTCTTGCTCTTCTTTTCAATATGCCGATGGCATGGGTGAATATATCTGCATTCGGATTCGGACTCATATCGCTTTCTGCAGTATATCTTGTCTCTTCACGAGTCAAAGGCAATCAGATACTAGGCCTTATTCTAGGCGGAATCATGATCAGCTCACTTTTCTCATCTGCTACAAGCTTTATCAAGCTGGTTGCGGATCCGAATGACACGCTGCCTAATATCACATACTTTCTTATGGGATCATTAGCAGGGTGCACCATGAATGATATAAAATTCGCAATAATCCCAATGGCCATTGGAATCATAACAATCTCAGCATTTGCATGGAGAATAAATCTGCTATCTCTTTCTGAAGAAGAGTCAAGATCTCTTGGAGTGAATACAAAAGCACTTAGGATAGTACTTATATCAGCATCAGCCCTTCTTATTTCATCGTCCGTTTCAATTGCCGGTGTAATAGGATGGGTGGGACTAGTGATCCCGCATATAGTCAGGATGTCGATAGGCTGTGATACAAGGCATACAATTCCTGCATCTATATTTCTTGGAGCAGCTTTTCTGATAGCTGTTGATACCTTCTCCAGAATGCTATCCACATCAGAAATACCTATCGGAATACTTACATCCATAATAGGAGCACCATTCTTCCTATACCTGATTATAAAGCAGGGAAGGAGGGAAGATGCAGCTTAAGGCAGAGGAGCTTGCTTTCTCATATAAGAATCATGAAGTCCTGAAGAATATAAGCTTCACTATGAACAGCGGGGAGACCATAGCAGTTCTTGGCAAGAACGGCTCAGGTAAGACTACCCTTCTTAAAATCCTGCTTGGGTTTCTAAAGCCTAGTTCAGGCCGCATAATGATAGATGGACGGAATCTAAGAGAGATATCATGCAGAGAGAGAGCTGAAAGAATCGCATACATCCCACAGTCCTCTGAAGCAGTCTATCCATTCACTGTTCTTGAGACAGCTGTAATGGGAAGAGCTCCGGCAATCGGATTATTCTCAAAACCTGAAGATGAAGATTATGAGAAAGCTGGAGAGAATCTCAGGCTTCTTGGAATCTACAATCTCAGAGATAGATCAATATCTAAGCTCTCAGGTGGAGAGAAGCAGCTGGTGCTCATCGCAAGAGCCCTGACACAGAATGCAGAGCTGCTGCTTTTAGATGAGCCAACAAGCGCTCTTGATTATTCAAACCAGATCATGGTTCTGGAGAAGATGGAAGAGCTCAGGAGAAAAGGATATTCAGTGCTGTTCTCAACACATAACCCCGAACACGCAATGATGATATCATCACAGCTGATGCTTATGGACAGTGGCACTTCATCTATCCATACCGCATCTGATCTGAAGGATGGCAGGATTCTATCCGAGCTGTATGGCAGAAAGCTTTTCATATCTGAAATAGATACAGGAAAGAACAGGAGGATATCATGTCTTCCGGAGTAAGCAGGTGGTGGAATGAAGATAGGATGAGATGGTATGAAAGAGCATCTGAGCTATCATGCTTTCATGATCATCTTGCTGAAATGATTGAGAATGATATCAAAGATGGTATAACAGCTGAAGCTGGATGCGGTCTTGGATATCTTTCTGAAAAGCTATATAGAAGCGGCTGTAACATAACTGCATACGATATTGATTCTACTGTTCTGGAAAGAGCAAGGGAAAGGAGCGGTCTCAACATATTCAGGGAGTGTGACTGCTACGATATAAAAGATCCATGCGACTATCTGATTGCTCTTTTCTTCGGAAGGATCACAGAGGGCAATAACTTAGAAAAGCTGATGAGATGTGTCAGACGAAGACTCATATACATAATAGGCGGTCATTCTGCCAGGCATGGAACAGATGACAATGTAAAAGACTTTCTTGAGAGCCGCAATATAAATTACAGCAGATCCAGCATAGATCTTGATTTCAGCCAGCCTCTTATAGATAAAGCTGATGCTGATAGATTCCTCTCTGAATACTACAGTGGGAAAGAAAAAGAGGAAAAGAAAAAGAGAATCAGGCCATATGGGCAATATGGATATGATTATATTCTTGATAATCCGAAAAAAATGACAATATACAGGATTGAAAAGGAGTAAAGGTTATGAGAATAAGAAAGCTCTTAGCTGTAATTCTTGTATCATTTGCATTCACATCTCTTCTATATGCAAATGGGGCGATGGAAGCATATGCTGCAGAGTCAACAAAGTCAGAGACATTTGTCTATACTGACTCTCTGGGAAGAGAGATCACGCTTCCTAGAGATATCACAAGAGTTGCACCATCTGGAAATGTTGCACAGCTTGCAATCTATGCCGTTGCACCAGAGAAGATGGTTGGATGGTCAAGCAAGATCTCAGGAGATGCCATGAAGACATTCCTTCCTGATGTTGCAAAGCTTCCAGTATTCGGTGCTTTCTATGGAAAGAAGGCAAATCTCAACAAAGAAGCCCTCATTGCAGCCGATCCTCAGGTTGTAATTGATGTTGGAGAAATCAAGGGATCTGCTGAAAGCATGGCAAAACAGCTTGATGAATTATCTGCTGAAATTGGAATTCCTGTAGTATTTGTGGAAGGATATCTCAAGAATACAGGAGATATGTTCAGATCTATCGGAAAAATCATAGGAAAGGAAGCCGAAGCTGAAACACTTGCTGCATATTCAGAAAAAGCACTTGAAATGGCAGCAAAGAACCATGACAGCATCAATAAGAGCATATACTATTCATCATCTCAGGATGGCCTAGCTGCTATCGAGACTGGTTCATTCCATGGAGAGCTGATTGAAGTAGTCGGAGCAGAGAACGTCGTACCAGCTACATTCTCAGGTTCAAATGGAACCACATCCCTTGAGAATCTTCTGCTCTGGAATCCGGATGTAATCCTCCTCTCGAACAAAGATGCATATGACAATGCACTATCTGATAAGGCATGGGGAGAGCTTGATGCAGTGAAAAACGGAAGCATATACCTCATCCCATCCTCCCCATATTCATTCATAGATTCTCCTCCTGCAACAAACAGGATCATTGGTATCTACTGGCTTGGATCTGTATTAGCACCAGATGCATATAATGTAGATATAGAAAAGGAAGTGAGAGACTATTACTCGCTCTTCTATCATAAGAGCCTGAGTGATGAAGAACTCAGAACTATCCTCTGAGGATATAGTTAAGGCCTGGATCCGTCCAGGCCTTCTTCATCTAGGAATATTCAGCTGGCTATTTGAGAGCTGATAATAAAGCCCTCGCTTATCCATCAGCGTCTTATGATTGCCCATTTCTGCAATCCTGCCCTGATCCATTACAAGAATCAGATCTGAATCTATTATCGTAGATAGCCTATGAGCGATTATAAATGAGGTTCTTCCCTTTGAAAGCTTGAATACTGACTGCCTGATCCTTGCCTCTGTGACTGTATCAACTGAGCTTGTCGCTTCATCGAGAATCATGAGAGGAGCCTTTGTAAGGAATGCTCTTGATATAGCAATCAGCTGTCTTTCTCCCTGAGAAAGCTCAGATCCAAGATTCTGAAGCTCCGTAGCATATCCTGCAGATAGCCTTTCTATAAAGGAGTCTGCCCCGGCCTCTTCTGCGGCCATCCTTACATCATCAAGTGCTGTACCAGACTTTCCATACGCAATATTGCTGTAGATTGAGGCTGAGAACAGAGGCGTATCCTGAAGTACTACGGAGAATGAATGCCTAAGAGATGAAAGTGTATAGCTCTTTATATCATGCCCATCAATCAATATCTCTCCATCTGAGACTTCATAGAATCTTGTAAGCAGATTGACCAGCGTAGTCTTACCAGAGCCTGTCTCTCCCACAATAGCAACCTTAGTGCCTGCTTTTATATCAAGATTTATATCTTTGAGAATCTGCTTCTTTCCATCGTATGAGAATGATACATTCCTGAATTCTATATCACCTTTTGGCCTGCACTCTTCTTTTCCGCAATCTGACTCATCATCCTCATCCAGAATCTGGAATACCCTTTCAGCACCAGCTATTGCAGATAAGAAGCTATTGTAGACATTCGCAATCTCAACGAAAGGCCGGGTAAACTGCTTAACATAAAGAAGAAAGCTTGTAATAAGCCCAATGCTTGTTATATATCCATTTATATACAGTACAGCACTGATTACAGCAATGAGGAGATAAGAGAGATTATTTATCACTTCCATCATAGGCATAAGGATTCCAGACCAGATCATTGCCTTTGTTGAAATCTCTCTATATGCATGGCTTTTCTCATCAAATGAGCTCTGCATCTCATCTTCTTTAGAGAACACCTTGACAACAGGGATATTTGAAATGCTCTCCTCCACATGGGCATTGAGAGTGCCAAGAGCTGCCTGGCGCTTAGAGAAATAAGCCCTGGTTCTCTTCGTGACAATCTTTGTCAGAGCCAATAGAAGAACAACAGGGATTATCATCGTCACTGTAAGGAGAGGTGAAAGAGCAAGCATTGAGATAAGCACACCTGCTATTGAGAATGAATAAGAAAGCAGAAGAGACAGTGAATTCGATATAGTCGTGCTTATGCTATCCACGTCATTTGTAAGCCGGCTCATCAGCTCGCCATGCTGATGGGAATCAAAGAAGGAAAGAGGCAGACGGAGCAGCTTCTCAAAAAGAACGTTCCTTATATGGTTGATTATCCTCTGTCCAACTACAGCAAGCATGCGCTGCTGAACACTCTTAAAGACGTAATCAGAGAGATAGACAGAGGAAAGCGCTATCACAAGAGACAGCATGAAGTGTCCAGAGCTTATCGATGTTATTATCCTGCCTGTAAGCAGAGGAGAGAGAATCGCAGCAAATGAGGATAGAAGAGATAAAAGCAGTATGAGGAGAAACCCCCTTCTCTGCCCTGCTGTTATTGCCCAGAGCCTCATGGCTGTACCCTTAAGGTTCTTAGGCTTCTCATATACGCCTCTTGTTCTCTTTATTCCATTCAGGTTCTGTGGAGGTGGTGTGTAATCATTCTTCATAGGATGCCCCCAGCTGAGATCTGGCTAGTGACTTATAGGTATCAGAAGCTCCCATAAGCTCAGAATGAGTTCCTATCATCTCAATCCTGCCATTATTCATGCATATTACCCTGTCCATTGATGCCACAGAGGAAATCCTCTGGCTGATCAGAATAACTGTCATATCATCAGAGAGCGCAGATATATTATCAAGAACACGTCTCTCTGTTGCTGCATCAAGCGCACTTGTCGCATCATCAAGAATCAGGATCTTAGGCTTATGTATGATAGCCCTTGCTATTGCTATCCTCTGTCTCTGCCCTCCTGATAAATTCACACCACCCTGTCCAAGGACAGAATCAAATCCTTCTGGCATCTTCTCTATAAATGAATATGACTCACTGAATCTGGCAGCCTCAACAATCTCTTCATCTCCAGCTTCACTGCATCCCCAGAGAAGATTATCCCGTATCGTCCCAGAGAAGAGCACAGCCTTCTGGAATACTATAGAGATAGAATCGCGCAGTGCCTTCTCTTCTATATCCTCTATAGGGATTCCACCTATCATGATAGTGCCAGATGATGCATCATAAAGCCGTGGAATGAGCTTTATCAGAGTAGATTTTCCAGAGCCAGTAGGACCTATTATCCCTATCTTCTCACCTTTCTTTATTCTGAAAGAGATATCCTCAAGTGATGGCTTCTGCGCTCTATTGTAGAAGAATGAAACAGAGGAGAACTCTATATCTGGACTGAATTCTGATATTGCATTGCTGCCTTCAGACTGCAGATTCTCCTCATCAAGGACCTCTTTGATCCTCAGAGCAGAGGCCTGAGCCCTCGTTGCTGTGTTAAGTGAGTTTGAAATCGATGTGATTGAAAATAGCATCTGCGTCATATAATTCACAGAAGCCATCAGCTTCCCGATTTCAGATGCCTTCTGGCTTCTTGAAAGATACAGAAGAAGCACTATTCCAGCATTGATAGTAAATGATATCAGAGGTGAAAAGACGGCTATGCTACTGAGAGCTGCGACATTTGCATCTCCAACAGCAGAAGAGGAATCCCTGAAGAGCTCCTTCTCATGATTCTCTCCATTAAAAGCCTTAACAATACGGATGCCTGTAAGGAAATCACGGGCCCTTGTATTGAGTCCATCCATCATTCTCTGAACTCTGCCAAAACGTGGATAGCTTATCTTCATATTAAGAAAGATCAGAATTGCAACTATTATCACGATAGCAAATATGAAAGGTGCCTCATCTGGCGTTGATACTATAGTGAGCACAACAGATCCGATGAACATGAATGGTGCCTTCATTATAATGCGCATCAGCCCGTTCACGAATTCCTGAACCTGAACTACATCATTTGTGATTCTTGTTATTATGGAACCAGCATCCAGCTTATCGATATTGGCTTCAGAGAGATGCAGTGTATGGCTGTATATATCATGCCTCAGCTCTTCTCCAAGACACTGCGAAGTGCTTACGGATGTTATATTCCTGAGAATTGCCACAATCGCACCAAGCACCGTCAGAGCAAGCATGAAAAGCCCATACCGCAATACAGAATGGACGGACATCTCCGCTATTCCATTGTCGACAATATATGACATAAGTGCAGGCTGAAAAAGAGCACAGGCTGCTTCTATTGCAAGAAGCAGCATAGTGACAAGGAAGACTGTCTTATGCTTTTTCAGATATGTGAATATCAATGCCATATGAGGATAAGGATATCATCAGAAAGCACAGAAAACATCAAAAAAATTAATGTATATGAAAAAAAGAAGTTCTCTATTACTGAAAAATAAAGAAATATGCACTAGCGCCGCTTGTTACAAAGCCGGACATCAGTCTTAGCCGCAGATAGCTCTATATCACGTGCATTTATTATTCCATCACGCATTCCTGCCATCATCTGGGCTTCATTAAGCACAGCTTCTATCGCAGATGCTGAAAGACCTTCAAAAAGCGAAACCAGCCTATCCCTGCTGATTTCACCAGAAAGCTTCTTATCTTTGGTATAGATATCTATGAGTTCTGCACGTGCAGAGCTATCTGGATTAGAGATATGGAACTTAAGATCGAAACGGCCAGGACGTATCAAAGCTGGATCAAGCGATTCATATGAGTTTGTGGCAGCAATCACCAGAACACCGGAAGAGCTCTTAAAACCATCCATCTCATTGAGCAGCGTTGTGATTATCCTGTTATTCTCCTTATCTATTCCGCTTCCTGCATAATTCCTCTTCTCTCCTATTGAATCAAATTCATCAATGAAGATTATGCATGGTCTGCATCTCCTTGCTTTTGAGAATAGCATCTTCACCTTCGCAGCTCCAAGCCCCATGACAGCTCCCTGGAAATCTGCACCTTTTGATGCAATGAAATTGACTCCGGCTTCCTCTGCAAGCGCCTTAGCAAATAATGTCTTTCCATTTCCTGGAGCACCTTCAAGTATTATGCCACCTGGTTCTCTTACTCCAGGAACCTTCTTTCCCTTCAGTACATCAACTGCTGCCATCATCTCCTCTTTGAGATCATGCATCCCTGCTATGTCAGAGAAATGAACGCCAGTATGCCTGACAAGATGAAATGTATTTCTATATGCAGCAATCAGCTTATACAGCGCAAAGACAACAATGCCAAGGAATAATGCATCAAAAACGAGATTAAGATAATCATCAAGCGTTGATTGAGAGCTATTTCTGACATCAGAACCATTCATAAGCAACATCTCTGCAAGCTCTGAAGAGCCTGGATTAACAGTCCTATATTCCTTGTTGCTATCATCAAGGTGGAATCTTATCTCATTGTCAGAAAATACAGCCGAGGCTATACGTCCGCTAACAGCATAAGTTCTGAACTCCTTATAAGGCATTTCCTCTGAATTATCATATAAAAGCAAGAAAGCCAGTGCTAGAGCTAGGACAGCTATCAAAATCAACCATATGTTCTTTTTTCTCTTCATAGTCCATAAAATAATCTCAAAAACAATTTTTGTCTGCTGAATAGCTATGAAAATAGAAGTCTATGGGCAAAAATCATCAGGCAATGAAGAGATAGACCATAAGATAGTGCATCAGCGTTCCACCCATAACAAACATATGGAATACTTCATGGCTTCTGAAATTCCTGTTTCTTTCAAGCACTCTCAGCTTAACTGCATAAAGCACACCGCCAATCGTGTATATTATTCCTCCTGAAAGCAAGAGAAAGAAACCCTCACGAGGAAGAATATGATATAGCTTTGATATATAAGGCACGCATGCCCACCCCATTGCTATATATATCACAGAAGATAGCCATTTAGGACAGGTAATCCAATAAAGGCTGAAAGCTATGGAAAGCAGGGCTAAAGCCCAGATTACACATAAAAGAGGATATCCTCCATTACCATTTAAAGGACCTATGCAAAGAGGAGTATATGTTCCTGCAATGAGCACAGATATCATCATATGATCAATCTTCCTGAGCCTCTTATTCAGATAAACTCCAAGATTGAATGAATGGTATGATGCAGATGCACCATACAGAAGAACCATGCTCATTGAGAATACAGCATAAGAGATGAGTCCAGAAAAGCTCCTGCCATCAATAGCGCCCTTTATAATCATGATGGGACAAGAAAAGACTGAGATGATGAATCCTATAAAATGCGTTAGGGCACTCATTCTATCCTTTGCTTTAAAACAGTATTTGTCAGCAGCAATATCTATAGCCATATTCTCCTCCTTGCAAAAACCCGGATTCATTGATATAACAAACCTATAATAAGTTTTTAAAAAACCTATTAATAGTTAAATCAAAACCCAACAACCCTGTCAAGAGTTTTTGAATAACTCATAATAAACTTTAGGAGAACTCTATGATTCTTAAAATAGAAGAAGGAAATCTAAAAGCCATTGAAAGCTACCACCTGCCATTGTTCAATGAGATTCCAGATGTTGGCTTATATCTGAATCAGTGTGCTACATATATAAACAGAGCGCTGTCACCGCTTTTTGGTATATCCATTACAGAATCAATGATAAGCAATTATGTAAAGAAGAAGCTTATTGCCAATCCGATAAAAAAACAGTATTCACGGGAAAACCTTGCATATCTGCTATTCATAACGCTTGCTAAGAATGCTGCGAGCCTTGATGATATACAGCAGCTTATAACAATTCAGAAAGAAAGCTACAGCACAGAGATAGCTTATGAGTACTTCAGATGTGAATTTGAGGCCATACTCAAGCAGGTATTCGGAATAAAAGCAGATAAAGCAGATAAAGGTGAATCTGAAAGCGCAGAAGAAGAGCTTCTCAGAAACATAATTGTGACAATCGCACATAAGATATATATAGATATGGCATTCTCTGTACTCAGAAAAGAAAATGATCAGATATGCTGAGATAGCATATCAATCTCATCAGAGCTAAGCTCACGGACCTCTCCCAATGGAAGACTGCCTAGAACGACTCGACCTTCTCTGATTCTTCTAAGATATGTGACTTCTAGTCCTTTTGATGCCATCATCCGCCTTACCTGATGATATTTTCCCTCAGTAATCACAATGAGACTTTTTCCTTCTTCAATCCTCTTCAGGATAGCAGGCCTGCATTCGGTTCCATCTGAAAGGACTAATCCAGATGCAAAATCAGCAATGATCTCATCCGTGGATGTCCCGATATGCTCTACATAGTATTCCTTTTCAATTCCATGCTTAGGAGCAATCAGACGATGTGCAAGTGCACCATCATTAGTGAATATCAGAAGTCCTTCAGTATCCTTATCAAGACGTCCGACAGGATAAACCTTCTGCTTCAGAAATGACCTAGGAAGAAGAGACATCACAGTAGGATCCCTCGGATCTTCCGTGCTTGTGACATACCCCTGTGGCTTATTCATCATTGCCACAATGATTCTAGGCATCTCAATTACCTCTCCATCTATAGCTATAACAGAAGCTGTCTCATCTACTTTCTGGTCCCAGCTTACAGCAATCTCGCCATCCACTGTTATCCTGCCGTCCCTTACAAGCTTACGGACATCCTTTCTTGTAGCCTCTCCCATAGAAGACAGGACTCTATCTAATCTCTGCACTGCTTATCTCCTATGATTACTATATCTGAAATGGAATATAAAAAACAAATGCAACCATATGCTGCAGACTTCATAAACCAAGCCTTAAAAAATCAAAAATAATATTTCTTATTAATAATCATTATCAATAAACTTGACAAATTTCTATTTTTGAATCATCTTTATTACTGTAATTAAGAGCATCTTGATTACATACCACAGAGTTCAGATGCCATGATGGCATAGAGGAGAATTACTATGAAATACAGATGCACAGTTTGCGGACACATTTATGACGAAGATAAAGAAGGCGTTAAGTTTGCAGATCTTCCAGCTGATTGGAAGTGCCCAACATGCAAAGCACCAAAGGATAAGTTTGTTCCAGTAGAGGAAGAAGGGCTCAATTGGGCAGCAGAGCATGTAATCGGAGTAGCAAAGGATGTTCCAGAGGATATCAAGGCTGATCTCAGAGCTAATTTCGAAGGTGAATGCTCAGAAGTAGGAATGTACCTTGCAATGTCACGTGCTGCATTCAGAGAGGGATATCCTGAAATCGGTCTTTACTATGAGAAGGCTGCTTTTGAAGAAGCAGAGCATGCAGCTAAATTCGCAGAGCTTCTTGGAGAGGTCGTATCTGACTCAACAAAGCACAATCTTGAAGTACGTGTTGCAGCTGAGAATGGTGCTACTGCTGGAAAGACAGATCTTGCAAAGAGAGCAAAGGCTCTTAATCTTGATGCAATCCATGATACAGTCCATGAGATGGCAAGAGACGAAGCTAGACATGGAAAAGCATTCAAGGGGCTCCTTGACCGCTATTTCGGCTGATACAACAGAATCAGAGAAGATGCCGCCGGTGTGATGTGACCCCCCAGAAATTGGACAAAACCAATTTGGGGGTTAATTTTTTGAAACTAACAGATGAAGAAAAGTTGGAAATTGTCA
>CAKQRI010000034.1 GCA_934271365.1 uncultured Spirochaetales bacterium
GCAGTATTGATTATGCCAACTCCAAGAGCTTTAGTAAGCACTACAGCATCTCCAATCAATGCCCCGTTATTCTTCCATACATCCCCCTCTTTCATATAGCCTGTTACAGAAAGCCCATATTTAGGTGTGGGATCGCTTATTGTATGGCCGCCAGCCAGCACTGCTCCAGCTTCTTTTACCTTATCAAGACCTCCCGCAAGGATATCATGAAGAACTTCTATTGGCAGGCATGATGGAAAGCAGACCATATTCATTGCAACTTCAGGCTCTCCACCCATTGCATAGATATCAGAAAGGGCATTTGCGGCTGCTATCTGACCGAATATATAGGGATCATCAACCACAGGAGGAAAGAAATCCACAGTCTGCACTGAGACTATGTCATCCTTCACCCTATAAATCAGAGCATCATCCGCACTTTCAAACCCTCCTATCAGCTTAACTGAAGAAGAAAGAGGAAGAGAATCTATCACAGAATGAAGCACCTCTGGTGGGAGCTTTGCTGCGCATCCACTTGTCTTCACCATTGATGTAAGCTTAATTCTCTGGCCAGATCCGCTCATATGAATCTCCTTTTCTTATATATACAGAATCAGTATTATCATCCGTAGAGGATGGATTGAATTCAGAGCTGAAGAATGCTGCCGTTCCACAGGAAGACGACAGAGCTCTCGGAACAGGACGAAGGACAGCATCCTTAACCCTGCGCCTGAATTGGATAGCTCCGTAATGATTATAGAATGTTGCTACTTTCAGCGGCTTATCCTTATCGTCCATTCTCCGCCTTTCTCAGAAACATCAACATTATAACCTGAGGCTTTCGCAAACCTTGGAACATTCTCTGAAGCAGCCCTGCCATCAACGAGGATAATACATCCATCAGGATTCTTCTTAAGAGCCTTCTTTGCTGCTACAACAGGCTCTGGACAGCTAAGTCCTCTGCAATCAATAGTCTCCATTATTTATCCCTTCCTTTATTCAGTGTATTTATTGTGCCAATTGCAATAAGAACAGCAATCACAATAATAGTCGCAATCTTGCCTTTTACAGACGGACCGCCAGCAGAATCTGCAGATGCGGCTGCACTTGCAAGTCCGAAATTATGGGCAAAAGCTGCGCCTATAAGCATTCCAAGCACAGTTACTGCACTATCACTATTTCCCTCACCTGCCATAACAAGCTGCCTGAGCGGGCATCCTCCCGCAAGAGCTGAGCCGAGGCCTACAGCAAACATTCCAAGCAGATTCCATAAATGCTGAGAATGTGCAACAGGCTGTGATGAAAACCCAAAATGGAAGCTTCCTGTTGCAAGATTCAGGGTAAGAGCTCCAATAAACACACCAGCAAATCCAAGTAGCAGCGTATAATCATGAATCAGAATGGTATCCCTTATTCCTCCAACCATGCAGAATCTCGTGCGCTCTGCAAGAATTCCGACTGTAAGTCCTGCAGCCAATGATGCAGCTATTGGCGCATGCATGCTTCCTGGTCCTTTCTCACTGAAAAGGAAAAGAGATGGAATAGCAAGGAAGAAGAACAGCAAGATCATATTAACAGCAGAAAATGCTGTGCCCTCTGCATATGATTCCTTTTTTGCTCTTCCTAGAGAATACCCATTTGTGAGGAATATGCACCCTACTCCGATTCCTGCAATAAATCCTATTAGACCTATGATAGCATTTGCATCTCCACCTGCTAGACGGAGAATCAGACGGAAAGGACATCCAAGAAACACAAGAGCACCGATCATAACACAAAAGCCAAGAATGAATCTTGTCACAGGTGCAGAACCGCCTTTAGGCTGGAAGTCCTTTGAAATCAGGCTGATTATGAAAGCCCCTAATACAATTCCGATGATTTCTGGTCTTATATACTGCACAACAGGAGCTGTATGAAGATGCAGTCCACCTGCTGTATCCCGCAGAAAGCATGCTATGCAGAATCCCATATTCTTCGGATTGCCAAGAATAGTAAGAACAACAGCTATAATTCCTATAGCTATTCCGGAAATTGTTATAATAGTCTTATCCTTATCCAGTTTCATGAAAACTCCTTATATATAAATTACCATCTTAGTTTTATTAATACAATGGAAATTGCAATCATCCCCTGCTACACTGATACCATGAAGCAGATATATCTTGATAATGCAGCTACATCATTCCCGAAAGCGCCTGGACTTGGAAAAATGGTAGCGGAAGCTATAGATAATTCTGTCAATATAAACAGAACAGAAAGCATCAGGGCACAGAAGGAAGCGGAAGATCTTATTGATCTAAGAGAGATGATTGCAGCTTACTATGGTTCTGCCGATCCTGAGGCAATAGCATTCACAAGAAATGTCACAGAAGCTCTGAACTGGGCTATAAAGGGTTTTCTGAAAAAAGATGACATTGTTCTCGTATCATCAACTGAGCATAATGCTGTGATGAGGCCTCTCGCTGAGATTGGTGCGAGGATAATAAGAATCCCATCAGATAGCAGAGGCTACAATATATATGATGGTTTTGAGATTCCAAAAGGAACAAAAGCAATAATAGCAAATGCGGCAAGCAACGTTACAGGTGCAATCCAGAACCTCGGACCACTTGGAGAGATTGCAGAAAAGAACAAGCTGCTGTTCTTCATTGATACAGCGCAAAGCAAAGCAGAGCTTAATGACACAGGAGCAACCGGAATATGCTTTACTGGACATAAAGGACTTTTAGGCCCAATGGGAACAGGCGGTCTGATTCTAAGAAAGGAGGCTGCTTTTGAAATAGAACCACTGATTGCAGGCGGTACAGGAAGCATGAGTGATCTAATCTCTATACCTGATGTGCTTCCTGATAGACTCAGCCCAGGCACTGAGAATATACCAGGACTTCTAGGTCTCAGACACGCTCTTCAATACAAAATCAGCAATAATGAATGCCTTGAAGAAAATGAGCGGATAATGACAGAGAAGCTATATCTTGGACTTGAATGCATAAATGGAATAACAATCCATGGACCAGGGCTAAATGAAGACAGAACCAGCGTCATCTCGATATCTACTGGGGATATAGACGAGGCCGATGCTGCAGCTGCGCTCTTCGATGAATATGGGATTGCAACAAGAGTCGGACTGCACTGTGCACCTGAAGCCCATAAAGCAATCTCAACATTTCCTCGTGGGACACTGAGATTCTCACCTGGGCCATTCACAACAGCTGATGAAATTGAAATTACAATACAAGCAATGAAGGAGATAATGAATGGCAGACTATGCAGATATTCTCATTAATGCACTGAAGAAAAATGATGTGATAAGAAAAACAGACCTGACTACAGGCGATGAAGCAATTCTCCAGAATGGCCATACTCTGTTCTCTACAAAAGACAGCTTCAGCGAAGATCTTATAGAGACAATAAAGCCTGAGCCTGAGCTTGTGCTATTCGGTGCTGGTCATGTAGGAAAAGCCGTATATGATCTAGCTAAGATGCTTGGCTTTTCGGTTTCGGTCCTAGACGAGAGAGCCGAGCTTGCAAATGCTGAGAGATTCCCTGATGCAGAAATTATAGTAAAGCCTTATGCAAAACTATTAGCAAACGAATACAGTTTCTTCAGACCATATTATCTTATCTTCACACACGGCCACAGATATGATAAGGATTGCCTTAGATATGCACTTTGCCACGATGCATCTTATATCGGCATGATAGGAAGCAGAGGAAAAGTCAAAGCAACAATGGAAAGCCTTGAATCTGAAGGGTTTTCACCTGCTGTTCTCAGTGGAGTCCATTCTCCTATCGGTCTGAAAATCGGAGCAGTAACACCAGAAGAGATAGCTGTTTCAATAATGGCAGAAGTAATAAGCGTATATAGAAGCGACAAGAACATGATCACGCTTTCACCTCAGTATCTCGAGAGCATAAGAGGAAAGAAAGGTGTTGCTGCCCGCATCGTAGAAAAGAAGGGTTCTGCACCTAGAGCTATCGGATCAGAGATTATGGTAACCGAAGATGGCTCAGTATATGGAACAATTGGCGGAGGGGCAATCGAAAAGGAAGCAATAGAAAATGCGAAGAGGATTCTTAAAAAAGAAGAGGCTCCATCAGTTAGGCACTACGCTCTGAATCCTTCTGGAGACCTCGGTATGATATGCGGAGGAGATGTTACCCTTTTATTCTCTTATCGCTGATTTCTCTTAAGCGTGATTATAGCTGCAGGATTGGCGGAAGGGATTACTGTCAGTGTATCTTCATCTAGAATATAGAATAAATCAGAAAAAGCAGAAAGAGCTTCATTATCAGAAGCAATGGAAATAGAGTTTTCGTTTCTACTGCTTATTTCTGCATTGATGATATTCTTATTCTCTATAACAGTGATAGCCTTTCCCTTTATGACGACAGTGAATTCTGAAGAAAGCCATATGCCATCAATATCCGGCATGACCTCCTTCGGTTCAGCATTCTCTGATGTAGCATCAGCATTCTCTGCAGAAGAAGAATATTCAGCTATTCTTGTATATGTCTTAGACCTGAGAAGAGTAAGCCTAAGCTTCATCTGGCTTCTTCCATCACTGTCTTCTGATAGCGTGAATGAGAACTGCTCAAAGCCTTCTGGATCATCAATCTGCTCTAGCAGATTCCATAGATGAAGGCTCTGCCCTTTTATTGTCCAGCGGCCAGATGCACTTGCATCCTTGTGGCCAAAGCTCCTTACTTCATAGTAATATCTGCCATTTTCCCTGAGATCAATAATAGTTCCATTATTCTCATCTACACCGGAAAACCATTTTCCCTCAATAAGATCAGAATCTATATCATCTGCAAATACACCCGTAGAGCATGAGATGAGCATAGATAGAGATACAGCAATCAGAGTCAGCACGATTAAATTGATTTTCTTCATATCTAAAGCGTACCACGTTGCTATTATGCAGGCAATAGAAAGCCCCAGCACAGAGCCAGGGCTAGATGAATCAGAACTTTCCGAGTCCCTTAAGTATCTTCTCAGATGTAATGGGCCAGCTTCTGACCCATACTCCAGTTGCATCAGCAATAGCCATTGCAATTGCAGGTGCAGCGCCATTAGTAGCAATCTCAGAAATTGACTTTGCACCAAATGGACCATAGGGATCATTAATATCAATAAGCACTGCTCTGAAATCTTCAGGAGCCTCACTTATCATAGGAGTGCCATAATCTGTGAAATTCGCATTTATGCACTTGCCGTCCTTATCCAGAACCATATCCTCATATAATGTATGGCCTATTGACTTCATCGCTGCACCATACATCTGGCATAGGGCAATCTCAGGATTTATAGGAGTTCCAGCATCCTGAAGTGCATAGAATTTGCTTACCTTTATCTCACCAGTCTTCACGTTCACTGCAACTTCTGCAAAATGCGCACCATAAGGAACTGCAAAATTAGGAGTTGTAAAAGATGCTGTTCCAACAAGCTGCCCTCTTCCGCTTCCGGAGAGTGCTGTATGGATGAGCTTTGAATATGCAAGCTCATTACTGCTCTTTCTGCTTACAACTTTTCCAGGCCAGCTGCAATAGAGATCCTCTGCATTCTCTTCCATCTGCAGTGATGCCTCTTTTATTATCTTCTTTTCAAGATCCTTCACAGCAAGCAGAGATGCATTGCCTGAGAAATATGTGCCAGAAGATGCATATGCGCCTGTATCAAAAAGACAGGAATCCGTATCACCTGAAACTACTGATACATATTCCATAGGGACTTTCAGCACTTCTGCAACACACTTTGCAGATATTGTATCAAGGCCTGTCCCAAGATCTGCACCACCAGAAAGAACGAGGAATGTACCATCAGTCTGAAGCTTAACCTGAGCATTTGAATGATCAAGGCCTGGCAGACCGGAACCCTGCTGAATCATGGCAAAGCCCTTTCCTATTTTCCAGTCAGGATCTTCGGATATTTCCTTGTGTCCCCAGTTTATCATCTCAGCGCCCTTGTCCAGAGCTTCCTCCAGACCGCATGAGCCAACAGGGACAACAGCTCCCTCTCGTCCTTCTCCGAGCCCTCTTAATATCTCAAGCATATAGCCCTCATGGACTAGATTCTTCTTGGCAATCACCATAGGATCTATGCCAAGCTTATCCGCAAGTTCTCCAAGTGCAGATATGATTGCAAAATAGCCTTTAGGTGCCCCATATCCCTGGTAAGCACCAGTTGGAGGGATGTTCGTATAATAAGTCAGAAGGTCATAATACATATTGTCTACGGCAAAAATAGGCAGAGTCTTTGAGGATGCATTCATAGGAACAGTCAGACAGTGATTTCCATATGGTCCTGTATTAGCTCTTACATCCATATATATAGCAGTTATTGTGCCATCCTTCTTTCCACCCATCTTCACACGGACTCTCATAGGATGCCTTGTCGAATTCGCATAGAACTCTTCAGCTCTGGTATTTCTGTAATAAATAGGCTTTCCAGTTACCCATGTACAGTATCCAACAAGATCTTCTACAAGGATATCCTGCTTTGAACCATATCCTCCACCCACTCTTTCCTTGATTATATGGATTTTGTTCTCAGGAATCTGGCAGACCCAGCTTACAATCCTACGGACATGATAAGGGACCTGAGTTGAGCAGTTCATCACAAGCCTTCCACCTTCTATATGTGCATAGCACACATGAGGCTCTAAAGGTGTGCACTGGACCTGGCTTGTCTGATACGTTGAATCAACAACAGCATCAGCTTCAGCAAAGCCCTTCTCGATATCTCCGATACCTCCATGTGCACCTGCTGCAATATTATGGTGGGAATCCGCATGCAGAGGGAACTGATAGACAATCTTGCCATCCCTTTCGTCTGCGCTCTTGTTGTATTCCTCAAGATTATCAGGTGCACCAGCTCTGTATTCAACAATACCATTCTGGACAATAGGAGCACCATCAGCCATAGCCTCTTCAACTGTGAAGACTGGCTGCAATGGTTCATATTCAACCTTTATGAGAGATGCAGCCTTCTCACATAATTCAGGAGTCCTGGCAACAATTGCCGCAACTCTATCCCCCACATGCCTGACCTTGCGGTTAAGCAGCCTTCTATCATGAGGACTAGGCTCCGGATTTCCCTGTCCTGCCTGCATATAATAGACATCAGGACAATTGAAAGCTGTAATAATGCGCTCTACACCCTCAAGAGCTTCAGCCTCGCTTGTATCTATGCTCTTTACATATGCATGCGCAAAAGGAGAACGGAGAACATGAAGAGCATATGCATTAGGCTGGACTTTATCCTCTACAAACACGGGCTCCCCAGATACCAATGCCGCACCATCAATCTTGCCTATAGGCTTTCCTATGAAATCCAGCTCATTCCTGAATGATGGAGCTGCTGGCTCATCAGAAACACCTTTATCTCTGTACTCGATTGCAAACTCAACAGCTTTATAGTAATGCTCATAGCCAGCATCACGGATGAATATTCCAGATAATGCATTCTTTATGTCATCTCTTGAAGGATATTTCTTCAGCTCAAGAAGCCATGTAAGAATAAGGGCTGTGGCAGGTGCATTATAAGCACTCTGAACAACTCCGGCCTTTATCATTCCCTTCTGGACATAATTGAGCTCGCGGCCTTTAAGAAGACCTTCTGCAGTTCTTATCTCTGCATTCTCAGCCTGATAGAACAAAATGAAATTCGAATATTTAAGAATTCCATTGAAGATGATTGTATCCGAACCGGCAAAGCCTTCTGAATCATCACTGTCCCTCACACTGTAATATCCATTGCGATAAAGAACATCTCTAAGCCTTTCTGTCTCTTCAGCTCTGAGAATGATGCATTCTCCGTTTATCCTGCACTTTATCTCCATCTCAGGCCTCCTTGAAAACTATGCTGGCAAGGTATCTCTTATATTCTGCACTCCCTTCCAGATCGCTTATGAATTCAATCGACTTATATAAATCAGGATCCCTGCCGATAGCAAGCTCTGAGCCTGATGCCGATATTGCATACACACCGTTGCTCTCAGCTGCAATCAGGGCGGCATGAGAAGATGCAGTTCTTCCAAATCGCCGAACCTTACCTTTTCGAGCTTTATCAACAACATAATATTTGACAAGGCCTCTGCACTTCTTTGACAGATATACATCAATCGGCTTTATCTTTTCACCCTTTGTGCACTCTAAGATAACCTCTGCTTCTGCTGCAGCAAATGCTGCTGCAAGATAGCTATCCTGACGTTTAAGATATAGGTTACCTCCAACAGTCGCAGAATTCCTCTTCTCAAACGAGAAACAAAAAGCTGCAGCATCTCTTAAGAACTGAGGAACGATTTCAGATGTTCGCAGAGTCTCTAAAGTTGCTCTGGCTCCAATATAAATACGGCCATCTCTCTCTGAGATCTCATCTGATATCAGCTCTGAAATATCTATGATATCAGCAACAGGTCTAACTCCTAGGCGAAGTATTTCAGTTCCACCTGCAATGTATGCTGAATCTATCAGCTCATGGCGCATTGCAACAGCCTCTCCTACGCTCTTTGGATGATGTACTGTCATAGATCCTCCTTATAATCCCTGATCTGATCTAAAAACGAAGAAAGCATACGCCTCGTAGTGCCACGTCTCCACTCGGCCATTGCATGAGGGCTTATCACATTATTCCAGGCATCAAGGAATTCATCCCTGATACTATCAATTTCATTTATGCTGCGTCCAATAAGTATATGCTCTGCTTCATGTCCACGCATTACTTTTGGACCGGCAGCACCTGAAGAGGCTCTGAAATCAGCAATGACTCCATTCTCTATTCTTGCCGCTGCTGATAGCGTCAGCTTTGATATGGCATTTGCACGTCTTGTACCAATCTTCCTATAGAATGTAAGAGTGAATGATACAGGAGGAATGATAATGCTCCTGATGATCTCATCTGGTTCCAGTGCGGTTTTCTTTGCACCTTTTATGAATTCATCAACCAGCATCCTTCGCTCTCCTCTCACAGAGGCCAGAACCACTATAGCATCAAGCAGTATCAGAGGCTGAGGTAAATCTCCTTTTGGAGAAGCATTCCCTATATTTCCACCAATTGTTGCACTATTTCTGAGTGCAACTGCCCCCATCCGTGAAGCAGCTTCTCGGACAAGAGGATGGACAATCGGAGATGATGCTATTTCATGGGAAGTTGAAAGAGCGCCTATCTCAACACTTCCATCAGAGAGCTCCTTTATCCCTTTCAGCTCATCAAGATTTGATATAATCATAATAGGCTTGTCGAAAGCAGGAGATACAGAATATCCCTGACGATGCTGAACCATGAGATCAGTACCGCCAGCAAGTGGGACAGCACCTGATTCAGCTTTTATCTCAAGTGCCTCTTCCAGGCTTTCTGGAATAAAGCATTTACTCATTTCCATAAGTCTCCTCCTTTCTCTGCGGCAAGGCGTATAGAAGCAACAATAAGATCGTATCCTGTGCACCTGCAGATGTTTCCGCTTATTGCAAGCCTTATTGCATCTTCATCTGGATCAGGATCTGAAGATAATAGATAATATGCAGCCATTACCATGCCTGGTATACAGAAACCGCATTGGACGGCCCCGCCTTCTGCAAATGCATCAATTATGCATCTTCCCTTATCCGTGTCCCTTATGCCTTCTATTGTAAGAATCTCAGATTCTCCGCAAGCACCTACTGGAATTATGCATGATGTGACTAGCTCTCCATTCTTCAAGATGGAGCAAGCTCCGCATTCACCTTCTCCACAGCCTTCCTTGACACCTGTAAGGCCAAGTTCCTCTCTAAGCACATCGATAAGGCGTCTTAAAGGATCTCCTTTATATATGATTCTCTTTCCATTTACTTTAAAACTGATTTCAGCGAACATTCTTAAGTGCCTCCTCAAGATCCTCTGGCGGAATAGGAATCTTATTTATTTCGATTCCTAACGCTCTCTCTACAGCATCAACATAAGCAGCATCTGCTCCATTGAACACAAGCTCTCCCATTCCTTTAGCACCATAAGGGCCCCATGGATATGGATTCTCCTGTATATGATAGTACTGCGAAGGGAAATCCATGCTTGTAGGGATTATGTAATCAGACATGCTTGATGCTCGGAAATGGCCATTCTTATTCTCCATCTTCTCCATAGCTGCATATCCTAGAGACTGGATAACTCCACCATTTATCTGCCCGTGGACAATAAGCTCATCGATAGCCTTACCAATTTCATGGCTTGTCCATATCCCAGTTGTCTTAACTTCATTCGTAATCTTATCAACCTCTACTTCCACACATGCAACACCCCATCCATAACCTAGATATGCATCACCTCTGAAAGTAGCCTGGTCCCATGGATGGCCATCTGGATGCTCATATTCAACTTCTACTGAGAAGTCACCCTCATCCCATCTTTCCTTCATCTCTGCAGCTGCCCTTTCTACAAGCTTACCGACAATCATTGTAGATCGGGATGCCGCTGTCGGACCAGAATCGACGACTTTAGAAGTATCTGGATTATGATAGCTTATAGCCTCTAGTGGCATGGAAAGCCCAGCTGCTGCAATCTTTCTAAGTGCAGTCTGGAATCCCTGCCCCATTTCAGTTGAGCCAACCTGTATATCAACACAGTCTCCAGTCTTAACAAGCCTTGCATGCGCTTTGATTATTGCCTGCTCTCCATTTCCTGTAAATGCACCACCATGATTATAGAGAGAAATACCGATACCCTTTCCAGCCCCCCTGCCATACTCTTTTGACTTATGCCAGTATCCGGATTTCTCAGTAACATCACGAATCATCTCAGGAAGCATAACCCGTTCAACGATGTGTCCATTCGTAACTGTCTCATCTCCCTGTTTCAGCAGATACTGCATCTTCAGCTCAAGAGGATCAAGCCCCAATCGTGATGCAATATGATTCATATGCATCTCTATTGCGAAAAGAGTCTGAGGCGCGCCAAATCCTCTGAATGCATCAGAAGGAAATGTATTAGTTGCAATGCCTTCACCTTTTAAATAAGTATTGGCAAAATTATATACACCATTTGCATGGAACACACCTCTCTGAAGAACTACATATGATGCAGACATATATGGTCCGCAGTTATACCGAATAGTAGCTTCTGTGCCAAGAATCTCGCCATTTCTTATCGCTGTCTTATATTCACACTTTGAAGGATGGCGCTTTACGCTATATAGCATATCCTCTTCTCTTTCAAAAATGAGCTTGATTGGCTTTCTGATGATATTCTCAGCAACAAGGAGAGGCCCACATAGAACATCAGGGAAATGCTCTTTTCCACCAAAAGCACCACCTGTAGTAGTCTGTCTTATCACAATCTTCTCATAAGGAATATTCAGAAGGCCTGCTATTGACTTTCGTATATAGAAAGGACACTGAGCAGATGCATAGAATACGAAGTTGCCATCTTCCATTGTGACAATCGCACCATTCGTCTCTAAGTGGACATGCTCCTGGAACCCTGTCTCAAATGTCTCCTCCACTATAGTATCAGCTTCTGCAAAGACATTTTCCATATTCTCTCCCTTCTCACAGAAAAGAGAGCACATCACATTGTCATTACCGACAATAGGACCACCTTTGCAGGCTACACCATCATCGATTGATATAGCAGCTTCATGCTCCTCATATGTTATCTTAATCCTGTCCTTCAGGAACTTGAGCACTGTACGGTCCTTTCCGACCAGTATTCCTATTGTCTCTCCAACATATCTGACATCTCCATCAGCAAAGCATCTCCAGTCCTTTGCTATCATCCATAGCTCATTTTTGCCACCTTCTGGAATATCCTTCGCAGTGATGAACTTATAGCCTTTCGGAAGAGATGGCACATCTATAGATACAATTCTACCTCTTGGTATTCCAGATCTGATCAGACAAGCATACTGCATATTAGGCAGCACAATATCAGATACATAAACAGCTTCGCCTCTTGCTTTTGAATAAGCATCGACACGGACAACTTTATCATTGATATCCACAGCTGGCATATTACCTCCACTTCCATTATGTTTTTCTTTATATAATGTAGAGTTAGCTCATAATAAATTTTTCTTAAATCAACTCTATTTCAGTATATAGCATATTAAAAGCATACTCAAACAAATAAAAATCCAGACAGCTATTTCAAGATACAGTCATGGCATCTTGTCTAAGCGTTATTTACAGATTAGAATATGGATTGTTAATAATCTGATAGAATTATTAATCAATCTGTGGTAATTCCACAAGGAAAAGCAACTACCTGCTTGCTTTGGCTCCCATTAGTGGGAGCTTTTCTTTTTAAAATAGCCCTCCAAGATGGAGGGCAGATGAAGGGATAAACCTTAGTTAAGCTTTCCTTCTAGCGAATATGGAAGAAGTGCATAGAATTCTGAGCAGATAACCAGATCCTCTACCCTATTAATCTCATTTGGAGCATGAGCCTGAGCCTCATCGCCAGGACCGAATCCAATAGCAGGAATCTTATGGCGTCCAGTAGTAGCAACAAGGTTTGTTGAGAATGTCCACTTGTCAACAATAGGAGCTTTATTAAACAACGCCTCATAATCCCTGATTCCAGCCTGTACAAGAGGAGCTGACTCAGGAAGCTTCCATGTTGGGAAATAGAGTTCCTGTGAATATGGCTTATTTGTCCAGCCTATCTTTTCATAGTCAGGCATCTCTACAATGATATCTTCTGGATTATCGCCTGTAGCCTTTGAGATATATTCCCTTACCTGGTTAATAGCAAGCTCTGCATCCTCGCCCCATGTAAGTCTTCTGTCACAATAGAGCATTGCATAGTCAGCAACTGCACACTGGGAAGGCCCCTTTACATCCATCTGTGATACAGTGATTGTTCCCTTTCCAAGGAAGTTGTCCTCATCTGGCTGCAGATCCTTATTGAGCTGTTCAATAGCAAGAGCTGCACGAGCAGCCTTATAAGCAGCTGACACACCGCGCTCAGGTGCTGAACCATGGCATGAAATACCTCTCAAGATGACTCTTATCTCCATTCTGCCTCTATGGCCTCTATACAGGCGGCAGGAAGTCGGCTCTGTAGATACAATCATATCAGGCTTGAAGTTCTCTTCCTCTATAAGATATTTCCAGCACATTCCATCACAGTCTTCTTCCATTACAGTGAATGTGAAATATACGGTATATTCTCCGCCATATCCAAGTTCCTTGAGAATCCTTCCAGCTGTAATCATTGAAGCAGCTCCACCCTTCTGATCAGATGAGCCTCTGCCCCATACCTTTCCATCCTTGATCTCTCCTGAGAATGGATCAAAATTCCAGTTCTTCAGGTTGCCGACCTCTACAGTATCAATATGCGCATCAAATGCAAGCTTCTTAGGTCCATTTCCCACTCTTCCGATTACAGATCCTAGGCCATCGATTCTTACTTCATCAAATCCTGCCTCTTCGCAGAGCTTAACAATGAGACGGCATACGTCCTCTTCTTTAGAGCTATAGCTCTTTGTCTTTACAAGCTTAGAAAGATTCTCAGCAGTGTAATCACGATACTTTTCTGCAAGTTCCTTAATCTGATTCTGAATTGCCATTTTCTAATCTCCTATAATCAGGCTTTTATTTTATCAACTTCCTTCCATACACGAGAAGCTACTTTAGCTGCTTCCCTGTAGATTCTTTCAACATCATTCCTGACGAAATGATGATTCTCAAAAAGCACATTGCCATCTACAATTGTCGTATTGACGTTTCCGCTTGCCATTCCCCATACAAAATGCCCTGCAGCATTAGCACTGACAAGAGGTGTTGGGTTATTGTAATCAAGCAGCACCAGATCTGCTTTATAGCCTTCTGCAACACGTCCCCACTTTCCATCTTTCCAGTTAGACTCAACAAGCCTGTTACCTCTGTTTAGAGCTGCCAAGAAATCTGCGGGCCAGAATGGACCTCCATCATCTTTATGCTTGAAGAATGAGATCTTGATCTCCTCAAACATATTTCCACCACATCCATCTGTACCAAGCACAAGCTTCTTTATACGAGGAAGCTGGTGATTATATCCTATGTGGTTATTCATGTTAGATCTTCCGTTGTGTGCCAGGAAGCACCCTCTTTCATTTAGCTTATATATTTCCTTTTCCGAAAGATGAACACCATGAACAAGGAGCGTATTATCATTGAGAAGGCCGAATCTATCTAGCCTATCAATAATATCCTCACCGTGGATATGATGACTGTTAATCACATCATACTTATCCTCAGCAACATGAAGATGCATTCCTCTACCTGTCGTCTTCACAGCATCGCTCATCATGGAGAGCCCTTCATCCGGAATAGTAAAAGGAGCATGACCTCCAATCATAGCCTCACAGAGAACGTGCTCTCCTGCCCTGCGTCTCCTATCAACCTCTTCTGCAAAGCAGATATTCTCTTCAACACCATCCTCAACTTCTGCCATTCCCCTGTTTCTATCAGTGATTTCATAGCATGTTGAGCCTCTGATCCCAATCTCTTCCATTCCCTTTGCAATAGCGGAGAGTGAGCCCTTTATATATGAAGGAGAGGCATGGTGGTCTATTGCTGTTGTTGTACCAGCTGCAATAGCATCCAATGAGCAGATAAGAGAAGAATAATAACAAGCCTCTTCATCAAGAGCTCTATCAAGACGCCACCACCATTCCTTTAGCACCTGAATGAAATCCGTCTGAGGTCCAGCATTTACAAGCATGCCTCTGGAGAGTCCTGAATAATAGTGATGATGAGAGCATACATTTCCAGGAATAATTGTCTTATCAGTTCCATCAATCACCTTATCTGCTACAACATCTGCCGCTGCACCTATACCAACACTCTTTATGATAGAGCCATCGATCACAACATCGGCATTCTCGAGGACCTCAAATGGAGGTTCGCTCTGCATTACCCTGACATTCTTTATTACTGTAATCATTCCTATTCCTCCACTGGTCCCAATAGATACGGATAGCTTATGAATACTTCATCTATAACCGCTTTGACTTCATCTGGAACATCTGCTATCACACCATTTCTGCCGATGCGCCCATTTATGATTCTGCCATCCAGTCTGATCTTTATATCCTCATTCTCTACATAGAAGCCACTGTTAGCACTGTTCTCAAAATCATCAGATCTTGAGAACAGAGTGAATTTCTTCTTATATGGTCCTCCATTATGAGGGCAGAATGTCTCACAGTTACCGCATTCATTGCAATATGCATCAAGATGAAGGATCTGGAATGGATCATCAAACAATCCTGTCTCTCTCATATCCAGAGCAACATTGGCTCTGTTAGGACATACTTCAACACATTTATTGCAGAGATATGAGCACTCATTGCATCTTGAAGCTTCCTTCTTGAAGAAATCCTTATCACCAGACTTTGCCGGAAGAGTGATCCTGCTCTTTTTCTCCCTGATCTCGCCAAAGTATATATCTTCAGCTTCAGTAAGCTCTTCATCAGAAAGATCTGCATCCTCACACTCTTCAGGCTCTTGACCACATGTGCAATCTTCCCCGCAGTCGCATCCGCTCTCATCATTCAGCATGCTCTCATATACAGAATCTATTGCAGAATCCACAGCTTTTCTTGCTGATGCAATACATCTTACAACTGTGGAAGGTCCTGTCGCTGTATCACCGATTATATATACATCATCAGCAGAGGCTGCACCCATGCTCTTAAGAAGCTCAGGATCTGCCTTCTCTCCGATTGCGCTTATAATGAATGATGCCTTAAGCGTGAATGTTCGCCCAGTATCAACAGGGCGGCATCTGCCTGAAGAATCAGCTTCACCAAGTTCCATCACGGATACGGTAAGGATTCCATCTGTAAAATCCTTAGGATTTGCCAGGAAATAGAACTCAATGCCATCATCTAATGCCGCTCTGTATTCCTCTGCATCAGCAGGCATCTCATCTACAGATCTTCTATATATCACGCTGACATGCTCAACGCCCTGGCATCTCTTTGCCATTCTTGCAGCATCCATTGCAGTGTTGCCACCACCTACAACAACAACATCTTTACCTAAATCAGGAGTATTTCCATGCTTTGCATCATATAGGAATCTTATTGCGCTTTCTCTCTCTCCATTGCCACTGATGCCTGGATCATTTGACTTCTCAGCTCCGATAGATACAAAGACATAGTCATATCCGGCATTCTTCAGCTCTGTCACTGTCTTTTCTACACCGAATACGAACTCGGCACCCATTTCCTTAATGAAATCGACATCCTTATCAACAGCTGAAAGCGGGATTCTGAATTCCGGGATGATATTCGCAACAACGCCACCAGCTCTTTTCTCTCTTTCGAAGACTGTAGTCTTGAAGCCTGCTCTTGATAAGAAATATGCAGCAGCGAGACCTGCTGGACCTGCACCTATTACAGCAGCACTCTTATCACCAGGCTCCTCCTTCCCATTCCAGATCTCCTTCTTATACTCATCTGCATAGCCTTCTGCAAGCAGTCTTTTTACCTCTCTTATCTGCACAGGACCTTCATAATCCAGGCGCGTACAGTGATTCTGGCACTGATGATCACAGATCCAGCCCGTTATATTAGGAAGAGCATTATTCATATATATAAGGGCAAGAGCTTCTGCCTGTCTGTTCTCAGAAGCAAGAGCAATATAATCAGGAATAGGCTGTGAAATAGGACAAGCTGCAACACAAGGTGCAACATAACAGTCAAATAAGCCTAGCTCATCTCCAGTCTTTGCCTTGTAATTTCCTCTCCAGCCTTTAGATGCAATCCCATTTCCAGATGCGGCTTTCTCAGTAAGTGCTCTGAGCTTAGAGATATCAACAACATTCTTATCCCATCCTTTATCAGAAGATGAAAGAATCTCTGCTATCTGAGTCATTCTGGAGTATCCGCCGGGCTTCAGCATATCAGTAGCAAGTGTAATAGGATGGATTCCGGTCTCGAATATATCAGCAGCAGAAAGAGCTGTAGCTCCACCTGAATATGATATAGGAAGCTTTCCATTGAATTCTTCTGAAAGCACTAGTGCCACACGGGTTGAAATAGGAAGAAGAGCTCTGCCTGACATATAGCGTTCATCACCAGGAAGCACTCCGCCATTGTTCACATTTCCAAGAGTATTTGTAAGCTTTACTCCAAATCCCCTATTCTCTTTCTCTGCAAGATCTACAAGACGATGAAGCATTGCCTTCGCATCAGATAGCTGCAGATCATGCTCAAATGACTCCCGCTTTAGAATAACATGAGAGAATCCGAGATTATCCAGAATTGATCTGACTGTATCATAACCAAGAAGCGTAGGATTAAGCTTTACGAATGTATCAAGATGCTTCTCCTTAATCATATAAGAACAGATTGACTCAATCTCGGCAGGAGGACAGCCATGCATTGTAGATATAGTGACAGATGGTGAGATGTTAGCAGATATCACATCAAGCGTCGATATTGCAAGATCCTCTCTTCCAGCCCATGCTGTCCCTTCAAATAGGCCATCCTGCAGAAGCGCTTTTGCCTCTTTTATGTACTCAGAAAACAAAGCCTTTCCATTAGCATCAATCATGGAATCAATGTAGGTCTGCATCTTCTCTTCTTTGATTCCTGCAAGATTGTATCCAACAGACATATTGAATATAAATGAAGGTTTTATCACCTTCTCCTCTTTCATTGCTGATTCAATAATATGAAGGATAATCCAGGCCTTAAGATATTCATCATAAGCTTTCTCCAGAGTGAATTCTGTCGACCACTCTGTATTATGACCTTCATCTCTCGCATCAATACAAGGTTTTGCAATCTCAAGATGATCCATTATCTGAACTGTCTTAAGCTCTAGAAATCTTGCACCAGCAAGATAACTGGTTATTATATTCTGGGCAAGCTGTGTGTGAGGACCAGCTGCAGGTCCGATAGGAGTTGTGCATTCCTGTCCAAAGACCCTGATGCATCTCTCTCCCTTATCCTTATAAAACTGATTCTTATCAATTCCGAAAATAGAGCCATGGGAACTAAGCTCTCCCATGATCCTCGCAAGAAGCTCAGAGAAAGGTATTGGTCTCATCAAATCTGCCATGAATCACTCCCTATTGTGGTATTACTTAGATTTTAACCTAGAAATATTGTGTGTCAAACTAAAACTTGCAACAGTCTGCAACAATCAATAAAAAAGGTGGCCATATCGACCACCTGAAATTCTACTTCATATCAGCTTAAAGCCACCAGTAGTTATTGTAATAAAGAAAATTTCTTGCAATATCTGAAACTGCAGCTACAGCCATACCAAGAGCTGCAACAAAAGCAACCATTGCAACAACACTCAGAACAATTCCTATAATGCTCATTACGAATGAAGCTCCAACAAGCTCAGATTCTTCAGTCTTGCGTCTGGCATTGCTTTTCACCAGTGCAATTATTCCAAGAATGACACCAACAAGCCCTGGAAGAATAATAGATAGAAGAGACATAGTGAAAAGTCCTAAATTGCCATTTTTCTTAACAGGCTCTGCTGCAACAGGCTTCTCTTCTTCCATATGACAGCACTCCTTCTTCTCAGCATTATCATCTGCAGCAGCTTCAACCGCTTCAATTCTTACATCATCATCCATATTCGGACCTCCTAGATGATTTAAATATAACACCAAATCTGAATTTAATAGAGTCTGATGACCAATCTTCATAAAAACTACATTATCTCTTTCACTCCGGAGAGAATATTTAGTAAAATAATGTCATGATTCAGAAAATGGACTATATAGTATCCAGCTTGGATGTTTGCAGAAAAACACCAGAAGAACTGCTATCCGGCATTCTTGATGATGATATACTCAGCAGATTTGAAAGAATAATAGAGGCTGAAGCTCCAATCAGGGAAGCTCTTCTTTTCAAAAGAGCAATAAACAGCTATGGACTTGAGAAAGTCGGATCCAGGCTGCTAGAGCTATTCACAAGAATCGAGGCTAGAATATCATTCCCGCATACTGATGAATGCGGAGAGAAGGTATTTCACAGAAAAGACTGCGAGGAGAACTATTTCAGACCTACTCCGGATGCAGAGATACGATACTCATATCAGATTCCATATAAAGAAGCAGGAAATGCTGTAGTCTACATTCTGGAAAAAGCAGGACGAAGCCTCTACAGAAAAGAGATAGCTGAATTATTCTTAAAAGAGATGGGATGGGAGCGTCAGGGAGCAAAAGTCAGAGAACTGTTAGATGGCGCACTCAAAGATGAAAGAATCCATAAGACCTCAAATGGACGGTATTTCATGAATAACAACTGATGAAAAAGCTTCTGATTTTTTTCTATTTATACAATTTTTTTTCTTTACAACTACGGAAATCCATTTATATTCTGAAAAAAATAGGAGGAATCCAATGCTGATTAACTTAAAGAAAAAACCTGAAATAATCAGAAGAAATGCAGAACTGTGCAAAGAGAAGGGAATTTTGCTTCCAACATTTGCAGAGATGAAAAATCCTGCACTCATCAGTGATAGTGTAAAGGAAAAGCTTAAAAGTGTAGGCCTTTGGGATGTGAATCCTATCAACCTCTATAGAATCAACTGGCACAATGAGAGAC
>CAKQRI010000035.1 GCA_934271365.1 uncultured Spirochaetales bacterium
GACATTAGCTATCGCTCTTGCTCTTCTGATGTGTCTCTCAGTTTTTGCTCAGGGTGGAAAGGAATCTGCTCCAGCATCTGCTAGCACAACAACGAAAATCGGATTTGTGGTAATCGGTGATGAGAATGACCAGGGTTATACATATAACTTCATGAATGGCATGAATGCAGCTGTTGCGCAGCTCAAATCTGAAGGTTATGATATTTCTCTCTCTGTCAAGAGAAACATTGCTGAGGATGCTGGATGCGTAGATGCTAACCTTGCTCTTGCAGCAGAAGGCTGCTCTATCATCTTCGATAACTCATATGGCTTTGAGCAGTATATGCAGCAGGCAGCCGATGAGTTCCCAAATGTTAAGTTCATTTCCTTGACTAACTGCAATTCACAGGTTGATGGCAGAGATAATACTTACAATGCTTTTGCAAGAATCTATGAAGGCAGATACATTGCAGGTGTTGCAGCTGGAATGAAGCTTCAGCAGATGATTAATGAAGGACAGATCAAGGCTGATGAAGCTGTAATCGGATATGTTGGTGCATATTCATTTGCAGAGGTTATATCTGGAATGACAGCATATTATCTTGGCGCTAGAAGCATCTGCCCAAGCGCAACAATGGTTGTTTCTTTTGTAGGCTCATGGTCTGATCCTACTCTTGAAGCTGAAGCTGCTCAGTCCCTTATCGATAGAGGTGCCAAGATGATCAGCCAGCATTCTGATAACACAACACCAGCAACAACAGCTCAGAAGAATGGCGTATTCCATACTGGATACAATAACGATATGACAAAGGTTGCTCCTAATGCATCTCTACTTTCATGCAGAATTGACTGGACAAAGTATTTCCACGATTTCATCCAGAATGAGATTGAAGGAAAGGACAATCCTCATGACTATATCGGAACAATGGCTCATGGCGAAGTTGTGGTAACAGAGCTTAATACAGCTATCGCAGCTCCAGGAACAGCTGAAGCTATGGAGAAGGCAGAGAAGGCCCTTGCTGATGGTTCTCTTGAGGTATTTGATCTTTCTAAGTTCACAGTAAATGGAAAGACAGCTACTAATGCTGACCTTTATGATTCTTTTGCAGCAGTTCAGGGTGACGCTATTCATGATGGCGCATTCCATGAATCAGAACTCCAGTCAGCTCCATATTTTGTTGGTAAGATTGACGGAATCACATGGCTTAACGCAGCTTATTGATTATTGCTATAAGGAAATACAGAGAGCAGGCTTCGGCCTGCTTTCTGTGTTATTATGCTTTTATGAAACGGATTCTTTCAGTTCTATTTCTATTCATATCCTGTTCTCTATATGCTTTAGCTCCTGAAAATGCAGTAGCAATGGCGAAGCACATGGAGACTTTCTGCATGGCTGTTGCATCCTCCTATATTGCTTTATCTCAGGTGGATCTTCCAGGTGTTGATATAGAGGCAGATGGATCTTTCATTCCTGATAGGATAGTGCTTGATAATGCTGATCTTGGTTCATTCCGCTCAATGCTGCTATCTAAAAGGGGAGCACTTCGGTTTCTTCCTCTATCTGTATCCCGCCCTTTTGCTGAGAGGGCAGTATCTGCTATAGATGCGGATGGCATAGTTTCCGGTACCTTCATCGTTGATGGTGAGGCTGATATCAGAAAGGTGAGAGATATATCGATAACTTCTCTTCTATCAGGAAATACTGAAAGCATAGATATTGAGATTGTATTTGAGGGTATCATCTATGATAGAATGCTAAATGACGATGCCAGACTAAAAGGGAGGATAAGGGTAAAAGGGAAGAAGGATAAGAAGCTTCTGACAGAATTTGATTATCTGATCATTGATGGTCTTTCATACTCGATTCCTGCTATTGAATCAGAATTGGCATTATAGGGAGGTATTATGGATAAAGCAGAGTCTTTTCTGTTGAATCACTGTCTTACTGCTTCAAGCATAAATGATAAGGATGTTCTTGGTTTCTTCTTATCAGAAATGGAGAATGGTCTGAGTGGAATAGGAACACAGCCTATGATTCCTACGCATGTCTCTATAGATGGCAATGTAAAGAGTGGAGAGAGTGTGATTGTCCTAGATGCTGGAGGTACTAATTTCAGAACATGTCTTGTTACTTTCGACTCTGGTAAGAAGCCACAGATATCTGATTTCTGCAAAGTAAGCATGCCAGGTCTTAAAAAGGAAGTAAGCGCAGCTGAATTCTATTCCATACTTGCTGATAACGTAGAGCGATTAATAGACAAAGCAGACCGCATCGGCTTCTGCTTTTCATATGCAGCTGAGATTACAGAGGAGCATGATGGAATTCCTCTTCTTTTCTCTAAGGAGATCAAGGCTCCTGAGGTAATTGGCACCTATCTTGGAAAATGTCTTTTAAAGGAGCTCGAACGAAGAGGCCATGACTGCTCGAAGAAGCGTGTTTCTGTAATCAATGATACAGTAGCTACACTTCTTGCAGCTAAAGCGGCAAGAAGTGAGAATGCTTCAAGCTATGTTGGTTTTATCCTTGGAACTGGCACAAATACTGCATATATAGAGAAGAATTCCAATATAAAGAAGCTTTGCAAAAACATGGAAGGTTCTCAGATTGTCAATATAGAATCAGGGGATTTTGCTATTCGCGTAGGAGACCTTGATGATGCTTTTCTGAAGACAACAAATGATCCTGATAAATATCTGATGGAAAAGAAGATATCTGGAGCATATCTAGGACCTTTCGCTTCTCTTGTAATTGATAAGGCCATTGAAGAAGGCATATTCTCTTCTCAGTTCATAGAACGCTATTCAAAGATAGATAAGCTCAATACTGCACGGATGTCTAATTATCTGGAAATGCCTCATAATATGGACTATGACCTTGTCCGCTGTGTTGATGGAAATGAAGAAGATGCATCCTCTCTGTATCTGATTCTCTCATCAATAATTGAGAGAGCTGCAAAGCTTACGGCTCTGAATCTTGCGGCTGCTGTCATTAAGAGCGGGGCCGGTACAGAACCACGGTATCCTGTAGTAATCAATGCAGATGGCACTACTTTCTATAAGACAGAAGGGCTTGAATTCTACACGAGAATGTATCTGGATCTGATTCTGAAGAAGCAGTATAAGCGCTATTATGAGATAATAAATGTTGATTCTTCTCCTACAATAGGAGCTGCTATTGCAGGTTTTTCTGTTTAAAGAAAGAACTTGTACTTAGTCGGTACTTAGTCGGTACTTAGTCGGTACTTAGTCGGTACTTAGTCGGTACTTAGTCGGTACTTAGTCGGTACTTCTGGTTTCTGCTGTTTGGTTTATCTGGGATTGTCATTTCAATCAGAGACTGGTTTATGGCAGGAACCAGATAGTTTTTTCTGAATGAAGGTTTATGTGATAATCCAAGCTTAGACATTATCTCTGAAGCACTTAATGTTTCCTGTCCTATTGCATTTAATAGCTTCAGAACAGATTCTGAAATATCAGCTTTGGATTCAGTTGCCTGTTCTGATCCAAGTTCTTTTACTGCATCTCTTGTCATCTCAAGCATTAGTTTTGTAAAGTCAGCACTATTTTCTTTTTTATCTGCAGCACTCAGAGCATCATAGTATTCTTTCTGTCTGCTGAGGATAATATCTTCAACAGGAAGCCAATAGAAGACTTCTCTCCAGGTGCCAAGTAGCATGCTATGCCACATTCTTCCAATCCTGCCATTGCCATCTGCAAATGGATGTATGAATTCAAATTCATAATGGAATATTGCGCTTTTGATTAATACATGCAGCTTAGATTCCTTATACCATCGAAATAGATCAGATATTAAGCTTGGTACTAATTCTGCCGGAGGTGCAATATGTATTATCTCATCTCCATTTGTGATGCATATTCCACTGCTCCTGAATTTCCCATTTTCATTTATAAGACCTTGCATCATATACTTATGTGCTTTTAAAAGATCATCTATAGATAATGGATTGAGTGTTGTCAGCATATCATAAGCACTGAAAGCATTCTGAACTTCGCGTATTTCGTTAGGGGATCCTAGTACCCGTTTCCCATTTATAATAGATGTTACTTGTTCTAGTGATAAAGAATTGTGTTCAATGCATAAAGATGAATGTATTGTCTTTATCCTGTTTTTTTTCGAAGTCTTGGAGTTAAAGATGATTTTGAGAAAACAGAAATCCGTCCAATTTCTTCGCTTATTTCGGAAACCAAAGAAACAATATCGTCAGTTAATGTAAATGGAGGAGTATACATAATGCTAGTGTGGATCTCTGTTCTTATTGCTTAGATGCAGTTTAAGGGAACAGACGTGATTATGGAAGGACTATTGCTAGATAGAATTCTTTATCTTATCCTTTTAATTATGTCTGACATACTTGCAATCCATGATTTATCCAGTTATGGAAAATCATCTCTATCTGTTGTAATCCCAGTTTTGGAATCTCTGGGAAGTGAGTGTTCTTCTCTTCCAACAGCACTCCTATCTACTCAATCTGATGGTTTTGAGCCTTTATATATGCAGGACCTCACAAATGCTATGAGAAGCATATTCTCTATGCATAAGAGCATTAATCTTCACTTTGATGCTGTCTACTCTGGCTTTCTGGGATCTTCAGAGCAGATATACACTGTAGAGGAGATAATAAAGCATTATAATACTTTCACTTTAGTTGATCCTGTACTGGGCGATAATGGAAAGCTATATCAGACGATGGAAGATAATGCCGTTGATAATATGCGACGCCTGGTTCATTTAGCATCTTTAATTACTCCTAATTATACCGAGGCTGGATTGTTAACAGGATTAGAGTATTCAGATTCTCTTTCAAATCATGATATCGAGAATCTTGTTGGTAATATGAGGACGCTTGGACCGGAGAGTGGCGTGATTACAAGCGTACCTATTAAGATGGGGCTTGCGAACATTGCTTATGATAGAGATTGCCACAGGGTATTCATGTTTGCAGATGCTGGAATCTCTTATCCTGGCTCTGGTGATTTATTTGCATCAATACTGCTTGCGCTTATAATGAAGAAGATGTCCTTCTTTGCTGCAGTGAAAACGGCCACCGAGATTGCTTCATATGCTATTTCAGAATCAAAGAGAAAGGATAGGGAGAGAAGGCGGGGCGTAATGCTTTCTCCTGTTTTTGAAGAGATAAAAAGGAGGGCTTTATGAGAGTAATGCTTGCTGCATCAGATAGGGGAGAGCTTTCTGGTTTTGATGATGGTTTCATTAAGGTAGTATCTGGAGTTGGCCCAATACTGGCATCTGCTTCTACTATGAAAGCTGCTATTGAGAATAAGCCAGATGTGATTATATCTGTTGGCTCAGCAGGTGCGATAAGCAAAGAACTGGAAATTGGAAAAGCCTATTCATTCAATGCTATTGTTACGCTTGATCAGGATCTTTCAGCGTTCCATCTTGCTTTAGGCTCTACGCTTGATTCGAAGAGAACGACATTGGGTTTGCTTTCCACAAGGGATAATGGATCTTCTCTCATCCTCGCAACTTCTGGCAGATTTGCATCAGAGGTGACAGAACAGCACAAGATGCTGAAAGCTGATGCTGCAGATATGGAGGCTTATGGGGTGTGCATGGCAGCATCTCTTCTGACGATTCCTTTTTTTGCAGTTAAGCTGATAACAGATTATGTTGGAGATAAATCGACAATAGGCAAAGTGTCATTCAACCTCAGAGAGGGACGTGCTGCCCTCTCCGCTGCTGTTGCATCTCTCATCAAGTAGCTTCCTCCCGCTTAGATGTATGGAATCGGGAGTCTTTGCGGATATTATCTCATCAATGAATGAGCTGATCTGCTCTTTATTGGATTCATAGGCATCTTCAGCACAGGCAGTAAGCTCATATATAGCCTCATCTGTAGTGTCATCAAGCTTTATCTTATGTTTCAGCTTTCCGCTCCAGATTCTTGTATAGCTTACATCAGGTATGCTTTCAAGTGCGATATCTGTGACTCTGAGCTCTGCTTCGCTGTATAAGCGGAAGATCGGGCTTGCCCAGCCAGTTACACCACCATTCTGCTCGGAGGCATCATATGAGAATTTAGGAGAGCATGTTGATAGTGATAGAATCCTGAATTCATCAGCATTCGGATAAAGCTTTCTTGCCTCAGCATAAGCAAGGAGTGCAGGATTGTTAGCTCCCATTCCACCATCAATAAGGCACATCTCTTCTCCTGTATTCCTGTTTATGAACTTTGCTGGTGCAAAATAAAGCGGAGCAGCAGAAGATGCCCTAGCTGCTTCCCTTACAAGAAATCCATCACTGCTGTATGATCTGAATATGTAAGGTTCAGACTTCTGAGTATTGAAGCTTATAGCAATTGTCGGAGCATACAGCTCTGACATCCTAGCTTCTCCGAAAGTCTTTGTAAGATATTCCTCATAGCATGCTGTGCTGTATTTCTCTCCGAACACAGGGCCGAACAGCGATCTGAAAGAAGACTTCGGCTTGAATATCTCTGGACCCTTGCTTCTATATATATCTTCAAGCTTCTCAGGATCAGCACCACGCTCTATTATTCCCTGTTCTAATGTAATGATCCTCTTTCTGAATATTCCGCTTCTGTAGCTATATGAGAGATGGAAAGGTTCATCTTCATCGAGATTCACACCTCCTAGATATTCTCTTGGAGTGGTGAGTCCAAGCGCAATAAGAGCACCGGTTGATGTTCCTGCAATGAGATCGAAGTGCGAATAAAGAGGTCTTTTATCTCCTTTTTCCTTAAGCTCTTCTGCTACCTTCTTCAGAATATGGGCAGGGATGAGGCCTCTCATTCCGCCTCCATCTATTGAAAGGATATATCTGATTTCCTTTTCCTTCTCTTTGGAGAAGAAATTCCATTTTCTCATATCTTTAAATATGGTAAATTGTCTTGAGATGGTCAATAAAGAATATAGTGAGTGTGTGCTCTGCCCAAATAAATGCAGGGTAAATAGATATGAGAGATATGGAATCTGCCACCAGAGTGATAAGGTGAAGATTGCATGGTCTGGACTTCATAGAGGAGAGGAACCACCTGTTACGGGAAAGCATGGATCTGGCATGATATTCTTCACAGGATGCCCTCTGCATTGCCGATATTGCCAGAATATACAGATCTCAGGTTCAGATGGCGATGAATATGGGATCGAGGTCTCAATCGAGGAGCTGGCAGAGATCATGCTATCTCTCGAGAAAATGAAGGCCACTACGCTGAATCTTGTTACAGGAACGCACTTCATTCCATCTATAGCTGAAGCACTCACAATTGCAAGATCAAAAGGGCTTACAATACCTATGGTATGGAATAGCTCAGGATATGAGAGCATAGAAGGTCTTGAGCTGATTGATAAATATGTTGATCTCTATCTCCTTGACTGCAAATCACTCAAAAGGAAAGTCTCTTCTATATTCTGTGGAAGAGCTCAGTATGCAGACCACATAATACCTGTTATGGACTATATAAAAGAACATAATCCATCAACTGATCTTGATAATCTGAAAGGAACACTCCTGCGGCACCTGGTCTTTCCTGGAACGCTGAATGCAACAAAGGATTTCCTGCGGCTGTTTGCAGAACGATATAAAGATAGTTTTGTGCTGTCATTGATGGTTCAGTTTGTACCACCAAAGGATAATCCGGGTTTTACTGGGATAAGCGATGAAGAGTATGATGAGCTTGTAGAGCTCTTGGAAGAACTTGAGATAGATGATGGATTCATGCAGGAAAAGGGTGACGATGATATACTCTGGATTCCTGATTTCCGGGAAGATGTACCTTTCCCTCCTTCTTTTGCAGACCCAAATCCATATTTTCTGGAACTGAAAAGAAAGAGGATTTAAAGTACCGTCAAGATCAGCCGATGACTGTGCCGAAGAAATCTTCTCCGCGGAGAATCTTCATAAGGTTGTCGATATTCCTGCCATCTGCACATATTACCTTCATTCCGTCTTTTTCTGCAATCTTGGATGCGATAGGGTCAAATGGAGTGTTCTTTCCAGGAACCCATTCATCACCGACCATTGCTCTGAAGTCTTTCCATGATATCCTGTCTATTGGCTTTGCTTCCGGATTCTTCCTTGGGTCATCTGTGTAGACCTTTGCAATATTAGAGAGGTTCACAACAAGCTTACCTCCGAATTTCTCTGCAAGATATACCGCATCAGTATCTGTAGAGAAGCCTGGCTTCCATCCTGCTGCAACAAGAATGCGGCCAGAGAATGGAATGTCCTTTGTAGGATCAGTTACAAGCTCATCTTCTGTATATTTTGAGAATATTGCTCTCAGAAGAGTTCCATTAAGATGTGTAGCCTTGATTCCAAGCCAGTCCTGCAGAGAGGAATCTGCATCATTGCAGACATTTCTATAAGCTTCTTGATAGATCCTTGCAGGGGCACCGCCTCCTGTTACGAAGATAAGCTTTCTTTCCTTATTTTCATCAAGATAGCTTTTGATAGCGCTTTTGAAAGCACTTAAGAATTCATAATCAACTTTATCTGGTGCAATTATTGATCCACCAACAGATAATACAGTCAGGTCCATAAAAATCTCCTAAAAAAATATTATATCTTTAACAATATGTCTGCACAATCGCAAGTTCTACTGGTAAAGCGATATGAAATTATAAATAAAACTTTTTTGGAATCGGTTTTGAATTTAGTTCTTCTTTTAGTGGTTGATACATCATTGTCTTTACTAAGGTTTTTTTCATTAATTACCAATTCTGGGTGTTACATGAACTTTAAAACTTAATGTTTTTTCTGTAAACTTTTTTAGCTGCTTAAACAGTGAATTTCTGTTTCTTATCAAATGACTTAAAAGTTCTGATTGCATACTAATCCATATCTTGTCTGTATTATTATGACTTTAAACCATTCAATCACTTTATGTTTTTTATTTGCATTCCATTGCATCTTAATTGAGATGGATAGGCAAATTCGTATGGAATTCTCTAATACCTAAATATTATGAATTTTGAATTGTCTATGCTGTCACAAGTGTAAATATCGCCAATATCCATAGTACTAGCGATGTTATAGCTATTACCCTTAGTGCTGGTCTGAAGAAATTGTCTTCTGATAAATTAAAGGCTAAATAGACTCCTACAATTGAAATGCATCCCCATGAAATCATAGTCATCAAGAAAACACCCATGTCAGCTCCTTTGAAAGAAATCCAGAAAACATAGTTAGTTAGATAGAATCCTCAGAATAACAGTCAGTATTACATTAATGACAACGAGTACAGCTGCTATACATATTAGCTTTTTTATAAAATCATCTTTAGTCATTTCATTTCCTCCTATATGTTATATAGGACAGAATTTCAGAAAAAGAAAAAATATTTTTCATTAGAGTGTTTGATTTATTGCTGTTCCCTCTGCGATAGGAGAGAACAGCAGTGTGTTAATATGCGTAGATGACTTCTGTTTCGCAGAGCTTGTCGCATTCTCTTTCACTATCTTCGAGTACGACTTTCTCTTCAGCTTTGCTTCCGTCCATCTTCTTCTTAGGTCTGTTGAATTCGATGTGGTTTGCTACAATCTCAATGCTGCGCTTCTTTGTTCCGCCTTCGCCATCCCAGGAGCACATCTTCAGCCTTCCTACAATTCTGCATGTCATTCCCTTGGAAAGAGAAGATACGGCACGCTCTGCTAGATTTCCCCACATCTGGATATCAATGAAGAGGGTATCTACCTGCTTCTCTCCGTTTCTATCTACATAGAACCGGTCTGTTGCAAGCCTTGTCTTTGCAAGTGTGAACTGATTCTTGTCGCCATCCTTTGATTTTGCGACAATTTCAGGTTCTGTTACGAGTACGCCTTCAATAAGTACGTTGTTAAGATGATTTATCATAAATTCATCCTCCTTTTTATATTCACTCATCACCATTGAATGGTGCATAAATGTTCTCATCTCCGAATGTTGACTTTCTTGGCTGTGTGATGAACCAGTCATATGCAGTGTCTGAGTCAACAGCACCTGGCCGTCTTGCAAATACGCGAGATGCTGTTATTGATGAAGAATCGAGGAATTCCCCGCTCCAGTGATCAGAGTCTATTATCATCTGGGCATCTTTTTCTGTTTTCTCAGAGAATGATTCACCATTAGAATCGCTGTAGATCAGAGCATCGAGGATGTATCCACTTCTCGATGATTTCAGCATGAGAACTCCATTTTTAGAAGGTATGGTGTTCTTTGCTTTTCCATATATGAATACTGTCCTGCCACTAGGCCTTGTGTAGTCATTTTCCTTGGGAATCTTGTCCCAGTAAACGACAATGATATCGCCTTGGCTTACTATGATTGATGGAAGTGATACTGTTTCATTTCCACTTCCTGCTGAGATGGTGATACCTGCTGTGTCTCCGCTAGTGATTGCATAAAGCTCGACTCTGTCTGGTGCAGCACTTGTGCCATCTGTTGAAAGCTCATTTATGAGCATCCTAGGAAGGTTCTCATTATGCCCTTCAATTCTCAGAGAAGCCCTTGTGTAGTTACCTGTATCCTTTTTCACTGTGATTGATACAGTAGCCTCTTCACCATAGCTGAGAGTATATGGGAGATTGATCAGGATCTCATTTCCATATCCATAAGCTTCAATGCGCTTTCCATTGAAGCGATAATCAGCAAGAAGAACAGAGGTATCGAATCTGATTCTGAGTCTTTCATTATCCTCAACTTCATAGTCGAGTATTCTTGCAAGTGTCTTGTCTTTATTTTTCATCGTGTCAATGATGCTGAAATCCGCTTTGCATGAGGATGCTGCGATTAGTGATATAACGATTATTAGCAACTGCTTCATACTTATATATCGTTATTTATTTCAATTTGTGTTAATTTTGGTTTATCCTTCACATCTTAGGAGAAGAAAATGGCTACTAAACTCTGGCAGAAAAACTACACATTAGACTCTATGATGGAGCATTTCACAGTCAGAAATGACTATATATATGATGAAGAGCTTGTACTCTCTGATGTCATCGGATCAGCCGCTCAGGCAAAAGGCCTTATGAAGATAGGCATTCTCACAGAAGAGGAGGGTTCTAAGCTCTTAAAAGGACTTGAGAAAGTCGCAGAACTTAGGAAGGCTGGCAATTTCCCTATATCCCTTTCCGATGAGGACTGTCATACTGCAATCGAAGGCTATCTTACGAAAGAATATGGAGATGCTGGAAAGAAAATCCATACAGGCAGAAGCCGCAATGATCAGGTCCAGACAGCTCTAAGGATATATATGAGAGAAGCATCTCTTAAGCTTGCATCTGCTGCTTCCTCTTTTGCTTCTTCTCTGATTTCTCTTGCTGAAAGAAATCAGAATGTGCCGATGCCTGGCCGCACTCATATGCAGATTGCTATGCCTAGCTCTGTTGCACTCTGGGCTCTTTCTTTTGCTGAGGAGATTCTTGAAGAGAGTGGAATGATTCTCAGTCTTTACCATGTTCTTGATCAGAGTCCGCTGGGCTCAGCAGCTTCATATGGTGTAACCCTTCCTCTCGATAGGGAATATACAGCAGCTCTGATGGGATTTTCAAAGGTACAGAACAATGTTCTTTATGCAAATAACTCAAGAGGGAAATTCGAAGCATTCTTCCTTGATCATGCAGGCTACCTTGCACTTACGATCTCCAAGCTTGCACAGGATCTGATGCTATTCACTCTTCCTGAATTCGGTTATTTCTCTCTTCCACGTGAGCTCTGTACTGGCTCTTCGATTATGCCTCAGAAAAAGAATCCGGATGGGCTAGAGCTTGCACGCTCACGTACAGCTCTGATTCTTTCATGCTCGGATCGAGTTAAGGAGATAATCAAGGCCCTTCCTTCTGGTTATAACAGAGATTTCCAGGATACAAAGGAACCTCTTATAGAGGGATTCAGGACTGCAGAAGAGCTTCTTCTGATAATGAAGGAGATGATAGATAAGCTTGAAGTTCATGAAGACAGACTCATTGCAGCATGTACTCCTGAGCTCTATGCAACAGATAGAGTAATGGAGAGAGTCCTCTCTGGATGCAATTTCAGAGATAGCTATAAGGATGTTGGTCTGAACCTCGATAAAGTGAAAGGTGAGGATCCGGTTGCTTCCCTGAAAAAGAGAACAAGCACTGGTACAGCTGGAAATCTCAGGCTAGATAAGGATCAGAAATGGCTTGATGATGTCACTGCTGAGATCAGAGCAAAGTCAGAATTCCTCAGGTCTACATATTCAGGTCTCGTACTATCTGTTGACGAGGTTGTTCTTTAAGTGAAAAGAATAGAAGTTGCAGCTGCTCTTATAGTTCGCAGTGATGGAACTGTATTTGCAGCTCAGCGTGGATATGGCCAGTGGCGTGGTTATTGGGAGCTTCCAGGCGGAAAGCTTGAGAAAGGAGAGAGCGCTGAAAATGCTCTTCTTCGTGAAATCAGAGAAGAGCTTGATTCTGAAATCGAGATTGGCTCTCTCCTTAAGACTGTCGAATATGACTATCCTGATTTCCATCTCACGATGCATATTTTCGTGGCTAAGCTTATAAAAGGAAGCCTGAAGCTTTTAGAGCATGAGAGCTCTAGATGGATAAATCTGGCATCTATTAATAGCTTAAAATGGCTTCCTGCTGATAAGGAATCCTTAGATGATATCAAAGCATATCTTATTACGCTTTGATATCTGTCTTTGCATTCATTGCGAATGCTGATTCTGCAATATTCAGTGCATAGTCTCCGACATGCTCTATATTCCTTATTACTTCAAGATACAGCATCTCTGCTTTTACTGAGCAGTCAGGAGCTGTAAGGTTTTCATGGCATTTATTAGCAAGGCGGGTGTGTTCTCTATTGATTTTCTCTTCTAGCTTCTTTGCCGTATTCATATCTGCCGAGGATAGAGGCTTTCCGAGATTATCTGTTACGAGCTTCAGGAATGAATATGCAAGCGCATTATAATCTGTAAGCTCTGCCTTCTCGCTATCAGTATATCTTAGATTGTCCTTATCTCTTGTCTCGCATAGCTTTGCAAGGTTGTAGATGCTATCGGTAGTTGATTCTGTCTCATCGATTATCCTTATGAGCTTATTGAGAATACCTGCATTAGTAGGTGTCTGTGAATCCTGCAGCATATGCACGCAGAAGTTCATTAGGACTTCCTGCATCTGGTCTGCATATTCCTCTTTCTTCTTAAGATCCAGAATCTTTTCCTCATCTGCCTTATCGAGGGATATCTCCTGATATTCTCTGAACATGCCCATGGTGAGCTCTCCCATCTTCATCACTTCGTCAGAAACAGCAATGAGATATACTTCTGGAGTATCTACACGGGCATTTGCAAGATATTTGAAGTGATAGACTCCTTCCTCGCTGCTTTCTTTTTCTGGGACAAGGCGCTCAATGAGTGCAGCAAAAGGCTTAACGAATGGGAAGAATAGTATTGTATTTGCAAGGTTGAAGATACTGTGGAACATTGCGAGGAATGCAGGAAGGGAATCTGTAAGCTCCTTTCCTGTATATGTGAAGATGTCGCCAGGAGTAATTGCATTTACAAGATGCATCAGCGGCTTGAAGAATATTATCGCAATTATGGAGCCTATGACGTTGAATAGTGTATGTGCAAGTGCAGTCCTGCGTCCATTTGTCTCTGTTGATAGAGATGCAAGAAGCGCTGTTATCGTTGTTCCGATATTCTGACCAAGACAGAGTGCAGCGGCTGCCCATACGCCAATCCAGCCGTTATATGCCATTGTTATCGTTATTGCCATTGTAGCAGCTGATGCCTGCACAATAGCTGTTATAATGGCTCCGACTACAACGCAGACTAGAAGCGAAGATAGTGAGTCATTATTGAATCTTGATAGGAATTCCAGAATCTCCTGATGCTGAGATATGTCAGGCATGGATTTCTGAAGATAGTTCAGACCTAGGAAAAGAAAGCCGAAACCTAGGAATATTTCAGAGATTTCCCTTTTCTTTGTGCTTTCTGAAAAGAAGAAGGGAAGGGAGATTGCCACAGATGCGAGTGCCAGTATGACTATATCCATCTTGAAGCCGAGAAGTGCAACAATCCAGCTTGTCACAGTTGTTCCTATATTCGCTCCAAGTATTACGCCAATGGCTTCTACAAGATTCATAAGACCTGCATTTACAAAAGAGACTACCATGACGGTAGTCGCAGATGAAGACTGTATTACCATTGTAAGAAGCATTCCAGTAATGATTGCCATCACTCTGTTTGCTGTCATTGCTTTCAGAATTGACTTAAGCCGGTTTCCCGTGCTTTTCTGGAGGCCATCTGACATGAGCTTCATTCCATAGAGGAATAATCCGACAGAGCCTACGATGTTGATTATGGTTATTAGAATGTCCATATATTAGATTTAAACAGTAAAAATGCAACTATGTTAAGACTGTGTGAAGCATTTATAAAGAAATTTAACATATCCGAAACATTGCAAGGTCTCCTTGATTTCAGAAACTTGCCTTGAATCATTTGAGTGAATTGTTATAAAGTGAAAGCACCATGAGCATCATTAAACCACATAAGCTTGGTGTCATTGCAGGCCCAGGCTCTGAGTATTTTACTGGAAAAGTCGTAAAGCATCTCCGCCGTCTTTACATTGATAGATACGAAAAGCTATCAGAAGCACTTACAAAACGTCATGACATCAGTCCTGAGGAGCTTTTGAAGGAAGTCACTCTTCTTGACGATCTTGATTCAAGGAAGATTCCTACAGGAAAGCTTCCATCATCATTCCATTGTCCTGACCTTACAATCAATGTGAAGTACACACGTTTCGCTAATGGAGAAGAGAAGGCTGAGATCATCGATCCTGTAAGAGGCCTTAATGTATATATCATCCATGATGTATCTAACTGTGCGCCTATTAAGGTTGCCGGGCTGGATGAGCCACAGCCAATCAGCGTGAATGATCATCTGATGTTCCTCTTCACTACAATCAATGCAGTAAAGCTTGCAGGTGCAGAGTCCATCACTCTGATCCTTCCTACTTATCCGTATGCCCGCCAGCATAAAAAGGCAGCAAGAGAGGCACTTACAGCAAGCATGTTTGCTCATTTCTGTGAGAATCTCGGAGTTTCAAGAATCATCACTCTTGATATCCATTCAAGAGAGATTGAGAACTCATTCACCACATGCCATTTAGAGAATCTCCATGGCTCATACCAGACTCTGATGTGTCTGAGAAAGCTCATTGATTTCTCTGATCCTGATCTTGTTGTTGTTTCTCCTGATACAGGTGCTGTATCAAGAAATAAGTTCTATGCACAGGGACTACATAGGCCACTTGCTGTGCTTTATAAGGAAAGAGACTATTCTGTTGTATCAAAGGATGCTAAGCATTCTAATATCAAGAGCATCAACCTTCTTGGAGATGTTAAGGGCAAGACTGTTCTTATGGCAGATGATATGATTGCAACAGGCGGTACAATGATCATTGCAATGCGTGAGCTGATGAATAGGGGAGCAAAGAAGATCATATGCATGGTTTCTCTCCCATTCTTCAATGGCAATGCGATAGAGAATTTCGATGCAGCTTATAAGGAGGGTGTATTCTGGAGAATCATCGGTACTAATGCTGTATACCAGGGAAAGGGGCTTCTTGAAAAGGAATGGTTTGTACAGGCTGATGTCACAGAGCTCTTTGCCCGTGTAATCTCACGTCTGCACCATGGCAGAAGCATTTCTCCTCTTCTTGATAACCGCCGCTTTATACAGAAGCTCATAGATTTATCTCAGGCCAGTTCATCTGCTCTTCCATCCGATAATCTAGAGTAATAAAAGAGAGGTATTCTGTATGCAGATGTCGAACAGGATTTCAGGTTTTCAGTGTTCTCCAATCCGCCGTTTAGTCCCATATTCAAGAGCGGCGGAGAAGAATGGTGTGCATGTTATTCATCTGAATATTGGACAGCCAGACATCAAGACTCCTCAGGAGGCGCTTGATGCTATCCATAGCTATAATGAAAGCACAATAGCCTACGGGCTATCTGAAGGCGAGTTCAAGCTGCGGCATGCAATGCTTGGCTATTATAAGAAATTCGGTATCGACGATATTACAGAAGAGAATATAATCATAACGACAGGGGGCTCTGAGGCTCTTCAGTTTGCTCTCATAACCCTCTGTGATCCTTATGATGAGTTCATTATCCCTGAGCCTTATTATACGAATGTTGCTACTTTTGCTAATGTTGCGATGGTCAATCTGCGACCTGTTACTTCAGCATCCTCAAATGGCTTTGTGCTTCCGTCAATTGATGCGTTTGAAGATAAGATAAACAAGAAGACTACAGGAATCCTCCTCTGTTCCCCGAATAACCCTACTGGGCATATTTACACAACAGAAGAGCTCCGAGCTCTTCTGGAGATGTGCAAGCGCCATGATATCTTCCTAGTCGTTGATGAGGTTTATAGAGAATTCTGCTATGACGGGCGAAAGTTCACAAGCATACTTTCATTCCCTGAATATGCAGATAGGGTAATCTGCATCGATTCATTCTCGAAGCGTTTTTCAATGTGTGGATCAAGAGTAGGTGCAATCGTTACTAAGAATAAGGATTTCATATCATCTGTCATGAAGATGGCCCAGGCTCGTCTATGTCCTCCTGCGGTTGAGCAGGAAGCTGCAGCCGCTGCACTCTCAGCTCCTGATGAATACATAGAGGATGTCGTGAAGACATATGAGAGACGGCGCAATGTGCTTGTATCAGAACTGCAGAAGATTGAAGGCGTGAGGGTGAATAAGCCTAAAGGTGCATTCTACTTTGTTGCTGATCTTCCTGTTGATGATGCTGAGAAGTTCGCGCTCTTTATGCTTAAGGATTTCAATTATCAGGGAAATACTGTTATGTTTGCTCCAGCTGAGGACTTTTACTGGACAAAAGGACTTGGAAAGCAGCAGGCAAGATTTGCATATGTAATAGATGAGAAAGAGCTTGTTATGGCAGCTAAATGCCTTAAGGAAGGTCTTAAAGTCTATAGAAGAGATGTCATGCACGTTTAGTGTAGCTGATGTATTATTAATGTAATTGCTTATTATATCTATGAGGAGTTAGCTGTGGATAAGCTTTTTTCTGACTTAGATGGTCTTATGGCTATGTCTAAGGAGAAGGCAGATAAGAACCTTCGCGAATGCAAGACTTACCTAGAGAATGATTTTCAGGGAATTGCAAGATTAATGGAGGCTTATCATCCTCTGGAAATCCTGAGACGTGCAGAGTGGTATTCCTATGATAATAGAAAAAGAAAGAAGGATGATGATTTCTCTCTTGCTTTCTATTCTGTTCTCCCTATGCTTCTGCAGTCCATTCTTATATCAACACATTATAAGAAAGAGAACTTCAATAGAAACAGAATGATCAAGAGCAAGGATTTCGATAGAGTCCTTGCTCTCTCTATGGATGTCCATAGAAGACTTCTCAGATATATCGACTGCTACACTGTTTATCAGGTTAAGTCAGGTGCTGTTCCTGAGAGCTATTCGGAGCATTATAGGCAGAATCTCTTTAAGCTGTTTTATCCGCCAAGAGAGAATGAAGACAGGATTGACAATATCTACTATGTCTTTGACTCATATGCTGGGAATGAAAGCGAAGCAATTAAAGAGAAATTTGGTATCAGCGGCTCAGAACTTGCATCAGGTTTGAGAAGTCTATCTAAGGGATCAATCAATGCCATAGATACTCTCAGCAATGATATCAGAGTGTTTAAAGCTGAAGTGGAGCTTCTGATGGCAAAGCGGAGAGAGGATGCCCGTTATCAGAGCATGAGCGAAGAGGATCTCAGCAAGCTTATCATCAGAGAGAATAAGTGGGAGGCCAGGAGAAGCACTCTTGCCTCTTCTCGGGATGACTTTGATCTTTTCCGCCCTGACTTCTATTCTGATCTACCATCTGGTGCATATCTTCCTGTTTCAGCAGAACCTGGGACTATTGATCTGTACAGCTATCTTGATAGAGGCTTATGGCCTGCATCAATGCATCCTTTCATCAGGTTCGGCGGATTTATCTTCACTTTCTTAGGCTCTCATATGGTAAGCTTTGGAAACAGAATGCTCATGGAAACAATCGGTTCTGCTGATGTTCCATCTAGGACTGCTCAGTATGCATGTTCTCAGCTCTTCAATCCGACAGATGTTGTTGATGTATACTCTTTTGATGGCAATAAGATTGATCTGATTGTTCTGCCTACAATGCTTGAAGTCAATCCATATACAGAGCCGGAGCATTTCACTCAGCGTCTTTCAGCAAAGACCGATGAAGAGAAGAGAAAAGCGCAGGTTGGACACAACCTCCTGGTTGTAGATCCAGATACGCTGCTGCCTCTTGAGAAGACTGGCGATAGAGAATTCCTGTCATCTGCATCATTTCTCTTGAAGAGCATAAGGACAAAATCCGGAATAAAGGCTGTTCACCAGGCAATTTTCGGTACGATAGCATATCCTGAGGGCGAGAAGGACCTGGATGATGCCCTGCTTGATTCTGAACTGGATAATGAATCTTATGAAGATGAACTTCTTGATGATTACACAAGTGATGAATATGAATATCAGGAAGATGAAGAGATTCTTGAAGAGAAAATCCGCGAAAGAGAAGATAAGCTCGAAGCTCTTCCTGAAGATTTTGAAAAAAAAGATCATAAAGAGGAGATTGCAAGGCTCCGTGATATCTATGAGCTCACTCCAGAGACTGTGAAGAAAGAGGAAGAAGAGGAAAAAGAGGAAGAGCCATTAGAACGAGAACTTGATTCTGAAGAATATGCAGAAGACAGTGATTCTGATGATTTTGTAGATGATGTTCCTCCTGAGGATGAGTCTCTTTATGATGAAGCCGAAGCAGAGGATACATATACTGAAGATTCTTCTGATTCTTCCATTGATGATGACAATGATCCTGCTCAGCTGGATTTCTTAAGTCTGTTAGACGAAGATGATACGCAGGAAGAGAAGGAACTCTCAGAAGAGCTTGAAGAAGAGGATAAAGAGTCCTTTGAGAAGGAAGAGCTGAAAGAAGAAGCTTTAGATAAGGAATATAGTGACTTTGTTGATTCGGATGATTCCTCTGATCTCGAGAAAGAAGATGGAATCTCTGATAAGGATGAAGTTTCTGTCGAAGAGGAACCTGCTGTCGAAGAGGAACCTGCTGTCGAAGAGGAACCTGCTGTCGAAGAGGAACCTGCTGTCGAAGAGGAACCTGCTGTC
>CAKQRI010000036.1 GCA_934271365.1 uncultured Spirochaetales bacterium
ATCGGATATAATGAAGCAGATTCTCGAATGCGTTTCTGATAATGCAGAGATGTGTTCTCTTCTTTTCTCAGATAATGGGGATAAAGGCTTCTTAAAGAAAATCCTTCTATTTGCATTGCCTTCTGCTGTTAAGAACTGGTCTGATGAGCTTTCTATCAGCCTTGAGGATGCTACGCTTCTTTATTATTACGTGATAGGGGGATCAATCAATGTAATAGAGATGTGGATTAAGAATGGCTGCAAGGAGAGTACATCCGAGATGAGCTCAAAGCTTAACAGCCTGATTCTTTATGGACAGGATGCTTTCAGGAAGAAGCGCTAGCAGTTAAGCTCTCTCAGCGTTCTTCTTGCATCTCTTGCAAGGTCTTTTTCCTTTATTGCTTCTTTCTTATCATGGACATTTTTTCCTCTTGCAAGTCCGATTTTCATCTTTATAAGATTGCCTTTAAGATAGATTTCCAGAGGTACAAGTGTAAAACCCTTTTCATTCACACGCCGCTGGAGCTTCTTTATTTCCTGCTTATGCGCAAGAAGAATTCTTTTTCTATCCGTTTTATGGTTGAATATATTTCCATGAGAATAGGGCTGGATAAGAAATCCTATCAGAATAAGATCCATATCCTTGATTATTATATAGCTATCAGAGAAGGAGCATTTTCCTTCTCTGACTGATTTCACTTCAGTTCCCTGCAGAGCTATTCCGCATTCAAGATCTTCTATTATCTCATAATTGAAATATGCTTTCTTGTTTTTCTGTATAAGCTTATATGAGTCACTCATGCGATACCACCCTGAATCCAACGTAGTCACTTGTCTCAGATTTTGATATCACTCCAACATCTTCTCCTGTGATATCACTGTTTATATAGCTTCCGCCTTTTATTATTATGTCATCAAATCCATATGGATCTTCATATGCATAATCAAATACTCTTGATAATGGAATATATTCAGTAGATGTGAATTCCCAGAGCTGACCAAGCATTCCGATAGGATCATCTCCAGCCTTATCTGTAGAAATCAGAGAGTTATAGTATTTCCTTCCAGGAACACTTTCCTCTGCCACATACCATTCAGCTTCACTTGGAAGCATGTATTCTATTCCCTCTTCAGAGCTTAGCCAGTCAGCATAAGCTACTGCAGCATAGTAGCTGATAGCCCTGATTGGGCGCTGAGACTGGATCCTTGTGGTAAGATTGATGCCTTCTAAGTATCCATCATCTACAAGTCCCTCTGTGATGAGATTTTCTTTATTGCTTTTTGCCCATTTGGGATTTTCTTCTACAAAAAGAGCATACTCATATTCAGTTACAGCTTTCTGCGCTATAGAGAATGAATTTGTTGATGTTGTTATAGGATAGGTGTTTGTATCTGGGTAAGACCCATCTGATATGCTTTTCCCCATTTTTACATCGTGATATGGCGGGTAGCTTATCATATTCCCATTTTTCTTTCCATTATAAGTATTTAAGTCTGTCAATTTTTCCTTTGATAAACCATTTTCTGAATATAGATTATTTAAAGTGCTTAAATATAGAGATAGGTCAATGTTGATTCCATTATCTGTCAAGATTTTTACAGCATTTTCAAAATCTGATAATAGCTCTTCTGATGTGACATGCATTGCACCATAAATCATAGCCTGATTGATATCTTGATCAGGGAAATCAAAAGCTGCTGCATTTTCAGAAAATTCAGAGAAGAATGGTGGAATATGGAATTTGTCTTCATGTTCGTAGACTTTAGACCATAAAGCAGCTTTTTCTGCATAATCACTGATTATGTATTCTTTAGCAGAAGAAGAAAGAATTATGTCAGCATTTATTTTCTTTATACTTTTGTGGAAAAGTGTAAAGAAAACATGTTTTGGCAGCTTTTCATCTATTTCTCCAACCTTGAAGCTTCCTGCATAGAACTCATATTTGTGTTTCCCTGCATCAGATCTATATATCGAACCTTCTGAAGACCCGATGTATTTTCCATCTTCATAAATTGCTATGCCTGCACCCTTTATATCGAATGAGATATATGATGCATCTGAAATTATTCCTGGAAGGATGCATAAGCAGAAGAAGAGCGCAAAAATAGCGAGTAAAGCCAATATTGTTATATATAGGCCAGGGCGCATTCCGAATCTTTCAGGCAGCACAACAGGCTCTATATCTGGTAATTCTTTTTTTCTCATACGATAAAGGTAAAAGCTTAACTATCTCTTGTCAACAAACGCAGGATAGGGTACTTTGGCTATATGGATTCTTTTTTTACCGAAGTTGAGAACTATGCTGTAAGAAAGCTCACAGCGCGTAAGGCCAAGAGACTTTATATGAAAGCTCAGCCTAAAACATTGCTTGGTGAAATCTGGAGCTGGATTGATGCTCTTATTTTTGCCATTTTCTGGGTGATAATAATCAATCAGTATCTTTTTCAGCTGTTCGTTATACCTTCTCCTTCCATGGTCTCAACTCTTAATGTACAGGATAGGGTTATAGTTAACAAAGATGCATATGGTGTTGAGCTTTATCCAGCAGGAAGAAAAGTTCTCACATCTTCTGGTAGAGTGCAGAGAGATCATATAATTACATTCTATAATCCAGAGTACGAATCAAAAGGACCTGTATTTGATGTGCTTTCTCAGGTTGTGTACATGGGTACTTTATCACTTGTGAATATTGATAAGAATGAAGACGGGACACCACGAGAAAGGCTTTATGTAAAAAGGGCTGTAGGCATGGGTGGGGACACAGTAAGATTCAATGAGGGCAATGTGGAGATTAGGCCAAGTGGAACACCTTCATTTATAACAGAAGCGGATTTTAGAAAGGCTTATAACCTGTCCCTTGGTCCAAATAGATCTGTAGATTCTGATTTGTATCCTGGACTTAAAGCTGCAGGAAAGCTTACTGCTTATCAGGAAGCTAATCTTATGGGATATGCCCCGGATTATCTGAAAAAGTCATATCAGACTATTGCAGGTACAGACTATGACTATAAGTTTGATCTCTTTGAATTTGAGAAATCCAGAACCTCAGCAGTCCATCAGTTCGATTTTTCGTCAATGAAATCCAGAAGTGATTATGCATTATATGAGAACGGAATTTATATACCTGAAGGCTATATTCTGCCATTAGGTGACAACAGAGATAATTCTTATGATGGAAGATATTTCGGTCCTGTAAAGGAAAACAGGATAAATGGAAGAGTCATAGGAAGATTCTGGCCCCTGAATAGAATAGGAAGCCTCATAGGAAAATGATCAATGGTGTTGCTGAGGACAGACCTCTGTCTCTTTATATCCATATACCTTTCTGTTCTAGAAAATGCGATTACTGTGCTTTTTACTCTATTGCAGATAGCAGTAGAATTGAAGATTATTACGATATCCTTATTAAAGAGCTTGAAAGTGTAGTTGAGGACTGGAAAAAGCCATTTCTCTCTGTATATATAGGTGGGGGTAATCCAGGAATTATTGGATATGAGAAGATAATCAGGCTTTTGAAGTTAGCTTTTCGCTATGGTAAGCCTGAAGAGGTTACAGTCGAATTCAATCCAGAGAATATTGATTCTTCTATTCAGATTCTAAAAGGTTATGTTACAAGAATATCTGTTGGAATCCAGTCTCTGAATCAGAATACTCTTGATATTCTTGGACGTAATGCCGATAGGAATTCTGCAATAAGAGCACTTAGCATTCTTTCTTCATCAGGATTTGACTATAATGCCGATATAATCACTGCTGTGCCTGGAGAGAGCATCGATGATGCATTGAATGATATAAAGCAGATTTCATCATTCAGTCCATCTCATATATCTTATTACTGTCTTACTTTTGAAGAGGATACACCTCTGATAAAACGCCTATATCCTTTATCAGAAGAGATGCAATCAGAATTTCTGAAAAGAGGCTGGCAGCTTCTTGCTGATCTCGGCTATGAACATTATGAAGTTAGCGCCTTCTCTAAGAAGAATAAACGTAGCATCCATAACCAGGTGTATTGGAATCTTGATCAGTATATTGGGTTAGGTGCTACTGCTGAGAGCAGTTTTGGATATAATCCTGTAGTAAGTGCAAGAAATAAGGAAACAGTAGAGGATTTCATAGAAAAGCCTGAACTGGATTGCTACTACCTTTCAAAAATAGAAGAGGAAGAGGAATACATCATGCTGCGCCTTCGCGTAAGGGAGGGGCTGGATAAGAAAGCCTATCGCAATAGATTCGGCTATGATTTTGATGCGCGCTATAATGACCAGATTAGCCTGATTAATCCATGCTGGATAAATAATGATGAAGATCATTTTGCCATTACAGAGGAAGGATTTTTGTTCCTTGACCGCATTATTCTTACACTTGTTATGGCAATATGATTGAAGTAATTTTCACTTTGTGATATTTTTTCAGAGATATTATTGTTAATCACGAGGTTATTATTATGTCTGGCCACTCAAAATGGGCAACAATTAAACATGCAAAAGGCATCGCTGACGCAAAGCGCGGACAGAAGTTCACAAAGCTCATCAAGGAAATTACAGTAGCTGCAAAGCAGGGTGGAACTGACCCTAACTCAAATGCAGCTTTAAGAACAGCTATTCTCAAGGCAAAAGCTGAGAATATGCCAAAAGATAATATTGAAAGAGCTATCAAGAAAGCTAGTGGAGAAGGCGCATCAAGCACATACTTCGAACTTACATATGAAGGATATGCTCCAGGTGGGGTTGCTATCATTGTTGATACACTCACTGATAATAAAAACAGAACAGCTGCAGATGTAAGATCTACATTGACAAAACTCGGTGGTTCTCTTGGTGCAACTGGATGTGTTAGCTACATGTTCCAGACTAAGGGTGTGATTACATATGATGCATCAAAGTATACTGAAGAGCAGATTTTTGAAGCAGCTTTAGAGAATGGAGCTGAAGATGTCACAACAACTGATGGTGTGATTGAGGTTACAACTTCTCCTTCAGATTTTGCAACTGTACTTGAAGCTATGCAGGCTGCAGGCTTTGAGCAGGATAGTGCAGATGTTCAGAAGATTGCAGATCAGACTGTCACACTTGACAATGAAAAAGCTAATAAGGTTCTTCGCATTGTTGAGAAGCTTGAGGATCTTGAGGATGTTCAGCAGGTTTCAACAAACCTTGAGCTTCCTGATGATTTTGAAGCTGAGGAGTAAGATTTGATTATTCTTGGAGTTGATCCAGGACTTGCAGATACAGGCTGGGGTGTTGTTTCCTATGAAAAGGACAGATTCCAGCCTGTTTCTTATGGAACTATAAAAACTGAAGCCGGAGAACCGGCTCAGAAGAGAATATTCACGATAGCAGAAGATCTTGCAGCGCTTGCAGTCAGATTCAAGGTCGATGTTGTTGCCATGGAGGATATTTTCTTTGCAAAGAACATTTCCTCAGCAATTCCAGTTGCAAAAGTTATAGGAGCAGCCTTATATAAGTTCGAGTCATTGGGACTTGAAGTTCATCTATATTCTCCCCGAGAAATCAAGATGAATATAACGGGAATGGGAAATGCTGAGAAATATCAGGTCCAGGATATGGTTAGGAGAGTCCTTCATCTAAAAGATATTCCTAAACCAGATCATGCTGCTGATGCACTTGCAGATTGCGTGTGCTATTGCTCTCACATTGCGTTTAATAATAAAATCAAGACATGATTAATGCTATTGTAGGTAAACTAGTAGAGATAAATCCTAATTCCATTTCTGTCATGACTTCCAGTGGTATTGAATTCTACATTGAAGTCTCTGCAAATAGTGCTTCTTCTTTTTCTGCAATCCCATCCGAAGAGAGGGATGCTGTAAAAGTCTATACAGTTCTTCAGCACAGAGAAGATGCCATGACATTATTTGGTTTTTTTGATGAGAAGGAAAGATTCTGCTTCAATCAGCTTCAGACTGTTCCAGGAATAGGCGCACGTGGTGCACTGAAGATTCTTTCTGGAATCACTGTTGATAAACTTATACTTGCACTTGATGCAAATGATGTAAAGGCACTATCTAAAGTGCCTGGTCTTGGAGCAAAGACTGCCCAGAAGCTCATATTGCAGCTAAGGAATGTTCTTGTACTGGAAGAAGATAATAATTCATCAGGAAATCCTATAGGGAAGGATTGTTTTGCTGAGATGGTAAGTTCTTTTGCCGAAATGGGTTATGATAGAAAGCAGGTAAGAAAAGCCATTGATGAGATTATTGCGGAGAATTCCCTTCTTTTTGCAGGGCTTGATGATAGGAAGATAGAAGAGAAGATTCTTCCTCTTATTCTTAGGAGACTTGGATGATAAATGAACATTCTGGGCCGCTTGATCTGGCAGATGATGATTCCATACGCACTGTAGAGCCAGAACTTCAGACAGAGGATGAAGCTCAGGAGAACGTGTTAAGGCCTCGCTATCTTAAGGATTTTCAGGGACAGGAAGAGCTTAAGGAAAATCTTAAGATATATATAGATGCTGCAAAACATAGAAATGAGGCTTTGGACCATATATTTCTGCAGGGACCTCCGGGGCTAGGAAAGACGACACTTGCCAGTATTATCGCAAATGAGATGTCGACAGAAATAAAGCTTACTAGTGCACCAGCACTTGAAAAGCCTAAAGACCTTGTTGGAATTCTTACGAATCTGACAAGAAATTCCATTCTCTTTATCGATGAGATCCATGGACTGAAGAAGAATATGGAGGATCTCCTCTATATTGCAATGGAAGATTTTAAAATTGACTGGGTAATTGGGCAGGGGCCAGCTGCTAGGACAATGAGAATAGAGCTTGAGCCATTCACCTTAATTGGTGCAACGACAAAGGCCGGAGCTGTTTCTAAGCCTCTTGAGAATAGATTCGGCATTCCAATAAAAATAAATTTATATCCGCCAGAGGAGCTTGCAAAGATAATTATTAGATCAGCAAGAATACTTGATACTGATATAACAGATGATGCAGTGATGAAGATAGCTAGGTGTGCCCGTGGAACTCCGCGTATTGCTAACAGGATATTGCGTAGAGTCCGTGATATTGCAACAATAATAGGAAATGGCACGATTACGACAGAGATGGCTGATATCGGTCTTGATAAATTAGGCATTGATGCATATGGTCTGGATAAAACAGATAGGGATATCCTCAGGACAATAATAGAAGTCTACGATGGAGGTCCTGTAGGCCTTGATGCTCTTGCCGCTTCAATCAATGATGCTGCTGAATCTATTGAGGTGTACTATGAGCCATATCTTATGAGACAGGGCTATCTTAAAAGAACAAGCAGAGGCAGATGTGTTACCAGCAAGGCTTATGAGCTTCTGGGGATAAAGGATAAAGGAAATGCTGACCAAGGATTTTTATTTTGATCTTCCTAATGAGCTTATAGCTCAGGAGCCTTCAGAGAGAAGGGGAGAAGATAGGCTTCTTGTTCTTGATAAGAATACAGGAAGATATATTGATTCAAAGATGAAGGATCTTCCTTCATTTCTTTCTGATGATACAGTTCTTGTTGTTAATAATTCTAAGGTAAGAAAAGCTCGGACATATGGCACTGCCCCAACAGGTGGTGTTGTTGAGTTTCTTTTTCTTGGAAAGAATCCAGATGGAAGCTGGAAAGCAATGGTTACTAAATCGAAGAAGCAGAAAGTCGGAAAGCGATTCATGTTTTCAACACTTGAAGGAATTCCATATGCAGAGGCAGAAATCATAAGAGAGAATGAAGACGGAACAAGGAACGTTCTCTTTGCTTCTCCTATTGATGAGGATTTCTTCGTAAAATGTGGTCATGTACCGCTTCCACCTTATATTAAGCGGGATGATAACTGGCAAGATGAGAGCAGATATCAGACTGTATATGCAAAGAAAGAAGGCTCTGTAGCAGCTCCGACTGCTGGTCTTCATTTTACTGATGAGCTTCTTTCTATTCTTAAGGATAGAGGTATTCAGAAATATGAGGTTACTCTACATGTAGGGGCTGGAACATTTCTTCCAGTAAGAACAGAGAACCTGGAAGACCACCATATGCATACAGAATCATATGAGATTGAAGAGAAAACAGCTGAAAGCCTTAATAAGGCTAAAGAAGAAGGCCGCCGTATTCTTGCTGTGGGAACAACCAGCGTAAGAACACTGGAAAGCGCAGCTGATGAGAGTGGTCGGCTTGTCAATCTTAAAGGCGATACTTCAATATTCATACATCCAGGGTACAGATTCAGATTCATTGATGATCTTCTGACCAATTTCCATACGCCTGAATCAACGCTTCTGATGCTTGTGTCTGCATTAGCAGGAAAAGAGAATATTCTTTCTGCTTATAAGCATGCAGTTGAAATGAAATACCATTTCTTCAGCTATGGGGATGCAATGCTGATCAAAGGTTAGCTTTTATAAAATCCAGAGCTTTTTTCTTGATATGCTCAATACTGAGGGTTCCATCTATTCTTAGAAACCTTACTTCAGGAGGAAGGCTGCTGAATTCTTTTATATAGTTTGCTCTTACTTTTTCTAGAAACTCTGATTTATCAAAGAGCTCTTTTTCTTCTCCTCTTGTTTCAATTCGGCTTAGGCATGCAGAGACTGGCGTATCAACAAAGATAACGATTCTAGGATAAGGAAAAGTGGAGTTTATCATTCTGACAAAATCAGGGTTGCATTCTACGCTCTGATAGGCAATAGATGAGAATATATATCGGTCAGAGATTACAACCTCACCTTTTTCTATGTGCTTTATCAATCCATATTCATTATTATATAGATGGTCATGTCTATCTGATGTATATAAATAAGCAAGAGCTTCAGGCGTGGTGCTGAATTCACTTCTGAGAACAGCTCTGACAACTTTTCCTATTGGGTTATCTGTTGGCTCATGTGTTGTATATGTTTTGAGACCGGTTTTGTTAAGATCTGCTTCTATTTCCTTTTTCTGTGTTGTTGTTCCAGCTCCATCAAGGCCTTCGATAACAATGAAATTTCTGAGTATGTTACTCATCTGGTCACCTCGTAAGTAGAGTAGCATATTAATAGTATGCAGAAAAGACACGTTGGCATATCTGGTGTTTATATAAAATCGATATTTATGATAATCTAGAATAAGGATCAGGCAGAGATGAAATATCATACGACAATATCTACTATTATTATTTCAGTAGCTGTTGCGCTTCTGTTTGCATCTGTTGGCTTTTTCATAATAATGAATCTTAATATGACAAGCCCGACTCTCATTGCTGCCAATAAGCTTCTTGATGGCATTGAGTCGATGGACAGCCGCTTTTCTGTTTCTTTTGAATCTATGGATAGAAACTTCAGAGATGGTGTTTTCATAAATGGCTTCAGGCTTGAGTATGATCACAATGAGATTCTTTATGTAAATAAGATTTCTCTTAATAAAGGTCTTTTTTCATTAATTCATTATCTTATCTCGAAAAAAGACCTTCTTTATATCTCAGCTGACTATGCAGTTCTGACAGTTCCGAAGATAACTGAAACTGGAGATGCTGGTTCTTTCCAATCTATAAATAATAAACAGATTGATTTGAATATACCGGAATCTCTTGCAAAATGGGGAGTTCTGCTTGATGTTTTTTCCATGGATGTCAAGTATGGTGATAAGTTAATAGAAAATGCACGGATTAGCTTGGATTGGTCTTATGGTCTGAAGAACTCGAAGATTGCAGTCTATGTGCCAGAACTAGACTATTCGTTCTCTGATGCATGTCTTCATTTTTCAGGGCTTTCTGCTTCTTTAGGTGCAGATGATAAGCTTTCGTTATTAGTCATAGCTGATTCTATAACCTCTAAGTACTCGGATTTTTCATGCCAGCTTTCCAATGTGTCTATATCAGCAGAAAATAAGGATATAATAAGAATAGATTTTGACGATATAGATATAAAAGCTGGACTTGGGCAGAGCCATATTGCATTTAATGATGCTTCATCAGATATCTCGGCTCTTTATCTTTCCTATATTGATAAAGAGATTCTGATGAAAGCCATGGATATAAAAGCTGGTTATTTAGGCTTTGGTATCAGTTTTGGTACTCTCAGTGCTTATTCTTCGGACTTATCATCATTTAGAATTGCTGCAGCAGAAATCACTGCAGATGATGGAGAAGAGACTATATTATCAGTTCCAGCGACTTCTCTATATTTTGATTTAAAGGATAGGAAAGCTTCAGCTTCAATCCAATCGCTAATGTCTGGATATCTGAATAAGCGTAGCTATGATATAATAAATAACATAGAGATGAATGATATTTCAGCGAACTTTGATTTCGGAAATGAGATAAAGGCTGATATATCTTCTCACATTTCCATAGATATTAATGAACCGAATCTAGATTCTGCAGATATGGATTTTTCTGCATCTGCAGCTATAGCTAATAATAATGGGCATTATTTCATAAATACGGCATCTGTATCGCTTTCGGATATTAAGATTCCGATATTCTCTAATGCAGGTAGCATTTTCCTCAAAACAGAAGATGAATCAGTATCTTTATCATTTGATTTTGGAAATACCATCTTAGGAAATCTCGATTATTATGAATCCCTGAAAGGAATTGTTTCAATATCTGATTATAAGCTATCATCACTTTCTTCTTTGATAGAAGCATATGCTCCAGCTTTTTCTTCTTATATAGGTAATGATACAAGCCTTGATGGAAGCATTAGCTTTGATTTGGCTTTTGATGACAGTGCTCTGCTTGGAGTCAGAGGCCCAGTATCAGGTGGCGTAGGAATAAGAGATATAACATTCAATGAGTATAACTTCAATCTCAGTTCTTCTGTGAGCGGAGAATTAGTGGATAGTATCTTTAATATTGATGAAGGATCTATTACAACAGATTGGGTACGGGCTGGTTTTACAGGTGGAATTGACTTTGAGAATATGCTGCCTTATGGCGATTTCTCACTGGCATTCACAAATAGCGGAAAGCAGATTATAAATCTTAATCTTGGAATAACAGGGGAGAGAATATATCTATTCAGATTGAATTCTCCATATCTAGATTCTGTTCATATGTCTGGAACGCTTGACTTCTCAAAGAGAAATCTGATATCTAGCTATGCAGAGCTTACATCAGGTTCATCTTTGTATCCATTTGATATCGATATAGATTTTGAGAATAAGAATGTACGGCTTGATAATCCTCAGATGCATCTTTATTCTTCATGGATGGATAAGCTCATTCTAGAGGCCGATATGGATGATTTCCCTATTTTGGCCGGGATAGAAAACCTGACACCATCGCTGATTGAAGGCGATATATCATTCTCGTTTGATTTTGCAGAGCAGCGCTTTGAGCTTTCCAGCCCATTATTTAGTATAAAGAATCTCCGGTTCTTCACTGGAAATCCGGATTTGGCGTTCAGGGTTTACGGAGATAATACAAGAGTTTCAATTAATGATATAAAGATTGTAAGCAAGAATTCATTCCCTGAACTTAATGGAGATTTTCTGTTTGATATAAGCAATTTTGCATTCCTTCTTAATATTTCAGATAAAACAGAGAATGGCGAAGAGTTCCTTCTTTCAATTATCAGGGAAAATTCTGCATTCAGCGGCATAATGAAGGGGAATAATATCAGACTTGGGAGATTTGGACAGGGTGGTATGATTGGCAACCTGAATCTTACAGGAAGCGGAAATAACTATAAGGATTTTGCATTTACTGGAAATTTCACAGCTAAGAGTGAAGATGATATGAATAATCCTAAGCAGATGAGCAGCTCTGTCTTTATTGATTCCACTACGGCTGTGTTATCTGACATAGAATATACTACAGGTGCTCTAGCTATGGGCATAGATGATATTTCCATCAGTTCAGAATCAGGCCGTATTAATATAGACAATGTGAGCCTTAAGGCTTCTCTCGAGCATCTTGATAGGGCCTATACTGCATCATTCAGATCTTCTTTAACCATTTCTATTCCAGAAGGAAGGACTTTCTATGATACAGGAAAAGAGCTTTTGAAGAATAAAGGTAATGGAATAACTTTTAAAGGATCAATTGATTCTGTGAATTATGATAATGCTCTAATTGCTCCAAAGAGAGATTTCTCTGGTGTTTATTCAGACAAACTCATAAACATCACAGGCGATGCCTTATCTGGATATGTTGATATAGATGGGAAAATTGCTGACATTGATATTAATCTGATGCCTATAGCAAAATTCAGAATGAAAGCAGACATGAATGGCCAGTTCGGTACAGATTACTATATTGACATTGACTCATTTGCTGTTTCTATTGCTAATCTTTCGATAGACAGTCCGATTCTTATATTCTATGATCCTGCATATCTATATGGTAATCTTGATCTGATTGCAACTGCAGAAGGCTATAGAATGTATGGGAAGCTTGATTCAGATTATAGTGAATTTGATCTGTTCTGGCTTCCAGGAGAAAGAGTAATACTTCATAATCCTAGTTTTATTATCTGGGATAATGTAATAACATCAAACCTTACAGATCTCACCTGTATGAACATGGGAACCAATGTTCGAGTGCCAGGTAAAGTCAGTCTTGAGCTTAATTTCGGATCATCAATGTCTTTTGAGTCTTATGCGGTAGATGTATACCTAGATGATGGCAATGAGGTGAATTTCAGACTTCCAATGTTTGAGTCCAATATTGATCTTGTTGGTAAAGTCTCTGGACATTTCCATATAGATAATATAACAGGTGTTGTTGCCTCTTCTGGAGATCTGAAAGTGAAGGATACAGTTCTTTCTGTTGGAATGAATGAGCTTCCTTCTTGGTTTGGTCCGGTCTCTGTTGAGACAAGCACAGATTTCAATATTACGCTGGCTTCAAACTGCAAGGTTATATTCCCTTTGTCTGCATCACCGATTCTCACAGCTTTTGCGGAGAACGATACTAAGCTATTCTTCCATAATGCAAAGGATGGAATAAGGCTAAATGGTGATTTTAATATAAGAAGTGGCGAAATATATTATTTCCAGAAGTATTTCTACATAACAGAAGGAAAAATCCATTTTGAAGAAAACCAGAAGACTCTTGATCCCCTTATCAACCTGAGGGCAAGGCTTAGAGATTTCGATTCTGATGGAAAGCAGGTTGATATCTATCTGAATCTGATGGATTCAAAGCTTGATAATCTTAATCCAACATTTGAAAGCTCGCCGGCTAAGAATCTAAATGAGATAATGCAGATCTTAGGGCAGGCTATTCTTCCTTCATCTGCTTATGGAAAGAGCTCTCTTACAAGCGTTGCATCTCTTCTTACTACATCCGTTGATATCATGAGTAGAGTAGGGCTTATTAAGGGGAATGGAAATGGTCTGAACCAGTCAATCAAGGACTCACTTGGCCTTGATATTTTCTCGATGCATTCTAATATAGTAAGCAATATCCTTACGGATACTATTGCATTGAGCGGTCTTGGAAGCTCTGCTTCAAACTTTTCTCCAATGGCAAGATATCTTAATGGAACAAGCATATATCTAGGAAAATACCTCCTTCCTGAAGTTTATATGCAGGCTCTTTTCCACCTTACTGCAGAGGAGAATCCAGGTGAAGGCAGGCATACATTCATATCGGATGATCTTGTTCTTGACAGTGAGTTCTCAATTGAATGGGAGAATCCTTTATGCACTGTTACATTCTTCACAAAGCCTGTTAACCTTACGTTCTATTCCATCTTAGAAGGTTTTGGGTTTACTCTGTCTAAGAGGCTTATTTTCTGATAAGAAATCCAAACTTCATGATAAATACATATTCATGGTTGACTTTATTCTTTATATTACAATGAGCTGCATAATAGTTACATTAATGCTATTTGTTTGAGTTTTAAAAATAATTCTGATAAGATAGAAGAGAGGTTTATTGTGAAAACAAGTCGCTATTCTAAAGTTTTGATAATTCTTTCGGTTCTTTTTTTTCTAGCTTATCCTCTTTTTGCAGATGCTGAGTGGTGGGATGGAAAGACCATAACAGCAATAAAATATGATGGGCTTATGAACGTCTCGCAGAAAAACATAGATAGTATTATCGGACGCTATGTCGGTCTCTCATATTCAGACGAACTCTATAGTGATCTGAGCTCTGATTTATATGATCAGCCATGGCTGAGCTATTTCTATGCAGAAGCAACAGCTGATGATGAAATGCTTAACCTCGTGCTTTTTCTTCATATCTATGAGAACCCTATAGTTGAGAGTGTAGAGGTGGAAGGAAATAGCAAGCTTAAGAGAAAGAGCGTGTTAGATTCTCAGTCTATATCTGCTGGATCTTTTGTCAGAACTCTTAATTTTGATGGTGAAGCTTCTTCAATAAAAAGCTCATATCTATCTAAAGGTTATAAGGATGTTTCTGTAAAATCTGAGTATGAATATGATGCAGAAACAAATAAAGTCAATCTTCGTTATGTGATAAGTGAAGGTAAGCAGTATAAAATCAGAGAGATTCTATATAGCGGTATTGCAGGTGTTAATGCTAAAGAACTCAATAAGGTAATAAGCAGCAAGGCAAAATCGTTCTTTAATGCTGGAAATTTCCAGGAATCTCTTCTTGAGGGAGATAAAGCTTCAATTCTTTCATTCTATGCTACGAAGGGATATCCTGATGCTAAGATTTTGAGCATAGATATCAATGAATCTCCTGATAGCACTGATGATGTTGAGTATGTCTCAATCGTATTCAATCTGGAAGAAGGAGCATACTGGAAACTTGGAGATATCTCAATTGAGGGCAATACTGTATTCTCTTCAGAAGAGCTTATTGATACTACTACGCTGCATACTGGCGCGGCATACAATATGCAGAGCATTCAGAGTCTTGTGGATAATATCGCTGTTCTATATTCTGATAATGGATATATATTTGCTGCTATCAATAGCTCTGAATACAGAAATCAGGAAGATGGGACAATTAATGTAACTATCTTTGTGAATGAAGGTGAGCAGGCTGTTATTGAAGAGGTCATCATCTCTGGCATGACAAAGACAAAACCATATGTCTTTGAACGTGAGGTTACAACAAAAGTCGGAGATGTATTCTCACGTGCTGATGCTATAAAGAGCCAGCAGAATATAATGAATACGTCATTAGTGTCTAATATAAAGATGAATCTTGCCCAGGGGAAAGAGGCTAATGGCATTATTGTTGAGTATATTGTGGAGGAAGGAAATCAGATGGAGCTTCAGTTCGGAGCGACTTTTGGTAGTACTGCAGATGGCTTTCCTGTATCAGGGTTTCTCCAGTGGTCTGATAAGAATATCTTCGGTACAGGCAGGGATCTTTCCATCTCCACAACACTTTCTCCCTCTACACAGAGTATTTCTATTGGACTTTCTGATGATTGGGTCGGAGATAAGAGATGGTCTAATGGCGTATCTGTTTCTCTCGAAAGAAATGTAAGGAGCAATGTCCTTCAGAAAGAGAGCCATTCTGCTTATTATGATGGTAGAGACAATGCGAAAGTAACATATCCACTTGGGTATACAAATGCAAATGACTGGTATAACCTTAAGATAACTCCATCATCTGCATACCTGATGAGTTATGATTACTATCGAATAGCTCTTGGATATAATACCGGATACACTTTTGCATGGAATGCAGGATCCCTGATTGTTTCAGGTGGTGTATCTATAGGCCTTAATCATGCCGTTTATGATTCGAACTACGATCCATATGAGCTCCTGATAAAGAAGTATCATGATAAATGGCAATTCTCAAATAAGCTTTCACTATCACTTACATGGGATAGCCGGGATCTGAAGAAGAATACAACAAAAGGTTATGTGATAAGTGCCGGATATACTTATGCGGGAGGTTTCTTATTTGGTCTTTCGAACTATAATGAGCTTAGCGCTTCTGTTTCTGCTTACCATTCATTGTTCAGCTATACAAATGATAAGGATGAGAAGAAGTCTCTTGTCTTATCCGGAACATCAAGTGCCAGCTTTATGCTACCACAGTACTGGAATAATACAGATAAGTCGGGGTGGGGATGGTATGAAGCCAGTGAAGGTGCAACAAGATATGAAATGCTATATATAGATGGCATGAATATTGGAAGGGGCTTCTCTGGTAGCTATGATGATTTGTATGATAACTCGTTCCTCTGGCATAATCAGCTGGATCTTACTTTCCCTCTTGTGAATAATGTCATGGCAGCAGAAGGATTCTTCTCTGCTACAGGTGCACTGCAGGATCTGAAAGAGCTCAATAAGTTCTCTAATATCAACTGGTACTTTGCTACAGGCATTGGAATAAAGATGCAGATTCCAGGTTTCCCTCTTGGACTTTATCTTGTCAAAAATGCTACAATAAGAGAAGGAAATGGATGGGCATGGGACTCTGGATTCATCTTTAATAATGGTAAGGCTGGTTCCGGGTTGAAGCTTGTGCTCGCGATTACGACTTCTCTTTATTAATGGAATATATGGAAGCAAAAGAAGAAAAGCTGACGCCGATGATGCGTCAGTATATGGATATAAAAAAAGAGCATCAGGATAAGGTGCTCTTTTTCCGTTTAGGTGATTTCTATGAAATGTTCAATGATGATGCACTTGAGGTCTCAAAACTGCTGAATCTTACCTTGACGCATCGAGCACAGATGCCTATGTGCGGAATTCCTTATCATGCTGCTAGGAACTACCTTAAAAGGCTTCTTGATCTTGGCATGAAAGTTGCTGTCTGTGAGCAGTTTGTTGATCTGGATAATCCTAGAGAACTTGCTAAAAGAGAAGTCACGCAGGTTTATACCCCAGCTACTGTTGTTGATGATGAGTATCTTGATTCTCTATCATCTTCTTATGTGCTCTCTACCTATGTTGATAGAAAAGGAGTCCATATAGCCTGGAGTGATATTTCGACTGGAGAATTCTACATAAGAGATATAAAGCTGGAGAAGGATTATTCAGTTCTGGAATCAGCCATTGGATCAATTAAGCCCAAAGAAATTTTAGTACAGGATGATACATATTTCACGGAAAGGGAATTCCGTCGGGTGATTGACAGTGCTTCTGCTATAATATCAAAACTTCCTTCATGGTATTTCTCTTTAAAGGAAGGTCGCGTTGAATGCGAACGCCAGTTTTCATCATCAGCGCTTCGCTTGTTTTCTATTGGAGAGAAGGATCCAATTCTATGTGCAATAGGAGCTCTGCTTGGATATATATCGGATAATGCAAAGGCAGAGCTTCCTCAGCTTAGGGCGATAGAACGTGTATCTGATGAAGAATATATGTCTCTTAACTCCGCAGCTGTAAGAAATCTTGAGATTCTGGAAAGCCTTCAGGAAGGAAAGGCTGATGGGTCTTTATTTGGTTCCGTAAACAGGACAAGGACAAGTTCTGGTGCAAGGTTTCTGAAATTTGCATTATTGCATCCTCTTGTATCTAAGGTCAAAATAGATAAGCGTCTAGATTGGGTAGATGCTTTGATTAATGATCGATTGGAGCTTGATAGAGTAAGGCATTATCTTGCTGAGACATCAGATCTGGAGAGGTTATCTGTAAAAGCATCGATGAAGAGATCTACACCTAGGGATCTCGTTGCAATTGCTGAGAGTGTTTCGTCCTTCTTCTCGTTGATTGAGAATAAGGATATATATCTAACTCTTTCTGATACGGATATAACAAAGGACTTCGAAGCAATCATAGAACTGTCAGATGAAATTCTCCGTGCGGTTAATAAAGAATGCACTAATATAAATAATCCTGGAACAATTATTCTTGATGGTTTTGATGAAGAACTTGATGGCTACAGGGACTTCATCAATCATGGCTCAGAGAAGCTTTCTGTCTATCTTGAAAAACTTAAGGAAGAGACTCAGATACAGACTATGAAATCTGGAGAGAACAGGATAATAGGAGCATATATAGAAGTGTCGAAAGGACAGCTTGATAAAGTTCCTGATTATTTTATAAGAAGACAGACTCTTGTTGGTGGTGAACGTTTTACTACAGAGAAGCTCGAGGAAATAAAAAGCAGTATTTCAGCTTCTTCCATAGATGCGGAAAAGCGTGAGCGCACTGTCTTCAGCTACCTCCAGAATAAGACTGCAGAGCTATATCTATCAATAGAGGCCATGGGACGTATTATCACAATGCTTGATTTTTATTCATCTCTAGCTTTTCTTTCTATTGAAAAAGATTACGTTAGGCCTGAAATGAAAGAGAATGGTGATATGATAATAACAGATGGTCGCCATCCTGTTGTAGAGGACTATACAGGTCGTGATAAGTATATATCTAATTCTTTTTCAACCGAGAAGTCTCGTTTCTCGCTTATTACAGGACCGAATATGGCTGGTAAATCAACATTTCTGAGAGAAGTTGCAATAATAGCGCTTCTTTCCCATATTGGTTCTTTTGTCCCCGCTAAGTCTGCTGTAATTCCTATAGTTGACAAGATATTCTGCAGAGTAGGTGCAAGTGATAATCTTTCGAGAGGTGAGTCAACATTTCTTGTTGAGATGAGTGAGTCTGCTCAGATTCTTCGTTCAGCAACGGAGCGAAGTCTGGGTATCATGGAT
>CAKQRI010000037.1 GCA_934271365.1 uncultured Spirochaetales bacterium
CAACTTTTCTTCATCTGTTAGTTTCAAAAAATTAACCCCCAAATTGGTTTTGTCCAATTTCTGGGGGTCACATCATTGTGGCGGGATTTGCTTTCTGAGTAGTTAGGGGGAGAAAATGAAGAAAGTATTACATATTGGATTTACTATATTATCAATGTTGATTTTGGTCAGCTGTTATATGCCGGTTGGAGAACAGCTTACTCTTGAAATCACAGATCTTGGAACACTGTATAATGATGAGCAGAAGCATGTAATAAGAATGGAATGTTCAAATCCTTATGCTAGTGTTTATTACAGAACAGATGGTACACGTCCAGATAGCAGTTATGAAAGTAAGTATTACGATAACCTATATAGATTAAGTGATGGCCAATATGTATATGGTGTGACTGTCCCTTCTGGTAGTGAGATTGTTGCGATTGCTGTAATGTCTGGTTACCGTAATTCAGAGTACTGCTCTTTTTCTGTTGATAAATCTTCTATAGGAGATATTAGAATCACCGATCATGGTACATATTTAAATGATTCAAGTTATAAGATAATTGAATTCACTTGTCCTGCCAATGATGTCATGTTTTATTATACAACAGATGACAGTTTTCCATCTGATTATAATTCCAGAGTTTATTATCCAAGGCTTTATCTATCTTATGATAATACGTACCAATATGGTGTTCTCGTGAAAAAAGGTGCAGCTTTGAGTGTTACAGGAAAGAAAGCTGGATACGATGATTCTTATGCATATTATTATGTTTCAGGTTCTTTAAGTTCTGTTGCAACTCCATCTATTATTGATCATGGAGCATACTATTCAGATAACTCATATAACGTAATAGAGATTAGCTGTTCAACGCCTGGAGCTACTATCAGATATACGACAGGTGGCATTATGCCATATTATTATTCTAAAGAATATAGCAATAATAAAGGGAAATATAAAACATTCGGCGGTGATTACCATGATGGAATATTGGTTTCTAAAGGAAAAACAGTTAAGGCAATAGGATTGCTTGATGGCTATTCAGATTCTGATGTTGAATCATTGTATGTAAATGGGTATTCGAAATCAATTAACCTGAATTCTCAATGGAGAGCAATAACAGATTCAACTATAGAGTATGATTCAGCTATGTATACTGCATATGAATCAAATTCTAATCATAATATCGGTGGCGAAGTAGCTAGGATGAGTATTGCAATTTGTGGATATTCAGATTTCTCCTTCATGGTAATGAGTGATGCTGAATCTGCATTTGATTATGTAAGAGTCTATGATATCGACTCAGTCTCTTCCATACATAAAATTACCAGAGGAATGCAGAATGAATGGATTGCTGTTGATTTTAATAATATAAGCTTAGGCTCTCATACTATAACAATAGACTATATTAAGGACGGCTCCACAAATAATGGCAGAGATCGTGGATTCATACTTATTCCAAATAATTAATGATCCTGCACAAAGAAAATGCACCTTGTCTGAGGTGCATTGCTTTCTAAAGTCTTGCAAGGATAACCGGGAATGCTACTAGGCTTCCAAGGGATGATCCCATAGAGCTCAATAGGAATACTAAAAGGCAGTGCAGGATTCTGTTTTTATACCAGCCTTTGAAAGTTCCTGCATCATCATTTATATTCTCGAAATCGCTTACCTTAGGCTTTCTTAATGTAGCTTCCAGTATTCCTCCAAGCATTCCGACTCCAAGCACTGGGTTGAGTGCAAAGAATGGAGCTGTGAGGCTGCAAGCAAGTACATTGAGTATATGAGCACCAGATAAGAGCGTGAATATGAATGTAGATGAGCAGTTCACAATAAGCCAGAGAACAAATGTTCTAAGTCCCTGATCCCAGCCTTTAAGAACAAATGACAGAACTATAAGAAGCACTATGAGGGTTGGTACTACATAAGATGCAATCTTGCTGCTTTTCTTCTTTGGTGGAACTGTTGCAATATCTGAAACATCCTCAGATATCTCTTTGTTATCAAGTTTCTCTAATGTCTTTATTATTCCCTGTGTATGGCCAGCACCTATTACTGCAACTTTGCGTTTCCCTGGTGCTGTGTATATCTTTGTTGCAAGATACCTGTCTCTTTCGTCAATCAGGACTTCTTTTGCTTTTGGAAGTTCTTTTGCAACTTCCTTAAGCATGCTTTCAAGAGTTTCCTCTTTCTTCAGCTCTTCAAGCTCTTCTGCTGAGATCTCTTCTTTTGAGAATGCTGCAGAGATAAGGGTTGCAAGGAGCTTGCATTTGTTCCATAGCCCGGATTTGCTCCAGGCTCTTTTGAATGTAATCTGTATTTCCCTATCACACAGAGATACCGGAATGCCTTTTTCCTTGGCAATCTCAGCTGCTCCTAGGATCTCAGCTCCTGGATTGGAGCCTGTCTGAGCTCCCATTCTCTTCTGAAAAGAGGCAAGCGCTGTATTTGCTAGAAGAAAGAATCCCTTTCCTTCTTTGAATACTTTTCTTATGTCTGTATTTTCCCAGCTGGAATGGTCTGTCTTATTCTTCATCCTTGATTCATCAAGCTCGATGCAGACTCTGTCTGGATTCTCTTTCTCTATTATAGATGCGACTTCTTCTGCGCTATTCTTTGATACATGAGCGGTTCCAACTAAGTGGAGGACTGTATTATCTTTGAACTTCAGAATATGGTATGTATCGCTTATTTTTTCACATTGCATAATATATTAAGTATAACTATAGGATTGAAAGTTAGCAAGGAAGCATGAATTGCATCACCGCTTCAAGCTCATTTTCCTTTATAAGCCTTACATACAATGTATTGCATGTGCTTTTATAAGCAAGTGGCAGGAATAATCTCTGCAGAGCTTCCTCATTCTCTGCAAGTGGCAGCTGTGAGAAGAGATATTTTCCAGGTGGAAGTTCCATGGTCTCATCTGCATTCTCTGCACCATTTATAAGATGGCCGAATGCAGATTCCTCTTTTTCTAATCTTATGCATTCATCGCTGTAGATGATTTTATATCTGAAAAGAGCTTCAAAGCCATTCTCCTTTCCATATATGGAAGATATAACATCATTGAATGATGCCTCCTTTATTCCATAGATCATTGAGCTTCCAAGATTGAGTGTCATAATCTCAAACATCTAGCACCTCATTGATGAAGAATCTGAAAATGGCATTCATCTCATCATACATGGCTTCTGGATGCCATTGCACTGCAAATATCTTATTGCCTTCTATGGCTTCTATTGTGCCATCTTCAGCTTCTGCTGTGATCTTCAGTCCATCTCCTAGTCTTTTTATAGATTGGTGATGAAGGGAATTGACCATTGCCTTATCTTTACCAAGAGCGAGATAAAGTGCAGTATTCTTCTTTATGCTGATGCAATGAGTTCCTTCATAAGGCTTATCTATTGCTCTGTGGTTTATTCTGTTACTGTATTCTTTTTCTATATCCTGATACAGAGATCCGCCAAGAGCTACATTGATCAGCTGCATTCCTCTGCATATCCCGAGAATAGGAAGCCCTGCTTCAATTGCAGCTCTTATCAGTGCAATATGATAAAGGTCTTCTTCTTTATTGTAATCTTTTGCGTATGTCACATTCTCAGAATAAAGTGATGGATCAATATCATGCCCACCTGGAACAAGAAGGGCAGAGAAGCCTTTTAGGGCTTTCTCTGCGTTCTCACATCCAAGATATGGAATTATGATTGGAATAGCACCAGATGATAGCACGGAGTTTATATAAGCCTCATTTACGATGTCCTGCTTGTAGCAGAATGCAGAGCCATGAGGCTCCCGTCTCATTGATGCTATTGCTATCTTTTTCATGCTTATTTTATCTCTTTAAGCATTCTCTTCACGAATGATGCAGTTCTTTCTGCAGAGGCAACTTCTACATGCTCATTTACAGAGTGGACATCAAAGAGATTCGGGCCGATTGATAATGAATCCATGCCTTCTATCTTCTCGTTGATTATTCCGCATTCAAGGCCGGCATGGATTGCTGTGATTATAGGTTTCTTACCTTCAATCCTCTCATATGCTTCTGCGACTTCCTTTGTGAAAGATGAAGCAGGGTTAGGCTGCCATGCTGGATAATCTCCGGAGATTATAGCTGAGAATCCCAATCTTTCGGAAAGAGTCGCAATCTTGTATGCCATATTGAGCTTAGCGCTCTCGATGCTGCTTCTTATTGACCATACTATAGAAAGCTCTTCTTCATTGAGGCTGACTATAGCGAGGTTGTCGGATGTCTCTACAACACCAGGAAGCTCTGCAGACATTGCATAAACTCCAAACGGAGAGGTGAATAGGAGATCTCCCAGTTTTCCTGAGAGGTTTTTATCAAGAGCCTTTTCAGGCCTCTCTTCATTTTCAGCAGAGAGAATAATAGCAGGATCTGTAATCCTATATTCATTTCTGATTTCTTCAGAGAGATGTGAAGCAATTGATTTCACTGTTTCTCGATCTTTTACTAAGATAACAGCTTCAAGAGATGAAGGTATTACATTGCGCCTGGTTCCTCCGCATAGAGATGCAATCTGGAATGCACCTGGAATTCTATTAAGAAGGCGTCCAAAGAGGTTGATTGCATTAGCTCTTCCTTTGTGGATCTCTCCTCCAGAATGCCCTCCGAGGAGTCCTGAGATCTTTATCTTCAGCGCTTCGCCTTCAGCTTCTGTCCACTTTGCCTTGGCTTTTCCATCTACTTCTATTCCACCAGCACATCCAATATAGATTATTCCTTCTTCTTCACTGTCGAGGTTCAGAAGCCTTCTGGAATGGATAAGCTCTTTCTCTATTCCATATGCTCCTGTAAGACCTGTTTCCTCGCTTACTGTGAAAATTCCCTCAAGAGGTCCATGCTCAGCATCGGGATCTGAGAATATATCTAAAGCTGTAGCTATTGCGATGCCATTATCAGCACCTAGGGATGTATCTTTTGCGTATACGATATTCCCGTCAGTAACAACATCTATAGGATCCTTTGAGAAGTCATGATCAGAACCTTCTCTTCTGACGCATACCATATCCATATGTCCCTGAAGAGCGATAGAAGGAAGATTCTCATAGCCTTTAGTCGCAGGTACATACATAATTACATTGCCAACCTTATCAGATATGGCCTTTATATTATGTTCTTCTGCCCATTTCAGAAGCCAGCTTCTGACACCTTCTTCATTACCGCTTTCTCTTGGAATCCTTTCAAGTTCCTCGAATATTGACCAGAGCCGTTTATTGTTAAGTCTGTCATACCACATATCTTATTTCTCCATCGACGAATACCTTCTGGATTTCCAGGTCCTTGTCCATCAGTACAAGATCTGCTTTATATCCAGTTCTTATCTCGCCTATTTTCTCTAGATTATAGATTTTTGCCGGAGTTGTGGAAGTGAGTCTGACTGCATCAGGAATAGAGATTTCCCATGAAATGAGATTCTTGAACGCCTTATGCATTGTAAGAGCAGATCCCTGGATAAGATCTGTATTTCCCTTTGTTACCCATAGGCCATTCAGCATTTCTACTTCAACACCATTTGCAAGAAGCTTCCCTTCACTCTGCATTGTTGGCTTTAAGGAATCTGTTATCACAGCAACTCTGTCAGGTCCCTTTGTCTTTATCACGAACTTTATTATTGCAGGATGAACGTGAAGTCCGTCGCTGATTATCTCTGCGTTCATATCCTCTGTCATCAGTGCTGCTCCAACTAATCCTGGCTTTCTATGAACAAGGCCAGACATTGCGTTGAAAAGGTGAGTGGTATGGCGGATGCCTAAATCATAGCCATGCATGGCCTCTTCATATGTTGCATCTGAGTGTCCAGCGAGAAGCACTATATTATTCTTAATGGCTCTGCTTACCACAGCCTCTATCCCAGGAACTTCTGGAGCTAGTGTCATTGCTTTCAGATGGCCTTCTGCGCATTCTATCAGCTTATCGATTACAGCTATATCTGCATCTTTTCGTCCGAGAGGATTCTGAGCTCCTATTTTTGTAGGAGAGATGAATGGTCCCTCTGAATGTATTCCTCCGATCTTTGCACCTTTTACTTCTGGCATTGCTTTAACAATGGCTTTCTCTCCATTGAGCATGTTCTCTAGAAGATCTGTATAAAGTGTAGGGAAGAATGTGGTTACTCCAGCCTTTACCAGAATTTCGGACATCTTAAGAATGGAAGATTTATCACAGTCTTCTGTTCCATATCCCCCGCAGCCATGGATATGAGTATCGATGAATCCCGGAATAACTGTCATTCCATTGCCATTGATTATCTCATAGTTCTTGCCTTCTACTTGGTTCTCAATATAGCCATTGTCAATGGCTATATTCCTCTTTTCTATCTTTCCATCAATAACCGCATTGCAGTTCTGTATCAAATAAGCCATAAGAGGATTATAGCACGCATCATGCTTTGTCAGTCAGGACATGTGCCCACTTTTTAGATCTGATTCTGATAAATGAGAATATGAATTTAGCAATCTCTTCAAGACTCAGAGCAAGGTATATAAGATATAGAGGCAGAGCAAATACCTTTACGCCTAGGAATGCTACAGGAACTCCTACAAGATACACTCCGCTCATCTCTGCAATAGCTGCGTATTTGGTATCTCCTCCAGAACGGAGAATGCCAACCACAGATACCATAGTCAGAGCTCTGAAAGGCTGCGAGAAGCCTTTTGCTCTCAAGGACATTATTGCAGAATTCCTTACGGATTCACTTACGTTGAACCATGCAGCAAAGAATGGTGCAAGTGCAAATTCAAGAAGACCCATTGCGAGTCCAGTGAGGAATGATAAGATCATCAGCTTCCTTGCCCATCTCTCTGCCTTTTCCTTTTCTCCTGCTCCTAGAACGTTGCCAAGCAGGATTGTAGTTCCGTTTCCTATACCAAGCATTGCAATGAAGAAGAAGTTGTCTATGCTATCTACTATATTGAAAGTTGCCAGTGCTTCTGTTCCGAGAAGTGAGAATGCAATCTTATATAATGTCATTCCAACAGCCCAGAATACCTCATTGAAGAGCACAGGCAGACTTGTCTTTGAGAAAGATGATAGGAATTCTTTATTCCATGTGAAATCTTCCCTGTTTCTGAATGCGAAGCACTCTCCTCCTTTTCTATATGTCAGGAAGATGAGTAACAGTGCCTCGACTATCCTTGCTGCTGTTGTTGATATTGCACCGCCTGCAACTCCGAGTGCAGGGAATGGCCCGATGCCGAAAATAAGTATATAGTTTCCTATTGCGTTCTGGGTAAGCGAAAACAGTGTGATGAACATCGGTGTCTTCGCTTTGCTTTCTGCTCTGAAGCCAATAGACAGCACGGCTGTTATAGCTGCAAAAACATATGATGGTGCAACTATTCTAAGATATGTGATGCCTGGGGATAGCACAGCAGGATCTTTTGTGAAGAATGATAAGATCAATTCTGGACATATATATGAGAATATTGCCATCAGAAGCGCTCCGGATATACATACGATCTCTCCAAATGCCATTGTGCGCTTCATTTTGCCATATTCACCAGAACCATAGTATTGGGATAGGAATATTGAAGTTCCGCTTGCTATTCCAAAAAAGAACAGAGATATGAGGAAATATACCTGATTTGCAATGCCAACAGCTGCAAGCTGATCCTGCCCTAGCTGACCGATCATCAGTGTATCTACGAAAGAAAGAGATGAGGATATTAGATTCTGTAGCATAATAGGCAAGGCTATTACCATAAGCCTTGACATCATCTGTCTGTTGTCCTGGTTCATAGAGAAATAGAGTATTTGCTTTATCGCTAACGTTCAAGGTCTATGCTTATGAAAGTCAAATCATCAATATTGCTTTTTCCCCAACATTTTAGATGCCTTGTCTGATTGCGGCCATCATTGACTATGTTATTGGGCGTCTTCAATATCGAAAAAGTAGATTACAATATTTCAGATGCTTTTTAATTATTATCTAAAAGGCAATTTATTTACATGTTTTTATGATTATCTCATGTTTGCAGGATATTTTTCTGGATTTATCAGTTGTTAAAAATGACTATATTATGGATAATTTCCAAAGGAGCATACAATGAACAGCGGAGATGTCCTTCTCATCATAAATCCTCATGCATCAAAGGGACAGGGGAAGAATAAAGCAAAGAAGCTAGGTGCATATTTCAAGAAGAAGCATACACATTGCATGATTGCTTATACATTAGGAGAAGGGCATGCGGAGAAGCTTGCAGCTGCAGGAGTTGCAAATGGATTTAAATGCATAGTCGCAGCTGGAGGTGATGGAACTGTCAATGAAGTGCTCAATGGAATAATGAAGTCAGGAAGCAAAGATGTGAAGATGGGCATTATTCCAATCGGCCGGGGCAATGATTTTGCATGGGCTGCAAGGATCCCCACAAATATCTATAAAGCGGCTGATCTGATAATAAAAGGCGTAGCAAGACCTTGTGATGTCGGTATCTGCCATGGGGATGGACAAGAAGAGGGAAAGTATTTTCTCAATGGCACTGGTTTCGGCTTTGAACCCATGGTTAATTTCAGGGCTATGGGATATAAGCACCTGAATGGATTTCCTTCTTATATTGTAGCCTTTCTTTATTGTCTTAAGAATCCTCCAAAGGGCTATAATGTGAGACTGATAACAGACGGAAGAGAGAACCAGATCAAGACTCAGCAGATTTCTGTTGCAAATGGAATAAGAATGGGTGGCGGCTTTAAGATGACACCGCTAGCAAAGCTTGATGATGGAAAGTTTGATGTGATGTATCCCAACAGTGTATATACAGGGCTGTCGCTTATAAGGCTGGCTATGAATTTCTTTAGAGGTGGGCAGGTCAGGGATAAGGTGAATTTCACCTATTTCAATGCAGAGAAAGTTGAGATTGAAGTCCAGTCCAAGGACATTCCAGTACATAGCGACGGCGAGGTGTTCACTTATGGAGGCGGCTGTTTTTCTCTTGAATTATTGCCATTTGCTCTTAGCTTGATATACTAAGTGTCTGAAAAATAATAAAGATTATATAATTCCTTTTAAGATAAAGCTAATGTCATTTTAAAAATTTATTTGACAACCTTTTTGTACTAAGGTAATATGTAAAATGCGATTTAAGGCAAAAAATTCGTGTTTTTTGTCTCTTTTAACGGAGTAAAACGTGGTAAAAGATTTAGTTCCCCGCATCCATTTTTATGATCAGGATTTTGTTGATATGTATGACAGAACCTGGGTATGGCTTGATGAGGTCTGGCATCAGGGGGACAAAGATGGTTTATTCCCAGAAGGTTATTACACATATCAGGATTCTGATGTAATCAATCTTTTTGATACATCACTCTCTTCGCTTTTCCTTGTTTACAGCAACCAGAGCTATGGACCGTATTCCATGGTTGATTTCTTCTATTCTGTACAGGATAAAGAAAGCGGAATGATCGCAGAGCAGTATAATATCAATACAAAGACTCCTGTTTTTGCTGAAGATAATCCTTTAGGAGTATCTTTGCCTCTTCTTCCTTATGTTGAATTTGCATTCTACCATAAGATAGGAAATAAGAAGAGGCTGAAGGAAGTTGTTCCAAATCTTGAGCTGTATTATCAGTGGCTTCAGAAGAACTTCCAGATGTCTAATGGCTTATATAAAGTTCCATATGCTGCAACACATTTAGGCAATCTCCCTCGTGAGGGTGCTGCATATACAGTAGATTTTAACAGTGCAGTAGCTATATTTGCTCTTTATATGTCATATATTGGTGATATTCTCAATGATAAAGAGCTGTCTTTCAGATACAAGAGAATATATTTCTCCCTGAAGACAAGAATCAATTCAATGATGTGGGATTCTGAGACTCTCTTCTATTATGATCTTGATGATGATGAGAATATCATAAAGAACAAGCATATCGGAGCATTCTGGACTCTTCTTGCAGAGATTCCTAATGATGAGTATGCCTCATTCCTGATTGATGAGCTGAAAGATGATAAGGAATTCGGAACAGAGAATCCATTCCCAACACTTCCAGTCTCTTCTCCTTATTTCTCAGAGAATGGAAATGGCTATCAAGGCGGAGTTGTTCCTTTCTGCACTTTCATGGTTGTAAAGGGACTTATGAATTACAATTCGTTCATCTTTGCAAGAGAGTGTGTAATACGTCATATGTACTTCATTCTCGATACACTTCATCCGGATTCAGACAAGCAGGGTGATGCCTGGGAAATCTACAGACCTATGACTGAAGGTCCGTCTCTATGTCCTGTTGAAGGACCAGAGAACAGTAAATGCTACCTTCCTATGCTTGGTCTTGTTACAATCTCTCTTGTAATTGAGAATATCATAGGACTTGATATCTCGCTTCCAAGGAAGACCGTCTACTGGACTATGCAGAATCTTGAAGCAATGGGAATCGAGGAGCTTTCACTAAAGAAGAATAACATAACAATTCTTTCGAATAAGAATACCAGAGGATGGGAAATACGTCTTGAGAGTGAGAAGCTTTACTATTTCACAATACATATCCTTGATGAGGATAAGAAGAAGACACTTCCTATTCCTTCAGGAAAATGCTCAATGCTTATAGATAAGCTATGATATATAGAGCCTCAGCCATGCTGGGGCTTTTCCTTTATATGGATACTTATTCGTCTCTGCTCTATAATATGCAGCATGTTCAATATGGAAGAATTCAGGCCAAGGCGATTTGAAGGCCATGGCAACGTTGTTATAAATAATGAATCAATCAGCTTTCATTCAATAAGCGAAGATAACGTATTATATAGTGAGGATGGGCATCCAATAGCCACTATATTCTCTTTCTCATATTGCCGTGATGATGCAGAAGATAAGTCAAAGCGGCCTGTTATCTTTGCTTTCAATGGTGGTCCAGGGTCTTCAAGCTGCATGCTGCATGCAGGCTTTCTGGGGCCAATGAGAATGACATTCAGAGATGATGTCAATGATGTGGATTCACTCCCGCCTTATGATGTCCAGAACAATCCGGAGAGCCTTTTAGATATAGCAGATATCGTTCTTGTTGATCCTGTTGCTACAGGCTTCGGCCTCCTTCTTGACCAGTCATATTCCAGAAGTTTCTTCGGAATAAAAGAAGATGCTGAGGCTTTCCTTAATTTCGTTCAGATCTGGCTTCAGCGATATGGTAGGTGGAATAGCCCCAAATACATAATAGGAGAGAGCTACGGCTGTACGAGGGCCGCAATGGCGGCAGAGCTGGCAACAGGTCCGGGGACTGACCGATGCTATGATTTCTCATTTGATGGCATAGTATTTATTGGAAATACTGTTACTACGGGACAGTATTTTGGCAGGGAAGTTCCCGTTGAGAAAGCGGTTCTGGGATTCCCGACCTATGCTGCTATAAACTGGTATCATAATACAGATCATTCTATACCTCTTAAGAAATGGGTTAAGGATGCTAAGGAATTTGCAGAGAATGAATATCTCTCTGCGCTTTTCAAGGGAGCACGCCTAAAAGGTGATGCGAGAAAGAGCATTAAGAATGCTGTCAGTTATTTCACAGGAGTCTCCGATGTATATCTTGAAAGCCATAATCTCCGAATTGACAGCTATTCTGTGAAGAATGAAGTGCTGAGAGAGAGGCATCTTGCTGTCTCTCGCCTTGATGGGCGTATTACAAGACCTCTTTATTCATCTCCATATGAAGAGATTGAATATGGAATGACAAGCGATGCAGCAAGAGGTAAATACAATTCAGTATTCCTTGGCTCTCTTATAGGAGGGCTTTTCCCAGTACTTGGGATACATGGATTTGAGCGTCCATACAGATCTGCAATAAAGATTTCGAAAGTATGGAACAAAGATACAGAGCTTACTGGTGCAGAATGCCTTAGAAATGCAATGAAGAGAGCTCCTGGCCTCAGGATTTTCTTTGCAAATGGATATTATGATCTTACAACGGAGATTGGCATTGCATACTACATGCTGGATCATGCTGATCTTCCAATGGATAGGGTAGTGCTGAAAGGATATCCTTCTGGCCATATGATATATCTAGGCGATGATAATATTGCAGCGCTTTCAGATGATGTAAGATCTTTCATCTTTAAGGAAACGATAAAGGATAGCGAAGAGCTGTAAGTTTAAGAATCTGTAAATTCTCTGCGATTTATGGAATTATCTTTTTATTTATGTGAGAATATCTTGAGAAAGGATAGATGTTTTGAAAAATAAGATTTTTTTTACTGCTTTGATGCTGGCTTCTCTGTTTATGCTCCTTTCCTGTAAAGGTAAGGAAAATGCTGAAAATGAATCAAAGAAAGATATAATCGTTATGGCTATTCCGGTTGATCCTGATGGCCTAGACCCTCATGCTACGGCCAGTGCCAGCACATTCCAGATTACGAATAATATTTATGAGACGCTTATAAGCGTTGATAAGAATGGAAATCTTGTGCCAGCACTTGCAGATAGCTGGGCTGTCAGTGAGGATGGACTTTCAATTAGATTCCACTTGAGAGATGATGCTTTCTTCTCTAATGGAAAGAGATGTGATTCTGAAGCTGTGATAGCTTCATTTGAGCGTCTAAAGAGCGATAAGGGAATCAGAGGAAAGGATTATGCTTTCATTTCATCTATGGAAGCTGATGGAGATGATGTAATATTCCATTTTGACACTCTCGATGTAGCTGCGCTCTCTTCTTTTGCCTATGCTTGGTCAGCTGTCGTTGATGCATCATCTGATAATCTCAAAAGCAATCCAATCGGAACTGGTCCATATAAGCTTGCTTCATGGATTCCTCAGCAAGCCCTGACTCTGGAGAGAAATGAGTATTATAAAGGCGAAGTGAAGAATGATGGGGTAAGGTTTGTTGTGATGCCAGATCTTACTGCAGAGATCACTGCATTGGAGAGAGGAGAGGTTGATCTCATTCTCATTACAGGAGATCTCTCTTCTGCTGTTGAAGATAAGGGCTTTAAGATTCTTGCAGAGGCAGGCAATGGGCTTCAGCTTATGGCTATGAATCTTGCCAATCCTGCTCTCTCTGATATAAGAGTCAGACAGGCAATAAATTATGCGGTCAATAAAGATGAGCTCATAGATGCTGTATGGTGGGGCTATGGAGAGAAGATAGGCTCTCATTATCCTGTTGTTCTGAAAGAATATATCGATCTATCTGATACATATGGATATGATGTAGATAAGGCCAGATTGCTTCTGAAGGAAGCTGGTTATGACAATTCCCTTGAGCTTAAGATGTATCTTCCTAAGAATTATCAGGAATATGTCAATGCAGGTCTTGTTATTGCTGCATCTCTTGAAAAGATCGGAATCAAAGTCGATGTGAATATCGTAGAGTGGGCTTATTGGCTCAGCGAGGTATATTCAGGACGTAATTACGATCTCACTGTTGTCGGACATACAGGACGTCTTGATCCATATGCGCTTCTTGTTAAGTATCAGTCAGATGGCAAGGAGAACTATTTCAATTATGGAAATGAAAGAGTGGATGAGCTTCTCAGTCTCTATAAGACAGAGCTTGATGAGAACAAGAGAACTGAGTATGTGAAGGAGATACAGAGAATACTTGCATATGATGTTCCAGCTTTATATATCCAGGATCCTATCCAGATTTATGTTACAAAGCCTGAGATTGAGGGCTTTGCATCATACCCGATAAATATCTATCAGATGAAGGACGTTTATCGTATAAAATAGTATCAGATGATCAGGTATATACTAAAAAGACTGCTAAGCGCTGTCGCTGTGCTTTTCTTTGTATCTTTAATTACTTTTATTGCTTTAGAGCTTATTCCAGGAGATCAGGCAACAATATCATTGGGGCTTGATGCAACTGCGGAGAGCCTAGATGCAATAAGATCATCTATGGGCCTTGATAGACCTTTGTATATCCGGTATTTCGAATGGCTCTTCAGAGCTCTTGCTTTTGATTTCGGAACATCCTCAATATATGGAGGAGATGTTATTTCGCTTATCATTGCGAGGCTTCCCGTTACATTCTCTATAACGCTTTTATCAATGCTGATTGCATCTCTTGTATCTTTCATTCTGGGGCTTACCGCTTCTATAAAGAGAGGAAAGCCCGCAGATGGACTGATCAGAACAGCAGTGCTTGTTATATCATCTCTTCCTTCATTCTGGATTTCACTTCTGGCTCTTATACTATTCTGCGGTAAGCTTGGCTGGTTTCCTGTCAATGGATATACATCCCCATCTAGCAGCTTTTCTGAATTCCTCAGGAGCATAACGCTTCCATCCATCATACTTGCGCTTGGAGAGCTTGGACTGATGACGAGAATGTTCCGGTCTTCCATTGTAAAGACCCTCAGGGAAGATTATATGCTGTCTCCTAAAATAAAGGGGCTTTCAAGATATAGGACATTTATCCATTATGCTGGCCGAAGTGCTGTTATTGCCCCGATTACTGTAATAGGCAGTCAGGCTGCGAAGCTGTTTGGCGGAACTGCGATTGTTGAGACAGTATTCTCTCTGCCAGGAATAGGCCGTCTGCTTCTTGTTTCTGTAGAACAGAGGGATATAGCCATGCTTCAGGGCATTGTCATATTCATTACAACGATGGTTGTCCTGATGAACTTCATCACGGATATCGCCGTCGCTGCTGCAGATCCCCTAATCAGACGGGGAAAAGGGGATCTAAGATGAAGAAGAATATATCATTATATGTAGGTGTTATCCTCGTTTCTTTTATAGTTGCCCTTGCCGTCCTATCTTTTATCTATCTTCCTTATCCTATTGATGAGATGAATATAAAAGATAGATTCTCTCATCCATCTGCTATTCATATACTTGGCACAGATCATTTCGGACGCGATATCTTCTCCCGTATATTGGTTTCTACAAGGAGTGCTTTAGGAGTTAGCATATCTTCTGTATTCATTGGAGCTGTGGCAGGTGTTGCACTTGGAAGCGCTGCTGCTCTTCTGCCTTCATTCCTAGAAGCTGTGATTATGAGATTCATAGACGCTCTGATGGCGTTTCCAGGTATACTCTCAGCAATCGTGCTCTCTGCTGCGCTTGGGAAAGGCATAATCAATGCTGCTATTGCAATTTCAGTATTCATGGTGCCAGTATTTGCAAGGTTATCCTATTCAATGATTCTTGAGAATAGAAAAAAGCTTTATATAAAAGCGGCAGAAAGCTATGGAGCGAGAGGTATAAGACTTGTTGTTTACTATATGCTTCCTGATATCCTATCACGTCTGATAACTCAGCTCTCTGCTTCAATCGGAGCTGCAATTCTAACTGAATCCTCTCTTTCATTCCTAGGACTTGGAATACAGCCTCCTGGTGCAAGTCTTGGTCTTATGCTTTCAGAGGCCAAAGGCTATGTTTTGATGGAGCCATATCAGGCTTTCTGGCCTGGCTTTGTACTTGCTTCTGCTGTCTTGGGCTTCTCTCTATTAGGAGACGGAATAAATGAGCTTCTTACCAGGGGGCATGGGGATGAATGATTTTATTGAAGTCCGTGATCTTTCAATAAAGAGTGATGAATCATATCTGCTTAGAGATGTGAATATTTCTGTATCAAATCATGAGACAGTCGCTTTTATCGGGGAATCGGGAAGCGGAAAGACAATGACGCTGAAGTCGATTCTAGGAATACTTCCAGAAGATACAGAGAAGGTAAGCGGCTCAGTATTTCTCCATGGTCATGATATATATAGCCTTAGCAATAAGGATAAAAGAAGGCTGTTAGGTTCATCTGTTGGTTTTGTACCTCAGAATACAGTAAATTATCTTCATCCGCTTCTCCGCATCTCTGATCAGATGACAGATGGATACATTGCCTTTCATGAAAGGAAAGAGAAGAAGAAAGCTATAGAAAAGGCAAAGGAGCTTTTAAGCAGAGTCGGAATTGATGATGGGGATAGAGTTCTTGCATCTTATCCATCAGAGCTATCAGGAGGAATGAAGCAGCGGGTCAATATTGCATCTGCTCTTATGATGGATCCCTCGATACTTATCACAGATGAGCCTACAAGCGCACTTGACCGCATTATACAGAAACAGGTTGCTGATCTTTATCTTTCACTTGTAGAAGAGAAGCATCTCTCTCTTATTATCGTAAGCCACGATCTTATGCTTGTAAGAAGAATTGCAGATAAAGTAGTTGTTTTCTATTCTGGCAGGATCGTGGAGAGCGGAAGAGCAGCGGAGGTATTCTCATCACCTTCGCATCCTTATACGAAGGCATTGATTTCTCTTACACCGTCTATATCCCTGGATAAGACAAAGCCTCTTGAAGAGATTAAAGGATATATGAAGGAAGAGGATCGGCTTACAGATGGCTGCCCTTTTGCATCAAGATGTCCATACTGCACTTCAGAATGCAGAATAAATATAGCAGAAAGAGCAATTACAGATACTCATAGAGTAAGATGCATAAGAGAGAGGTTCTGATATGGTTCTTGAAGCAGCTGCAATAACAAAGGAATTCAGAATAAAAGGCGGAAAGAACTTTAAGGCCTTGGATAAAGTATCATTCTCCTTGAAGGAAAATGAGATTTTAGGTGTTGTTGGTGAGTCAGGAAGCGGTAAAAGCACGCTTTCGGATATTGCTGGAGGACTTTCTTCCGCAACAGAAGGAAGCGTTTTCTTTCTTGGTCATGATATATCTAAAATGAAGGGAGATGAATGGCGTGATTATAGACGGAATGTCCAGTTTATCTTCCAGTCTCCTAAAGATTCTATGAATCCATATTTCAGAGTCCGAAGAATCTTATCTGAGCCACTTGATATAAACTTTCCAAGGATGGATATGGAAGAGAAGAATAAGAGGATTTCAGATATGCTTATCAGGGTGGGCCTAGATCCGGATGAAGTACTCTCATGCTATCCTTCTTCTTTTTCTGGTGGACAGCTGCAGCGGATTGCAATAGCAAGGGCTCTCTTGCTGGAACCTAAGGTTTTAATTTCGGATGAATGCACATCATCTCTTGATGTATCGCTGCAGGCTCAGATACTGAATCTGCTTCTTTCTCTTAAGAGAGAATATTCTACATCGATGCTTTTCATAAGCCATGATATAGGAATTGTCAGATATGTTTCTGATAGAATCATTGTCATGAAGGATGGCAGGATTGTAGAGGAAGGAGAAGCAGAAGAGCTTATAAGGAATCCTAAGATGGATTATACGAAGATGCTGGTAAAGGCTTCAGGCTTCATGGAGGAACAATGATAATAATTCCTCTTGGAATTTATGGCGGATATGTCAGAGCAGGTTCTGGAACATGTTCTTTTCTTATAGAGGAAGAAGGAGTGCGTATTCTTCTTGATATCGGTTCTGGTACTCTTGTTAATTTAGAAAAGCATTGTTCTATTGATGATATATCTGCAGTGCTGGTCTCTCATGAGCATGCTGATCATATAGCAGACCTTGAAACGGCTTTGTATGGCCGTCTGATTTCGATGCAGCTTGGAAAAACCTCTGATCCTCTTTCAGTATATGGTCCTGATATTGCATGGTTAAAGAAAAGAATGGAACACAATAGCTGTTCCACATACAATACCGTGGAAGAGGAAAAAGAATTCTCTATTGGACCATTTTCAATCACAGCATATAGAATGGAACATGAATGCATCTGCTATGGATATCTTATAAGAAGCAGATGTGGTTCTCTGTTCTATAGTTCAGATACTGTCTTCTCAGAAACCATTGCTACTAAGATCCCTCATGTTGATATGATGCTTGTTGAGTGCTCTATCTATGACAGATTTGGTAGTGGGAAGCCTTTTGGTCATATGAATGGAAAAGAAACTGCAGAATTTCTAAGCATAGCAAGCCCAGAAAAGAGCCTTCTTGTGCATCTTCCTTGCTATGGAGATAGCAGCGATCTCCTTTTGATGGTTAAAGAGCATTATGGCGGAGATGTCAGCATTGCAGAACCTGGAAGAATATATACTATTTAGCCTATAAAGACATTCATTTTCTGCTTTTCTCTCTGAAAATTAACAGAAAATCAAATTGAATCATATATAATAGTATGAGAGCAAAAGATTCTATTATAAGAGAGGTGGCAAGGAGGCAGAGATGCCTCTTCGATGACGGCCTCTTCGCAGTCGCAGCCTACAGAAGGCCCGAGATGATTGAGGACATAGTGAAGAGGGTATTCAGTGAGGCAGGGATTGAGATAAAGAGCATCTCAAGATCAGAAGTACAGAAGAGGATTTTCTCACCAGGATCCAGGGATGTCATCTTCGACTGCTATGCAGAGACAGAGGATGGGATGAGGATGGCTGTAGAGGTACAGAATGATCCATCAAGGTTCAGCCATATCAGGGAGGGCTTCTATCTCTCGAAGCTCAGGGTGATGGAGGACAAGGG
>CAKQRI010000038.1 GCA_934271365.1 uncultured Spirochaetales bacterium
TTCAAATAGAATGCCTGTGTGTATTAATCAAAAGAAAAGAGCTGCTTCATTTTTTTCTAATTATGAAACAGCTCCATCAGAAAAAGGGGGATAATGAAAAAAACTACTTCGCTTTAGTGATTATAGAATAGCTGCTATTTATATGCTTTAAGTTTCAATCTTATGTAGATTCTGGGTATATCGTCTAGATTAGATTGCTTTTTTCACATTATCATTCACTTATGAAGTTCATTATTGCATCAGATATACATGGCTCAGCTTCAGATGCTGCGCGACTATTTGATATATACGAGAGAGAGAAGCCTGATGCGCTTCTGCTGCTTGGAGATCTGCTCTATCATGGTCCTAGAAATGATTTACCAGAAAGCTATGCTCCGAAAAAAGTCATAGAAATACTCTCTAGGATGAAGAATGACATAATAGCAGTCAGAGGAAACTGTGAGGCAGAAGTAGATCAGATGGTTCTGCCTTTTTCATGCCTTTCTGAAAGCGCTGTTGTATTTGCAGACGGAAAGAAGATCTTCATGACACATGGTCACATATTCAGCATGGATAAGCATCCCGAAGGCATTGATATCTTCATGCAAGGACATACACATATTCCCGTACTTGAGAAGAGAGAAGATGGAATCATATATCTGAATCCAGGTTCTGCTGCAATTCCGAAGAATGGCAGCAGCAAAGGATATGCACTCTACTTAGATGGAAGCATCGAACTTAGAGAGCTCTGGAGTGATAAGGTTATAAAGCATCTGGAAATTCAAGAGCCGTAGTGACAATCCCATTTTTCTCTGAGATTGATACTGATCCATTATGCAGTTCCATAATCTGATAGACTATAGAAAGACCAAGTCCTGAGCCACCTTCTGTTCTTGAATCATCACCACGGGCCCAAGGCTCAAAGAACTGAGGGAGAGGCTGTGGAAGCTTTCCTCTGTTCTCTATATAAAGAACAGTCTTATTCCCTGATTTCTCGGCTCTCCATATAGGACTATCCTCACCTTCCTTATACGTATCAGCATTATCAATAACCTCTGAAAGCGCTCGAGAAAGCAGCACAGGGTCTGCATATACAGTAAGCTCTGGTGCAAACTCAATCTTTATCCTGTGCTTTCCACTCTGAAGCACTTCATCAGCAGCATTCAATAGGCTAACCTCTGCCATCTGGCACTTCACATCAGGACTCATGAGATATGAGTAATATGTAACACTTGCAATTCTGCTCTTCAATGTATCATTCTCATTCTTTATCGCAGCAATAAGCTTATCATCAACAGGGAACATGCCATCCTCAGCTCCACTCAGAAGCAGATTCATGCTTGTAACAGGAGTATTGAGATCATGCGATATATTCTTAATCCATTCCTTTCTTGACTCACCATGTCTCTTAAGATCCTTTGCGAGCTTATAAATCGAATGAGTAATATCCTTATACTCATCAATCTTTGTCTCCGGAAGATCTACGCTGTAATTTCCTGCAGAGAGATCCTCAAGTGCTTTCTGTATTCTCACAACGACCTTCTCATTGCGCTTTGAAACAAGATAAGCAAGCAGAATCGAGATGATTATTGCAACAGGAATAGATACAATGAATGCTCTTACAATCTCATATACAACGAATTTTGTAGGATTATAGTAATCAAGATTATATGCAATTACATCTATATATGCTCCTGGTTCACCATCCATAGTGATCAGGACCGTTCCTGCAATATCCTTTCTCTTCACAGACGATGGATAGACAACACTCTGCTTTCCGCCTTCTGTCAGCTCCCTGAAATCAATTGCGGTGACAATCCGAGCATCACCTGTCCCTGTTGTAGTAAGAGCAATCTCATAGCGCGGAGCATCTATGATGCATGGAACCCCATCCTCATTTGATTCATGGCTTGCAGCAAATCTTGTAGCTGAATAAGTTGTATAATATGTGCTCATGCGGGATGAACCTGATGCTGTAAGCTGAGGCACTGGTATTCCCCTAGGAGAAAGCCCTAGAGAAATTGCAAAAGTACCATCCGCATCTCTAACAATAAGACCTGATATTCTCTCAGAACTGTTCTGAACCATAAGATTCAGCACGCTATCTGATGGATTATTCTTAAAATTAGCTATCGAAGTGCTTATTGAATCAGCAAACTCATCAAGCACTTCGTCTGCCCATGCCTTTGAAATCCGGAAGTTAATCGCAAGCAGAAAGCAGATCTGGATTCCAAGCACAACCAGGATTATAAGGATAATTGAGAAAAACAAACGGAAGAACTGTCTACGCATTATTCAGCCGTCCCTGAGAATCTATAGCCATAGCCCCTGACAGTCTCAATCCAGTCACCAGGCTTCAGCTTTGTCCTTATATTCTTTATGTGTGTATCAACAACCCTCTCATAGCTCTCAAATGAATAATCAAAGCATTCTTCAAGAATCTGCGCTCTTGTTATGAGATTAGGTGAATTAGATACAAGATAGAAGACAATCCGCCATTCTGCTGCAGTAAGGTTGATCTCAGTTCCATTTATAGTTAGCTTATGCACATCATCATCAATAGAAAGCTCATTATCGCCATCTGTATACTTATATGACTTATCCTTCTGGACCTGGCTATCATCCAGACGCCGGAAAAGAGCCTGGATTCTCAGAACAAGCTCCTTCGGGCTGAATGGCTTCACAATATAATCGTCAGCTCCAAGCTCAAAGCCTAAGATTCTATCTGATTCATCAATCCTTGCAGTAAGGAATATTACAGGAAGCTTCGGATTGCTGTTCTTCAATTCCTTTACAAATGAGAATCCATCCCCATCTGGAAGCATTACATCCTGAATCAGGAGATCAGGGACTTTAGCCTCAAATCCAGTCTTTGCATCAGAGATGCACTTGAATCCCTCTGCCTGATATCCAGAGAGGGTAAGATACTGAACAACACCATTTCTAATGACTTCATGATCCTCAACAACATAAATCAATTTCATATGTCTAAGTTTCGCCTCGGAGCCAGAATATGGCAAGAGAAAGCTAATTAAATACACTCAAACTACACGTTTCAGCCATTAACTGCTATAGTGAATCCATGAGGAAAAGCCCTAAGCCTGCTGACTGCATAATATATCTTGCCATAATAGCATTCATTGTGGCTTCTTCTATATATTTGCCAGAGAAAGGCAGCAGCCTCAGTGTAAAAGTAGGAGATTCAGTTTATTCTTTCCCTCTTAACAAGAATGCCATATATGCAGTTGAAGGTGAAATCGGAGAGACAGAGATAGAAATCAGAGATGGAAGAGCTAGGATAATCTCATCCCCATGCCCAAATAAGACATGCATATCAAGCGGATTTCAGAATACGCTTATTAGCCTTCCTAATAAGGTAATTGCAGAAATAAGCAAAGGAGATGTGGATGAGAGCACATTCTAATGAGAGGATTGCATATCTTGCAGCTGCATCAATGCTCTTTTCTGCAGCAGAGCTCTTCATTCCAAAACCAATGCCATTCTTCAGATTGGGACTCGCTAATATCCCAATACTGGTATCGCTATCTCTCCCGCTTTCTGATTTTCTGATTCTGCTTCTGCTTAAAGCTATTACATCATCATATATAGCCGGAAATCTTTTTTCTCCATTCATAATCATGTCGCTTTCTCAGACAATGGCATCTGGAATGACGATGAGAGTTCTGAACAGACTAAGCGAAAAGAGAATATCATTATATGGGATATCTGCAGGAGGAGCTGCAGCATCATGCATAGTCCAGCTTGCGATTGCCTCTCTTTACCTTGGAAAAGCAGTCCTTAATTACATGCCTATAATGATGGGGCTATCTCTTATCTCTTCAGCTCTGATTGCATTCATCAGTCTCAGAATAGACATAAGCAATACTCCTGAACTGAAAAAAGATAGCTTACCCTCCAATTCATCCTCAATTTTCTATATACTGATGCTGGTACTATCTTCGGCATCAGTTCTTGCAGTGCAGAATGTCATTTCTGCTTTTATTACCTTCATCCTTGCAATCATTCTGCAGAAGAGTGCACATAGAAAGGTAATGATCACACCTTATGCATCGATAATCTTCTTCATGCTCTTCACTTCCCTATTTGCCCCAGAAGGAAGAATATTATGGCAATTAGGTCCATTAAGAGCTGGCACGATATCGCTTCATGATGCACTATTGAAAGCACTTAGATTGGCTTCTCTTGCCTCTATTTCCCAGAGCTTCACAAATCTGCTTACATTAAGGAAAGGCATCCTCTCAATGACAATTGAATATGCGGCAGCCATGATAAGCTGCTTCAATGGAGAAAAAGGCAAGCTTATAGAAAGAATAAACAGAGTTCTTTCATTAAAGAACCTGAATTATAATGGAAAAGTACAGAATCAGATTTGTACTCCATTGATTATATTCTTCACATTTTCTTTTATTGCAATAAGTTGCATTTCATTTATAATTAAATAGCTTTTAATTTTCATCTTTGCTATTGACATTTATATGTTCTTTTAAATATATTTTTATCGATAAATAAGGAGCAATTTAATGTCAGAAACAAAAGAACTCTTTCCTGGACAGCTTGAACTTCAGGGATTAATCGAGAAAGTAAAACGTGCTCAGCTTATCTATGCAAACTACCCACAAGAGAAAGTAGATGAGATTTTCAGAGCAGCTGCAATTGCAGCAAACAATGCAAGAATTCCTCTTGCTCAGGATGCTGTAGAAGAGACTGGAATGGGAATTATTGAAGATAAGGTAATCAAGAACCATTTTGCTGCTGAATATATCTACAACAAATACAAAGATGAGAAAACCTGCGATATCATTGAGAATGATCCAGGTTTTGGCTATAAGAAAATTGCAGAGCCAAAGGGCGTAATCTGCGGCATTGTACCGACTACAAACCCAACAAGCACAGCAATCTTCAAATCACTGATTGCACTTAAAACAAGGAATGCCATCATCTTCTCACCACACCCTCGTGCTAAGAAATGCACCTGTGATGCTGCAAGAATCGTACTCGAAGCAGCAGTCAAGGCTGGAGCACCGGAAGATATCATTGGATGGATTGAAGAGCCTTCTATGGAAAAGACAGATTATCTCATGAAGAATCCTCTTGTTAATCTGATTCTCGCAACAGGCGGTCCCGCAATGGTTAAATCTGCATATTCATCAGGAAAGCCAGCAATCGGTGTTGGTGCAGGAAACACACCAGCTCTCATCGATAAGTCAGCAAACCTCAAGATGGCTGTCGCATCAATTCTCATGTCTAAGACATTCGATAATGGCGTTGTATGTGCATCTGAGCAGTCAATCATCTGTCATAAGGATGTATACCAGGAAGTAAAGAAGCTCCTCAAAGAAGAAGGTGCTCACTTCCTTACAAAGGAAGAGATTGGAAAGCTCTCCCCTATCATTCTTGATCCGCAGAGGGGAACAGTAAATCCTAAGATTGTAGGACAGAGTGCATCAACAATCGCAGCTATTGCAGGCTTTGAGGTTCCAAAGGATACAAAGGTGCTGATCGGAGAAGTCAAGAGAATAGAAGCCGATGAGCCATTTGCCCATGAAAAGCTATCTCCTGTTCTCGGAATGTACAGCTGTGATAATTTCGGAGAAGGAGCCGCTATGGCTGCAAAGCTCATAGCAATGGGCGGATTCGGACATACATCAGTGCTTTACTGCAATGAAAGCGAGCAGGATAAGGTTGATGCCTTCGGAAAGACTGTGAAGACAAGCCGTGTGCTTATCAATATGCCTGCATCCCAGGGTGCTATCGGTGATATCTATAATTTCCGTCTTGAGCCTTCTCTTACTCTTGGATGCGGAAGCTGGGGAAACAACTCAATCTCTGAGAATGTAGGCCCTAAGCACCTGCTGAATGTTAAGACTGTAGCAGAAAGGAGAGAGAATATGCTTTGGTTCAAGCTTCCACCTAAGATTTATTTCAAATATGGCTGTCTGCCTGTTGCTCTCCAGGAGCTTAAAGGCAAGAGAAGAGCATTCATCGTAACAGATAGCTTCCTTTTCAACTCTGGAATGATTGATAGAATCACAGATACACTGCAGTCTATCGGAATCGAGACAGAAGTATTCCATCAGGTAAAGCCTGATCCAACACTTGGAACAATCAATGCAGCTATGCAGCTCGTGAATGCATATAATCCAGATGTTATTATTGCTGTAGGTGGTGGTTCACCTATGGATGCTGCAAAGATACTCTGGCTTCTGTATGAGCACCCGGAAGTCAAGTTTGAAGGTCTTGCTCTGAGATTCATGGATATCAGAAAGAGAGTATATGCATTCCCTAACATGGGCAAGAAAGCTCAGCTTGTCTGCATTCCTACAACATCAGGAACAGGTTCAGAAGTAACACCATTTGCTATCATCACAGATGAGAAGACAGGCATGAAGTGGGCTATTGCAGATTATGCACTCACTCCTAGCATGGCAATTGTCGATTCAGAGCTTGCAATGGGTCAGCCTAAGGGCCTTACAGCATCATGCGGCATTGATGTTCTTACACATGCTCTTGAAGCACTTGTATCCTCAATGTCTACAGACTATACAAATGCACTGTCTCTTGAGGCTGCAAGGATAATCTTCAAATATCTTCCTCAGGCATATGCAGATGGAACAAACAAGAAAGCTAGAGAGAAAGTCCACAATGCTTCAACTATGGCAGGAATGGCATTCTCTAATGCATTCCTTGGACTATGCCATTCAATGGCTCATAAGCTCGGTGCTCAGTTCCATGTACCACATGGAATGGCAAATGCTCTGCTGCTTACAAATATCATACGCTTCAATGCAAATGATAATCCTACAAAGCAGGCTGCATTCCCTCAGTATGAGTTCCCATCTGTAGTTTCAAGGTACTCAAGAGCTGCTGACTACATTGCTATGGCTGTAAATGATCAGAAGAATACACCATACGTTGTAACAACAGATAAGATGAGTCAGGAAGAGAAAGTAGAGGCACTCATTGAAGGAATTGAAAAGCTTAAGAAAGAGCTCAATATCCCAGCTTCAATCAAGGAATGGGGTGTAGATGAGAATGAATTCCTCGCTGTTGTTGATGAGCTTTCAGTTAAGGCTTTCGACGACCAGTGCACAGGTTCAAACCCTCGCTATCCTCTGATCAGCCAGATCAAGCAGCTTTACCTCGATTCCTTCTATGGAAGGGCCTGGAAGGAAATCTGATATAAGAACTATTCAGAAAGCAATGCCAGCCACCAATTAAAGTAGCTGGCATTTTCTTTAGCAGAAATCAATTGAATCAGCACTTAACAAGAATTGCTGGACGCTCGAAATCAATTCCATCAACTGTAATCTTGTTCACAGGAAACAGTACCGGTTTTGTAATTGGAATGATTCCATCAGCAGTGGAGACCACTGTATCCTCGCTCTTTGTACCTGTAATAGAAGGATTCCAGCAGAAAGCCTGATGATCAGCAATAAGCCCTGGAGTATCAAAGCCTACCCTGTAATCACGCCCCTGATAGCCAATAGGGCCTCCCTGGTGATGCTTATCAAACTCATCTGCATATCCAAGTTCTGCATATTTCTCTCTGCCCTTTTCCAGAGCAGAGACAAATGATGAACCAGGACGTGAAGCAGCCATATATGTACAGTCAATAATCTGATTATCCTCATACTGCTTCAGTAGAGCTTCAGATGGCTTTTCAAAATTGACATAGCGAGTAAGGCATATCACAAGGCCATTTCTTCTGAAATTACCGCCAACCTGCACTCTCTTTTCTACTTTCTTCGCTGTTGGAAGCGGATGGCGATAGCTTGAAATCCTCTCATCAGATGCAACCATGCATGAAAGAATCTCCAAACCTTTCTTTTCCATTCTTGCCATGATATCTGCAGCTATCTCATATTCAGACATTCCCGGCTCTATAGAAGCCGCAGCTTCTTCCATCGCCCATGAAGCATCCTCTCCTATATTCTTGTATCTCTCGATTTCCTCTTCCGTGAGATCAAAGCGGAGAAGCTGAATCTGCTTTGCTGCATTTCCAGTGTCATAGCCTATTTTTCCAGAAGGCACTAGGCTCTCTATAGTCCTCTTCTCAAAAGAGTTATCATGCCATGTGCCATAAAGCACCTTATAGCCAAGCTCTTCAATCTTCTCTTCCTTTATCATTCTTGGTGCTTCAATATTGTTTGTAATGGCATAAAGTGAATCAGCTGTTATCAGGAGACCGCAGTTTCCTGTAGCTCCCATGCCTACATAGTTTCTTCCTCCGCATGTGAGCCATGCAAAGTTATCCTGCCCTTTGCAGAATACAGCATCATAACCTTCTTTCTTCATCATAGCCCGGACTCTGCCGAGCTTTGTTTCTAATTCTTTATTCATTAATCTTTCCTTTTTTAAGCAGTCTTTGCCTTCTTTGCTGAGCTATCCTTAATGTTCTTGATTATCGAGTAGACGATGATGATAAGAGATGTAATAAGGAATATGCACGAGATAGGATGTGTGAGGAATGTCATCCAGCTGTTACCTGACAGAATCAGCGCTCTATTGAGATTTGCCTCAGCAATAGGACCTAAGACAATTCCCAGAACCAGCGGAGTTCCAGGATAGCCGAATTTCTTCATTGCAAATCCGATTACACCGAAGATGATTGCAACAAGCACATCAAACAGGTTATTTGCATTCGAATAAGCACCAACTATGCAGAGAGCTGCAATCAGAGGCAGGAGAAGCGTCTGAGGTATCTTCAGTATATATGGAGAGACTTTAGCGCATCCAAGTCCAACGGCTAGCATAATGAACTGGATGACAATCATTCCCGCAAGGATTGCATATACAATCGTTATTCCCTCTGGCTCTACAAAGAGCTGTGGACCTGGCTTGACGCCGATCAAAGTCAAAGCACCAAGCATTACAGATGTAACGGTATCACCAGGGACTCCAAGGCACAGCATAGGGATAAGCGCACCTCCAGTTGTTCCATTATTTGATGATTCAGGAGCCGCAATTCCTTCTGGAATACCAGTTCCGAACAGTTCTGGACGCTTAGAGACTCTCTTAGCAACCTGATATGCAAGGAAGCATGAGATTGCACCGCCTGTTCCAGGGATAATTCCGATGAAAACGCCAATGAATCCGCCAATGATTGCAGACAGAATCAGCGCCTTGAAATCCTCAGATGTAGGAATAACTCTTCCAAGCTTCTGATTCGATGCTGCACCTTCTCTTTCTCCGCCCTTCTGTACAATCACAAAGACTTCACTGAGAGCAAATACTCCGATAAGCACTGGAAGAAGCTGAAGGCCTCTCATCAGGCGATAGTTTCCGAATGTGAATCTATCAATGCCAGCAACACTATCTACTCCGATAGTAGAAATAAGAAGGCCAAGGAAACCAGAGATCAGCCCCTTAACAACATTCTTATCAGTACAGGCCATAATTGAAAGGCCAAAGATTGAGAGAGCAAAGAAATCTGGGGATGTGAATGAAAGCGCAACCTTTGCAAGCTGTGGCGCAATGAGTGCAAGACAGATTGCAGAGATGAGGCCCCCGATAAATGACGATACGGTAGAGATGCCAAGAGCACGTCCAGCCTCTCCTTTCTGATTCATCGGATATCCATCAAGAAGTGTTGCTGTGGCAGAAGGCGTTCCCGGAGTATTCAGAAGAATAGCAGCAACTGAGCCGCCATACATGCTTCCACAGAACAGCCCACATAACAGAATAAGGGATGCGGATGGATCAAGCCTGTATACAAGCGGCAGAAGAAGGATTATTCCTGTTGATCCGCTAAGACCAGGAAGAGCACCAACAACAACACCTACTGCTGTTCCAAATACAGCCATCAGGAAATTGAAAGGCATGAACACATTGGCAAATCCTGCCATAAGATTAGAAAACATAGCTACTCCTTACCCTAATATTCCTCTTGGAAGAATGACCAGGAATACTTTTGTAAACAGGAAATACACAACCACAGAGAATACAATTGCGATGATTGCAGCCTTAACCTTCTTCTTGTAGCCAAAAAGAATGAAAGACGCAAAAAGATAAAGGGGGGTTGTAAGCAGGAATCCCACCGGCTTCACAAGCTTATAATACAGAAGCGTAAGCAACAGCATTATCAGAGCACGGAGAAGATATCTGGTATTAATGCTCTTGAAATCAATAAGAGGAAATCCCTTGCTTCTTACCAGTACCGTAATAAGCTGTATTGCGCCTAGTGCAAAAAGCACATAGCATATGACTTTAGGATAATCACCTGGTCCAATGCCTCTATCTGAATCAGGCATTCTATCTGCCTGTATGAAGAAAATGATGCTGAGAGCGATTACTAGAACAGCAATCCAGAAATCAGCAGCCTTTTTTGTATCTTTCATTAAATTCTCCTATATTTGGATTTAAAAATAAGCCGAGGACTACTCATCCCCGGCTCTGAAGATTTCTGTAGACTTAGAGTGTCTTTGCAAGCTCTGCAAATCTTGCATCTTCGCTCTTCATGAATGCAGTTGCATCAGCTGGTCCCTTATATGTGACCTCTACACTGAGGCTTGCCATCTTATCTGCGAATGTCTTATCTTCACAGCACTGCTTGATGATTGAAGCAAGCTTCTCTACAACTGAATCAGGAGTATCCTTAGGAACAACTACTGTTCTCCACTGAGGAAGGATGCAGTCTATACCTTCTTCCTTAGCTGTTGGAACCTCTGGGAATGATGAATATCTGTTCTCTGAGAATACTGCAAGAATTCTCAGCTGTCCGTTCTCTACGTTTGCAATGCCTTCTGGAGCATTAGCCATTACGCAGTCAACTTCACCAGCAAGAAGACCTGTGATAGCTGGACCACCACCTGAATATGGAACATGTACAAAGCTCAGTCCTGTTGCCTGCTCGAACAGAAGTGCTGCAAGATGGTTTCCACCCTGTGCGCCAGCATTACCGCAAGTAATCTTTCCTGGATTAGCCTTAACATCCGCAATCAGATCACCAAGAGTCTTATACTTAGAATCAGCCTTAACAACGATGTAGTTGTATGAAGATACTACCTGACAGACAGTCTTGAATGTATCTGCACCTGTGATAGGTGTTGATGATAAATGTGTCTTTGCCATTGTTGCGTTGTTCCAGTGCATGATTGAATAGCCATCAGCAGATGCATCTAGGAACTCAATAGCACCAGTAACACCAGATGCACCTGGCACATTCTTTATTACCATTGTCTGGCCATTTGCATACTTAGGGAAAACCTCTGCAAGAGCTCTGAATACAATATCTCCACCGCCACCTGCTGACCAGCCTACTGTTGCCTCAACTGTCTTTGTTGGATAATTAGATGTTTCTGCTGCTCCCTGAGCAAAGAGAGCTACCATTGAAACAGCGACTACAAGCATGATTGTTAATGCTTTCTTCATATTTATCTCCTTTTTTTCAGAAAAGATTACTTTATTCTGACTGGATGACCAGTCTGTGCGCTTTCATATATAGCTGTGATGATCTTGACAGCCTCACTTGCAGATTCGCCGCTAACAGCTGGTTCTCTGCCATTGATTACTGCATCTGCAAGATCCTTGAATTCACGTTCATGACCAAGCGTGTTTATTGCCTTTGGATCAGATGCACCGCCACCAGCAGTGGTTCTATCGAAGAACTCCTTTCTGATCTCAGCATCTTCTGGCCTCTCTTCTTTGAACGCCCATGTCTTAAGAGATTCCTCTTCAAGAACAGCTGAACCTTCTGTTCCGCAGATCTCCAGCTTCTTAAGGAATCCTGGATATACGCTAGTTGAGCCTTCTATCACACCCAGTGCACCATTTTCAAATCTAAGAACAGCAACACCTGTATCCTCAACTTCTATCCTCTCATGGCTGAGAGTTGCCGTATAAGCCTGAACTTCTTCTGCTTTTCCCGCAAACCACTGAAGAAGATCAATTGCATGGATTGACTGATTCATCAGCGCACCGCCACCATCAACCTTCCAGGTTCCTCTCCATGCACCAGAATCATAATATTCCTGGCTTCTGAACCATTTAACCTGCGCATCCACAAGTGTCAGACGGCCAAAACGACCTTCATCTATTGCCTTCTTAATAAGAATTGGAGCTTCATAGAATCTTGACTGGAATACACCGGTTGCTATAACCCCCTTCTTCTCAGCTGCATCAAGAATCATCTTCTCGCGCTCAGGGGTTATCTCCATAGGCTTTTCGATTATCACGTGCTTTCCATGCTCAATCGCAGCAAGAGCCGGCTCTAGATGATAGCCAGAAGGAGTTGCAATAGTAACAACTTCAATATCTGGATTTGAAAGAAATGATTCCAGATCCTCATAAGGAATGCCTTCTCCATTTCTCTCACAGAAAGCCTTTGCCTTTCCGGGAACCATATCAAAAGCTCCGATGAACTGGCAATTGTCATTATTATTGATTGCTCTTATATGAGTCTCCGCAATAACACCAAGACCAATTATTCCAAAACCAACCTTTCTGGACATTTTCATCTCCTATTTAAAGAATATGCTATCACAGAGTTGTATTTTGTCAATTTAAATTACAAATTATTTTATTTATAAATATTACATATAATTACTATTTGTAATTTAAAATTACGAAATAATGTTTCATTATTTTTAATGCAAAAAAAGAGAATTCTATCTGAAATTCCCTGATGGAATTGTACGATAGAGAAGCTCTGCTTTATTCTGAAGAACAAGCGTCGCAGCACCAAGAGCTGCACCTGTTTCCTTTAGTCTGCCCTGCTCTATCTTAAGTCCTTTATACGGTTCATCTGCTGCAAGGATATCAAAATTGCTCCGTATCTCATCAACAAGGTATCGGGAGTTGTAGCCGATAGGACCGCCTATAACAATCTTACGAGGATTGATTATATCAGCAAGAATCGAAAGTCCTTTTGCTAATGGAGATGCAATTGACTTCATCACTGCTCTTGCACACTCATCTCCATCATCCGCAAGTTCTGCGACAGAAAAAGATGTGATGGCATCGTCTGGAAGTGATGCTAAGATTGACTTTGAATACTCTATTCTGCGTCGTATCTCAAGTGCATTCTGACGCAGAGCCCTATCATTTGCCATAGCAAGAAGACATCCATGCTTTCCACAGTCACAGAGTGGCCCGTTGGGATTGATGACAAGATGCGCAATCCTGCCTGCAGTATAAGTTGTCCCTGTAAGCAGAGAACCATTTACAAAGATTGCCGATCTTATTCCTGATCCGATACCTATGTAAATCATATTCTTTTCTTTCTCTGCATTGGCATATCTGTATTCAGCAAGACCAGATGTTGTATATCTGTTAATGCAGTACACTCTGTATCCAAGTTCTCTCTCAACAATCTCTGATACATTGATAGTCTTATGCCAGCCTAAGTCATTTGCCCTGAGGATGCAGCCCTTTTCACTATCTACAATACCGGGGAGCCCCAAACCTATTGCTGGAAGGATCCAGCCTTTTGATCTGGTGATCATGAACCGAAGCCCCGCAATAAGAGTGGAAAGGAGTCCTTCTGGTGTGAAATTAGTAACAGATGGCGTCGTATATTTATCCGCAATTGTACCATCAAGTCCTACAAGGACATAAGACCATGAATCAGAAGAGAATGCTGCACCAAGAGCAAACCACCTGTTATCTGTGAACTTAAGCTTCAGACCAGGCCGTCCGCGGGAGGATTTTGCGGTCTCTGTCTCTTCTGCAATTCCATTCTCAATCAGTGAATTGACAACATTTGAGACCGTAGTCCTCGAAAGCCCAAGTTCTTTCGCAATAATGGCACGAGTAGGATCATCAACCTCTTCAATCGAGTCGATTATATTCTTGTAATTGAGATATTCCATGTCCTCGTAGCGCATAATATATAGATAATAGTACCTTTAAACGCTTTTTTCCAATTGATTCATTCAGTCTCTTCCTTCCTGAAGAGAAGATTGCCCATCACAGCACATAGGCTCTGCTGAAATACTATGCAGAATATTACAGGTAAAGCTGCAGAAGGCGGAAGAAAGGCAATTGCAAGGACAAGTGCAGCACTTACATTTCTTGTTGCAATCGTCAGAGTGACAGAGATGCTATCTGATGAACATAACATAAAGGCTTTGGATAACAGATATCCAATAGGAAACCCTAAAGCTGCAACAAGAAGGCTCACAAAGGCTATCAGGAGATATGATGCGGATAGATTCTCTATAATCCGGTCTGCAACCTTTGATGTATTTATTGCAATGACACATACAAGCAGGAGCTTTGAGATAGGATTGGATAGAGGAGCTAGTTCCTTCTCTATTCTGTCCCTGCAGAAATGATTGAAAATCAGAGCAAGAGCAGACGGGATCAGGACCATGATAAAAAGAGACTTCATCATTCCGAATGAATCAATTGCGATTGATTCTCCTGTATAGATGCGGAGAATCAAAGGCGTCAGGATAGGCGCAAGAAGAGTATCTAGAAGCAGTATTGCAAGAGTTGCAGCAAGATTGCCAGATAATATTGCTGTCCATATAGTGCATACTACACCAGTCGGAATTGCCCTAAGGAGATTATAGCCACTGATCAGGTTCTTATCTCCATGGAAGAATGCAATACCGGCAAGCTCTGCAATAATTGGCATTACTATATAGCTACCAAGAGCGAAAGCTAATATGAAAGCCGGCTTTTTCAGCGTATCTCCTATTTCACCTATGCTGATTTTCATTGTGCCAAGAAAGGTCATGCAGGCGAACAGATATGTAACAGCTGGCTTCATCCAGGAAATTCGGCTTCCAAGAATAAGCCCCGCAATAACAGCAAGCGGAGTAAGCACAGGCATCAGCTTATTGAGCTTTTTGTTCAATATATTTGTCTTAGCAATAACGGCAGAATTCATATAAGGTTAACAATAGCATATGATTAAGAAAATGTAATACTTAAACTGCTACCTGAACATCCATTGGTCCAAATAGCAATAGATTATCAAAGCCTCACAGCGATTGAGGAGCAAGAATAGCAAGAGAAACTGCCAATACGCATCCATCTTGTCTCTGATATGCAGCGCTAGAAAAGATCCGTAGTATTCTTGCATGACTTTCTCATTCTTTTTAGGTTCTTCTGGGAATTTGATTGGAGCCAGCAGGTAAGAAATTGAAAAAGGACATGCAAGGCTCTATAGCTTAGTTACCACACAAAAAGAAATCCAGACATATCCTATCCAGAGAATATAACATTATCAGCAGGAAACAAAGGCTCTGCAAGCGATATCTGCAGACAGCGTCTCTCTGCATGAATATAGCTTCAGATGCAGATTATTTCCTTTCGTCTGTCTAGTTAGGAGGAAATATCCACAGAATGAATTACACTCTCGAAAAAGGAGACAGCTTAATGAAAACTATAGGATTCGGAATGATCGGATGCGGCATGATCAGTGAGATTCATGCAAAAGCTATTAAGGAAATCGAAGGTTCAAAAGTAGTTGCAGGATATGATCCTGTTCCAGGCAGAGCTGCAGCATTTGGAGAAAAATTCGGATGCCGCGGCTATGATAACCTTGATGAATTCCTTGCTGATCCAGAGCTTGATGCAGTGACAATTGCTACCCCATCAGGTCTTCATATGGATGGAGCTCTTGCTGCAATCAATGCTGGAAAGGCTGTTCTTGTAGAAAAGCCTATCGAAATTACTCTTGAAAGAATAGATAAGATAATCAAGGCTGCAGAGGAAAAGAATGTAATTCTTGGAGGCATTTTCCACTCAAGATATTTCGAGGTTCCTCAGCTGATTAAGAAGGCAATTGAATCAGGGAAGCTTGGAAAGATTGCAATGGCAGATGCTCAGGTAAAGTGGTACAGAAGCCAGGAGTATTATGATTCTGGTAAATGGAGAGGCACATGGGCACTCGATGGTGGTGGAGCTCTGATGAATCAGTCTATCCATGCTATTGACCTTCTACAGTGGTTCATGGGTCCTGTAAAGGAAATCTCAGGCCGCTGTGCAACCGTTGCACATGAGAGAATCGAGGTCGAGGATTCTGCAGTTGCAACATGTGTATTTGAAAATGGTGCACTTGGAATGATTGAAGGTACAACATGCGCTTGGCCAGGATTCTTAAAGAGAATTGAAATCTGCGGTTCAGAAGGAACAATCCTCATGGAAGAGGAAAGCCTCAAAGTATGGGAGATGAAGAATCCTACTGCCGAAGATGAAGAAATTGTAAGAAAGTATATTGGAAAGGAAAGTGCTCAGAATGGCGGTGCTGGAGATCCTTCAACACTAGGCTATGAAGGTCACAAGCTTGAGATTAGAGATTTTGCTGATGCTGTAAGAAACCACAGAAAGCCAATGATTGATGGATATGAGGCAAGAAAGGCTGTAGAGATAATCGAAGCAATCTATAAGTCAAGCAGAAATGGTGGCGAGACTGTGAAGCTTCCTCTGGAGTACTGATATGATAGATAAGCTGAGACTTGGAGGCTTCGCTGATGAAGCTTCTGATTCTATTGAAGGACAGTGCAGGGTACTGAAAGCCCTGTGCTGGTCAAATATCGAGCTAAGAGCTGT
>CAKQRI010000039.1 GCA_934271365.1 uncultured Spirochaetales bacterium
TTCTTCATCTGTTAGTTTCAAAAAATTAACCCCCAAATTGGTTTTGTCCAATTTCTGGGGGTCACATCATTATGGCGTCCTTTTTTCAGTTAAAAAAGCATCAGCTGCTTTGGCTCATTCTTCTCTTCATATTCATAAAGATATCTGAATATCCTATCATTATCATGAAGAATTCCATATTCCTCAGCTTTCTGGTGGAAGAGCCTATTCAATTCATAGCTCTTTGGACTATCTATTATGTATTTCATTCCGTATTCTTGCATGTATCGCTCTTTGATACCAGGAAAGCTTTTATCAAGTGCATTATAAAAGTACTCTCTATTTCCGTCTCGCAGTGTCAGTCCCATTCCAAAGCATATTATCCCATATACTCCGGCATCCTTAGCATATTCAATTATCCCTTTTATATTCTCTGCTGTATCATTGATGAATGGCAATATAGGTGTTAGCCATATGACAGTAGGAATTCCTGCATCTTTAAGAGTCTTAAGAGCTTTTACTCTTTCCGATGTTACAGATACATTGGGCTCTATTATCCTGCAGAGGTTATCATCATATGTTGTAAGAGTCATCTGAATGACGCATTTCGATTTTTCATTTATTGCTTTAAATAGGTCGATATCCCTGAGTACAAGATCAGATTTTGTTATCAGAGTGAATCCAAAACCATGAGAATATGCTGTCTCTAGAGCCTTTCTTGTATAGCGAAGATTCTTTTCTATCGGCATATATGGATCAGACATGGATCCGAGTCCTATCATGCATTTAGTACGCTTTCTCCTAAGTCTATCTTCTAAAAGCTCGATTGCATTTTCTTTGACTTCTATGTCCTCAAACTGATGATTCATATTATAGCATAGACTTCTTGAATCACAGTATATGCAGCCATGAGTGCAGCCTCGGTATAAATTCATGCCATTGCTTGAAGATAGGATGCTTTTCGCTTTGACGTAGTGCACTTATATGACTCCGTGTTTTTCTTTTAGCCAATCAGCTTTCAGAAGATAGATGATGAATATAGCAGCTGAAATTGTCCATGTGACAGGATAGGCTGTATATATGACTTCAATTCTTGGAAAGATATGAAGCATAAGAGTTATATATATGACTCTGAATACACACCATATAGATAGCATTACTGCCATTGGTATAACAGCTTTTCCGGCACCTCTCAGAATACCTGCTGTGCAATGTGAAATTGTCAGAAAGCAGAAGAATAAGCATTCAATCTTAGCTCTGTCCGAACCCATTCTTACAACTTCAGGGTCTTTATTGAATAATGAGATTAGCTTTGGGCTTAGAACTAGAAATAAGATTCCAAGAATCTCTGATAAAATGGAAGGAACTGCAATGCCGAACCTTGCCGCACATTTTGCTCTCTCGTTTTTTCCTGCTCCGATATTCTGGCTAACGCATGTTGATAGGGCAAGAGAGAAGCATGTGATAGGAAGAAATGCAAATCCTTCTAGCTTCACAAATATGCCAGATGCAGCAACTGCAGCAGATCCGAATGCATTTATATTTGATTGAACGACTATATTTGCAATGTTGATTACTGAATTCTGTATTCCAGATGGAAAGCCGTTTGAGACTATCCTCTTAAGTTCCGGTCTGGAGAAGCGTATTTCTGAAATCCTTATTCTGTAATCCTCGTTGATTTTCATAAGCCTTGTAAGACTCAAAGCAGCAGATACAGCCTGGCTTATGATTGTTGCAAGAGAGGCAGCCCCAACCCCGAAATGCAGGAGCCCAACAAAGATCAGATCCAGAATTACATTCAGAATAGAAGAGAAAATAAGATAGTAAAGCGGATGTCTGCTATCTCCTACAGCATTCATTATTCCCATCAGGACATTATAGAGCAGTGTGAATATAAGACCTGCAGAATATATTCTGAAGTATTTAATAGAACCTTCCATTATATTCTGCGGTGTTTTCATCATGCGCAGTATAGATGGAGTGAATGTGAAAGCAAATATTGATAGCAGCAATCCAGATAGAAGTGCAAGGGCAATATCTGTATGAACAGCCTTTCTTATTTTTTCGCTGTTTCCTTCTCCCTTGGCTCTTGCAATTACAACTCCTGCACCAATAGCCATCCCATTGAGAAATCCAATCAGCAGATTTGTGAGAGGATCTGAAGATGATACAGATGCAAGAGCTTCCTGACCTATGAAATTACCTACAATTATAGAGTCTGCAGCATTGTAGAATTGCTGGAATAAATTACCGATGAACAGAGGAATGGCAAAAAGAATAATATCTTTCTTTATGTTCCCTTCTGTGAAATCAATGGCTCTCTGCATGAATCTATTATTAGCATTGATTTAAGCAAAATAAAAGATACTGCATAAAAATGGTCCCGGTTAAGGGACCATCTCTTTTATCCTATAGTACAGTTCCATCAGGAATGATGGCATTCTTATTGATTACTATGATTCCATCATGGACGCTATACATTTCATAGTCACCTTCTGGCCTAGGGATATTATCAATGCCGATACGGCAGTTAGAACCAATTCTTGCATTCTGGTCGATGATTGCCCTCTTTATGATAGTAGCTTTTCCTATACCTATGTTTGGAATGCCTTTCCTTGCATTCTCAGCCTTTTCTTCTTCGGTTTCATATAGAGATGCACCCATGCAGTAAACTCCATCGAGAGATGCTCCAGCTTCAATGAATGTTCTTACTCCGATGATTGAATTCACAATATATGCATTTGTGATAATAGAGCCCTCACTTGTAAGAGAACATGAGATATTGCAGAAATTTGCCTTTGTTGCAGGAAGGTGTCTTCGATGTGTATAGATAGGCATTTCCTCATCATAGAAGTTGAAAGCAGGCTTTTCTGATGCAAGATTGAGGTTTGTCTCATAGAATGCCTTGATGGTTCCGATATCTTCCCAGAAATCATCAAACAGATATGCTGCAACAGGTTTTGTCTTGATTATATCCGGAATGATCTCCTTTCCAAAGTCTGTCTTATCATTATTGAGAGCCTCTTCCATTGTCTTGGCATTGAATATATACATGCCCATTGATGCAAGATATTCATTAGATGAATCAACATCTTTGCCAAGCTGGTTCTTCATCAGCTCTTGTGGGATTCTGTAATCAGAGAGGTCCATATCAGGCGCTGGCTTCTCGTAGAATTTCTTGATGAATCCATTGCTGTCAGCTCCTATGATTCCAAGACCTGTTGCCTGAGACCTTGAGATAGGCTTAGCTGCAATGGTAAGCTCTGCACCTGATTTTTCATGGACTTCCAGCATTTTTGAGAAATCCATTCTGTATAGCTGATCACCTGAGAGAATCACATAGTAGTCAGCGTTCTGATCATGGAAGTGCTTCAGGTTCTTTCTTACAGCATCGGCTGTTCCCTGGTACCAAGACTCTGATGTATATGTCTGCTCTGCAGCAAGGATCTCGACGAAGCCACCAGAGAACTGATCGAACTGATATGTGCTAGCAATATGGTTATGGAGAGATGCTGAATTGAACTGTGTCAATACATAAATCTGTCTCAGTCCGCTATTGATGCAGTTTGATATAGGAATATCTACAAGTCTATATTTACCTGCAAAAGGGACTGCAGGCTTTGATCTATCCATTGTAAGAGGGTAGAGCCTAGTTCCTCTTCCTCCGCCAAGTACAATGGCAACTGCTTTCTTGTTGTTTTTCTTATTCATCTATGTGTCCTCCTGTTCTACTTGATTTTCTTATATAATCCAAGGTAATCCTCAGCACTTTTTGTCCATGTGAAATCTATTCTCATCGCTCTTCTCTTTGCTCTCAATAGATTTTTCTTATCATTATTATAAAATCTGATAGCTCTTTCAGCATTTGCAATGATTGCATCAGAAGAAAGCCCGTCAAATAAGAAGCCTGTTCCATTTTCACCATCTTCATCGATATCAATGATTGTATCAGCCAGTCCTCCTGTTCTATGAGCAATAGGCAGAGTTCCATAATGCTCGCTGTAGATCTGGTTGAGACCGCAAGGCTCATAGCGTGATGGCATGAGGAAGAAGTCTGCTGCTCCTTCAATTCTATGTGATGCAGCATTTGAGAATATGATGTTAACGCTTATGTTATCATATTTTTCATCAAGCATTCTGAGTTTATCTGAGTATCGATCATCACCTGTTCCGATTACAATGAATGAAGAGTCCTTCTTCTTAAGAATACTTTCGAGTGCAGATTCATCACCATCTAGGAGAAGCTCTGTAAATCCTTTCTGCTCAGCCAGCCTTGAGATGATTGCAAACAGTGGCTTATCTAGATACTGGATAAGGCCGTATTCATTCATGACTTCTTTCTTCAGTTCTTCCTTTCCGCTGAGATTATAGCTGGAGTAGTGAGAAGAGAAGAATCTGTCTTTTCCTGGATTCCATTCCCTGTAATCAATTCCATTTATGATTCCGTATAGATCTTTCTCTCTTCTTGTGAGGATATCATCAAGTCCACATCCAAACTCTTCTGTTTTTATCTCTTCTGAATATGTAGGAGATACAGTTGTAATTGCATCAGCTGATAATAGTCCAGCCTTCATCATATTGATGCGCTTCTCATCGCCATAGCCAGATAGAGCATTTTCTGAAACGGCATCTCCTGCTAGTACTTCATCATAGATAGAGAAGATGCCTTGGTACGCTAGATTATGAACAGTGAAAACAGTCTTTGATCTGATTTTTGCCCTTTTTAGGTAATACGGGATAAATCCTGCTGTCCAGTCATGCATATGGACAATATCAGGCTCGCTATCAAGTTTTTTTATATACTCTGCCACGCATTTTGAGAAGAATATGAATCTGGGACAGTTATCTTCATAAGGTGAGAACGAGTCATCTCCATATATTCCCTTTCTATCAGAGAAATATGGATGAGCAACTGCTGAATAGACGACACCATTCAGCTTCTTTTCCAGAATTATGGCATTCTCATTCTTTCCGAGCATCTCAACAGTAACTTCTGCTGTTTTCCTGAATCCCTTTCTATCTATGAATGAATAGAGTGGCATCATTACCCTGACTTCATTTCCGATTTCAGCCAGAGCTTTAGATAATGCACCTACTACATCTGCTAGACCTCCGGATTTAGAGAAGGGAACCGTTTCGCTTGTAACCATTAAGATATTCATATATAGAATTATCGCTGTCTGGATTATTATAAGCAAGTTCAATTTTTGTTAAATAAAGACTTTTGAGTGGTAAAAAAGGGTAGAAATCAGATTTTCAGTCATTCTCTGATGAAATTTTTATCTTATTAAAAAAGCTCTTCTGCCTTAATGATGCAAAGCGGTAGCAGAAGAGCTGAAACGCGAATCAGAGTGATTCAATATACTTAGCTGCAGCTTCTGCGGCTATTGCTCCATCTGATGCAGCTGTCACTACTTGTCTAAGCGGTGTTTTACGTACATCTCCAGCCGCGAATATCCCCGGTTCTGAACTTCTCATCTCAGAGTCTGTGATGATATAGCCATTCTGCAGTTCTATCATTCCGCTAATGAAGCTAGTATTAGGCTCTGTTCCAATAAATATGAAGACAGAATCTGTTTGAAGCTCTTTTCCATCAGCAAGCAGAACTCCTGTTACATTTTTGCTGTTTCCCAGAATCTCCTTAATGCTGGAATTCATAATGCAATGGATGTTATCTTTCTTTCTTAATCTATCCTGAAGAATCCTCTGTCCTCTGAATTCACTTCTTCTATGCACTACCGTAACTTCACTGCATATACGAGATAAATACAGTGCCTCAGTAAGCGCGGTATCTCCGCCTCCGACAACAATTGCCTTCTTTCCTCTGAAGAATGCTCCATCACATGTGGCGCAGTAACTTACGCCTTTGCCTTTGTATTCTTTCTCTCCTGAAATTCCTAAGAGCTTATGTCTGGTTCCTGTAGCTATGATTGCAGCTTTTGCTTCAATCTCTCCTGAGTCTGAAGCGATGATGATTGCTTTATCTGCTTTTCTGATAGCAGAAACTTCGGAGAATTCAATCTCTGCACCGAACGCTTCTGCCTGTTTCTCGAAATCAGCAATCAGCTCATATCCAGAAATCGGGGGAAGACCAGGATAATTCTCAAGCTCATCAATAAACATCAGCTGACCACCAGGCCCCATTGGGTCCAATGCCAGTGTTGAGTAGCCATTTCTTGCAGAATAGATTGCCGCAGCAAGTCCTGCAGGTCCTGCGCCGATTATGACTATATCCTTCTGTTTAATCATTGGCAGATTCTCTTTGCTTTGAAAGCAGTGCTTCTTCTGCATCGCTTCTACGTATATACAGAGGACCTTCTCCGATGTCATCTGCACCTTCTTTCTCCAGCTTTTCCAGTCCTAGTTTTATAAGGCTTCTTGAGAGATTCCTAGGAGAGAGTGTATCTGTCAGTACCGTAATATCTGTAATAGCTTTCAGCTTTTCACTGAATATTTCAGCATCGGGACCTGTAACAAGCACTTCATAATAGCCTTTGAGATATGGAAGAAGATCCTCTGCATTTCCATCTCTGTCTTCAGCTATCACATTTCCATTGCAGGACATTCTCAGATAGAATTTCTTCTTTTTCGCATCTATGACAGAGATTATTGCACCTTTATATAATCCAGCTGCATTTTCAATGCAGAGAAGGGTAGGAATTGACACAATAGGTATGTTGAGAGCTGATGATATTCCTTTTAAGCTTGCCATTCCGACTCTGAGACCGGTGAATGATCCCGGGCCCTTAGTAACAATGAGAAGCTTCAGATCTTTAAGCATCAGTCCTGCTCTTGATAGTATTGATTCGATTTCAGAAAGGAGATCTTCAGAATGTGAGAAATTTCCAGAGATGAGCCTTTCTTCATAGCTGTTATCTGTCTGTAGCGCTATTGATAGCGTCTGAGTTGAAGTGTCAAGCGAGAGAATATTCATTGATTCCTCCTTTTAGCTCTATTGTGCGGCTCAGGTCATTATTGATTGAGATATTCACAAAGAGCGTATCATCTGGGAGCATATCCTCAATTTTCTCAGACCATTCAATGAGTGTGATGCCATCACTGTATAGAAATTCTTCTCCGCCCATTGATTCGAATTCATCATCTCCAGAAAGTCTATATAAATCCAGATGATATAGCTTTTTGTCCCCATCATATTCCTGGACTATGGTAAATGTAGGAGATACTATTGCTTCCTTGATTCCAAGTGCTTTTGCTATTCCTTTGGCAAGTACAGTCTTTCCTGCTCCTAGTGAGCCTCTAAGTGAGACTACCTGGCCTTTCTTGAGTTTCATTCCAAGTTTCTCACCAAGCTTTTCTGTCTCTTCTGAACTCTGAGATATGTATTCCATTTAGGTGCCTCGATTGATTTCATTTTTTTTCTGCATCATCACCACAGTGGCAGGAGTGGCATGAATGCTCTTCTTTATTGTCATGCTTGCATGAACAGCCATTATCATGACCGCAGGAACATGATGAGTCTTCATCTGAGTTATCTGGGTTATTTATTTCATTAAGCTCTCTTTCGTATCCATCATCATCCTTATCATCCTCGTCATCATGGATAATCTCTTCATGGATCAGCTCTCCGATTTTCTCTCCTGTTGCTTTCTCATATTCATCTATGAGATTCTTAACAAGAGCGTCATCGCCTGCCAGGAATCTTGCTTTTTCAAGCATTTCCCTTGCTTCATCCATCTCTCCATCCATCATATGGAGCACAGCAAGATTTGAAACTACAGAAAGGTTCTCTCCATCAAGATCCATTGCGGTTCCAAGGTATGTCTTAGCAAGCTCTCTGTTCCCGCTTTCCAGTTCGCAGATGGAAAGCTCATTGTAGATATCGCTATTTGATTCTCCCAGCTTTATGCATTCAAGAAGCGCTTCTTTTGCCTCGTTATAGCGTTTCGCACTTCTAAGTGCCCATCCTTTCATGAAATAGCCGTTCCAGACCTTAGGATTTCCTTCAATGAATCTGTTGATTGATTCAAGGGCCTTCTCAGGCATTCCAAGCATTACGAAATCATATGCTTCCTTGAACTTCTCATCATATTCAAGCTGCAGTTTTATTTCCTTAAGCACACGCTTGAGTTCCTGCTTCCTTTCACCCTCGCTTGCAACCTGCATGTATCTTTCAAGATACTCCTTAGCTTCCTCGAGGTTTCCCCTATATGCTTCAAATGAGGATAGCTCAGAAAGTATGGCTTCATTCTCTCCGAATCTGACTAAGCCATCTTTGAGTGTTGCCTTGGCTCTTGAAAGATATTCATCTTCTTTCTCTTCGTCCTTCTTCTCTCTTGCATCAACAGCCATGTATGAATAAAGTGTTGCAAGATTAATGCATGATGCAGACTGCGGCAGCATGTGGTAGACAGCTAAGAACAGCTCTTCTGCAAAATCATAGTCCTTTTGCTGTTCTTTAGCTATTGCTGCTTTATTGAGCTCTTCTGGAAGAGTTGGCTCTATTGCTTCAATGAAGCTTTTATAATACGCAAAATTAGGATGTGCTTCATCATATGCAATGATTGTGAGCATTCCTGTGATTATGTTCTCTACAGTCAGATCCTTTGCTTCAAGATGGCTCTGTCCATCAGGAATCTGGACTGGAAGCTTCTTCTTTGGATCAAGCTTGAATGCACCAAGATCGTTCTTGATGCTATCTGGTACTGAAATGTATTCAATCTGTCTTAGCTTTTCTTCTCTCATAATGAATATATAATAACAGCAAATCAAAGAAAAGAAAAACCTATAGACGGTCGCAACTGCTCTTGAACTAGTTGTTCAAGGGGGGGATCCTTGTTTGCTCACTTTCTGTTCCCTGTTTTACCCAAAGGGCGGGAGCAATGCGGCAAAGCTATTATAGATCCCATTTGTATGGTTTGCTCCAAGAGGCTTGTGATAGACCGAACTATAGGTTCAATGAGGATTCTATCACAGGTTTCTAAGAGAGAGAAGGGGAGTAGTGATGAAAAAAGGAGCCCTTCAAAGGACTCCTTCTGATATCTGGACAACTTCTAGAAGTCATCGCCAAAGAAATCATCGTCATCATCTTCATCTGCAGAGATTCCGAAATCTTCTGCTGTAGCAATCTCTTCGTTTTCAGAAGCATTGAGATTGTCGTCGAATGATGTGTCGAGATTTTCCATTGAAGAGGCAATAGCTTCATTGAGGGCTGTCTGATCTGCACTAAGCTTGTCAAAGAGATCCTGTAATTCTTCATTATGGGTCTCAACAAGGACAAGCCTCTTTTTCAGGTCTGAAATCTCATCTCTGAGTTCCTGTACCCTTAAAGCAGCTGCCTTAAGTCTGCTAGCGATTAATCTGCTTCCTTCAATTGTGGTCATATTGCCTCCTTGAATTAATTAGGCGAGAACCTTCTTTACCTGGTCACAAAGAGCTGTAAATGCAGCCTTGTCTTCAATGGCCATGTTAGAGAGAGCTTTTCTGTTCATATCAATGTTAGCAAGCTTAAGGCCATGCATGAACTGTGAGTAGTTAAGTCCTTCAGCCTGTACAGCAGCACTGATTCTTGCAATCCAGAGCTTTCTGAAATCTCTCTTCTTTTCCTTTCTACCTCTGTATGCATACTGACCAGCCTTAGCAACTGCGTCCTTTGCAATACGGGTATTGGTGCTTCTGCGACCGAAATAGCCTTTAGCCTGGTCGAGAATCTTCTTTCTTCTGTCCTTTCTCTTTGTTCCGTCAACTGCTCTTGGCATTTTTTTCTCACTCCTTCTTTAATTAAGCGTAAGGGAGCATTTCTTTTGCTCTCTTTGCTTCAACGTCGGCAAGAACTCCAGCATGACGAAGATTCATCTTTCTCTTAGAGCTCTTCTTTGTGAGAATATGGCGTAGACCCTGCTTCTTGATCATGACCTTGCCAGATCCGGTAACCTTGTAGCGCTTTGCAGCAGCTTTTCTTGTTTTCATCTTAGGCATTTTAATTGCCCTCCTATTAGTGCCGTTGGGAACAAGAACCCCAAAAGCTACTTATTATAATCTCCGTACGGAGGTTATTTCCTAGATGGAGAAACTGTCATGGACATCATTTTCCCTTCCATGAGAGCCCCTTTATCTAAATTGTATGATACTCCATTCTCTGTAAGAGTCTCAAGGATTTTATCAAGAACCATCTTACCGAATTCAGTATGAGCCAGCTCTCTGCCTCTGAAACGAACCGAAACCTTGACTTTGTTTCCTTCTGCAAGGAACTCAGCAATCGCTTTGCTTTTTGTCTCAAGATCATGTTTCTCAATCTTAGGCTGCATTCTGACTTCTTTGACTTTTACAACAGTCTGGTTCTTCTTCGCTTCTCTCTGCTTCTTCTCCATTTCATAGCGATATTTGCCGAAATCCAGAATCTTACAGACAGGTGGATTAGCATTAGGAGAGACCTCAACAAGGTCAAGTCCAGCTTCTTCTGCTAAATTATAAGCATCATAGTTGCTCATAACGCCTCTCTGCACACCATTCTCATCAATAACAAGTACCTGATGCGCCCTAATCTGACGATTGATTCTTAAATCTTTTGTAGCCATTAAACTCCCAATCAACAGGCAAAATCTGTCTATATTTTCTCATAGAGAATATGCATGACAAGTCATACTTCGACAGACTAGCACAAATAACAGACTAGTGTCAAAAGAATTATGACTTATAAACGAAGAAAATGCTTCAGATTTCTCTGAAGCACTTATCTTTACTATCAGTCAAGAGCATGTCCTGCAGAACCAAGAACATCGATGTTCTTATGCATGTACATTTCCTTCAGTGCATCACGAGCTGGTCCGAGGTACTTTCTTGGGTCGAATTCAGCTGGCTTCTCATCAAAGATCCTTCTGATTGTGCCTGTCATAGCAAGTCTTCCGTCAGAGTCGATATTGATCTTGCATACAGCACTCTTAGCAGCCTTTCTGAGCTGCTCTTCTGGGATTCCAACACTATCCTTGAGCTTGCCACCATGCTCATTGATCATCTTTACATATTCCTGAGGAACTGATGATGAGCCATGGAGTACGATAGGGAATCCTGGAAGCTTTTTCTCGATTTCTGCGAGAATATCGAATCTGAGCTCTGGAGGAACAAGGATTCCATCCTTATTTCTTGTGCACTGTTCTGGAGTGAATTTATAAGCTCCGTGGCTTGTTCCAACAGAGATTGCAAGTGAATCTACTCCTGTCTTTCCTACAAAGTCTTCAACTTCTTCTGGCTTTGTATAGTGTGATACTGCTGCAGATACTTCGTCCTCAATGCCAGCCAAAACGCCAAGTTCGCCTTCTACAGTTACATCAAACTTGTGAGCATACTCAACAACTTTCTTTGTAAGGGCTACGTTCTCATCGTATGGAAGATGAGAGCCATCAATCATTACACTTGAAAAACCATTGTCAATGCAGTCTTTGCATGTCTCAAATGAGTCACCATGGTCTAAGTGAAGGGCAATAGGGATGTCGCATCCAAGTTCGTGTGCATATTCAACAACGCCACGAGCCATGTTTCTGAGAATGTTGATGTTAGCATAGTCTCTTGCACCTTTTGAAACCTGAAGGATGACAGGACTCTTTGTCAGAACGCAAGCCTGTACAATTGCCTGCATCTGCTCCATATTGTTGAAGTTATAAGCAGGGATGGCATATCCACCTTTTACTGCCTTAGCAAACATATCTCTAGTGTTTACTAAGCCTAATTCTTTATAGCTGATCATAGGGAAGCCTCCTTATTTTTTATATCGCTACAAATTTACCTAAAAAGAACTCGTTGTTCAATGCAGCATATGATTTTTGGATAAAAAACAGGTATATAGTTCAAGTATCTGATTCTCTCTTGAATATAAGCATTGGGTATTTTAAAATCTTGCTGATGAAGAAAAAGATAATTCCAATCGCTATTGTGTTCATTCTGGCTGCAGCTTTGGTCTTTTTCTTCTTTTCCAGACCTCATGTTGCCTTTGTTGTGGATGATTATCTGCCAGATGATTATGTGAAGTCTCTTTCTCATCCATCATTCCTTTCTTTTGGATATAGAGCCTCTGTTCTAAGAGAGTCTTCATATAGAAATGGCGGATATGATTTATCAATCATACTGCCCCCTGCACATGCAGAAGGAGGGATATATATAGGACGAGGAGAAAGGAGTTTCTCCATTGATGAATACGAGATGTTCTCTTTTCCTCTATTATCTGAAACACAGGATGTATTTGCATTTGTTTTTGATGAGAATGATGAGATGGCGCTTTCTGTTGCAGATAGAATACAGGCGGATTATGAGAATCTTATCCTTATTCCATATGATGGAAGAATAAGCTCTGTCAATATAGAAGATGTAAAGAGAGCAGCTGCAGATGCAGACCGTATAATAGTCTATTCACCTGAGACAGCACTGCGGTTCATAGAGCAGGCAGATCAGAGGATATATCTCAGCTGGATTGATGCTGCCTCAGTTGCTGGGATGAAGAAGATCATAGCAATAGCTCCAGATTGGGATAAAGCAATCGAAGAGGCAATGAGGAGTCAGAATTCAGAGATTCCTCTTCACTTTGCTCTTTCTGTAACCTAATACACGATAGAAATTGGAAATAACTGACTCTTTTATCTTTTCCCTCTCTTCACCTCTGAGTTCTGACAGGTAGGCGAGCGTGAATTCTGTTCTCTCTGGAGTATTGATTCTCCCCCCTTTGTCTCTTGGTGCAAGATATGGAGAATCTGTTTCATATAGAAGCCTGTCGATTGGACATAGTCTGGCAGCTTCCCTTTGTTTTTCACTGCCTTTGAATGAGATATTAGCAGAGAATGATATATAAGCACCTCTGTCGAGTGCTTTGTACATCAGGTTTTTGCCAGATGAGAAGCAATGGAATATGACTCTATCTCCAAGATGGGGAATTGATTCCTCCAATTCATCATCCGCGTCTCTTGAGTGTATGATTAGAGCTCTATCATATTTTCTTGCAAGTTCTGCTTGATTATAGAACAGTTCTTTCTGATCCTCGATTGTTCCATAATTCCAATATCTGTCAAAGCCAGCTTCACCGATAGCATCGGTGCCAAATTCTTCTATTTCCTTCTCTATTGTTGATATCTCATCATCTATTGATATGAATCCATCTCTTTCAAGTGCCCATGGCCCAGAACCAGCAGAAAGGAAGATTCCTTCATTCCTGCATTTCTCAATCCTCTTTATCCTGTCCTCAAGATCACCTGCTTCTATTGCAACATCGAGACCTATAAGTGATTCGGGAAGCTGGTATGATGGATCTTTTTCCTGTATTGATTCAAAATGGAAGTGCGAGTCAAAGTACATATGCTATTTATCCCAATCATAGCCTGAGAATACAGGCCTTCCTGTATATTTTCTTATCTCTCTTTTTCCTTCGATTGCATCTAGGGTAGAGTAGCAGAGTGCCTCCTGCTCAACTTCGCCTTTGTAGACAGAGACATCAGCAATCCAGGATGTATCAGCCTTTATTCTTTCTATTATATCGCTGAATCTTACAAGGCCACCAGTTAATAGAATGCTATCAACCTTTCCTTTTAGCACAACTGCCATTGCTCCGATTTCCTTCTCTATCTGGTAAATCATTGAATTCCAGACAATAACAGCATGAGGATCTCCTTCCTCAACAAGCTTATGGACTTTGTCAGCATTTGAGGTTCCGAAGTGGCTTACAAAGCCTCCCGCTCTTGAGCACATTGCCTCGAGCTCGCCTTTTCGATGCTTTTCACTGTATAAAGCCGTCTCCATTATTGGAATAGAACCTAATCTAGTAGGAGTGAATGGACCATCTCCGCCTGCCCCTTCTGTTCCATCAATCATTCTTCCATTCTTATGCGCGCTTATTGTGATTCCACCATCGATATGGCAGACGATGAATGATGACTCTTCATATTTCTTCCCGATTCTCTCTGCGTGGAGCCTTGCGATTCCTTTCTGATTAAGAACATGCGACTGAGCTCTTTTATAGACTCCTTTTATTCCTGTAATCCTAGCCTCATCCTGAAGCTCATCGACATTTGTTGGGTCTACTGTGTAGCAGGGCTTTCCGAATTCCTTAGAGAATTCATATGCAAGCATGACTCCGAGCTTTGCAGGATGGTCAGAGCCACCCTTGTCATCACGTGTATCGACATACAGCCTTTCATCGATTTCCATGACACCTGAAGGCTGAGAATAGGCACATCCACCACGTCCTATGAAGATATCAATATCAGAGAGCGACATGTCATGCTTTTTGAGAAAATCCTCGATAACATTACGCCTCATCGGCAGCTGGTCATTTGTTGTCTTATAGCTCATCAGGAGAGGTGCATCATGGAAAATGCTCTCTGTGAACAAAGAAGATCTATTATCGAATACGCTTATCTTAGTTGAAGTTGAACCTGGATTGATCACTAATGATTTCATGTTTTAGAAAATAGCACCTTATCTATGATAGTGCAAAGCATATGCCTTTAATGAGTTTGTGTTTTCTGCTATGTTCTATGCTATGGGAAAGATTCAGGTCAGGAATTTGTGCGTACGTGATTTTCTTTCATATCAGAAAGATAAGAAGCTTCCGCAGTTCAAGGTCCGTTATACTTGGAATGAGAGAAATACAGAAACCCTGATTAAGGACATCAATGAGGCTGCAGGAAAGGGAAGCTATTCCATTGGAATTGCTGTCTATGTCAGAGGTGAATGCGTTGATGGCCTTGGCCGTCTAATCACGTTATCGCTTATCTCAAAAGCTCTTGGCATGCCTTATCCCGATTTGGAGCGCAGGTGGACAGCGAGAGAGCTTAAAACCCTTAAGGCGAATTACCTGGCTGTGAAGAGAGCACTCTCTTTTTCTGATCAGAATCAGTTTCCTTCATTCTTCTTAGAATGCACATACATCACTCTTGTTGAAATAGAGGAGATGCGAGACAGCTTCTCCTTCTTTGATTCAGGATCAGAGCGCGGAGTCTCGCTTGATCCTGCAGATCTTCTGAAAGCCTATCATCTATGCTCAATGAGAGAGTGCAATGAAGGTGAGAAGCTACGTGTTATAGCAGAGTGGGAAGGTATTGGAAAAGATAGGCTTGCCTCCTTATTCTCTATATGGCATCCTCTTCTTTACTGGACTAAGGGTGTTTATGCACCGCCTCTTTCTTTCCAGAGCCTATCGGCATTTGAGGGCATTGAGGAGAACCTGGACTATCCATTTGTAAAAGCTCTGAAAAGCACACAGCAATCGCTTGTTTCATGCATTCTGAATGGCAAGCCGTTCTTTGAAAGATGCTTTTATTATCAGAGAATGAAAGAAGAGCTTGAGTCTATTATATCTTTGTCATTTCCATCTCTGATGCGCAATATAAGCTCTGATTCTCCTTCAGATATTTCCTGCTTTGAGCTCTTTGAATCTCTTTCGCTTCTTATGCTAGATAGATTTGGCAAAGAGGCAGTGAGAATCTCTCTTCCTGTTCTTTTCAGGTTTGCCTTCTCTCTCCGGCTGAAGGATTCCTCTGTCCCATGGGATAAGATTAACAGACATATTCTGTCTCCTCAGTCAATTCTGCCGTCTATATTGTATTCGATGTCACCTTACGATGTTTATTCATATGATTTCAGAAAGGAGCTCGGAGATATGAGGAATGTGGCATTCCACGAGAAAGGCCCCGTTAAGCTGATAGATTGGGATAATGATTTCGAGAGGTGGCTGAAATGAATGATGTTCTCAGAATCAAGGATCTTATAAATTCAGATTCTTATATTATTCCTGTATATCAGAGGGATTTCGCTTGGGGCGCTCATGAGCTTGAGCGCCTTGTCAGGGATATAGAG
>CAKQRI010000040.1 GCA_934271365.1 uncultured Spirochaetales bacterium
CCTTTTGAATTTGAGGCAAAAGTAAATTAGATTATATTTATTGGGTCCTACCCTTTATCATTTCTATCTACTATTGTACTAGAACTCCCGAGAACAGAAGCAGTGTGAATAGTAGTAATAGTGGTAAAATTTTTTTCATTTGTTTTCCCCTTTAATTTGGATTATATAGCACAAAAGAAAAAATGTTCATCTTTTTTTCAGATTATAAGACCCTGTGTTTCTCTTTGCTTGTAAACCTTAGGAAGCTGTATCTTCAGAGTCACTGAGCTTACTATTGCAGCCATTACAGAGCAGATTGGCTCTGAGAAGAATGCACTAGGAGCTCCAAATAGAGGTGGAAGCACAATTACAAGCAGAAGATAGCTCAGTTTTCTGAAGAGAGACAGTGGCAGTGCAAGCTTTATCTGTCCTATTCCTGTCATGCTATCCACATTCACATACTGAAAAGAGAGTGGAATGATCATTGAGGCATATATTCTCATGTACTTCGCACTCAGGCAAATCATATTGATGTCTTTTGTGAAGAGCTTTGCGAAAAACTCTGAGCATGTCATTGTAAGAATGAACATGAACACTGTAAATAGGAGTGCAATTACCTGTTCCTTTCTTAGGATTTCCTTGACTCTGTCAAGCTTGCCAGCTCCGAAGTTGTAGCTGAGAAGCCCCTGTGTGCCACCTGTTATGCCACCGAGAGGGCATGTTATAGTCAGGAAGAAGCTCTGAACTATTGTAGCTGCTGTGATCAGCATATCTGCATCTTCTCCGCCATAGCGCTGGAGCATTGCATTGAGAAGGATCAGAAGCGCACTGTCTGTTGCGAAGATGATGAATGGAGATAGACCATATTTCACTATTGTAGGGATAAGGCTTTTTCTGAATTGTCTGAAACGCAGGCGGATTGTTGCTTTGGGACTCACTAGGATGATGAATAGCATAAGTGCAGATCCGAATTGAGAGATTATAGTTGCAATTGCAGCTCCATTTACGCCGAGATTGAAAACAAAGATGAATACGGGATCCAGTGCAATATTCAGGAAAGCACCTAGAAGCAGTGCTGCCATTGCCTTTCCTGATAGTCCTTGATTTACCGCATAGCTATTGAGTCCTACAGCTAGGATTGCAAAGAGGGATCCTGCTGTATAGATTAAAAGATAGCCAGATGCATAGGGCAGTGTATTCATTGATGCTCCGAATGCAAGAAGGATCGGTTTTCTCAATAATATGAAAAGAGGCGAGAGAATGAGAGCAAGTATTATGATCAGATAGAATGCTGTAGATAGTATCTCTTCAGCTCTATCATGTTCTCCATGCCCCTCTCTCATTCCCATCAGAGGTGCGCCTCCGAGTCCGATCAGAATGCCAAATGATGAGATGAATGAAGTGATAGGTGCAGCAACTCCGACTCCAGCAAGTGCCAGAGTCCCGATTTCTGGAATGTGCCCTATATATATTCTATCGATGATTGCATATAAGACATTGACAAGCTGAGCCAGAGCTGTTGGTACGGTCATCTCCAGCAGCAGAGGCCAGATTCTGTCATTTCCAAGGTCTCTCTTGTTATCTTTCATAGCCCATCTGATTATAGTTATGATTTCAGAAAAGCTAAAGGCTTTCTTCCCTTTCTTTTATCAGGCGTGAGATCATATCGGCGGTGCCGGTGATGTCTTTTCTTATCTCATGCTCCCATACTCTGATCACAAGCCAGCCTTGAGATAGGAGATGATGGTTCACCTCATCATCTTTATCCATGTTATGCTCAATCTTCGGAATCCAGTAGGTCTGGTTGCTCTTTATCTTATCTCTGCGTTCTTCCCAGTCCCATCCATGCCAGAAATCACCGTCACAGAATATGGCAATCTTAAGCTTTTTGCTTGAAATATCTGGATGCCCATATATTCCTTTCTGGTTGCGTCTGAGCCTGAAGCCCCTATGCCATAAAGCTTTAGAGAGAGCTATCTCTATGGATGTATCTCTCCCTTTTATCCTGGACATGTTATAGCTTCTCTTCTCGTCTGTCATAATATTCTGTTATAGCCTATGTGTATATTTTACTTGACGTAGCTTTTGAATACGTTGTATACATTAACTGTAGCTGTTGAGGCTATAAAAGATAGCTTGATAAGCCTATGAAAGGTGTCCCCCCCTTGATTTTCCTGCCTAGGATGCTAAATTGCATCAAGCTATCTTTTTTCAGACTCTATGCTCAGATGTGTTCTTGAGCTCCTTCTGCGTTACAAACTGTATATTCTCAAGCGATCTTCCACTTAAGAACTGTTTTATTGCACACTCAGCTTCTTCTCTGCCTTTTCCATGCTTGAATGGCATGAATCCATGAAATGAGCCCTTGCTCACTATGACTCTTGACTGGCCATCTGCATTCAGCAGGGCTTCATTGTAGAGCTTTGAATCATCTACAAGAGGGTCCAGTTCTGCGGCAATCAGAAGGGAAGGAGGAAGTCTTGTGAGATCCTGGGAAAGAAGGGGGGAGAGCATCGGAGATAGTATATCCTTTGGCTCTCTGGTATAGCTCTTGATATAGAACTGAAGTGTTTTCGTGTTAAGCGTAGGTGTGTTTGCAAATTCCATCTGGGACTGTGTCCTGAGTCTGCCATCTAGAATCGGGTAGAGAAGAATCTGCCCTGCAATTGATGGACCTTTTCTATCTCTTGCAAGTATTGCAACTGATGCTGCTAGGTTTCCACCGCAGCTATCTCCTGCAAGATAGATTCTATCTGGATCGACTTTCCAGTATTTTGAACCTTCGGCAGCCCATAGGAAGGCATCATAGCAGTCCTCGATTGCTACAGGGAATTTGTATTTCGGTGCAAGTCTATAGTCTATTGAAAGAATTGCAGACTCTGTCACCTCTGCAAGATGGCGGAGGAATATGGAATAGAAATCCATATTGCCGAATATCCATCCACCTCCATGGAAGAATACCATGAGAGGAACAAGCCCTGTCTCTTCGCTTATCTTTGGCGATGAGTAGTAGTAGCCAGTTACAGCACCGCCATCACTGACGGGTATAACATACGTCGTAGTAGATATATCTTTGCTGCTTTTCATAAGATGCTTCTTTGCAAGCTTCTTATTCACAGCTGTATTATTAATCTCATTTATGCGAATGTCAGATAGTTCTTCTGGGTTGGTTGGGTTGAATTCTCTCCATCCCTTTATAAACTTTCTGTCTTTCGCTGAAAGCTCATTATCAGCCATGAGAAACATTTTCTCATAAAGTTATTGAATGTAGCAAGATAATTGTATTAGTTGCTATATTTTTAGATGTTTTAACGAACATTATACTTTGTAAGTGTTCGATTTTATTTGTGTTTAAGGACAAAAAAAGAGCCCCTGATATTCAGAAGCTCCCATTTTTCACTGAAATCACTCAGAAAGCAGTGGTGATATATAGTCCTCTGGAAGGCTTTTCACGTATTCATCAATTGCTTTTGCAGCATTCTTCGAATATGCAACAGCCTGTACGACTGTCTTAGCGCCTAGTACAACATCTCCAGCTGCGAATACGCCTGGGCATGTGGTCTCTCCATTCTCATCTGTCAGCAGCAGGCCTGCCTTTGATGCCTGCAGGTTCTTTGTTGTATTAACAAGTTTGGACTTAGGTCCCTGGCTTATTGCTATTATAGTAGAGTCTGCAGGATACAGCTTAGGCTCGTTCTTCTCTCCGATGATTGCTCCATTGTCATCAAGGATGTTGTCATCAATAATAGGTCCATCTTCTGTTATTTCAAGCACACGCTTTGCAAACATGAATTCTGCACCATCCAGCCTTGCATATTCTGCTTCTTCCTCGCTTGCCTCAATCTTGTTTCTTCTTGCGATGAGCGTTACATGCTTTGTTCCTTTTCTCAGGAGTGTTCTTGCAACATCCATTGCTGTGTTTCCCATGCCGATTATCGCAATATGGTCTCCGAGATGATATGCATCAGGGTTCGCAAGGAAATCAATTGCAAAGTGGACATTTCCAAGACTCTCTCCTTTTATGCCGAGCTTCTTTGGTCTCCAGACTCCTGTTCCGATGAAGATTGCGCTGTAGCCATCCCTGAAGAGGTCTTTGATCTCAAGAGCTCCGCCGATTGTTGTATTAGGGCGGATCTTTATGCCTATTTCCCTTAAGAGATTTCCATAGCGGTCTAGTATTGTCTTCGGAAGCCTGAAGTCAGGAATGCCATACTGCATTACACCTCCGATTTTGTCCTTTGAATCAAAGATTGTCACTTTATATCCCATCTTTGCCATCTCTATTGCAACTGTTATTCCTGCAGGGCCGGCTCCGATTATGGCAATTCTCTTGCCATTCCATTCAGGGATGGAAATCCTGATCTGGTCCAGACATGTGTCTGATATGTAGTTCTCGATTGATGATATGTGGATTGGCTGGCCTTTTCTGCCCTGTACGCAGTGGCCTTCGCATTGCATCTGATGATTGCAGACGATAGAGCAGACGACGGAGAGCGGATTATTTGCAAAGAGCATATCTCCAGCTTCCCTGAGCTTTCCTTCTTTCAGCATATGGATCATCTGAGGAATAGGCGTATGTATAGGACAGCCCTCTAGCTGGCAGAGTGGCTTTTTGCATTCAAAACAGCGATTGGCTTCGGCAATAACATGAAGAATCATAGAAAACCTCCATTTATATAGTACATCCAACAGGGGGCATGATTCCTACCTGTTTTTTGACTTTCACGTAATTATAACAAAATAACAGCATTGTGCATTACTGCAGAAATATTTTCCGATTATTTTCTATGTATGGATGAGGTATTAAAATCAAAGGTTGCTGGAAAGAAGATAAGAGCAATAGAATACACAGAACCCGATTGTTATGGATATTCATCAGATAGCATCATATTTCACCTAGAGGGAGGAGGGGAGCTTCGCATATATATAGTAGTGAATAGCGATAAGCCTGTGCTCTCTATAGATATGGCAGATGGGGCATTCCCACTCAGTGCTGTTTATCCGAGGCTGGATAGAATAGAAAAGGATGATCAGATTGATGATATTTCAGTGCATTATGATGAATCCGGGGACATCTATGCAGTAATTCTCAGCCTTTCTCCGGGCCTGATCAGGCTTAGTGTGTCTGAAGATGATCTATACTCAATCCGAATTAGCTGATTATTGTTGACTAGAAAATATCAAAGAAGATATTCTGAGGCAGGACAAAGGCGTTCATCTCTAAAGGGGATGTACGCCTTTTTTCATTCTTAATGACCAGGAGTGTGATATGTGCGGATTTGTAGGAATGTTTGAGATAAACCAGGATAGCGGAAAATATAGGGATAGGGTTCTGTCGATGTCCCGTAAGATCAGGCATAGAGGACCTGATTGGTCTGGCATTTACACAGGCAGTGATGCGATAATCTCCCATGAACGCCTTTCGATTGTCGATCCGCTTTCAGGAAAGCAGCCGCTCTATTCTCCAGATGGAAAGCTTGTTCTTGCAGCTAATGGTGAGATTTATAACCATCAGAAAATAAGAGAGAGATTCAGAGGAAGATATGATTTCCAGACAAAGTCGGACTGTGAGGTCATTCTCGCACTCTATAAGGAAAAGGGTCCAGACTTCCTTGAGGACCTTAATGGCATATTCGCATTCTGTCTCTACGATGCAGATAGGGATGCATACCTTGTTGCAAGAGACCACATAGGAATCATCCCGCTCTATCAGGGATGGGATGCTGATGGACACTACTATGTTGCATCAGAGCTTAAGGCACTTGAATGCGTATGTACTACAATCACAGAATTCATGCCAGGCACATATTTCTATTCGCTTACAGGAGAGACAAGGAAATGGTATACACGAGATTGGGAAGACTTTTGCAATGTCAAAGACAATCCTAGTTCAGTCGAAGCTGTCAGAGAAGGCCTAGAAGCCGCTGTTAAGAGGCAGATGATGTCAGATGTGCCTTATGGTGTTCTCTTATCTGGTGGTCTTGATAGCTCTGTTATTGCTGCAGTAACAGCAAAATATGCTCAGAATAGAATTGAAACAGGAGGTAAAGAGGAGGCATGGTGGCCACGTCTTCACTCATTTGCTATAGGGCTTGAAGGCTCTCCAGATTTAATAGCAGCGAGAAAGGCTGCTGAATATATCGGAACAGTTCATCATGAAGTCCATTTCACAATCCAGGAAGCACTGGATGCGCTTGATGATGTCATCTATCATCTGGAGACATATGATATCACAACCGTCAGAGCTGCAACTCCTATGTTCCTGCTTGCACGAGTGATTAAGAGCATGGGAATCAAGATGGTGCTTTCAGGCGAAGGCTCTGATGAGCTTTTCGGTGGCTATCTCTATTTTCATAAGGCTCCTAATGCAAAAGAGTTCCATGAGGAGACAGTAAGAAAGCTTAGCAAGCTTCATCTTTATGACTGCCTGCGTGCAAACAAGGCACTTGCAGCATGGGGTGTTGAAGGCAGGGTTCCATTCCTTGATAAAGAGTTCATTGATATTGCAATGAGACAGAATCCAGAAGTGAAGATGAGCCGTGATAGAGATGGAAATCCAAGAATTGAGAAATGGATTGTGAGAGAAGCATTCAAGGATTATCTTCCAAGTGAGATTGTATGGAGGCAGAAAGAGCAGTTCTCTGATGGAGTAGGCTATTCATGGATTGATACTCTTAAGGAAATGACAGATAAAGCTGTAAGTGATTCGCAGTTTGCTATGGCAGAGATGAGATTCCCGATCAATACTCCAGCAACAAAGGAAGAATATTACTACAGGTCTATATTCGCAAAGCATTTCCCATCTGAATCTGCTGCTAAGTGCGTGCCTCATGAAGCTTCCGTAGCATGCTCTACAGCTAAGGCCCTCGAATGGGATGAAGCATTCAAGCGGATGAATGAGCCATCTGGACGTGCTGTATTCGGCGTGCATGAGGATGCCTACAAGAAGAACTGAGGTTATGAACAAAAAAGAGCCGGTCTCCTAAGCCGGCTCTCTTCATTGTTGTTTATAATCAGTTCTCTGCTTTATCAGCATCGAGATATTTTGCTATTTCCTCATATTTCTGAATCAGGGATGAGACAGCAGAATGGAGCTTGTCATCTTTTGCTTCTTCTGCATGCTCTGCGACTTTCTTAAGATCTTTCAGTCCAACTTTCTCTGCAGCTTTTCTGATTTTCTTCGCTTCGCTTCTCACAGCATCATAGTCTTTGTTCTCCATGGCAGTCTTCAGTCCATCAAGTTTGCAGGTTTCTGTGAATGCAGAAAGCTTGCTGCCAAGTGCGGCTACATCACCGCAGAAATCCTCAATGATGTTCTCATAATCCAGACCGATTTTATCGGCAATTGCTCTGATGTTCATGATAGTTAGAAACTATAGCGTAAAATGGACTTTTCGTGAACTAGAGAAACTTCTGAATCAGGCCGATGATGAATACTGCAAGTATGATCACAGGAAGAATGTAAGTGGAATAGATTCTAAGCCATTTAGGGAACTTCAGACCCTTTCCCTCATCAGCTTCCTTCAGGAAATTCTCCCAGCCCCAGCCTTGCTTTGATGTGCAGAATAAAACCATCATCAGGGACCCAAGAGGAAGAATCAGGTTCGATACTAAAAAGTCCTCTCCATCTAGTATTGTGCTTCCTTTGCCGATAGGCTGCACTCCGGATAGCACATTGAAGCCAAGAATGCATGGAATGGAGAGAATCAGCAGTATTATGAAATTCACCAATACAGCCTTGCTTCTCTTCATGCCTTTTCTATCTATCCAGAATGATACGATATTCTCGAATACTGCAATCAGCGTAGAGAGAGCTGCGAAGAACATAGCAATGAAGAATATTGTTCCCCAGAATCTTCCGCCAGCCATTTTTCTGAATACTTCAGGAAGAGATAAGAATAGCAGTGAAGGCCCAGCAGAGGGTGCAGTATTGAATGCGAAGCATGCCGGGAATATGATGAGTCCAGATAGAAGGGCAATCATAGTGTCTAGGATGATAATCCTCACAGACTCTCCTGGAAGGGTTCTCTCTCTGGATATATAAGAGCCGAATATGGTCATAGCCCCGATTCCGAGGGAAAGAGTGAAGAATGCCTGTCCCATTGCATCATATATTACTGAGAATATTCCTTTTTCTGCCATCTTTGAGAAGTCTGGCTTTAAGTAGAATGACAGGCCTTTATCTGCACTTGGCAGTGTGCATGAGTATATTGCAAGCGACACCATAAGCACAAAGAGAATGCACATCATTATCTTTGTAATCCTCTCTACGCTCTTGGCAACTCCGCCAGCAACTACGAAAGCTGTTATGATCAGCGCTGAAGCCATGAATAGGATCTGCTTCATTGGATTAGCCATAAGCGCTGAGAAATAATCAGGGATTGAAGCTCCTGTCTGGAAAACCCCGGAGATGGAAGATCCTGTATAGTAGAGCAGCCAGCCTGTTATCGTTGTATAGAACATCAGCAGGATGTAGTTTCCAAGGTATGATATGAAGCCTATGTTCTTCCAGGTTCTGCTGCCATCCGACAGATTGTCGTAAGCACCTACTATGTTATTCCTTCCGCCTCTGCCGATTGCAAATTCCATGCTCATCACTGGAAGTCCGATCAGAACCAGGAACAGAAGATAGAGAAGCACAAATGCAGCGCCTCCATTTTCTCCTGTGATGAATGGGAAGCGCCATACGTTTCCAAGTCCGATTGCACAGCCTGCAGAAAGCAGGATGAAGCCTAGTCTTGACTGAAGTGTTTCTCTCTCTTGCATTAAATCCCCCGTTTTCAATTAGATGTTCTTAGCTGGATATACAGGCTCGCTTGTGAACTGGATTCCAAGCTTCCTCAGACCTGTGCTGTCTCCAGGTGATGGAATATGTGTAAGATGAACCTCGCATCCTTTTAGAAGCGGAAGCGCTTTTAGTGCTGATTTTGCCTTCTCATCCTCTGCTGCACTCATAGCAAGTGCAATCAGGGTCTCATCGAGGTTAAGGCTTACTCCTTTTCCTGACAATATATCCCTTTTCATCTGTGTGATGCTCTCGACAACCTCGGAGCTTATTATGTCATATTCCTTTGGAATTCCTGTAAGGGCCTTGAGCGCATTGAGGATCAGGGCCGAGCATGCATGCAGGAGTGTAGAGTTATGAGCACTTACAATGCTTCCATCAGGAAGCTCTATTGCTGCAGAGCAGACAGTTCCGTCTTTTCCCTTTCCTCTTTCAATCGCAGTTTCCAGAGCCTCTCTTGCTGGCTTTACCACAGGCCTGTCTTCAGGTTTCACTCCGGCTTTATCCATCAGCGCATCCATTCTCTGGATTGTTGCATCATCGGCAAGTCCAGATACATAATCTGTATGAGTTTTGAAGTACCTTCTGATGATTTCCTGCCTTCCTGCTTCCTGGCATGCCTCATCATCTGTGATGCCGAAGCCGCAGCGGTTCACTCCCATGTCCGTCGGTGATTTGTAAGGGCATTTCTCTCCTGTTATCTTCTCTAGAATCTTTTCGAGAAGAGGGAATGCCTCAAGGTCTCTGTTGTAGTTTACTGCGATTGTCCCATAGTGCTCTAAATGGAAATGGTCAATCATATTGAAATCGCCGATATCTACAGTTGCAGCCTCGTATGCGATGTTTACAGGATGGTTGAGCGGAAGATTCCAGATAGGGAATGTCTCCAGCTTTGAATATCCTGGCTTTCCTCCCATTTTTGCCTCGTGGTACATCTGGTTAAGGCATGTTGCGAGCTTTCCGCTTCCAGGACCAGGTGCTGTTACTACAACTACAGGTGCTGTCACAGGGATATATGGATTAGAGCCATAGCCTTTATCTGATACAACTAGATCGATATCAGAAGGATAGCCTGGAGTAGATGCATGCGTATATACTTTGATTCCGCGTCTTTCAAGCTTCTCCTTGAATATCGTTGCGCTTGTCTGGTTCCTATATCTTGTGATTACGACTTTGTCGCAATTGATCCCATATCTTGCGAAATCCTCAATCATCTTGAGGACATCTGCATCGTAGCTGATTCCGAAGTCAGAGCGTATCTTCCTCTTCTCGATATCTCCTGAGTATATGCAGATTATTATATCAAGATGGTCCTTAAGTGACTGGAATACCTTCATCTTGTTGTTTGCATCGAATCCTGGAAGGACACGTGATGCATGGAAATCATATAGAAGCTTTCCTCCGCATTCTATATATAGACGTCCTTCGCTGTTCTTAACTCTGTCGAGAATATATCTTGTCTGCTCTTCTACATAGCGGTTGCTATCAAAGCCTTGCCTGATCATTTTGGAACTCCTCTAAACTCGTATCATTGTCTTTTGAAAATGCTGTAATTTCAAGTGCTCATAAAAAAGACCTTCCAGAATATTTTTCCGGAAGGCCATCTGGAGAGCTGTATCTTACACGTAGCCCTGAGCAATCATTGCCCTTGATACTTTCATGAAGCTTGCGATATTCGCTCCATCGATGAAGTTGTCCTTTTCTGAATATGTCTCTGCTGCTTCAGAGATGTTCTTGTAGATGTTCTTCATTATTCCCTGGAGCTTCTGATCAACTTCTTCTCTTGTCCACTGGAGTCTCATGCTGTTCTGGCTCATCTCAAGTCCAGATACTGCAACTCCGCCTGCATTTGCTGCCTTTGCAGGAGCTACAAGAACGCCAGATGATACAAGGATTGATTCGGCTTCTGTTGAGCAAGGCATGTTAGCACCTTCTCCGACAAGCTTTATGCCATTCTTCACAAGATTCTCAGCATCGGCTTTCAGAATCTCATTCTGCGTTGCACATGGGAATGCATAGTCAGCCTTGATGTCCCAGATAGGATTAGGGGTGCCATTCTCTCTTGGAATATATGTGGCATTTGGGTATTTCTCTGCATATTCCTTGATTCTGCCTCTCTTTACGTTCTTGAGAGCCTTCACATATTTGAGCTTCTCTGCATCTATTCCTGCCTCATCATAGATCATGCCTGAAGAGTCAGAGAGCGTTACTACCTTGCCTCCAAGCTTAGTCAGCTTCTCTACTGTATACTGAGCAACATTACCTGAGCCGGATACGATGCATGTGGAGCCTTCAAGGGACATCTTCCTGTCACTGAGTATTGCATCTGAAAGATATACAAGGCCATAGCCTGTAGCCTCAGGTCTGATGAGAGAGCCTCCGAAGTCCAGTCCTTTTCCTGTAAGTATTCCTGTGAACTGGTTCGTGATTCTCTTATACTGGCCGAACATATAGCCGACTTCTCTAGCGCCTACGCCTATATCTCCAGCTGGTACATCTGTATCTGCTCCGATATGCCTATATAGTTCTGTGATGAATGACTGGCAGAAGCGCATCACCTCAGCCTCGCTCTTTCCTTTTGGATTGAAGTCACTGCCACCTTTGCCGCCTCCCATAGGCAGTCCTGTAAGGCAGTTCTTGAACACCTGCTCAAATGCGAGGAACTTCATTATTGATAGGTTTACTGAAGGATGGAGCCTTAGTCCGCCTTTATAAGGACCTAGAGCTGATGACATCTGCACTCTGAATCCTCTATTGATCTGAAGCCTTCCGTTATCATCAATCCAAGGAACACGGAAGATGATAGTCCTCTCAGGTTCAACCATCCTGTCGAGTACCTTATGGTATACAGCTTCTGGAAATTCATCGATTACCTTATCTATAGATGAAAGGAAATTCTTTACAGCCTGCTGGAATTCTCTCTGGTCAGGATCTGTTTTCATGACATGTTCATAAATCTGTGAGGTTATATCATTCATAGCCATTTTCTCCTATACGCCGAGTGTACTAATTTTTTAGGTAAAAAGGGAAGATGATATATAAAATTGCGGAAAAGCTAAAAATCTGCATTTCATGTTTTTCGCAGTTTATTGCGTTTTTATATTAGTAAAACATTGATATTAAAAATATTATTTGATGAATATATTAAAAAATTGCATATTTGTTTTTTTCTGATTTATTTTATGAAGATTCTTGCATTGTTTAAGTGTAAGGCACAGGTAAAAACTGTTTATTGGTTATGTAAAAAATAAAGAATATTTTACATATTTACAAAAAGTGTAAAAGTGTAATAATAAATAAACATGTATAGAACCATAGTACAGATGTTTGATGAGAGGGTTAAAGAGAATCCTCTTGAGATTGCACAGCTGGGAAAGGATAACAGAGGAATTTTTGTCCCTGTTACATATATACAGCTACAGGAGAGGGTAAGAGCTCTTGCAGCTGCTTTGAGAGAGCTTGGTGTAAGGCGAGGCGATGCTGTTGCGCTATTCTCTGATAACAGGCCTGAGTGGATGGCGCTTGATCTAGCTATCCTAGCGCTTGGTGTTGCCGATGTGCCTAGAGGCAGGGATGCAATGGAATATGAGATAGAGCATATGCTGTCGCTTACCGAGGCTGGCATTGTCATTGTTGAGAACAGGGATCTTCTTGATAAAGTGAACAGGATAAAAGGGAAGATTCCATCCATTGATAGAATAATCTCAATTGATAAGACAGGAATTGATGATGGCTCAGTTCTCTTTTATGAGGATATTCTCTCTCATGGGCTTTCTCTTCTTGATGATATAGCAGTCAGGAATGATATAGAGCATCAGATTGCACTTGGTGGAGGAGATGATACTGCGACAATCATCTTCACAAGTGGCACAACAGGACTCCCTAAGGGCGTAGTGACAAGCCATAGCAGCATTCTCTATCAGACGGAGGCCATTGATAAGCTTGTTCCTTTCTGCAAAGGTGAGATATGGCTATCTGTTCTTCCGGTATGGCATTCATTTGAGAGGATCCTGCAGTATCTGATTCTATTTGAGACAGATACAATTGCCTATTCAAAGCCGATTGGTAAGATAATGCTTACTGATTTCCAGCGCCTCAATCCTCAGTATCTTGGCAGTGTTCCGAGAATCTGGGAAACAGTCAAAGCTGGTGTATATCAGAATCTTAAGAGCATGCCTCATTTTAAAAGAGCTATGTTTGATTTCTTTCTTAAGGTCTCAGACTCCTACAGCAGCCACCGTCTGAGAGTAATCGGAGCCACAAGCCATGTAAGGGGAGGCTGCAGAATCATCGAGAGGATGTCCTCTTTCTTTCCTTATATTATTCTTAAGCCATTTAATGCTTTCGCTTGCAAGTATGTATTTTCTGAGATAAAGAAGAAGCTTGGAACTGGATTCAAGGCCGGGATATCTGGAGGCGGCAGCATGCCAGCTGATGTTGATTCATTCTTCAGAGCTGTTGGGATTAAGCTCATGAATGGATATGGAATGACAGAAACCTCTCCTGTGATTGGCATTTCTGATTATTATAATCCTAAGAAGGGGTTCATCCATGCTCTTGATGGTACGGACATCAAGATAGTTAGCACGGAAGATGGCAGGCCAGTTAATGCAGGAGAGAAAGGCGAGCTGCTTGTTAGAGGCCCACAGGTGATGAAGGGCTATTATATGGATGATGTCAGGACAAACAGCATTATAGATAAATCAGGATACCTTCATACCGGCGATCTTGCAGTTATGTCCAAAGAGGGGGATTTCACTCTGGTTGGCAGGGTTAAGGATACTATTGTGCTATCTGGTGGTGAGAATATAGAGCCTGTTCCGATTGAAGGTGCGCTGAGAAGCAGCGAATATATAGAGAATGCTGTTGTCATCGGGCAGGATAGGAAATGCCTAGGAGCCTTGATCTCCATTGATAAGAAGAATGTTGAGCGCTATCTGAAAAGCAATGGTATTTCATATGTGAATAGGGAGAACCTGGAAGAGATTGAGGAAGTCCAGCACCTGATCAATAGTGAGATTGCAATGCTTATCTCAAAGGCAAGAGGATTCAAGGCATATGAGCAGATTGCAAGATTCTGCATTATTCCTGAAAGCTTTGAAGCAGGGCGTGAGCTATCTGCTAAGGGTGAAGTGAAGCGTAAGGTGATAAATGAGATATATAAAGATGCGATTGATGGCTTATATGCCTGAAATTATATAACGGAAGGGATGCTGTATCAGAGATGGTACAGCATTTTTTGTAGATTCTGTGGATATGTGGATAGACAGGTTGACATATCTGCTTGATGAAAATATAAGCGAGAATATGAAAAGATTTATTCTTATCTCAGATGTTGCTTTTTTTCAGTATCCTGTGCTTCTGATGCTTCTGAGACTTCACTGAAGATAAATCCAGAGGCAAAGTCATATCTTTATTCAACTGTCATTGAGACAGAAAGACCTGAGCTTGATGAGGAGACAAAGGCTCTTATATCTGCCTATCAGAAGAATCCTACAGAAGATAATAGGTCAAAGCTAAGAGCACAGATAGCAATAAGCTATGATGAGGTTGTTGATAAGAAGAAAGATAAGCTAGAGGAGCTAAGATCCACAGCGAAAGAGAAGTCTAAGATTGATGAGATGGAAGTAATCGTAGATGAGATGATACGTGATAGGGAGAACCATATTGATCAGGCTCTATCAAGATTCATGGATCCAAGGCTGAAACCTGGAGCAAGAGAATCTGAAGATGGATATCTTCCTATCCTGGGAGCAGCACAGAATGTCTCAATTGCATTTACTGCAGTAACAAATTCTGGATATCGTGAGTTTCTGGAATCTAATGGCAATGATACCAGTTTGTATGAGGGAAATGATGACTTTCCAGCTGTGAATGTTTCATTTGAAGATGCTGTCGCGTATTGCAATTGGCTTTCAGAGAGAGATGAAACAGCTGTGTATAGGCTTCCAGATGAGAGTGAATGGGAGCAGGCAGCTGGCCATATGCCAAAAGATGCTGATTTCAACAGTGGTATTGAGCTCGGCATCTCTTCTGCATATTCATATCCTGATACCCTATCTGCATCTGGTGCTATTGGCATGTGGGGCAATGTCTGGGAATGGACACGTTCTGATAGAGATGGAGGCAAAGCCGTTAAAGGTGGTGCCTGGAATTTCGATAGGACTGACTGCAGAACTGAGAATAGAAATGAGAGCCGCAACCAGAACCGTGGATATGATAATGTAGGATTCAGGGTAGTAAGGGAATCATAATAGATTTAGGTAGTGTAAATAATTTTGTGGACTTTTAGATTAGGCTAGTCCAAAAACAATAAATATAGTACTTAGAGTCTGTGAACCACAGACTTGATCTAAGCAGAAAAATAATAAAGGTGCGAAATACATCTGTCAATGACTGCTTTGCTGGCAGATGTATTATCCCTCAAAAAATTGGTTTTGAGGCTCTATGATCCCAGAGACCTCAAATAGGGGATTGAGGCCTTTCTCAGATATCTCTGTCCATATCCATTCCAATAAGGCATCATCATGCAGGAATATCTTCTACTCCAGATTCCTGGATTTATATTAAAAAAGTAGACATAAAATAAGAAGGAAATATAATAAGGAAGAAGACAAGGAGGAAGAAGGGAATGGGATACACACCGAAGTATGATGAGGAATTCAAGAAGAATCTGGTAAGCATGCACAGCAAGGGGAAAAGCCAGGCAGAGCTCTGCAGGGAATATGGCGTTTCAGAATCGGCGCTGGCCAGGTGGATAAAGAGCTATGC
>CAKQRI010000041.1 GCA_934271365.1 uncultured Spirochaetales bacterium
ACATACGACTGCATCGATGTTGCCGTTAGCCAGATCCAGTACAGCTTCAGGAATTGCATCGAAGTTCTTGATGTTCTTGACTCCGGCATTCTGAGCTGCAAAATGACCTGTTGTTCCATTCTGAACTCCGACAGTCTTTCCGATAAGCTCCTTTTCATTCTTGTACTGAGCACCGTCAGCCTTAACAAGAATAGCCTGATCAAGAGTGATGAAAGGCGTTCCGAAGTCCATTGTCTCCTTTCTTTCTTCTGTAACTGTTACACCTGATGCTACAGCATCATACATGCCAGTCTGAAGACCTGCAAAGATTCCATCCCATGCAACATTCTTGAGCTCGACTTTGATTCCCATCTTCTCGCCGATAGCCCTTACAAGATCCATTTCGAATCCGACAATGTTTCCTGATTCATCTACATATTCAAATGGAGGCCATTCTGCATTTGCTGCAATAACATATGTCTTCTCTGTATTTTCTTTTGAGCCATTTGCGAAAATAGGCATCATGATTAAAAGTGCAAGCACTGCAATAGTAACTATCTTTTTCATGTTTTTATCTCCTGTTATCCCTAACTTGCTCACGGTATAGCGCGAATATAAGCATCATGTCAATTGTTTTATGCATAAAAATACAAAAATAATGAATAAATTGAAATTTTATACTTTTATTTATCTCGCATTAGCAATGAGTTGTTTGTCAGCTAATTCCTTAGCATGAAGAGATAAAACAGACCTTTTGCTATTTTTGAGAGTTTAATGGAATCAGTGAATATTTATACTCATACATCTTCTTCTGTAAAAGGTTTATCGATTACCTTTATTTTAGTTTTATAGATATATACAAAGAATACTATAGACATGAATAGTCCCATTGCTTCTGCGATAGGGAAAGAGAACCAGACCATATCGACGTTTCCGGTAATCAGTTTTAGGATGTAAGCAGCCGGAACAAGAATCACAAGCTGTCTTGCTATTGCGACAATCATTGAGGCCCATCCTGCTCCTGTTGCCTGATATGAAGCGCCTAGAGCAATTGATATAGATGCAGGAATGAAGCAGATTGATATTATCCTCAGCGCGGGGATTCCTATTCTCATCATATCTTCAGTTGCAGAGAACATGCTGAGAAGGAATGAAGGGAACATCTGGAATACTATGAATCCAGCTGTCATGATTGAGAACGCTATTGCAGATCCAAGCTTTATTGTTCTCAGCATCCTCTCTTTTTCCCTTGCTCCATAGTTATATGCAATAATAGGTATCATGCCGGCATTAAGTCCGAAAACAGGCATGAATACAAATGACTGGAGCTTAAAATACACTCCGAATACGGATACTGCAGTAGCTGAGAAGCTGATAAGTATCGAATTGAGGGCACTTACCATGAATGTTCCGATAGCATTTGTGATTATCGTAGGCAGTCCGACTTTATATATTTCTTTTACGAGTCGTCTTTCAAGCCTGAGGTTCCTGATGCTTATATGTATGAATCTGTTCTTCCTTATAAAGAATAAAGCAAGACCTGCTGCTATTAACTGGCCGATAACAGTGGCAATTGCTGCACCTTTTACTCCAAGTGAGAAAACGAAGATGAAGATAGGGTCTAGTATTATATTTGCAATTGCTCCGCTCATCTGGATTATCATCGGATGCAGAGAATCTCCTGTGGCCTGCATGATGCGCTCTATTGTGATATCGATGAATAGGCCAAATGAGAATACAGTGACTATTACAGCATAATCATTAGAGAGCTTCAGCAGCTCTTCGTCTTCTGTGAATAATGAAAGAAAGCTTCTTGAGAAGAAGAATCCTGCGATGGCAAATACCGCCCAGGTTACTATGGCAAGAGCCAGTCCGACTTCTGCAGTCGCTTCAGCTGTCTTATTGTCTCTCTCTCCGAGCTTTCGTGCGAGGTATGAATTCACACCGATTCCTGTGCCTATAGAGAATGCGATTAGAAGATTCTGGATAGGGAAGGCAAGCGATACAGCTGTCAGGGCAGTCTCAGATACCATTGCAACGAAGATTGAATCGACTATATTGTATAGGGCTTGGATAAGCATTGATGCCATCAGTGGAAGCGATATCTTCATGATAAGCTTTCCTATGGGTTCATATCCCATTATGTTCTTTTCTCTATGTTCAGTCATAACAAGTCTTAATAAGGTAATATAAAATATAAGTCAATAAGCTGCTGCATTTTCTGCGGCATGATACCAGATGTCTGCTGAATCATGATAAGCTCCTATAATTTTAAGAGTGGTATATTGATGGAATCCTATGATGAATATAAACTCTATATAGTTTTGGGAGATTTTATATGATTGTCTGCAAATTCGGTGGCTCAAGTGTTGCAAATGCTGCTCAGATAAAGAAGGTTAAGGCTATTCTCAATCAGGATGAAAGACGTCAGATTGCTGTCGTATCTGCACCTGGAAAGCGTAACAAGGATGATGAGAAGATCACGGATCTTCTATATGAATCAAATAGGCTTGTCCAGAAAGGCCAGAGCTGCAGACCTGTATTCCAGAAGATACAGAAGAGATTCCTGGAGATTGCAGAAGAGCTTTCCCTTCCAACCGAAGAGCTTTCAGATGCTCTTGATGAAGTAAGGCGCAATATCGACGCAGGCAGAGGAGAGAACTATGCAGCATCTCGTGGCGAATATCTTTCTGCTAAGCTGATCAGCCAGGCTCTTGGCTGGGAGTTTTTGGATGCTGAGTCAGTGATTGTAATAAACAGCGATTCTACAGTCAATGAAGCCAGCTATGACAATCTCAGGGCTATGGTTGTACCAGGAAAGAAATATGTAATACCTGGCTTCTATGGTAAGAGCGAGCATGGCGAGATAAAGACATTCACCCGCGGTGGCTCTGATGTCACAGGTGCAATTGCATCAAGGGCTTTAGATGCAGAGCTATATGAGAACTGGACAGATGTATCTGGTGTGTATAGTGCGGATCCTAGAATCGTAGAGAATGCAAAAGTCATTGAGAGCATGTCATACAAGGAAGTAAGAGAGCTGTCTGAGGTCGGAGCTTCTGTGTTCCATGAAGAAGCAATAGCTCCTGTTGTTCCAAAAGGAATTGCAATAAACATAAAGAATACGAATAAGCCAGAAGATAAGGGCACAATGATTCTCCAGAGCGTTGAAGGCACAGGGCTCTGCGGAGTTTCTGCTAAAGGCGGACTTTCTGCAATAAAGCTATCAAAGCTGATGCTATTCAAGAAGAGAGGAATGAGGCATGCGCTTCTGACTATGCTTCAGATTTATGGAATACGTCCATGCTATTCACTTTTTGGAATTGACTCCCTTACCTGGTATTTTGACTCTAAGATGGCATCAGATAGTGTTTGTGAATCGATGTGCGATCGCCTGAAGAAGGAGTTTGAACTTGATTCTGTTTCTGTAGAGCATGGTTTTGCTATCATGGGTCTTGTCGGAGAGCATATGGATAAGTCTTCAGACTTCGTTGATGCGCTTTCTGCATTAAGGGAGAGTGATATAGAGATTGCTTCTGTAAGCTATGGAGTCAGTGAGGTCACATGCCTGATCGGGATAAGGGAAGAGGATAAGAACAGAGCTGTTAAAGCGGTATATGAGAAGCTTTTCAGATAAGCCTGCTTTTCTCATAGTCTCTGCTATGTTTCAATAGCAGGGATTTTTTTTGATTCAGAGGAGGAAGCGAATGATAGCAGAGAACCCCATCTTAAGAGGATTCAATCCCGATCCATCTATCTGCAGGAAAGGTGATGATTATTATCTTGTGACATCCTCATTTGAGTTCTTTCCATCTATTCCTGTATATTATTCAAAGGACCTCGTTAACTGGCGTCAGATAGGAAGTGCAGGAGATGATCCTGAGCTGTTTGGCCTATCACACTGCAGGAGCAGCAAGGGCGTATATGCATCAACGATAAGATATAATCCATCTGATGATCTCTTCTATATAGTCACGACTATTGTCCATAATGATGATTACTGCATGAATGAGAGCTTCTTCATCACAGCTTCAGATCCTGCTGGACCTTGGTCTTGTAAGCATGCGGTGAAGGATGCGGAGGGGATAGATCCCTCTATCTTCTTTGAGAATGGCAGGGTATATTATGTAGGAAACCGGAGAATCTCTCCCGAGATAAAGGGAAAGCGTCATATATGGATAGCCGAGCTTGATATTGAATCCGGAGCGCTATCTGGAAAGAAGGATATCCTATCTGATGGTGCCCTTTATAATGCATTATGTCCTGAGGGACCTCATATCTATAAGAAGGATGGCTATTATTATCTGCTGATTGCAGAAGGAGGATCTGGAGAGAATCATGCTGTAACGGTATTCCGCAGCCAGGATATATTTGGCCCCTATGAGGGAAATCCAAGAAATCCAGTGCTTACGCATAGGATGCTTTCAAGGCACAGCGAATTCTTATGCATAGGCCATGCAGATATCATAGAAGCCCCAGATGGAAGCTGGGCCGCTTTTGCACTTGGTGTAAGGGCATATGGGGAAGCGGGCATTCGCAATTTAGGCAGAGAGACCTTCATCACACCTGTTATATGGGAGGATGGATGGCCTGTATTCTCACCTGATACAGGGAAGATAGAAAAGAGATACGATCTTCCATGGAAGAGTGAAGATCCTTGCTGCAGGTACAGAAGCTATAATGGATTTCCATTAGGTGCTCTGTTTCTGAGAGCTCCTCATGGAAGGATTCCTGAATATAGAGATGGTGTATATAGGCTGCCACTGCTTCCTCAATCAATATCATCAGATGAGTTCTGCTCTTTTGTCGGATTCAGGCAGAAAGAGAAGCGTTATTCAATTGAGACCGAAATGGAATTCTCCACAGCATCTCAATATGAGAGTGCAGGGCTTGCTGTATATATGACAGGAAATGCCTATTTCCTTTTCATGAGAACAGCCAGTGGACTATGCATATCTTCTCCATCTGGAATAATAGAGCATAAGCATTCAGAGCTTCCGGATAGGATATCCCTTAGGATAGAGTGTCTTGGGCTTGATTATGTCTGCAGCTATAAGATGGATGGCTGCTGGATCCAGTTTGGCCCGGTGCTTTCAGGAAGGATGCTATCTGGATCTCTTTGCTACACAGGTGCGGTAATGGCACTCTATGCAACATCATCAGGAACTGAAAGCAGAGGCTATGCATATTTCAGAGAGCTCACACTCAGTTCTGGTAATTGATATCCTGTTCCATTATGAGAGGGTACTGGATGAGATTATCTGATTCAAGATTCTCTCTGTTCATGTCCACAGCATTTATCCTCGAGTTGTCATATGTCTTATAGTAATATATTCCCTTGGAGCAGTTGATGCATGAAGAATATACTGTAATCTCATATTCTCCTTCTCCGAATATCACAGCGCCTCTCTGCTGATCCACAGAGCCTAGGATATGGAAGAACTGTGATACTGATCCCATCTCGCTTTTCTCTGATACGCTGTTTAATCTGGTAAATGCGCATTTTACGAATCTGGACATCGAAGACAGATCACCTGGCAGGCCTATAGCTCCAAGGCCTTTGCAGTATATATCCATAGAAAGCTTATCGGAGAATGTGTTTTCGCCATCCTCTGGAGAAAGCCCCCTATAATTATTCAGATTGAAGAGCTGCAGCGGAAACTCCGGATTGTTCGTCAGTACCTCGGGCTGATTATCATAAATGAATAATCCTCTTTCTGTCTGCTCAACTGTTATTGATCCATTTTTATCAGAGATCATCCAATGCAGTGTAGCTGCCTTAATCCCTGGTGCAAACTCATCATCGGTCAGATTTGCATCAGAAAGGATATTCTTCGCCTCTGCCACTGTATCAGCATTGGAAAGAAGCCATGGAATGAATTCATATACGGCTACATTCCTCTTGCCATTGATAGGCTTATTGAAATTGGCATTTCCAGGAAAGTTCAGCCCTGCAATTGCAAGCCCTGATTCGTTTGCTGCATCAAAGTATAGAGGTGTATCATTCATTACGACAGCCATTCCGATTATGGCCCTGTGGCTTTTCATATCGCCTTCATAGAGAAAGTGGAAAGGGTAGTTTCTCGGAGTGATGACTATCCTCTCTCCCTGCCATGCTCCAAGGTCAAGATTCCGTCCGAAATAGAAATCATCTGTTCTATAGACTGTTGCTGTGCACATAATGTCTCCTCCTGATTTATAAATTAATAAAATGACTTTATGAAGGCAAACAAAAACAGGGCATCATGAATGATACCCTGCATTATATCCTCTCTGGATTAGCGGATTCTGAGTTCTGTCTCGAGATCGAAGAAGCGTGCCTTCTCCATGTCTACGATGAGAGCTACTGGTTCGCCAACTGAAGGAACAACAGATGGATCAATCTTACCAACGATGTTAGCACCGTCTGTAGCAACATATACCTGTGTCTCACTTCCGAGAGGCTCAACAACAGAAACGTTACCATTGATTGTCTTTCCATCCTGAGGATGATGGCTGTATTCAACGTCTTCTGGTCTGATACCGAAAGTAACCTCTTTGCCCTTATATGGAGCAAGGAACTTAGCCTGAGCATCAGTAACGTCGAGGCTGAATGACTTTGACTTGAGCTTGAGCTTTCCGCCTGCTTCTTCAACCTTAACAACCATGAAGTTCATTGGAGGTGAACCGATGAAGCCAGCAACAAACTTGTTGTCTGGATCATTGTAGAGTTCCATAGGACCACCGATCTGCTGGATTACGCCGAGCTTCATTACAACAATCTTATCAGCCATTGTGAGTGCTTCAACCTGGTCATGAGTTACATAGATCATTGTTGCCTGGAGTCTGTGGTGGAGGCCTGAAATCTCAGCTCTCATCTGTACTCTCAGCTTAGCATCGAGGTTTGAAAGAGGCTCATCGAAGAGGAATACCTTAGGATTTCTGACGATAGCTCTACCTACAGCAACTCTCTGTCTCTGTCCGCCAGAAAGAGCCTTTGGCTTTCTTTCAAGAAGCATTTCGATGTCGAGGAGCTTAGCTGCTTCTCTTACTCTCTGATCAATCTCATCCTTAGGAAGCTTTCTGATCTTGAGTCCGAATGCCATGTTATCGTAAACAGTCATATGAGGATAAAGAGCATAGTTCTGGAATACCATTGCAATATCTCTATCCTTAGGAGGAATGTCGTTCATCAGCTTTCCGTCGATATAGAGCTCACCTGAAGAGATATCCTCAAGGCCAGCAACCATTCTGAGAGTTGTGGACTTACCACATCCTGATGGACCAACGAGAACAACAAATTCCTTATCTGCGATGTCAATGTTTACATTGTCTACGGCTTTTACGCCACCATCGTAGATCTTGCAGATGTTTACTAGTTTTACTTCTGCCATTTGTTTCTCCTTTAAACAAGATGTTTATATGGTAAGACGTGTAATTTAGCCTTTTCAAGGAAAAAAGAAGACGAAAACACCAGAAAATACTTGAAAAACAGTAAAAAATAGGGTTTTACTGACTATATATACTATATTGGTCAAATAAAGAAGTGTTATGCCAAAGATATATACTGAATTAGAGAAGAAGAATATACGGAAGTCACTTAGGGTAGAGGGGGCTAAGTGCCTGGCTCTCTATGGGGTGAAGAAGACTACAGTTGATGAGATTGTACGGAGAGTGAATATTCCAAAAGGAACATTCTATCTTTTCTATAAATCAAAGGAATCGCTTTTCTTTGATATCATATGCAGCTTTTCTGATGATGCAGAGGAGATGTATCTTGAGATGCTTCAGAATCTTGATGAGAACCATATAGTGACATCTCTTACAGATGTATTCATGGCCATTGCGATGAAGTTCTATAATGATGGAATCTACAGAATCCTTGATGAAGGGGAGCTTGAGCTGATCATGAGGCCTCTGTCAGGAGAAAAAGTGATTGATATGAGGGAGAAGCAGAAAGGGATGCTTAAGCGGCTATTCTCTTATTTCTCTATCGATGATAAGGATGATATAGAATCATTCTCAGCTGGATTTGAGGCATCTCTCTATATCTTCCTGCATAGCTCCAGGATAGATGACATAGAAAAAGCCCTCAGAGCTATAATCCGGGGGCTTGTTCTTCAGATGGTTGAATGATCACTCATCTGCTTTCTTATTGCCATCTTCAGAAATGACTTTCTTTACAATCACTTCTACGATTCTCCTGTCTTCTATCTTAGTTACATGGAAAGAGAATCCATCCCGCTCTAAATCGAGCTGTGTTCCATCCTCAGGGATTGTAGATAGCGTAGAGAGGATAAGTCCGCCGATTGTATCATAGTCCTCATTCTCTGGAATATCATATACCTCGGTGAAGTCGTTGAAGTCTTCAATTGTCGTATCTCCTGAGACCTTCCATGTATTCTCATCAATCTCAACAATGTCTTCCTGCTCTTCAGAATCGAATTCATCGTAGATGTTTCCTACAATCTCCTCAAGAAGGTCTTCAAGCGTGATTATGCCTGCAAACTGGCCATATTCATCTATGACAATTGCCATGTGGATCTTCTTCTCCTGCATATCAGAGAAGAGCTTATCTGCATGGATTGAGTCTGGAACAAGATAAGGCTCTCTTATGAGATTCTTGAAAGGCTTCCTTTCCTTATCTGTGAGGTTCAGGAGGAATTCCTTTGCGATGATTGTTCCTTTTATGTCATTGATGTTCTCACCATATACCGGGAACCGAGAGAATCCAGTCTCTTTTATAAGGGCAAGGATATCACGTTCGGGAGTATCTTCCTGAAGCGCAACGACATCCGCTTCCCTGGTCATTACATCATCGACGGCGATATCGTTGAAGTCGAATACATTCTGTATCCATTCCTGCTCATCTTCCTCGATCTTTCCAGCATCTCCAGAGGATTCTACCATCAGGCGAATATCCTCTTCTGTGACCTCATCATCTCCGCCATCTGTCTTAAGATGCAGTATCCTGAGCACAAGATTGGTGCAGCTTGACAGAAGCCATATGACAGGCTTCATGAAAAGGGCAAGGGATGAGAGGATGCCTACTGCAGCTTTTGCCCATAGCTCTGTCTTCTGCTGTGCAATCCTCTTAGGCACAAGCTCTCCGAAGATCAGGGTGAAGAATGAGATGATGATTGTGATCAGGACGACAGAGACTGTATTCATCAGTGAATATGGTCCATGCCAGCCAGCTTTCATGAATAAGCTGACAAGATGCTCAGATAGAACATCTGCGGAGAATGCTGCACCTAGGAATCCTGCAAGCGTGATTGCAATCTGTATAGTAGAGAGGAAGCCTGAAGGATTATCAATCATCTTAAGAAGCTTTGCGGCTTTCCTATCACCTTCCTCTGCTTCCTTCTTGATCTTTGCAGAGTTGAGCGAGACAACTGCAATCTCTGTTCCTGCAAAGAGTGCATTGATCAATATCATTATAATCTGGACTATTATCGTTGCTGTTACTGACACTTTAAACTCCTTTTGATTCTGAATTTCTTTTCTTTCATTCAGAGCAGGAGCTTGATCAGCGTTTCATCCATCCTTTTCAGGGGAGGAACCTCTTCGGCATTCTGTATGCCTTGTAAATTACCACCAGGGCCTTCGTCCACTTGGGCGTATTCCTTTGCACATTTCATCCGTGCGAAATAAAGTAAATAGCGGACGGCGGGAGTCGAACCCGTATAGCAAGCTTGGGAAGCTCGAATAATAACCGTTATATGACGTCCGCAGCTATTTTTAGAGAATACATTAACTTTGATGCAAAGGCAAGTATTACGTTATGATATACTGAGTATATGGATATTATCAGACTTTATGGCGTTGTTAAGGAATATGTATGGGGAAACAGTGATTATATACCTTCCCTTATTGGCGGGGCTGATGGAAAGCCTAAGGCAGAGCTCTGGATGGGGACCCATAGCTCAGGAGAGGCCACACTTGATGATGGAGAGGCTCTTTCCTCATATCTGGAAAAGCACCCGGAGACTTTTGGCCACTCACATCTTCCTCTTCTTTTCAAGGTTCTTGCAATACAGAATCCGCTTTCAATGCAGTGCCATCCGGATAAGAAGCAGGCAGAAGAGGGCTGGAAGAGGGAGAAAGAGCTGAGAAACAAAGGCCTTGTGCATAATTATCAGGATGATAATGAGAAGGCTGAGGTCATAGCAGCGATAACACCGATCACAGCGATGTGCGCATTCAGAGGCTTTGATGAGATCATCAGAGGATTCAAGACTGTCATCCCTTCATCTTTTGGGAGGCTGCTCTCTGAGTCTTTGGATATAAGAAGCCTGTTCTTTGCTCTTTATTCACTGAATCCATCTGATAAGGATGCGCTTCTTGAAGAATATAGGATATCTGTAGAAAAATCAGATGAAGCTTCCTGGCAGGGGAATTTCCTGACAGAGCATGGTATTGCAGAGCGCCTTCTGGAGTTCTATCCAGATGATATAGGCACACTGAGCCCATATATGCTGAATGTTGTTCATCTTCAGATAGGAGAAGCTCTTTATCTGAAGCCTGGCACGCTTCATGCATATGTTCTAGGAAACGGTGTAGAGCTTATGAGTGCCTCTGATAATGTACTCCGTGGCGGACTTACAAAGAAGCATATGGATCTTGATGAGCTTGGGCGCATCATGTCATTCTCAGGCGGACCTGTTGAGAAAGTGAAAAGCAGACTGGATTCAAATGGCCGCAGGATTTATGATGTTCCATCATCTTCATTTGCTCTCTCATCTGCTCAGAGCGGGGAATATCTGATAAAGGAATCAAGATTCAGAATCGGAATAGTAATCGAGGGCATTGTCCGATTCTCGGATTCCGGTGAGTCCCTTACTTTCAGCAAAGGAAGCATATTCATGATCGGAAAGGATCAGAGAGAGTATCTGATGAGAGTCCGTGGCCTTGTATATTTCGCTGAGGTCCCAGAGTGATATGCAATACGTGGCTATAGACTTTGAAACAGCTAGCAGACGCAGCAATAGTGCATGCTCAATAGGACTTGTGAGGTTTGATGAGGAAGGTGTGAAGATGGGTGAGTACTATTCTCTGATAAAGCCGCCTTATTCTGTCTTTGATCCGCTATGCGTATCAATACACCATATAAGGTCAGAGGATGTAGAGAATGCTCCGGATTTCAGTGAGATATGGGATGATATATCATCTTTTATCTCCTCTTCGCCTCTTGTTGCCCATAATGCGCAGTTTGATATGAATGTGCTGGCTTCAACTCTTGATTATTATAGAATACCGATTCCTGCAATCGACTATTACTGCACGCTTTCCCTTTCCAGAAAGCTATGGCAGAAGCCTAGCTATGCACTTACGAATCTTGCTCTTGATCTTGGCTGGAGCTATGATGCCCACAATGCTCTTGCAGATGCGGAAACAGCGGGTAGGCTCTTCTCAAGGCTCTGCGGTGAATATCTGTTTGATGATGTGCTGTTCTCCAGATTCATGAAGAGGCTATATAAGAAGAGCGATAATCCATTTCCCCGGAGCTTAGCAAAACATTCTTAGCTTCTTCCCGATTGCAGGATAGATGAATGTTGCCCATAGCCCGAAAAACAGATAGCCAAGCAGCTTTCCGATGTAAAGCGGGAAGATGGAACGGAGGGCAAGCACTCCAGCACCTCCGATGGCAAGTCCTATGATGAGTGCTGTTATTCTTGCACTCCATCTATCTGCAGGCCTGAAGTCCAGATATTTTCTATCGAGCATTATTCCAAGGACAGCAGATGAGCCCAGTGCAAGAGTATCCATAAGGTCCTTAAGCAGTCTTGGATCACTGCCTTTTTTCAGAAGAATTGCAGCAGTTAGAGCCACAGCAAATGAAATAGAGGAGAAGATGGATGTAAAGACCATAAGTGCCTCTTCTCTTTCATATAGTCTTATGAAGAGCGGTGGCAGCACCAGCGCTGAGAGCAGGCCGAGAAATGTTCCGAAGATTACATCTGATGGCCAGTGGACTCCTAGGTATAGTCTTGAAAGTGGCGTGAGGATTATAGCTATAGCAGATAGTATGATTATGGCTTTATTCTTGAAAAGATGGATAAGCGTTCCATAGAATGAAGATGCTGTAACTGAATGTCCTGATGGGAAAGAGTAGCCTGTTGCAGAGCCCTCTCTTAGAGGCTTTATCAGCTCTGGATATTCCATAAAAGGCCTTGGAACCCTGAAAATGCATTTCAGTACCTGCATTGCAGATATTGCAGATAGCTCTGTCAGAAGCAGGGCAATGCCCTTCTTCTTTGATAAGCACCAGTAAATGAATAAAGTGATGAGGAGAGGCAGCGGAAGCTCTCCGAGAAAAGATGCCGCATTCGCGATTGCAGATAATACCGGCCCTCTTATGCTCTGCAGATATAGAAGAATGGAAAGCTGTATGTTCATATTATTTCCTTATATATGAATTGCAGTGCTTTGTGCAGTCCGTTGATGTTGAATGTGTGTTATTATCATAACAGTATGTAATAAATTTGATCATAATTGATGCAAAACAGTAGAGTCTATTATTTTTTTGGAGTATTCTCTCATTAAATAAACATAAATGGGGTATATTAATGGAACACTTTGGTGCATTGGGGCTTGTCCCGCCTATTCTAACTATTACGCTCGCATTTCTTACCAAGGATGTCATTGTATCTTTATTCCTTGGAATCCTATCAGGAACCCTTATCGTTGCAGGTGGAAATCCGGCAGCTGCTGTTCTCAATCTCACAGATGGTCTTGCAGATTCCCTCTGTGAAGGCTGGAATATAAGGATATTCCTTTTCTGTGCACTTCTTGGAGGCCTTGTCGGCATGCTCTCAAGAACCGGTGCATCCAGAGCCTTCGGACGCTGGGCTGCAAAGAGGATCAACAGTCCTAAGACAAGCATGCTGATGGCATGGTTCTGCGGTCTTATAATCTTTATTGATGATTATTTCAATTCGCTTGCTGTAGGAACTGTTATGCGCCCTATTACAGATAAGAACAATGTTCCGCGTGCTAAGCTGAGCTATATACTTGACTCAACTGCAGCGCCGGTGTGCATTCTTGTTCCTATTTCATCCTGGGTTATAACAGTCATGTCTATTGTAAAGGGCAGTGAGGGCTTCGAGATCTTCGGAATCTCAGAATTCGCATTCTTCATCAGGGCTGTACCTTATAATATCTATGCAATCCTTACTCTCGTCATGGTGATAACAATGATTTACATCGGCCGTGATTATGGTCCGATGAAGAAGAGCACAGAGCTTGCAGCTAAGGGAATCCTGTTCAATACAGCATATGGTGATGCTCCAGGAGAGGTTGCGCTTGAAGGTGATGATAAGGCTGATAAGGCAATAGCATGGGATATGATCCTTCCTATAATCGTTCTGATTATCTCTTCCCTTATCCTGTTCCCTATGGTCACTTATATCACTACAGCTGGGTCTGAAGGCTGTTCTATCAGGGATGCCATGCATATGATGAGCCTTGGTGAGGCTTTCAATAATACAGATGCATCTATGGCGCTCTTCTATGCTGCGGTGATTACAACTGCAATCACTTATATTTATTATCTCTGCAGAAGGCTGTTCTCCATAAAGGATGCAAGTGAGGCTCTTGTAAGCGGAATCAAGTCAATGGTTCCAGCTCTTATCATCCTTACAATGGCATGGACAATCGGAGGCATAATCAAATCATCTCCTGCTGATGGAGGTCTTGGCCTTGCTTCATATCTGTCTGAAGTAGTAGTGGGTGGAGGATTCCCTCTTGCACTGGTACCTGTGATTGTATTTGCGCTCTCTGCATTGATTGCCTTTGCAACAGGAACAAGCTGGGGAACATTTGCAATAATGATTCCTATAACAATGCCTATTGCTGTAGGTCTTGGACAGGCAAAGGGCCTTGATATGTCAGGCCTCCTGAATGCAACTATGATCTGCGTATCTGCTGTTCTTGGCGGAGCTGTATTCGGAGACCATGCTTCTCCTATCTCAGATACAACGATTCTCTCTTCAACAGGTGCTGGCTGTCCTCATCTTGAGCATGTTGCAACACAGCTTCCTTATGCAGTCACAGTTGCGGTCTGCTCAGGAATCGGATTCATTGTTGGAGGTTTCTCACTTTCAGCTGTATATGCATGGATTGCAGCTCTTATCTGCTTTGTGCTGGCAATGATCTTCCTGCCTCGTCTTCTTGGCGATAAGGACATTCTCCATTCTGGTAAAAAAGCATAATATTCATATTTTTGATATAGGAGGGGGAGCTGTTTCATAATTAGAAAAAAATGAAGCAGCTCTTTTCTTTTGATTAATACACACAGGCATTCTATTTGAAAC
>CAKQRI010000042.1 GCA_934271365.1 uncultured Spirochaetales bacterium
TCCAGGAGGCTGCATTCTGCCATTGGCTACAGAACCCCGAATGAGTTTGAGAAGCTATATTTTGATTCTTTATGATTTCTTCTTATTTTCTGTCTACTATATTGACTGTGGTCCAATGCTTGTATAAAAATCCTTGAATTCTTCTAATGTCATCACCAGTCTCTCCTTCTCGCGGTCATCTTCAAGCCCCTTCAGTATATCCTTCACAACTGGAAGCACTGCATCTTCTGCCCGTCTTGCTTTCATTGAGATAAGCAGATCACCTAGCTCATCTCCTCTCTTCAGATAATCCCCATTGACCTGTATGATATTCACCGTACTCGGATAATCATAATATACAGTACTTCCTGAGATTCCTCCATAATGTTTTCCTGATATGTATATAGGTTCATCCAGATCTGGAAATGGATTGTTCTCATTGAGGATTATAAGATAAACAGGCTTTATTGCCCTATATCTGATTCCTGATGGGACAAGTGTCCTGAGAATAGATGAGTACATATCCTCTCTTTCATAGTCGAAATCCCTGTGCTTTCTCTGTATCTCAATATCAACAAGAGACCCATCAAGCATCTCTGCAAAGAAATCGAATCTGACCTCCTTATATGCATAAGATGAAACAGCATGCTCTGCTTCTCTTCTGTATATAATCAGGTTCCGCTCTATTCCTGATTTATGGAATATTATCCTGAGGATTTCTTCCGTCAGCGCATCTGATACGGAAGATGCATAACGAAACAGCCGGTCGTCAAATAAAGAAGGAGGCTCTGGAAAATTCCTGTAATAGAATTCCAAAGCCTCATTTTCTGTTCTCAATATAGTGTTCTCCTTTTTAGATCTCACTATATATATCGGAATAATTTCTGTTTTCTGCTAACTTTCAATCAATAAAGACCTTTATAAGGATTGAAAGGATACTCCCCTTCAAGCCTGAAAAGCCTTTTCCTGATATTCTTTGGAAGGATTACTTCATCCTCTTCAAGTGAAAATGCCCTAGCTGCATTGAGTGCAAATAAATCCTTGAGCCTATCTTCGTCAGCACCTGCTGCCCTTAACCTATCAAGCAGCAATAGCATTCCTAAAAAGCCTGGAATTCCAGAAGCTCCCTTTTCCTTATCTTCTATTGTATGAGGGGCATGATCAGACTCTGCCCAGTCTGCAGTTCCATCAAGAAGCGCAGAGAATACAGCTTTTCTATCTTCTTCGCATCTCAGAGGAGGATTCATCTTAAGAAAAAGAGAGCTGTCTTTTGCATTCTCACTTGTAAGAAGTGCATGATGAGGAGTCACGCCCATCGTAACCCGCCTTCCTTTCTGCTTTGCTTCTCTGATCAGCTCCACGGCACCTTTTGTCGATACATGCGCAATATGAAGAATCCCCTTAAATCCTGCCTCCTCTGAAATATCAAGAAGATCTCGGACTGATTCGATTTCAGCTTCAGCTGGACGTGCAAGCGAATGGGTCTCAAAATGCCCTGGTACATATAATTCTGGTCTCAGAAAGCTCTCCTTCTCTGCATGCACGGCAAGCACACCGCTATAATTCTCATCAGCAAGTACCTTAAAGACCTTATTCTGAGAATCCATATCAACAACGCCCATATCACCTGTGCTCTGCCCTGCAAAAAGCTTCAGCCCGATTACAAGCGGAAAAAGCTCGTTATAAGCTGAAACGGCTTCTTTAATCTGGCCTAGGTCCGCAGTCAGACCTGCATATACATGGTATGAGATTCCCTTCAGAGTCTTCGCAGCCTCAAGCCCATCTGAGAGTCTGGCAACTATGACATCTCGATGAGTAAGTGCAGGAGATGTATTTGGCATATCAAAGACATGGGTGAAGCCTGCATCTTTTGCAACCTTCAGCCCATGAAATATAGTCTCCTTATCACTCTGAGCCCAATCTCTTAGATGCACATGAGGATCAATCATAAGCTTACTCCGTTAGCAACAAGCTCACTCCATGAGAAGAATGTACCTTCCTTACATGGAAGCTTTCCGCCACATACGCATTCTCCGCACATTCCGATTCCGCACATTGTATTCTTTTCCATTGATAGGAAGATATCATCTTCTGACATGCCAAGAGACACAAGCTTCTTAGCTGCAGCCTCCATCATCTTACCAGGTCCGACAACATAAGCCTTCATATCCTCTTTTATGGAATCTGCTGTAAGCGTATCCAGAACTCTGCCTGGTTTTCCATCATCAGCTACTCCCATATAGTGCCCGTACTGAGATAGAACATCTTCAAGAGGATCCTTGCCTTCCTTCTTAACGATTCCAACACGTATATCAAGTGATGTTCCCATAGGAGCCAAGCGCTCTGCAAGAAGAGGCAGCACAGCAACTCCTGAGCCTCCAGCCAGAAGCAGTGCATTATGGCTATTCTTAAGCTCAAGGCTCTTACCGTAAAGTCCTCTCAGATATACAGAATCACCAGCTTTCAAATCAAAGCATGAAGAAGTGAACTCACCTCTCCTCTTGATAAGGAATGTGAGCGGCTTATTGCGGGCTATGCTGAATGGCTTCTCTCCCTTTCCAGGTATCCATAAGAAGGCAAATTCGCCAGGATGACAATCAAGTTCACCAGAGAGTGTCAGAATTATTATATCCTCCCCATGCTTCTCTGCAGAAAGAACAGTATGCTTCTTATATTCAAGCATATTCTTATCAGAAAGAAGGTCATCTGCATTTTCACCATTTTTTATTCTGGAAAGATATTCATTCCATGCTGATGGCTCAACTCTTGAAAATGCAGAGCCGATTCCAACAGAGTCAGCACCTGCCTCAATCATCTTAGCGGCATCCTCTGCTTTTGAGACTCCTCCCATTCCAAGGATAATCGGCTCATCACCGATTGCCGATCTGATCTCTCTTATGCATTCGATGGCTCTATCCTTTACCCATTCTCCAGATGCTCCGCCTTTCCCGCCAACTTTATTATTGAGAATAGGAGAACCCGAATCGGGCTCAATATAAAGCTTAGGCCCAACTGTATTTATTGCAGCAATGCCATCTGCACCTGCATCTATGACAGCCTTAGCAATCTCTCCAATGTTATCAACATTCGGAGTGAGCTTTATTATGAGAAGAGCCTTTCTATCCTTTGTAGCGGCATGGATTCTCTCAACATATTCACGTGCGATGTTTATGTCCGAACCAATAGATGCTCCGAAGCCTTTAGCTGCATGAGGGCATGAGAAATTCAGCTCTATAGAGTCAGCAATAGAATCGAATCTGTGTACAAGCGTAATGAAATCATCTGGATTGGATGCGGACACTGAAACATTCAGAAGTACTCTCATACCTGACTTTCTGATTTCCGCAAGCTCTGGATAAGCTGCATCCATTCCGGGATTCCTCAGTCCTACTGAATTTCCGAAATTGCCAGCAGCCGGAGAACATACAACAGGTTCTCTGTTTCCGCTATTAGGTGTTACCTGAAAGCTCTTTGTTGTAATAATGTCGATAGCATCTATCTTTCTATCGAAAAGCCTGACAAGCTCAGGCTTAGTAGTTGCGACCCCTGAGACAGTCGCGAGGATTATATCACCTTTTTTATGATTGTATCTTAATTTCTGTGCAAGTCTGTTCATTTTATCAAGGAAAGAGGCAGTTATGCGCTGCCTCATTTTTTATATTCAGATTGATGCTTCACCTAGCAGCTTATGGATTGCTGCCATTGAATCCTCAAGGAATGTGTCAGGTGCTGGACCTTTCTTCCATGGGTGGGTAAGCCCTGAAGAGCTGTTGATTCGTGCAAGCTCAAGCGGATAACCACACTTCTTGAGAGCAGATATCACTTCAGGTGCAGAACCGCCCTGAGATCCTACGCCAGGAATCAGCATAGGGATTTCCTTATCGCTATAATAAGATGCAATATCCTCAAGCTCTGTAAGGCTTGTAGCTCCGACTACAGCTCCGATTCCAGGATGGTCGGCTGCCCACTCTGCAATCTTATGAGCAACAGAACGATAAAGCGGATGCACCTCTCTTTCCTCTATTCTGTCGATAACGCTTCTGTTCTGCAGATCAACAGCCCCTGGATTTGATGTTCTGTTCAGTACATATACACCCTTATTCTCATATGCAAAAGGCAGGACTGAATCTGTACCCATATAAGGAGATACTGTAACAGCATCAGCTCCCCATGTACTGAATGCTTCAGCTGCATAGTTTCCACTGCTTCTTGCAATATCACCTCTCTTTGAATCGAGAATCACAGGGATTCCTGGGAAATATGCATCAAGAAGCTCTAGTGTATCTACAAGGGCAAGAGATCCAGAGAAATCCTCATCTCTTGGCTTATCCAATGATGAATAATAGCCGATATTAGGCTTGAATGCAGATGGAACTGCCCCCTCAAGCCTCATCCTCTTGAAGAGCTCAGCAAAATACGTAGCAATGCGCTCTCTTGCAGGAAGACTCTCATAAGGCAGAGCAGATAAAACCGGATCAAGTCCCATGCATACGATATTGCCTTCTTCTAAGGCACTGTTCTTAAGCTTATCTAAGTAACTCATTTCTCCTCCTTATGAAATCCTCTTTTCTCTCCCCATCCAAATGGATCACGTCTCCATTCCTTCAGGCTCTCAGATTCCTCTTCTGTGACATATCCTGTCTCTACAGCTGTCTTGATCATTACAGGATAAGAGAGGATTGTGTGCATTGAGCAAACTGGTGAAAGTGCCCCAAAGGCCTCTACAGATTTCTCAAGTCCATATGTGAAGATTGCGAGGCAGTGGTTGCATATGCCACCTGCAGCTCTAACAGCTTCAACAGCCTTTATTGAGGAAGATCCTGTTGAGATCAGATCCTCGATGAGGAGAACCTTCGCTCCCTCATAGCTACCGCTATTTCCAAGACCTTCAATCTGATGACCCATGCCATGATCCTTAGATGAGGATCTGACATAAGAGAGAGGCTTCTTAAGCCTATCTGCAAGACTTGTAGCATGAGGGATTCCTGCAGTCGCTGTGCCTGCAATATTATCTATATCATCAAGAGCAAGAGCATCAATCATATCTGCAAATGCGTCGCAGATCAGTGCTCTGTAATTTGCCTTAGCAAGAAACTGGCGGTTATCATTATATATAGGCATTCTATAACCTGATGCCCATGTGAAAGGATTTGATGTATTGAGCTTTATTGCCCCAAGCTCAAAAGCTCCTTTTGCAAGAAGCGGTCCGTAATAATCTGTTATTTCCTGTAAAGTCTTCATTTTTTACCTCTGTTAATCTCTAATATTGTATTTTAGCGCATTTCAATGCTTTTTCCAAATTTCTTTGAAAGTATGGAAACGGCCACAGTATGCACAGGAGAACTGCTCATTCTTTGTTCTATAGAATTTTGCAGGAACACCCTCTCCATTCACTGGATTAGATATACATGCCTCATTCTTGCACTCAAGGTCATCAAAGTTATAGATTCTTGGTGGCATATGTGTTCTGAACTTCTTCTCGACCTTTCCATCCTTTATGATATTCAGTGTTGACTTAGGTGCAATTGATGCAAGTCTCTTCAGATCCTTTCTTGTGAATTCATGTGTCTCAGGGCGGAAGATTATTCCTTTATAATTACCATCTTCTCCCTGGCTTACCCACTCTCCGCCTTTTGCATCATCAAGAGAAAGAACAGAGCTGATCAGGCGCATATGATTCCTTATCTCAGAAGGTGAATCTCCTTTGCAGATATGGTCTATTACTAGGCCATTCTCAAGTGGTCTTACTCCCTCAGAATAGTTCTTTGCCTTAGCTTTGTTATCGTGTGTTTCCACTTCTATGATATATTCCTCATTTGTGAAATCAGGCTTCTCTTCTGTCTCATCTGGCTGATAGTCATCTCCTACTTTTCCAGAAATCAGAGAAAGAAGGACGATTCTGCAGTACATTCCGTTGATAGCCTGTCTCTCCCAGCCATTGAAAGATGTCTTATCAAGCCATGTAGGAATCGTAGGATGCTCTTTATGGCGAGGAAGCGGATGATAGAACTTGGTATCAGGAGATATCTTATCAAGAAATTCCCTGCGGAATGTGATTGCTTCCCTGAGCTCTGCCTGCTTCTGGAGGATTCTCTCTCCCATTCTCTCAAGCTGAGGTCTCGTGAAATACCACATCTTAGAGATGTCATCGCTCTTAAGATATTCCTCAATGGATGGGAAGATACGCACTTCAAAGCCATTCTCTCTCATCTTCTCGATATAAGATTCTGGCATCATAAGCTCTTCTGGAGCAATGAGATCAACCTTAACCCTATCAAACAGCTTCAGACCATCTGCCTTTGAATGCACTGTCCGGCCATGATACAGATCTCCTACAAGTGCAACATGGATAGAGTCAAATGACATATTGTTGTCTTCTAGGAATGTGAACTCATCTAAGAGCTCCTGCGTTGGATGCTCATGCTTTCCATCACCTGCATTTATGAAAGCTGGCTTATATGGCAGATTATTTCTCTTAGCATATTCCTCCGTCTCTTCACTGAGCCATTTCGTAAGGCCTTCGACCTTGCTTCTGACAATGAATATGGTATTTGAATAGCCTGATAGCATGTTGAATGTATCAGCGTAGCTCTCGCCTTTATTTATTGAAGAAGAAGAGCACAGCAGCTCTGAGACCTTAGCATGATGGAACTTCGCAGCATTTCTGAAAGATTCCTTTGTTCTTGTGCTGTCTTCAAGAAAGACTTCATAGATTCCAAAATCAGGATCATTGATTCTGAACTCATCCATCTTCTTCTCATCCATCTCTGTTATTGCCTTCTTCAGCTCATATGTCTTCTTAAAGAAATAACGGCGCTCACTGATAGAGAAGTCCTCAATCACATTTAAAGATCTTGCTTTGAATACGTTTGCCATATATGCTCCTTCAAAAAAAAACCGATTCTAAAAAGAATCGGATGTTATTACGAAATAATAAGGCTAAAAGACTTTCTTATAGATAATGCAAAAAGCTCCAGAGAATCCATCATTTCAACCTTCTAACGTGAGAGAATATCAAAAAGAGATAACACTGTAAAGCCGTTTGCCACATAATATAATTTTATTCATATTTCTGATTATTTACCATCAAATAAAGGAATTTTATTTCTTTTTAGTATATAATGTTTCAGTTATGAAAAAGAATAGTGAAGAATCCCTGAAGTCTATGGTCTATAAGTCTATGTATACAGATATACTGGAGGGAAAATACCCTCCAGGAAGCGTATTCACGGAGAAAGAGCTTGTAGAGAAATACAGCATATCAAAGTCTCCTATCAGAGAAGCTCTTATAGAACTCAGCAATGAAGGATTCCTCAAGTCAATTCCTCGTTATGGCTATGAAGTTCTTGCTGTTTCATCTGAAGAAATTGATGAGGTCAAGATCATAAGGATAATACTTGAGACTGGTGGGCTAAACTATTACTTTGATAAGATTACAGCAGATGATATTGCAAATCTCAGAGCACTTCTTTCAGAGAAAAGAGAAGAAGAAATCAGCCTTTTAAGCCACTGGGAAAGAAACACTCATTTTCATCTTTCCCTTGCTGAATGCTATGGCAATGCTGTTCTGGTCAGCAAGCTTAAAAGCTGCTTTTCAACAATGACAAGAGCATACACCCAGTACCAGTTCAAGAGACATAACAAAGCAAGTTTCAAGGGTGAAGGAACAAACCATCGGGCTCTTCTTGCTGCAATAGAAAAAGGCAGCAAAGATGAAGCTCTTTCCATCCTTGCTGCCGATATAAACGATTTTGTAAGCGGAAGCTAATCTTCCAGCATCAATGAGAGAATTTCCTTATCTGTCTCTCTCATTCCTTCTTTTCCCATCTGGCCGAATGCCTTGATTGTCTTCTCTACATCTTTCTTCACAAGGCCATCTCCGCTCTGAAAAGCCCTCTTTTCTTCAAGGCTCATCTCCATCGCAAGTATTGCAGCTTCAAGAGATGATGAGATTTTTGCAGCACATGATGCTTTCGCGCCATCACAGACAATGCCGCCTACCATAGCAAGCGTATTCGAGACAGCGGCACCTATTTCACTCTCTCCACCACCCATCAGAAATGCAATGCCTGCAGAAGCTCCAGCAGATGCAGAAACAGCTCCGCAGTATGCAGAAAGCGGACCAATATACTTCTTCTGATGAATTGCTGTAAGGTTTGAAAGCGCAAGAGCTCTGAGTACCTCTTCTTCTGTTGATCCAAGATATTCACCATACTCAACAACAGGCAGTGATACTGTAAGCCCCTGATTGCCGCTTCCGCTGTTGATTACAACAGGAAGAGAGCAACCAGACATTCTGGCATCAGAACCAGCACTGGCATAAGCACGGGCACGGATTCTTACATCATCCCAGTCATACAGCTTCTTAAGAGTCTTTCCGATAGAGCATCCATAGTTCTTTCTGAGACCTTCCTCTGCAATTGCCTTATTAAGTGCAATCTGCCGTTCAAGAGGCTTTTTAATATCATCAATCGGAACTTCCCTTGCATATTTCAGAATATGGGATAGAGAAAGCTCATCTCTTAGCTTATCCAGATCCGCTTCACTTGCTGATGGCTCCTCTCTTGAAGAAACAACAACGCCATTCTTCTTCAATGAATAAAGCTCATCATGACACTCTACAAGAGTAGCTTCAGCTGATTCATCTCCTGAATAGACTGCAGCTGAGATATAAAGCCCCGGAATACCCTCAGCAAGAGATACTGTGCAGTAATTGCTATCGAGAAGTTCTCTTGTCTTCTTTCTGACATCATCATTCACTGTAGAGAGCACTTCAAGATGAAGTGACGCAGTTCCACCAAGAGCTCCGAGGATTGCAGCAGCCTCAATGCCTTTCATCCCACCAGAATTCGGCACTGTCACACTCTTAACATTCTTAATCACATTTCCAGAGCAGCTTACATGGATTCTCTCTGGCTCCTTTCCAAGAGCCTCTCTCGCTGATGCTGATGCAAAGGCAATAGCAACTGGCTCGGTACAGCCGAGTGCAGGCTTAAGCTCTGCATTCAGAATCTTCGTATAATCTTCAAAATATTTTTCCATCAGTTCAATTCCTTATCTAAGTATACAAGTGACTTAGCATAAATCATAAATCCATTCTTCATTCTCTCAATCTGCACTGATTCATTTCTCTGGTGTGCTCTGCCCTGCCCCTGAGGAAATGGGGGCGTGACATTGCCAAGAGGAGACCCCATTCCGAAAGCCACAGCAGGCTGCATCTCTCTTGCATATGTTCCACCAGCCATTATATAAGGTGCACGATCTGATCCATATACAGAATTCGAAATCTCATTCAGAGCCATTATAGTAGGTGTAAGCTCGACTTTATAGCCATCTGTAGAACCAAGAAGAACAGCATTATCAAATGTCTTCTTAACTCCAGCAAAGACTTCAAGAGGCCTTGCTGTGAAAGGAAGTCGTGAATTGACTTTGACATGCAGTACTCTTCCTTCTGCTGATACTTCTGTTATTACCATTGTAAGACGCCCTGATTCCTCATCATTCACATCTACTCCAAGACCAGTACCATAGAAATCCGTAAATGATTCATGAAGCTTAGCTAATTCTGGTTCAGCTTCAAGCAGTCCATTATCTGAAAGATAGCCAAGAAGCTTTGAGAATGCACATTCACCGCCTTCTGGAGTTGCACTGTGGCGTCCCTTTCCTATAGCAATGACCTTATTGCCGTCAATAATGATATCTTCCCGCCCACTGAGTCCAGAGGCATCAGAGAGTACTGCCTCAGCACGGTCAATAACACCAGTGCCAAGTCCTGCGCTTATGGAGATAATGGCATCGGAGTATAAGACAAGGGGGATTTCATATCTTAAGCTTGCCTTCTCTCCATAGGCTACAGGAAAACCTGAATCAGGCACAAGCGTAAGCAGAGCACCATTTCCATTAGGAAAAGCGATAGGAACGTCATACATTCCAATCTCTTCTGCTGATCCGACAAGGAGAACGAAGTCATGCAGATTATCATAATGCTTTTCCTTCAGATACCTCAGCGCATAAAGAACCGCAATCCCTGCACCTTTGTTATCTGTGCTGCCCCTGCCAACGAGATGTCCCTCCTTCAGAAAGAGCTCAAATGGGCTTCTCTCCCACTCTCCATCTGCTGGAACCACATCTCCATGACAGGCAATTGCAATGGCTCCTTTATCAGAAGAACCTTTAATGGAGCCCTTTACAAATACATTCTTTATAAGAGATGACTCAAGGCCATATTTTGCCATGAGAGCCTTTATATACAAAAGCATCTCATAACAAGGCCTTCCGAATGGATAGCCATCCTTATCAGGCTCAGCGACACTAGGAATAGCAACATAACCTTTCAGGTCTTCAATATATTCATCTAGATGATTTTCCCACCAAAGTGAAAGCTCATTATTATCTATCATAGTGTCACCTCGCATTTTTATTTTATCTTAGTAAAGAATTCCAAGCTCTGTAGCTGTCTTTACGCCTTCGTCATTCCAAGCCTGTCCGCCAAGAGCCTTGAACTGCTCAATGAATGCTGCCCAAGTTGTTGGATTGAGCTCCTTGTTCTTAGAAGCAAACTCGAGAACTGACTGCTCATAGAATCTCTTCAGGTCTCCGCTTGGAAGTGGAAGAAGGTCAACACCTGCCTGCTTAATCCATGGCTGAGCCTGCATCTCTCTGAGTGTTGTGAGAGCTGACATAGGCTTCTTTGAAACAGCTGTTACATAAGATGGATATCTTGACTGCAGCTCTGCTTCACCCCAATAGAATGCAAGGCCCTTGAGCTGTAGAAGAGGCTGCATCTCAGACTTTGTAAATCCCTTAGAAGGATCAGCAAGGCCCTTAACAGAAGGTACACCATTCTCATCGAATACGAAGTTTACACCCTCTTCACCCCAGCCGATTGCATAGTAGCCAGGACCAGACATCCATTCAAGAAGTCTTGCAATTGCTTCCTTCTTCTCTTTTGTGATCTTTGAGTTGATAGCAATAACACCATCATTGACATTTGTATAAACACCAACTGCGCTCTTGCCCTCTGGTCCTACAGGAGGAGCGATTACAATCCATTCACCATCTGGGAAGTTCTTATCAAATGGAGCATAGTTGCTCTCTGATGCATATGATGCATGCTGCTCTCTCATCATGCCATACTTGCCAGCCTTCCAGTTTGCCTTGAAGTCATCCTTCTTCTGGCTGAGCCAGTTAGGATCGATAACGCCTTCATCACACATCTTAATGATGAATGAAAGAGCATCATAGTATTCTGGCTTCAGGATATTGAGACCTGCACTCTCTTTAGAAAGATCCCAAGTACCTGCACATCCGAATGCACCGAAGAATGGATCAAGACGTCTGCCAAGACCTTCCTCATAAGCTGTAATCTCAATGAATGTACCATAGCCATATGTATCGTTCTTACCATTTCCATCTGGATCATCATATGTGAAAGCTTTCATTACATTCATGTAATCATCAAGTGTTACAGGAATGTCGAGGCCAAGCTTATCGAGCCAGTCCTTTCTGATGAGAATGCCTTCATTCTTCTTAATCTCTCCTGTTGATGGTGCAAATCCATAGATATGGCCATTGTATGTTGCATATGCGAAAGAATCCTGATTGTACATCTTTGCTGTTCTTTCAGGCATCATAGCAAACATATCATCAACTGGAGCAAGAAGACCCTGCTTTGCAAGGTTGACCATTACAGGGCGGCGGATGCTCATCATATCAGGAAGTGCATCAGCAGCTCCTGCAGCGTTCATCTTAACGTCTCTATCTGTAGAGCTTGACGGCAGTGGAGTGAGAACGAGGTTGATTCCAAGCTCATTTCTTATCCTCTCATATACAAACCAGTCAGCTGGTGGAGAGCCTGCTTCTACGATTGCTGGGTTATACCAGAATGTGATTGTTACAAGATCATCATCCTTCTTAGCCTTCTCCTTGCTTCCTTCTGCAAAGAGTGATGTTACTGCTAACATCAGAGCTAAGAGTACAACTAAAGTCTTCTTCAGTTTCATCTTATACTCCTTTATTAATGATTCTATTCTCTAGCAGCTTCAACTGCTGCTTTGATTCTATTCCTATCCTGGTCTGTAGCAAGTGTGCAATCAGCACCAAGAATATAAGGGATGCCAGCCATTCTCTTCTTGAGGCTTCTTACCTCATTCTGGATCTCTTCTATGCTGCCATTTTCCATAATTCCACCACGGTGCTCAAGTCCACCAAGCATAACCTTGCCAGGGAACATCTTAACACCCTCTTCAAGTGGAATATTATTCTCATATACACCCCAGTTGACGGCATCTGTATATGGAGCGTATGAAGCAAAGCGTCCGAAATCAAGATCCTTCTTGCAGAGATGGAGAATGACCTTTCCACCAGCTTCCTTAGCAGCCTGCATTACAGCCTTGTCATATGGGCTCTCGATTATATCGGCCTCTTCTCTTGTCCAGAGACTCTTCTCTCCTCCTAGCACTGCGTAGAAAATACCTTTGCAGCCGACCTTTATGACTTCTTCAACCAGGTAGCAGAGAGACTCTGTGATTTTCTTCACAGCATCCTCTACAGCTACAGGATTCTCTCTGAAGAACCTAGTCTCAAGAGCTCTGATCTCTGGAAGAGACTGGTACTGAGGTCTCATTGAATGGCCTAGAGATGCAATGACCCCCTGTATTGTACAGATCGGGTAAGCATCTGGATCGGCTTTATCAAGAATTGCTTTTACAAGATCTGCTTCTTTCTGGACAAAATCAGAATTTCTTCCCTGAACCGTGATTCTATTATAATCCTCAGCCCTATAAACATCAGGATTTGATGGGAATGCATTCTCATTCATTATCTTTATGATATCTGTGTCTGTATCCTTAAAGAACTTAAGATGTGCTTTGACACATGGATCTCCGAATTTCTCATCAGCTGGAAAATGGAGAGAAAAACAAGATGGTACTGCTTCGAGACTCTCACCATTGAAATTGCGCTCAACAAGCTCTCTCTTTGTCATATCTACCTCATATATTTGTAATATCTTAGTAATATCTTATACCAACATCAAAGTTTTTCAACTGTTTTTCTGAAAAAAATAGCATTTTAGTAGGATTTATTTCCTTTGAAAAAAGAATCAGGTCTATTTTTTATTCTAAAAGTAAGCGGTAAATAAATAACTCGACCTGTGCGGATGAACTATACATAGGAGCATAAAGTTCTGTGATGAGGAGCTGTTTCATAAGTCAGACTTAAGGAGCAGCTCTTTTTCTTTGCTTAAATCGTTATGATAGAATGCTATAATA
>CAKQRI010000043.1 GCA_934271365.1 uncultured Spirochaetales bacterium
TTCAAATAGAATGCCTGTGTGTATTAATCAAAAGAAAAGAGCTGCTTCATTTTTTTCTAATTATGAAACAGCTCCATTTTTTTGCTGATCAGCACCATATCATCCGAAAGAGTGTTTATTTGCCTTTCATGAAAAGTCTTTGCCCTCATTATCATTCTTTCTGTAAATTATTCAGCTTTTAATATATATTAGTGTCATGGTTGATTTCACTGTTCTTGATCTTCTGGATCTTGATTTAAAAGAGCATAATTATCTACAGCTTAAGTGCGTAGCTGGACGTTCTGGTCTCTCGCGAAAGATTTCAATAGCTAAAATCACAAGGCCGGGTCTTGCGCTTTCTGGCTATTTTGTCGATTTTGACTCATCTTCAATACAGGTATTTGGGCTATCAGAAGAAAGCTACATCGATGAGCTAGAGAAGAAGAATGACTACACCACTATTGAGAAATACTTTGAATATCAGATGCCATGCGCCATCTTTGTCGATAATTATATTCCATCAGATCATATAAAAGAGCTTGCTGAGAAGAATGCTGTCACACTGCTTACAACGCCATTGGACTCATCAGATCTGTCAAGGCGCGCTTATTCACTTCTTGATGAGGTATTTGCGAAGACAGAGACAATCCATGGTGTTCTGGTTGAGGTATTCGGAATCGGTGTGCTGATTACAGGAAGCAGCGGAGTCGGAAAAAGCGAGACAGCACTGGAGCTGATTGAAAGAGGGCATCGCTTAATCTCTGATGACACGGTAAAGCTCAGATCAATCTCAGATAGCCATATAGTAGGCTCTGGAGAGAATCCTCTGATTGCTCACCACATGGAAATCAGAGGACTGGGAATCATTGATATAACAAATCTATTCGGTGTTGGTGCAATCAGGGAAAAGAAGCAGGTACAGCTTGCCGTTGAGCTAGAGGACTGGGTAAACGGAAAGCAATACGATAGAATCGGAGATGCGCTTACTGCATCATACCTCGGAATCACAATACCTAAGGTGGTAATTCCTGTAAGGCCAGGCAGAAACATACCTATCATTATCGAAACTGCAGCAAGAAATGAGAGGCTAAAGAAGCTTGGTTACCATTCATCCCAGGATTTCAATAACTCTGTGATGAGATGGCTTGAAAGCGAGGAAGCAAAGGATCTCTATATTGATAAGGAGGAAGAGTGATGATAGAGAAGGAACTTGAAGTCAAAGGCCGAGCTGGAATACATGCACGCCCTGCATCCGCACTTGCAAAGACAGCATCTTCGTTCAGCTCTTCTGTATTCATAATAAAAGACACAATGAAAGTTAATGCAAAGTCGATAATGGGGATAATAACATTAGGGGCAACATACAAGACAAAGCTGCTTTTCCAGGTTGAGGGAAAAGATGAAAAAGAGGCTATGGCAGCAATAGAGAGGCTCTTTGACAATCAGTTTGAGGAAACCTGATGAAAGATCTCACAGATAAGCAGCAGGCTCTTCTCTCTTTCATCGAGCAGTACTATGAGACTAAAGGCATAATGCCTACCCTCTCTGAAATATCAAAAAGATTTTCCTATTCAGATAAAGCTGCATGGGATGCGGTTGAGGCTCTCATAAAAAAAGGAGCTCTCGAGAAAGAGAAAGGCGAGCACAGAGCAATAAGGCTGAAGAAAGAAGAGAGAGATAAAAGAGAGAACATAAGAATCCCAATATACAGCGGTCCTATAACAGCAGCTGCTCTAAATGAAGGAAGCTCTGAATATATCTATCTCTGCAGAACAATAGCTTCTGAAAGAAATCTCTTTGCTATAAGAATAAATGGATTCTCAATGAAAAATGCAGGGATTCTCCCCTCTGATATAGCTATACTCGATAAGGATACTGCAAATATCAAAGACAACGATATAGTGCTGGCAGAGCCAAAGGCTGCAGATGAAGACGCAGAGATACAGCTGAGGCGATACAGGAAGACTCCATACTTCTCAGAGCTATGGCCTGAGAATGACAGCATGGGTATAATAAAAGCTCCAGAATTCTCATTCTATGGAAAGCTTATCTTAATCATAAGGAGTTATTAATGGCTGTTTATCTGCTTCTAGGACCAGAAGAAGGAGAGAAGAAGGAATTCATCGAAAGAGAGAAGTCAAAAGTGCTCTCTCAATATCCTGATGCAGAGCTTTATACATTCTTTGCAGGAGATGATGGAGAGGATGCTGTATACCAGGCTCTCTCTCAGAGCTCGCTATTCTCATCTTTCCGATTCATTGTGATAAAGGCCTTCGAGAATGCATCTAAGACTGATGGGTTATCAAAAGCCCTTATAGAATATGCAAAAGCTCCACAGGAAGATGCAGAAATCATCATAGTATCATCTGACTCATCCACAACATCAATTGCAAAGGAGATCGTGAATCTTGCAGGAAAGGAGAATACGAGAATCTACTGGGAGCTCAAGGAAAGTGACAAAATCAACTGGATCAGAGCCTTCGCCAGAAAAGAGGGATTCACAATAACAAAGCCTGCAATAGATGAGATCTTATCATCTGTTGATAACAATACCTTAGAGATGAAGAATCTCATGTCATCAATCGCATTGTTCCTCCATCTTCAGAAAAGCGGAAATGTAATAGATGAGGATGTAATCGAGAACTATGCAGCAAGAACAAAGGGTGAGAATGGCTATACTCTATTCAAAGCTGTGGCAGATAAGGATCTAGAGCATTCACTTCTGATTATTGCCTCTATAGTCTTACAGGACTCAAGAGATGTCATTCCGGCATTCACTGTGCTACAGAACCAGTTCAGAAGGCTCGAGGCATGCCTTATCCTCAAGGAAAAAGGAATGAATGAGAGCCAGATATTCAAGGAAGTTGTGTTCTTCCCAACTTATACTCCAAAGAGAGCAATGAAAGGAGTGATGTTCAAGGAAGCTCCGATATTCTCATCTGCAATGAAGAACTACAGCAGAAAAGATGCAAGAGAAATTGTGCTTTACCTTGGAAAGATGGATAGCGAAATCAAAGGCGCAGGTCTTGATATGACAAAGCTTCTTCTTGAAGAGATTATTTACAGGATAATAGAGTTCAATGGCAAAGAGAGCGGAATGGATCTCATTCCACCAGAGCTTTCAATATCATTTTAGAAATTGAGCTTATGAAGCACACGCTCTGCAACAGGAAGCGGGATTCCTGCGCCCTTTGCTAGTTCTTCAGCATCAAGCTCAAGAATTGCCTCAATGCTACCATATTTCTCCATAATGCGGCGGCTTCTCTCTTTCCCTATTCCATCTATTGATTCAAGAAGCGAGAATGAGGCTTCCTTGCTTCGCATCCGCTGATTGAACGAAGTAGCAAATCTATGGCATTCATCTCTTACAGCAATAAGAACTCTAAGCCCAGGATCTGAATGAGGAAGCAGCAGAGACGGTCTATCTGGGAACACAATCTCCTCCCGCTTCTCTGCAAGGCCTACTACAGGAAAGCTCAGTTCTAGGCTTGAGAGCGCATCAAGAGCAGCACTCACCTGCCCTTTTCCTCCATCGACCATAAGCAGATCAGGAAGCTCCTCACCTTCCTTCAATAGCCTTGAATACCGCCTATAAATAGCTTCTCTCATTGACTGGAAGTCATCAATTTTGCCTCCAAGAGTCTTCATTGAGAAGTGCCTGTATTCCTTATTTGAGGAGTTGCCATCTCTGAATACGATAAGAGACGCAACTGTATATTTTCCTGCCAGCTGTGCTATATCAAAGCCCTCGATATGACGAGGAAGAACATCAAGCCCCAATGACTCCTTCAATGATTCCAGAGCTGGTGTATTATCTATTTCCTTAAGCCTCTTCTCTATATCCCTTGAAGCATTCTCATCTGCAAGCCTCAGGATCCTATAATGCTTTCCCTCTCTTGGCACGGTGACATAAAGAGTAGAGCCCAGAGTTTCCTTAAAGTATCTTGAAAGAAGCTCAGCATCTATCTCATGAGATACGAAAAGCTCCGATGGCAGCACCTTCTCATCAGAATAGTACTGAATGAGGAATGAGAGCAGTGTCTCAGTCTCATCACCGAGGCATTCTGCCCTATACAGAGCCTTTCCAATAAGCCGGCCACCCCTGAACTGCATCAGGGATATTGTGCAGAGATATGCTCTCATCTCAATTGCGGCATAATCACGGTTATCCATCTCTGAATAATCTTCGACAAGCTGGTTCTCCTGCATCACTTCCAGGGCTTTCAGAAGATCACGTTTTCTTGCAGCAGTCTCGAAATCCAGAGCTTTTGCAGCTTCTTTCATATCATGCTCTACATTCTTTATAACAGAGCTGTCATCACCATCTAGGAATGTTTCTACCTGCTTTACGTATGCTTTATATGCTTCTGGGCTGATTGCCCCGATGCATGGACCTGAGCATTTCCTGAGATGATAGTAAAGGCATGGGGTATCTCTCTTCTTAAGAGGTCCGCTGCAGTGTCTCAGAGGAAAAGATTCCTTTACCATATCAAGATACATATCCAAACGATGCACATCTGGATATGGTCCATAGTATTTTGAGCCATCACGTATGACGCGTCTTGTCTTGAATATTCTTGGGTAAGCTTCCTTTGTGATTCTTATCACAGGATATGTCTTACCATCCTTAAGCAGGATATTGTAGTGTGGATTGTATTTCTTTATCAGATTGTTCTCAAGAACAAGTGCCTCGTATTCATTGCCAGTGATTACATAGTCAATATGGACAATCTTCTCAACAAGAGCAGCAGTCTTTGCATTGCGATTAGGAAGGAAATATGAAGTCACACGCCGCTTAAGGTTCTTTGCCTTACCGACATAGATAACGGTTCCCTCACTGTTCTTCATTAAATAGCAGCCAGGATTCTCCGGAAGGTTCCTAGCCTGATCTCTTGCACTCTCTGCCATAAGAAAAGAATACAACAAAAGGAAAGACAAAAGAAGGCATAAGGACTAAACTCTAGCCATGAAAGCATTCTCTGATATTTTCGATAGATTACCAGATACGATAAGAGGCCAACTTGATGAGATATTCACGGTCCTTAAGCTCACAGAGGCCCAGAAACTCGAAGCAGTAAAGGAAGAAGCAGACTTAGTGCAGTGGAAAGAAGAATCCTATGCCAAGCATGCAGATCTTGAAAAGCTCGTAGAAAGGAAAGATGGACGAGGAAGAGATGAGTATATAAGCGGAATGCGCAGATATATGCATAAGCTCAGGGCAGAAGAGACAAATTACTCTGGCTTCTTCCCAAAAAGAAGCCCTAAAGCAAAAATCAAAGCCGTAGTTGATGATAAGCCAATAGTACTTGGTAAGTGTCCTTGTCCTGTTGACGGTGAGAAGACAAGATGCTGCAAGCTCACTACACTCGATGCTGCAATGCAGTGCGCTTTTGCTTGTTCATACTGTTCTGTACAGGCATTCTACAATGAGAATCAGATAATGATCGCAGGAGATTTTGAAAGAAGGCTTGATGAGCTCGATATCCCAGATGGTGTATGGCACATCGGAACAGGACAGGCATCAGATTCTCTTCTCTTAGGCGATGACTACAATACACTTACAGCACTCTCATCCTTCGCAAAGAAGCATAAAGATATAATCATAGAGCTTAAGAGCAAATCAAAAAGAGATATCTTTAATCACCAATACCCGAGAAATATGATCTTCACATGGTCTCTGAATGCTCAAACCATAACAGAAAGGGAAGAACATCTCACAGCAAAACTTGAAGAGCGCCTCAATACAGCAAGAAAGGCTGCAGATAATAATAACCTAGTAGGATTCCATATCCATCCAATGGTATATTTCAAGGGCTGGCAGGATGAATACAGTCATGTTGCAAGAAGAATCGAAGAGATGTTCTCTCCAGATGAGGTTGAAATGATAAGCATCGGAACTCTTACTTTCACGAAAGCGGTTCTAAAAAGGCTCAGAGAGGCAGGAGAGGAATCAAGAGTGCTTGAAATGGAACTTGAGAAAACAGCTGGAAAGTACTCATACCCACAAGATAAGAAAAAAGAGATGTTCTCTCATGTCTATGGAGAATTCTCAGAGGAATGGCATAAGAATGTCTTCTTCTACCTATGCATGGAAGACCCTACTCTATGGAAGCCTGTACTTGGAAGAGAATATAGCTCTGATAAGGAATTTGAAATGGATATGAAAAAAAGCTATTTTGATAAAATTAATAACTAAAACATTTTATAAAATCTGATTTATCTTCTATTATTTACGGATAAAAATACCGCCAGAAGTGGCGGCATTGATATCTTTAGAGCTAGTTATTTCAGCTTGGCTTCGAATATCTCAAGCTCTCTGCCTTTAAGCTTCACTTCCTCTCCGCTGATCATAGCCTTTATAGCCTCTACTTCATTTCTGGAGAAGCTCTTTCCACCTACCTTGTGGTTTTCAAATGCCTCTGTTGCAATAGGACATACTGTCCTTACAATCTCAAGCATCACTTCAGCATAAGCACGGATTTCATACTGTGCATGCCCATCTAAGCGGAGTGCAAGGAAATGGAAGAGATTATGAAGATCCATCTCCCAATAGAACTCTGTGTAAAGAGATAGAGGAAGATCTATGCGGGCAATCTCTCTGGCAATCCCTGAATCCAGAAGGTTGTGATAAGTCTCAAACGCTGATGCATTCTGCTTCTCGAGAAGCTCTCTGACTCTATCTGCTTCTTCCTTAGATACCGGCTCACTCTTTCTCCCCTGCTTATTATCCTCACTCTGAAGTGCAATATGCTCAGGATCAGGAACATAGCATTCATCCTTCATGACGGAATAACGCCCGGAGATCTCATTCATTCTTGCTGTTCTATGGCGTGTCCACTGACGTGCAACAAAGATAGGCATCTTCACATGGAATGTAAACACAACCTGCTCGAATGGTGATGTATGATCATTTCTTAGAAGATAATTGATCAGGCCTTTATCCTGACGGAAAGATTTAGTTCCCTCTCCATAGCTGACGCGAGCAGACTGAACAATTCTCTGATCAGATCCCAGGTAATCAACAAGTCTTACAAATCCATGATCGAGAACAGGGAATTCCTTATCAAGAATAGCCTCTGCCTCAGGTACAATACAATGCATAGCAATCTCCTACAGGCTAAATAGTCTATCAGCAGAACTGAAAAGTTTAAAGTAGCCCCATGCAAGAGAGTGCTACAGCTGCAGCTGCGCTTGAAGCAGTTTCTGTTCTAAGGATTCTGGAGCCAAGAAGACATGGTTTATATCCAGATGTCAGCAATAGATTTCTCTCTCTTTCAGACCAGCCTCTCTCTGGCCCGATCACAAGCGTAACACTCCTGTCTTTCAATGAAAGGGATGAGAGTGGTACACTTCCTATCACATTATCCATGAGTATTCTCTCATCACTATCATCTAAAGAGATAGCGGCATCCAGAGATGGGGCAAGCTCTGCTCTAGGAACTCCTGTGAATCCTGCCTGCATTGCTCCGTCTAGAAGTATATCCTTATACTCTTCCCTCTGATAAAGGGATGATGATAGATAACTCTTCTCACCTAGGTCTGAAACCGGCAGAATAAGGTGGCAGACACCTAATGATACAGCCTCTCTGAGTATTCTTTTCATGCAGATAGGACGTACCTGCGCAATGATCAGAGTAAGCGGATACAGCATAGAGCCATCTTCTGAGAAGCTGAATGATAGCAATATCTCATCATCATCCATTCTCTCTATTCTGGCTGTTCCCTGCATTCCATTGATAATGCCCGCCTTGAAGGAATCTCCTTCCCTCATATGGAGAATCCGCTTTATATGATCGAAGCGCTCATCACCTCTCTTCAATGAGCTCTCACCTTCTCTGAAAAGAATTATATTCATCTCTCTGTTCTACCATACAATCGGCTATAATATCTGATTCCTTCTAATGAAGGACTTGCTATATCTTCTTCTCTCATTCTCCATGCCCAGTTTGAGCCTCCGCATGTTGATGGAGTATTCATTCTGGCATCCTTTCCTAAACCTAGGATATCCTGCATCGGAATAATCACCCAAGAAGCAGAGGAAGCTAATAGAGTACGGATTATAGTCCACAGAACACGGTCATCGCCACATTCGAAGTATCTTCTGACTGCATCTTTGGTCTTATCGTCAAGCTCTTCATACCATCCAAGTGTTGTATTGTTATCATGTGTTCCAGTGTATGCAACGCAGAGCTTCTCATAGCTATGAGGAAGGTATGCATTGCCTGCATCGAAAGAGCCATCAGCCTTAAAGCCGAATGCAAACTGGATTATCTTCATTCCCGGAAGATCATTTGAAATTCGAAGCTCATTGACTTCATCAGTGATCACTCCTAGATCCTCTGCGATAATCGGAAGATCAGAGCCCAGACTTCTCTTCACAGCATCAAAGAATTCGGAGCCGGGGCCTTTCACCCATTTTCCATTTTCAGCTGTTGCCTCACCTGCTGGGACCTCCCAGCAGGCCTCAAAGCCTCTGAAATGATCTATCCTTACAATGTCAGCAAGGCGCAGGCATGCCTTTATCCTATCAATCCACCATCTGAAGCCGGTTTTCTTATGCTCTTCCCATCGATATACAGGGTTGCCCCATAGCTGTCCTGTTGTAGAGAATGCATCTGGCGGGACTCCGGATGAAACTTCCTGCTGTCCATTCCCATCTATCTTCAGAAGCTTTCTGTTTGACCACGCATCAGAAGAATCTGCAGCAACGAAGATAGGAATATCTCCGACAATCTCAATGCCCCTGCTATTTGCATGCGCTTTGAATTTAGCCCACTGCTTAAAGAAGAAGTACTGAAGCGCTTTATAGATATCTATGCGCTCTTTATTCTCTTCTATTGCATTTACAATGGCCTTATCTTCTCTATTTCTGAGCTCTTCAGGCCAGGCAATATACCACCTGGAATCATTGAACTTCTCGCATAAGGCCTGAAACAGAGCATAGTCATCAAGCCAGAATGAATTATCTTTGCAGAATCTGGAAAAGGATTTCATTTCGCGTCCGCTTTTCAGAAAGCATTCAGCAGCTTTCTCTAAAAGAGGCATCTTGAACTCTCTTGCCTTTCCATAGTCGACTCGCTCTGTATATTCACATCTTCCAAGCACATCAGAAAGCTCTATGTATCCCTCAATATAGAGCTCTTTCGGTGAGATGAACAGTTCATTTCCTGCAAAAGCAGAACGTGCAGCATATGGACTATCACCATATCCAGTAGGACCTGTCGGAAGGATCTGCCATAGTGAGATGCAGTTATCAGCTAATGAATCTGCAAAGGCCATTGCAGCATCCCCCACATCTCCTATTCCATATACGCTAGGGAGTGATGATATATGCATCAGCACTCCTGTTTTTCTCTCTTTTATGCTCATACCAAGAATTATAGCTGTTTTCCCATACAAAAAAAACCGTTTCATTTTTCGCATTTTTAAAGTAAAATAAGTATATGGATAGTACGGAATTATCAACATTTTTCAATGTCGGCGACACAGTTGTATACCCCCTTCAGGGAGTTGGAAAAGTGCTCAGCATTGAAGACAGAAAAGGAAGGAAATATCTAAGAATCGGGCTAAAGAGTTCCGGCATGGACATACTACTTCCGCTTGATAATGCCAACAATCTTGGACTAAGACATCTAGAGTCCGAAAATGCAGTGAAAAATGCGATTAAATCACTCTCTGGCAAGATACAATACAGCGCTAAGACCGACTGGAAAGAACGCCTCAATGAGAATCAGGATCTCATGAAGGAAGGTTCTGTTGCTAGTATAGCCAGTGTTGTAAGCTCTCTTTACCACCGCTCTAAGATCAAGGATCTTCCTGCACTAGAGAAAAGATTATATGATTCTGCTCTCTCAATGCTTGTAGATGAGTCTGCTTCTGTGTTAGGACTCTCTATAGAGGAGATGAAAAGGCAGATTTTCTCTGCCTTAGAACCACAATGCAGCGAATTCCAGATTTTGCAGTAATCATAACTGCAGCAGGCCGATCAGATAGATTCAATAAAGGAAATGAAGAAAGCGTTAAGAAAGAGTACCTAAAAACAGGAGAGCATACAGTTCTCTATGGTGCAACAGAACCTTTCCTTGAAATTCCTGGACTTAAAACAATAATAATCACATGCCCAGAAGGTTCAGAGGATGAGACAGCAGTAGCACTTGAGGATATAGTGAATATAAATGGGCTTCCAATTCTGATTATGAATGGAGGTGACAGCAGAAGCCAGAGCGTCAAAAGCGCACTAGAGAGACTTAGATCACTTCCTTTTGATTTTGACTATATTGCAATACATGACGGAGCTAGACCTTATATAACTCCAGATTCAATCATAAGAACGCTTGCTGCAGCTACAATAGCAGGCGGTGCGGCTCCTGCTCGCAGGATAACAGATGCAGTGAAGCGCCTAGGACCTGATGGCTTTATCGAAGAAAGCGTAGATAGAAGCTCACTCATCAGAGTACAGACCCCTCAGATTTTCAAAGCAGACCTGCTATATGAAGCATATGACAGAATATCTGAGGATGAAAGCTATGCAGATGATATCGAGGTATTCCAGAAAGCTGGATTCAGATGCACTGTCGTTCAGGGAGATGAAAGCAATAAGAAGATCACCTATAAAGAGGACATCCCAGATGCAGATAATCAGATTGCCTCTTATATTGAGGCAAGAAAGAGCGGAAGGCATAGTGCAGATGCTGTACGAAGGATGAAGGAGCTGATGCAAGAGAGGGCTGACGAGGAATGAGAATAGGATTTGGAAATGATATCCACCGGCTTGCAGAAGGAAGGGATCTCATGCTTGGTGGCATCAGAATTCCATCAGAAAAAGGAGAGATTGCACATTCTGACGGAGATGTTCTGATACATGCACTGATAGATGCAATACTTGGAGCATTCGCACTTGGTGATATCGGAGCATTCTTCCCGCCATCTGATGATAAATGGAAGGATGCAGATTCAAGAACCCTTCTTAAAGAGATACTAAAGCTCACTAAGCCAGAGATAATCAATATAGATGCTGTAATCACACTTGAGAAGCCTAAACTCAGGGGACATATAGAGGATATCAGAGTGTCTCTTTCGGAGCTTCTATCTCTCGATAAGAGCCGGATATCAGTGAAAGCCAAGACAAATGAAGGCCTTGGCGACATCGGCCAAGGCCTAGCTGTGAAAGCAGAATGCATTCTGCGTGTTGGGAAAGACTGAAAACAGCTGGGGTTGCCCAGCTGTTTCATAGATTATATCAGTTATGTGAAATAAGCATTGTTCTTGGATCCAGCGCCACCTTTGCAGGCTTTGGAACATTTTCATGATGAGCTCTCACTACTGTCATCATTACCTTATCCTGCTTCTCGTCGTACTTCATAGCAACAAGAACGTCAATATCATCATAGTACTTCAGAAGCGAATCTGGAACACCGTATTCATCATATACTACATCAGGTCTTACTGGAGATACTGCAAACCATACCTCAAGATTCATCTTCTTTGCAAATTCCCTGATCTTCGAAATATCATCATTGCTTGCTACTGTAAGCTTATAGCCATCAAAGAGGATTGTATCTGCCTTGAATGAACCTTGGTTAATAAGGGATTCAAGAGAAGATAGAACCTTATCAATTGGAACCTGTTCCTGAGAGAAATTCATTACAACACGGTTTGCAAGAATTGAATTATAAACCATTGTCGCATCATCGAGCGACTGAACCTGTGCAATCTCTCTGAATACTTCTTTATACCAATTAATCACATGCTCAACGTTTCCTGAGAAAGAGACATGGATTACATTCTCACCTTTAAATAATTTGTCAGTTGCGAGATGAACGAGACAAGCTGTCTTTCCAACTCCGTGCCTAGATACGATTACTCCGAGATTACCTTTTCCGAGTCCGCCATTGATTGAATCCTCAAAGACACGGAGAGGGCTTATGCTGTTTAACTGCTGAATGTCCATTTGTGTTTACCTCCACTTAGTGATCTATCTATATCTTTGATTATAACAGATAGAAATCGGAATTAAAGAAGTATTTATAGAATTATTGATTAATCAAAAAAACAGCTTATCTGAAGCATTTTCTCTGAAAAGAAAGCATCTCACGCTGTATCATAACAGACGCTTCGGTAACGCCTCCGACATTATAGCCAAATGCATTGAGATCTGTTATGAGGTTCTCTGATGCGATGCGCTCAATATCCGAAACCTCATCACCGTTTCTCAGCTCAGCAAGAAGCGCTCTATTGAGTCTGATTGACTTCATAAGCTCTCCGCACTCAGCTTTGACTGCAGCTTCTGCAAGAAGAAGCGCAAATACTTCAGATGGGAAACGCTCATATGCAAGAACAAACAGCTTTTCAAGAACAACCTCAGCACTCTCATATTTTCTCCTGCGGTAAAGAGAGGAGAATACAGAATATTCACGTGCAAACTCATCTCCCCTCATCTGTCTCTCTAAACTCATATCTGCTATCTGATGTCTGTTATGCTTCATTTATGCCTCCATCTATCATCTAGCCCAGAAAAAAGAAAAGAGCAAAAAAATAAGGGTCCATTTTCTGGACCCTCATCAGAAGCCGAAGCTTTGTATTATTTTGCAGATTCCTTCTTCTTCTTTTCCTCATAAGCCTTCTTAAGCTCTTCAGAAACAGACTGTGGAACTCTACCATACTTTGCTACTTCCATTGTGAACTCAGCCTTACCCTGTGTAAGAGATCTGAGGACTGTGGAGTAACCGAACATCTCTGAAAGTGGAACTTCAGCAATAACTGTGCACTGGTTGTTATCTTCTGTTGAAGAAACAATCATACCTCTTCTCTGGTTAATTGAACCGAAGATGTTGCCCTGGAATTCGCTTGGGCCTTCAACCTCTACCTTCATGATAGGCTCAAGGATAACTGG
>CAKQRI010000044.1 GCA_934271365.1 uncultured Spirochaetales bacterium
TCCCCTTTACAATTTAGGAAACAAGCCTTTAAAATTGCAATGTGACTATGTCCAACAAAATGGGGTCACATCAGAATGGCGACTTCTATTCTGCTTAGCACTTCTCTGTCACTTTGACAGTGTCTTATTTAGTAAGCAATACTGCAAGAGCCTTTGCAAAAGCTGTAGGATCTGATGGCATCAGGCCTTCCTGTAAGAGAGCCTGATCAAGCAGATATTCACCATAGAGCTTAACAACTTCCTCATCACTCTCTTCATTTGCCTTCTTCACAATAGGATTCTCAGCATTGATTTCTAGAATAGGCTTGATTTCAGGAACCTCCCCACCCATCTGTTTCATCATACGCTGCATCTGTACAGTAGGATCATTCTCATCAACAACCACAGCAGATGGAGAATCTACAAGGCGAGTTGATATCCTGACTTCCTTGACCTTGTCTCCAAGAGCCTTCTGAATCTTCTCTGCAATAGGCTTGTTCTCTTCTGCCTTAGCCTTCTCTTCTTCGCTCTCCATGTCATCAAGGGCGCCACTCTTATTTATAGCCTTGAGTGGAACATCCTTATAAGTAGGAACTGAGGAAATGACAAAGTCATCGATATCATCAGACATAAGAAGAACCTCAAAGCCCTTCTTCTTATAAGCTGCAATCAGAGGAGAGTTTCTGAGAACATCTTCTTTGCCACCTGCTATGTAATAGATAGCTTTCTGGCCATCCTTCATTGCATCCTTATATTCTTTAAGTGATACAAACCCATCTCTTTCACTGCTCATGAATCTTACAAGCTCGAGAAGAGTATCTCTATTTGCATAGTCTGAATAAAGTCCTTCCTTAAGAGGCCTGTTATATTCCTTAATGAATTTCTGATAGAGCTCAGGATTGTTCTCACTGATCTTCTGGAATTCAGAAAGAAGCTTCTTGACAGAGCCATTCCTGATTGCGCTCATTATCTTGTTTTCCTGCAGAATCTCTCTTGAAACATTAAGAGGAAGGTCTTCGCTATCTATGATTCCTCTTACGAATCTCAGATAAGTCGGCAGAAGAGTCTTATCATCATCTGTAATATAGACTCTCTTGATATATAGCTTTACACCTGGCTTATAGTCAGCATAGTTCATATCAAAAGGAGCCTTTGCTGGAATATAGAACAATGTCGTATACTCTGTTGCACCCTCGGCTTTTGTATGAATATAGAAAAGAGGATCATCACTATCATAATAGTTGTTTTTATAAAACTCTTTATAATCCTCATCCTTAAGCTCGCTCTTAGATCTTCTCCAGAGAGCTGAGGCTGAGTTTATCTGCTCATTCTTATGCTCTACAGTCTTCTTCTCGTTGCCATTCTCATCCTTCTCATTCTCATAATGAGTCTGGTCATACTCAAGGTAGATAGGATAAGCGATATAGTCAGAATACTTCTTTACAAGATTCTCAAGCTCCCATCTGTTTGCATATTCATAAGCATCCTCTTTCAGATAAAGAATGACATCCGAGCCCTGACTATCCCTTTCCGCTTCTGTAATCTCATAAGAGGACTCTCCTCTTGATGACCATTTATAAGCTTTATCTTCTCCAGCCTTCTTTGATACGACCTCAATCTTATTTGCAACCATGAATGCGGAATAGAAGCCAACACCGAACTGTCCAATGAGGTTGCTATCCTTTCGCTGATCTTCATTAAGAGAGGACAGGAACTTCTTTGTTCCTGAAGATGCAATAGTTCCGAGGTTATTATTCATATCCTCTTCATTCATTCCGATTCCATTGTCGCTTATCTTAAGGATTCTCACCCCATCTTCTGTAAATGAAAGCTGAATCCTAGGCTCAAAGGAAAAGCCCTTAAGATTTCCATCAACCAATGATAGATACTTAAGCTTATCTATAGCATCTGAGGCATTTGAAATAAGCTCCCTTAAGAAAATCTCCCTATTTGAATATAGAGAATGGATTAAAAGATGAAGCAGATCTGCTACTTCAGTCTTAAACTTTTTATTTGCCATTTTTTGCACTCCCAATAAAACAATCTAGAAGAGAAAATACTAACAAACAGATCAAACGGCAACATGCCTTTTATGGTAATATAGCTCTATGGATTTCTCAAAACCAGAAAATGCAAGAAAGATAAACAGGCTCAAAGTGCTATCTGCACTCAGAGAGAAGCCATGCTCAAGAGCAGAACTCTCTAGACGGCTTAAGATAAACAAGGTTTCTATATCAGAGATTGCAGACTCTCTTCTGAAAGAGAATCTCATCAAAGAGATAGATAAGGACATGTCCACATCAGGGCGGCCATCTACTATCCTATCCATCTACAGAGAAAAAGGAAGAGTATTCTCTATCGAGATAAAAGAGAGGAAAATCACAGTATCTGCATCTAATCTTGATGGCCAGGTTCTGCGCTTTATGCAGCTTCCACGCACTCCGTCTTTCTGGGAAGATGTCAGGAATACCATAGAAAAGCTGAGCTCTTCTGACGTGAAGAACTATGGAGCTGCAATAATAGCTGATGAAGATATAGAAGTACCTGATAATCTTCTTGATTTTCCTTTTCTGATAATCCCTTCGGTGATTGCTGAAGCAAAAGCAGAGATATCGCATGCACCAGATGTGCTATCATCTACGCTCTTCTTATCATGGTCAGATAAAATCAATGCAGCATATACAGGAAGAGAGCTTCTGTTCCTTCCTACATTTGCACATATGAAAGTCAGAAATGATGGCATATGCAGATGTGGTGGCATAGGCTGCCTAGAAGAAGCTGCTTCTCTATCTTCAATCAAAGAAAAAAGCGGACTAGATAGCAGATCTCTTATGAATGCACCTCTCAAAGAGCCTCTTGCAGCCATTGCATTTGCAATAACAGAAGCTGCGCAGATTCTTGGAGTAAAAAATGCAATGATCACAGGAGAGTTCTCTTCCATGAAAGATGAGAACTATGCATATCTGCAGGAACGGATATCCTCAAAGCTTCCTCCAAGCAGAAAAGATTTTGTGATATTCAGATCTCAATGCGGAGAGTCTGCTGCAAGAGAAGGAGGCGGCATCGCTGCGCTTGAACGCTTCTTCTACCAAACAGAGCTTTTAGAAAAGCTTAGCTCTATTGAAAATAATAGCCTCTGTCTTTAGTCCTGAATATCAAATACGAGAACAGCAGAATCAGGTAAAAGAGCCAATATAGCGACTCCCCTATTACAAAATATGAGATTATAATCGGAAGCGCTGTAAAAAGAAGTGCTATAAGTGCCGAAACGCCACGTGATAGCGGCATCTTATTTGCGCTTCTTATAGCAACCGATGCTGTGAATAATACAATTATTATAATGAATATACCCATTATCTGGAGTGCAGCAGAAGAAAGTTCTTCTTTAAGTATGACATCATCCCTCTTCTTCTCTTCACTCTTAGTAGATTCCGGAATAGCTATTATCTCATCCCCGATGCTTTCATCTTCTGCTATAGAAGGAGTAGCCTCTTCTATAAAATCAGCTTCTGCTTCTGTAGCTTCATCAGAATCCGTAGTATCTGAAGCTATCTCTTCTTCCTGAATCCACGATGATTCAGACTGCGGAATCTCTTCCTCAGGCAATTGATCAATAGCCATTTCCTCTGAATGTTCAGATTCTGAATTCACTCGAGAATCTTCGGTGACCGCCGAAGCCTCGGCTACAATAGATGGAGACGGCGCATCCTCAGCAGCAATGATGCTGTTTATAGCTTCATTGCTATCTGATTCCTCGTTTATAGACGCAGCAATAGAAGCCTCATCTGGAATAGAAACTGAAGTCTCTTCAATGCTATATGGCACAGGGGGAACTTCCTCTACTTCAATCTCGGCAGCAGGTGCTTGGAAATTCTCTTCTACGACAGAGCTATTATCATCAACTACAGTAGTTGCACATGATACAGATAAAGCTATTACAGCAACAACAATCAGAATCCACTTTTTCATACACACTTCTCTATAACACAGAAACGGTAAAAAGGTTTCATAAAAAAACCGCTGGACCTTTTCCCCCAGCGGCAACCTCCTCAGTCCTTTCCAGGACGCGTCATCAGATGAGCTAGAACAATCTCCATCCATGACTATTACATTGTCGCATTGAATCAGGAATAACGCAAACTTTTTTTGCATTTTTTAATAAAAAATAAATCATATGAGCAATTGTTTAGAGGCTAATAAATTAATGGAAAAACTCTCTTATAAGAAGCTGTTATATACACAAAATTATGGAATCTATTGTAAATGAATACCCCAATACATAGAATTGAGGCATGGATAATATAATAGAAATCAAGCATGCTTCTGTAAGAAGAGATGATAGATATATTCTGAATGATGTATCACTTAGCGTTAAGATAGGTGAGAGAATTGCGGTTCTAGGACCTAATGGCGCTGGAAAATCCACATTGATAAGCGTCATTGCAAGAAAGACATACCCTCTGGCACTTGAAGAGTACAGCAACTCAATATTCGGAGAAGAGCGCTGGATCATTCAGAGTCTAAAGCCTCTAATCGGGCTTGTATCTCCAGCTGAAGACGTTTTTCTTTCTACAACATATCCAGCTAGGGAGATTGTTGCCTCTGGTATATTCTCTTCCCTCGGCTTTGATTTCCATCATGAGATCTCTGATGAGATATGGAAAAAAGCAGACCATGAGCTTAAGAAGGTCGGAATGCTTGAAAAGAGAGACAGAATCATGACCACACTCTCTACTGGTGAAAAGCGAAGGATCATCCTTGCACGTGCGGCAATCAACAATCCACCTCTACTGCTTCTTGACGAAGCATCAAACGGCCTGGATTTCCCATCAAGAGCAGACCTTAGGAAGGTAATATCATCATATGCAGATGATGGACGGACAATAATAATGGTCACACATGAGCTCTCTGAAATCATAAAAGAAGTAGATAGGATACTTCTCATGCGAGATGGAGAGATTGTAATGGATGGAAAAAAGAAAGACTGCCTTAGAAGCGATATACTCTCAGACTTATATAAGCGTCATGTTGAAGTTGCAGAAAAAGACGGAATATATACTGCATTCTGCTAATTTTCCCATTTTGCCTCTTTTTCTGGTTATTATTAGATAAGGAGGCTTTTTTATGAGAGCTAACATCATAATACATTCAGTTTCAGGCAACCTGTTCATAATTGCAGATACTCTTAAGGATAAGCTTATAGGGAAAGGCATAGATGCTAAACTTTACCGGGTTGAGGATTTAGACCTCCATCTTGAGGCAAATGAGAAGAGCGAAGTGATAGAATACTATGAGGATATCATAGCTCTGCCACTTGCAAATAACAGGAAGCTTGAGAAAGCTGATGCAATAATAATAGGAACATGCTCAAGATTCGGCATGCCATCTGCTGAAATGAAGGCATTTCTTGACTCAACATGGCCTCTATATGAATCACAGAGCCTGAAGAATAAGAAGTTCTATGGCTTTGCGTCATCTCCTGTTTCAGCTGAGGACGGAAGCAAAGCCGTAAAAGGACTGTACACATGGGCAAGAATGCAGGGCTTGGATCTTATACCATATGAATCATACATACATAAGGAAAGCGAGATAATGCCAAATAGACCCGGAGAGGATATAGATTTATTTGCAGATGCATTAGCTGAGGCTATTTCTGCCTCAGAATGTCAAAAAGATAGCTGACACGGCGCTTGATTCCGCCAAGAATACCGGACTCCTTTTCGACGACCTTGACAGTGTCTTCGATCGTGGAGTCCTCTTTCTCTCTCTTCATGTTATCCCAGCGCCTTACAAGCCACATATACATATCGCCCTCAGTATTGCCAGGAAAAGAAGAGAGAAGATGCTCTTCCCTCACTACTTTCACTATCGGGGAATAGACATTCTCATACCAGCTCTTAGCTGCTTCCTCTATTGGAATCTCCCTGTCATTTATACTCTGATTAATATAGTACTTATGAACAAGTATATGATTTACCAGCTCTGGATATGCACCTGGTGTTGTGAAGACTATATCTCCCATAGGAATCGGCAGATAACCATACTGCTCTATGAACATCTCCCTCTCATACTGCACTACGCGGCGTCTGAGCTCTCGCATCGACATTCCTGGTTCTAGAGGAATCTTTGAATCAAGCTCAACCACCTCAGCATCAATGAATTCCTGTCCCATTGTCTTTGCTACAGAGACTCTATGGTTTCCATCCCTTACAAAATACCATCCACCTAATGAGTAGACAGATATAGGAGGAAGAATCACATCTGAGTGAAGAGCCTCATCTACACTGACCCATCTATGCCTCAGCATCTCTCTCTTTGGAAGAAATGCTGCAGAGAAATCACGATAACGGCCTTCTGACCCTATAATCTTAGCTACAGGAATAGTCCGCATTCCAACATAAGTCTCGCTTTTGGGCTTTATTATTGATGTGACTTCATACCAGGAAAGAAGGTCATTGTTCTTCCATGACAATGTCTTCATAAGTCCCTGCAGCCTTGCACGGGCCTTTGCCTTTGTAAACTCATCATTGGCTACCTGTGATAAATAGTCAGTCATCTCCGTCCTCCAAGCTCGGGATCATCTATGATAAAGCTCTTATATATATTGATTACCTTTGTCTGATTATACTCTGTTATTCTCGGTGCATTCAGATCCTCAAGATGGACATGTCCATGCAGAAGATATTTAGGCTTATATTTATCCATGAAATCCAGAAAGCATTCAAATCCTCTATGGCATAAATCCTCACCATCTCCGATTCCTCTCGGAGGTGCATGAGTAAGCAGGATATCACAATACCGCCCATAGCGGAGCTTCATTGCATTGAGCTTAGGAATGAGCCACCTGATCCTCCATGCCATCTGCTTTTCAGAATACTGGCTATTTCCATAGTTATATAGATTAGATCCTCCTAAGCCTACAATGATCAGATCTCTGTACTTATCGTAAATAACCTTTCCCTCTGCAAACATTCCGCCAAAGCGCGGAAGCATTGTCATCTTGCCGTTCTTGCCCAGTTCTGAAAGATCCTTCATCGATTCAGAGCCCTTATTCATCATCCTGTCCCAGTCATCAAGATTATGATTGCCATAAACCCAGCAGACATCTTTATTGAGCATTGTCGCAATATAATCATAATAGCGAAGAGGAAGATCTCCTGCAGAGACAACAAGATCAACATCCTTATACAGAGAAGGAGCAACACTTGAATAGATAAGAGTATCGGTTGTATCAGAAATGCCAAGTATCTTCATTTCTAAGGTATCCTACCTTCATTACTCTAACAGTAATGATTACATTATCAGAAATCATCATATCCTTTTCAATGTCATGAATAAAAAAGCCGCTTTCACATGAAAGCAGCTCTATATCCAAAAGATTACATAGTCTTCTCAGAAGGCCATGTCTTTATTATCTCTCTTACAAGCTTTGAGAATGTTGTCTTAACGCGGCTTCCTGTTTCAATGACCTCTTCGTGATTCAGAGGCTGATCAAGAATCCCTGCTGCCATATTAGTAAGGCATGAGATACCTAAAGTATGCATTCTCATCTGGCTTGCTGCGATAGCTTCAGGCACAGTTGACATGCCAACAGCATCTGCACCAGCAAAACGGGCAAACTTAACTTCTGTAGGAGTTTCAAAGCTTGGGCCAGTAAACAGCATATAGACACCTTCTCTTACAGAAATCCCAGTAGATTCTGCTGCTTTTCTTGCGGTACAGAGAAGATCCTTATCATAAGCTGAGCACATATCAAAGAATCTTGGACCAAGCTCATCATGGTTCATACCCCTGCATGGACTGTCTGCAATGAGCTTTATATGGTCAGTAATCAGCATAAGATCACCTGCTCTCCACTTCTCATTGACACAGCCTGCCGCATTTGTAAGGAACAGAGATTGGATTCCAAGAAGATGCATGCACCTGATCGGATATACAACCTGATCCATGCTCCAGCCTTCATAATAGTGGAATCTACCCTGCATGCAGAGAACATAGCGGCCTTCAAGCTTTCCTATTACAAGACGTCCTTTATGGCCTGGAACCGTAGAGACAGGAAAATGAGGGATATCATGATAATCAATGATAACAGGACTCTCTATCTCTTCTGCAAGATCTCCAAGGCCTGAGCCAAGCACGATTCCAATCTCGATTTTCTTTTCACCAATAAGAGAGCGTATATATGCAGCGCTCTCCTTTAAGCTGTTCATATATTCATCCATAACTGCATTATAGCATAAAGATCAGACTCAATCTTCTGCTCTCTTCTTAAATAGAATGCCACCTGCAATAGCACTTGCTGACTGCTGGAATAGAATGCCGAAAATAACAGGAAGTGCACCATCTGGAGGAAGATAGTCGATTGCGAGCACTAAGGCCGCACTTACATTACGCATTGCAGTTGCATATGTTATTGAAACGCTATCAGCTCTATTGAAATGAAAAATACGTGAAAATATATTGCCTGCAAAATATCCAGATGCGGCAACGATGAGACTGACAATAGCCATATAGATATAAATGACAGAGGCATCAGCTATCAGTCTTTCTGCGACCTGTGATGTATTGATCATAATGACAAAGAGGAGGAATATCTTGGATACCGGCTTCAGGCATGGTGCAATATTTTCCGTAACTCTTCCTTTTGAAAGCTGGTTTATCACCATTCCGATTATTGACGGAATGACAACCATGAAAAGAAGCGATGACATCATTCCACCGCTGTCAATCTGAATAGAGGATCCGATGAGGAGACGAAGCAGAAATGGCGTAATTATAGGTGCAATAACCGTATCTACTATCAATATGGATAGTGCAATACCCATATTACCAGAGAAGACAGAAGCCTATACGGTTCCTACAACAGCTGTTGGAATTGCTCTGAGAAGCGCATATCCGCTTATTATCCCTGAATTATCAGAAAAGAACAAATAAGCAAGGCCTACAGACAATACAGGCATTATCAACAAGCTTCCAAGCCAATATGCCAGCATGAATTTTGGCCTTTTCATTGTGCTGAAAAAGTCATTAAGACTTATAGATAGTGCACTGGAAAAAGTCAGGAAGCCAAAAAGATAGCTCACCAGAGGCTTCATCCAGGAAACTCTATGCCCTAGCAGCAATCCTAGTAGCACACCCATAGGAGTCAGAAATATCATGCATTTTTCGAGAACACGATTCACCCCTATCATTTTAGGGGTAATTGAATATAAAGACATAAGAGAAAACCTTTTGCTTATTCAGCTTTTACAAGATCATATAGACCTTTCGAGATTACAAGCTCTGATAGTCCAGTCAGGCTAGGATGAGGACAGATCGGCTTATCAACAGACACATCCAGAAGACAATATCTTGATGTATGATAGTCAATTCTGCCCTTAAGACCATATTCACCAAGCCTACGAACCAGATTGCCATCAACTATGAATTGCTGAATGTCCAGCATATTTGAGATATTAGCAATTGTCAGAGATATATACTGTGCGGTGTAGTCTACCAAGCTGCTGCTGATCACACCTTCTTTCAGTTCTGGGAATCTTTCCCGTAAGCTTTCTTTTGAAAGATTAGATTCAAGCCATCCCGGATGCTTTGGGCTCGTAATATAATTGGGATCATAAGATATATAACCAACCTCACCAGCCATAGCATGCATGCCTAAACGGAGCTTTGAGTCCATAATCAGACCTGCACCAAGACCTTTTCCTGCATATATGAATGCTAAATCCTTGCAGCCATAGTCCTTTCTTTTTGAATACTCTCCGCACACACATGCATTTACATCATTATAGCAATACATAGGTATTCCGATTGCGCTGCTGAATTTCTTGAATTCCTTTGAGAATTCTGTCCTCTTCTGGAACTTTGAAATTGGTCCTATATTGCTATATGAGCCATCAATGGAGAAGGCACCAGGAAGACATAATCCAATCCCAACCAGCTCATCCTTTACTGTATTGCATTCCTTCAATGTCTGCTTGAATATCTTAGGCAGATTATCCTGGAAGAAAATCACAACATCATTCGAGACCGAATATTCCTTAAAGAAAAGCTCATTGCCATAATAATTGCAGACTGCAACCAGTGCTCTATTTCCATCATAATCTATTGAAAGAGCTTTTATCCTATCTGGCTGGAATGTCAGAAGCTGCGGCTTTCTACCTCGGGTTGTATTAGCTTCACCACTGACAGTAATCCATCCTCGCTCTTCTAAATAGTCAGATATTTTCAAGACAGTGGTCATGCTAGATCCTAGAATCGTACAGATATCACGTCTGGATATGCTACCTTTCTCAGCAATAAGAGAAAGCACATTTGTTCTATTGATCTGCTTGACATCACTCTGGCTATAATTCATTCCTGCCTCCTAATATCTTATCAGGGGAATTCTTTTGAAAAGCCATCTCTGTCGCATATCCTAATAAGTCATTTTTGGGAATGCATATCTCAGCATTTGGATACTTTTCCTTAAAGAGCTTTATAAAACCTTCCAAATGAAGCTTGCTATTAAGGATATTACTCCCCCAAATACCAACTTTAAAAGCATCTGCCTCTCTGAATTGCAATGTACTTGCAAGCCTATCTGCTAAAAGAAAGCTCTCAGTATAGGCTGTGGCTATAATCTCTATTGCTAGTTTATCACATTTTGCAGCTGCTTCATCAACAATCGGAGGAATAACAGAAAGCTGTTTCAGAGTGAAATGAAGGCAGAAATCCATATAATCCTTTTCTGTATGGATATCAAGTGCAGAAAGAACAGAATCAATGAGAAGACTATCCTCAATGATATTATCAAACCAGTCTCCTATCTTCCTCACTACCTTAAGACTTATCCATGTACCAGAGCCTTCATCACCATAAACAGTATATGGCCAGCCACCAGCACGAGCCAATCTTCCACCTGAATTGCGGCCAACAGCAATAGAGCCGGTACCAGAATTCAATAGTATTCCAACACCTCCAGTAATTGCCTCCATTGCCAATTCGCCATCATTCATAGCAATCACATCTGCATGAGGAAATACTCTTTTAAGCAGAGACTCCAATAACAGCTTATCCTCATTGCTATCGACACCCGACATTCCACAGACTACGCATGCACAATCCTCTACCTTTCCATTAAATGCAGAAAGGCATTCATAAGTTCCGGATTCAAGCTGGTTCACAGCCTTTTCCGGATCTTTTGAGAAATATCCAAGAGAGCCGACATCCACTGAAGATAGAACCTCTCCTGTACATGAGTAAGCAGCCCTTATTCTTAAATGAGTGCCACCTCCATCAATGCCGATTACATAGTCTTTCTTTCTGTCCATAATCACATTCCCTGGAAGATAAGCTCAAGCTCCTCTTTTGTTGGATAATATCCATATTCTCCAACCTGAAAAGCTTCGCTCTCCTTTACTGATTCTCCTTTCTCTTTTCCATATCGGGAGATCAGCATATCCCGATAGCAATCAGATGTATGATGGACAAATCTTTTATTATACATATGCCTTATCCATTCATGCCTAGCTGCAATGTCATCAGCAGGAGGAACCTGATCCAGTTCATTATCCACATATGGAAGCCATTCAAACATCTGACTTGTATGAGCAAACATCATATCAAGCTTTTTTTCAAGGACATCATCAATCGAAATTACGACATCAGGCCTAAATGGACCAGGAAATGTAAATGTATCACCCCAATACATAACTATAGGATTATATCCAAGAGCTGGAGTATCACTTACAACATTTGGCACCATAAGCATATAAGATGAGTCCTGAACAAGGCTGGCCGTATATCTATGATCTGGATGATAATCATTGAGTCTATTTGTGATTATTATATCCGGAGCAATTTTACGGATAGTCCTTATCATCAGCTCTCTGTTCTTAAGGCTGGACTCGAGAGATCCATCTCTCACATTAAGGCACATGCTCTCAGCCCCGATTACAGCTACAGCGTTCTCTGCTTCCTTCCTTCTTATTGCCGCCAGCTCTATCGGCTCAATATTCATATGTCCGCTTGAGCCATCAGTAACACTCAGAATCACTACTCTATCTCCAGCTTCACGGCAAAGGGATGCAAATCCGCTTGCCCTGATTTCTGTATCATCGGGATGTGCACTGACAAACAATATCGTTCTATGACCCTTTCTTAATTCTGCTTTCCTTTTCATATCTCACCTCCTTGAATCATTCTTCAGAATATCTGCTGCAACCATTAAGAATTTAGTAGCTGGCGTCACCCATACTTCCCTATAAGTTGCAATACAGCCAGCTGGCCAATATGGGACATCTTCATTTGCTCTTGTCTGAACGCCAACAGCAAGCTCACCTACAGTCTCTCCTAGAAGTGCAGTATAATTCTGACCGTATCTTGAGCCTTCTCCATATATCAGAGACTGTCCAAACGGATTCTTTCCAAGAACCCAGTAAAGCTGCTCACGCGCAATCTGGATTAATGACTGGTCATCAAAATAATCTCCGATTATCGATGCACTCTTTCCATTTGCAAGAATCACTGCTGGACCACAGTCAATATAGTAGACAGAAAATAAGAAGAAATCATAAAGAATCAAAATATAGCTTCTCAAACTCATT
>CAKQRI010000045.1 GCA_934271365.1 uncultured Spirochaetales bacterium
GGCTTAGCCTTCTCATAAGCTTCTCTGAAAGCACCGATTGCTGCTGTCTGGAATGCCATATCAGAAGAGTCAACTGGATGCCAAGCACCATCGTTTACAACACACTTAACACCAATTACTGGGAATCCAATCTGAGTACCCTTCTTGATTGCAGCCTGGAAGCCCTTATCACATGAAGGAATATACTCAGTAGGAATTGCACCACCCTTTACTTCATCAATGAACTCATAGTCCTTAGCTGGCTCATCATCAGATGCTGCAACTGTTGGCTCAATGTAGCCTGCAACACGTGCATACTGACCTGAACCACCTGTCTGCTTCTTATGAGTATAGTTGAAGTCTGCTCTCTGGGAGATAGCTTCTCTATAAGCAACCTCTGGCTTACCTACTTCAACTTCAGCCTTATACTCTCTCTTCATTCTCTCAATATAAACATCTAGGTGAAGCTCTCCCATTCCCTTGATGATTGTCTGGTTAGACTCTGGATCAACATATGTCTGGAATGTTGGGTCTTCCTTTGTGAATCTGTTGAGAGCCTTAGCCATATTATCTGCAGCTTTCTTATCAATTGGCTTGATAGCAAGAGAGATAACAGGTGTAGGAACGTACATACTTGTCATTGAATAGTTAAGGCTTGGATCACAGAATGTATCACCTGATGCACAGTCAATACCAAATAGAGCTGCAATCTCACCACATCCACACTCAGAGATATCTTCCATTGTTGATGCATGCATCTTAACAAGTCTACCAACATTGAACTTCTTTCTTGTTCTTGTGTTATAGAGTGTATCGCCCTTCTTGATTCTTCCCTGATAAACACGGATATATGTCAGCTGTCCATACTGTCCATCCTCAAGCTTGAATGCAAGAATAACAGGAGGAAGAGTATCATCAGACTTAAGGATTACCTCAGCCTCATTATTATCAAGATTAAGAGCCTTGTTCTCAACTTCAGTTGGATTTGGCAGATAATCAATAACGCCATCAAGAAGTGGCTGAATGCCCTTGTTCTTATAAGCAGAGCCCATGAATACAGGACAGAGTTCAAGTGCGATTGTAGAGCGTCTTACACATTCCTTGATAAGATCTATTGATGGCTCCTCTTCCATAAGGAGAGTCTCCATGAGAGCATCGTTGCCTGTGCACATAGAAACTGTATCAAGCATTTCAGCTCTCTTAGCCTTAGCCTCGTCAAGAAGGCTTGCAGGAATCTCGGCTTCTCTTACACCATCTCCATTAGGACCAGCATCAAAATAAAGAGCCTTCATGTTAACAAGGTCAACAACACCTTCGAGCTTATCCTCAAGGCCAATTGGAATTTCCATAAGAACAGCATTAAGACCAAGCTTTTCAATAAGCTGGTTCTTTACTCTATATGGATTAGCACCTGTTCTATCGCACTTGTTTACAAATGCAATGCGAGGTACATGATATCTCTTCATCTGACGGTCTACAGTAATTGACTGAGACTGAACGCCACCTACAGAACAGAGAACAAGGATTGCTCCATCAAGAACACGGAGAGATCTCTCAACTTCGATTGTGAAATCTACGTGCCCCGGAGTATCGATAATATTGATTTCGTGTCCCTTCCAGTTTACGTTTGTTGCAGCAGAAGCAATTGTGATGCCTCTTTCTCTCTCAAGCTCCATGGAGTCCATGGTTGCACCAACGCCATCCTTACCACGTACATCATGGAACTGGTGGATCTTGTTGCTGTAATAAAGGATACGCTCAGAGAGTGTAGTCTTACCAGAGTCAATGTGTGCACTGATTCCGATGTTTCTCATACCCAGAAGATCGTTCATAGTCTTTTTTTTCCTCGTTACTAAGTTTTTATAGCCTTTCAGTTTTTCACTGAAATCAATTCATACAAAATCAAGTGACCAATAATCACCGAATAGCATACTATATGATTTTTACAGATTTGTTCAAGTATTTTCTTGAAAAACCGTTAATTATAAGAATTTTTCTGGATAAATAACAGCAAAAAAGAGTATGCCTGTTTATCTTTCGAAGAGTCTGAAAAGATGCTAACATTGGGCTATGGCAACAGTATTTGAAATGATAATAGAAGGCAAGATACCTTCAACTAAGCTGTATGAAGATGACAAGTGCATTGTCATTCTTGATATCAATCCGATTGCAAAGGGCCATGCTCTTGTAATCTCAAAAAAACCTTACGAGACTTTTACTGCTGTGGATAAGCCTACTCTTGACCATATGATGGACATTGCAAGACAGCTTGACCAGAAGATGAGAGATTGTCTCAAGGCTGATGGAACAAACATAATGATCAATAACTCACCTGCATCAGGCCAGGAAGTCCCTCATCTTCATATTCATGTAGTTCCAAGAAAGAATGGAGATGGAAAGACTCCTCACTTCTCAAAGGAGAAGTATGAGGATGGCGAGATCATGGAATATGGAGAGCTCCTTTCATTATGAAAAAAGCACTTACTTTCTTCGTATCTCTATTATTGCTGGCATCATGCGCAACATATACAGTGCAGGATGGACGGGATGCTATCAAGATTCCAGAAGAAACTAATATGGCAGAAACCCGATATAATGTAATAAAAGAGAGAGAGGAAAGAGAAGAAGACGCATATATAGCAAAGCTCAGAGCTGAGGCTGCAGCTAGAAGCAGAGAGCTGAAAGAACGTGAAGAAAAAGAGAGAGCCGAAAAAGAGGCTGAAGAAGAAAGACTCAAAGCACTTGATATAAATGAGTATCCTGATAATCTTGAAGCTTTAACCTTCCCTCATATTTATACACCAGCAAAAGCCAATGAACTTAAGAATGATGACGGGATTGTCACAGAAAGCCTTATTTTCATCCCGCTTGGTGATTATGCCATCAAAGATGAGAATATAGATTCCATAATAAAATCAATAAGCGGTATTACCCCAGATTTCATTGCACTTACAGGATCCATAGAGAATCAGATTTCATTTGCTGAGAAGTATGGCTCTGATGCGGTGACTATAAATGGCGGGACCCTCATATTCAGATCATGCCTTGAAAAAGCAACCGATGATACAGTAACGCTTAGAATTACTGAAAAGAAAAGCATCGAGCTCTCTGTTCTTAATTCTCTCAGATCACTTCCATGGACAAAGGATGATGTGCCATCGTGGATTGAAGAGATGAAAGGCAATGAGGAGTCAGACCTGAAAGAAGCTCTTGATGCTATTTCAGAGATGACAGGAAACAGGAGACTGATATTCATCTCATCAGCATCTCCAAGCACTGAAGACTGGTCAACGATAACAGACTATTATTACAGGAATGTATCATCGTTTGCTCTCTCTGATGCAATGAATGAGATGAGATGGCAGGATGTATATAGGGCAACGCATTTCAATGCTGAGGTTGATCCGGGAATCACAAGACGGAGCTACGAGGTATTTGAGCGCCTGGATTTCATCTACAGCTATGGCCTGATGCCTATCAGCAGCACTACAATGGCTCTCTCAGGCCTGACAGAAGAGACTGGCAATCTTGCACTCCTTGCCGAAATAGTCATTCCTGATTAGCTTTATCTAAAGGAGATTGCTATGATACATCATATAACTGAAGATAACTTTGAAAAGGAAGTTCTGGAAGCGAAAGAACCTGTTCTCCTAGACTTCTGGGCATCATGGTGCGGACCATGCAAGATCCAGGGAAGAATTCTGGAAGAAAAAGAGGAAGCATTAAGCGGTGCTAAAATCTGCAAATGCAATGTAGATGAAGAGCCTGGACTTGCTGATAGATTCGGCATACAGACAATACCGACGCTGATTGTATTCCGAGACGGTGCTGAATACACCAGAGTTTCGGGAGTGACTCAGGAAGCTGGACTTAAGAGAATGCTTGGTTTATAAAAGATGGGAGCCGACGCTCCCATTTTTTAATTATCTCTTCTGTCCCTTTTTCCTTTTATAAGGCGTATTCATCTTTATAAGATTCATGATGATGAAAGCCGCAAGTGATAATAACCCGACAACAAGGATTCCCATGCATATCTTATCGAATGATACGGATGTGATATAAGGCTGAAGCCTTACAAATGTTATAATAGATAATGCAGTTACAAGAAACTTTAATAAGAATACCATAGTCTTATGGTAATACTGCATTTCAGCAGTGCCATGAACAAATTACTTATTTTGTCCAAAATTGTTATCTGGTAATCATCTTCTGAAGACTAATAAGCGATTGAGATATCACGCATCTGGATACTATAAAGAAAGGCCCTCCGAAGAGGACCCTAGCTATTTATTTTACAAGTATATCGAGGTTAAGCTCTGCCATTATCGCAGGCATTGCTGTATTCCAGCTCTCAAGAACCGCTGGATGCGTCTCTCCGAATATACCAGCTCTCTCTCCTTTGTAAATCACATATGCTGCGCGGCCAGGAATGAATCTTGGATCATCCTCTACAGGAGCAAGTGCATATTCCTTTCTCAGAAAATACATCAGAGTCTGTATGTATGATGCAGCCTCATTATATGTGACCTGAACATCAGATGAGAAGAATCCCAGGCTATTCTTTGTCACTGTTCCAGAATTATCAGAATCATCCTTAACAGTAATCTTACCTACCTCGAATATGTTATGAGGGTAAACAGCATGGCCAGATACGCTCTCGCTCTCAAGAAGAGATGGCAGCACAGATGGTCTGATTACTTCATAGTTCTCACTCATCGGATTTGCAATGAATACAGCATCCTCACCTGAGACATGCATGTTATCTATATACTCCTTCTTTGAGCCAAGATAATTATACATCATCTCCTGGAAGCCAAGACCTACGAGGATCTCTTTTACCTTTCTAGAGAACTCTTCAATAGGAAGGAGTCTTCCGATTGTGAAGTCCGAAGGCATCACAGGCTTGAAGTTTGCAAGGCCATAGCCAATCATAACATCCTCTGCTATATCAGCTGCATGCAGGAAGTCATTTCTATACTCAGGAACATCCACATAGATCATCTTATCATCAGCGACACCGTAAACTCCCATCTTCTTAAGAGCCTTCAGGCAGTCATCTGCAGAGAGAGGCTCACCTAGCTTCTTCTGGATAAGAGAAATAGGAGCAGCAGCTGGCTTCTGGAAATAATAAGGAACTGTAATCTCTCTTCCATATGGTGTATTCTTTGCAAAGCGGACCTTATGAGGAAGAATCTCAAATCCCATATCTGCCATATCGCAGGCAAGGATATTAACAGCAAGCAGAAGATCATCAAGGATAGGACCTGATACTTCAATGAAGAAATCACTGTCCCCGACCTCAACAGCTCCGATTCTTGCACTGTTAATTACCGGAGGGAATGATAGTGTCTCATCTTTATCATCATATAGATAAGGGAACTTCGGGAAAGAAGAGACAATATAGCCATATTCCTTTCCCTTAGGATGCTTCTCACAGATTTCCCTAAGAGAAAGCTCCTCTGTCATTCCGAGTGGAACGAACTTCGTCTTATCTGGATCCACAGCAGCATAATGTACAGGATAGTTGATAAGCTCAGAGCGGTATATTCCCATGGCAATCGTACGTCTTTTACGGCCGAAGTTAAAACATAGCTTCTCCTGGCTCTGGATAAGATTCACGAGAAGATCATTATCTACCGTAACGCCTCTGGCGCCAAATCCAATAGAATAATCCCTTATTCCGATTGCAGACTCATCATCTATGATCATCCTGCCTTCGCTATCCTTCTCATCATCTTTTGTTGAGAAGAAATCATAATAAGGAATCTCCCCGCTCTCATATGTTGTAAGGGCTCTTGCAACTCCAGCTGGAGACCATAGGTCTGGGCGGTTAGTATCATTAAGCTCAATCTTGATTACATGGTTAGCCTCATCATGACCATCAAGCTCAGCCTTTGCTACAGGGAAAATATCTATAAGCTCATCATCTGTCATCTTCTTTCCCAATAGGGAATAGAAGAGATTTTCCGGTGCTTCAATCTTTGGCATTAGTTTCCTCTCCTTAATCTGACATTCTCAATATCTGGAGTGAACAGCTCTCTGAGATCTGATAGTCCAAGATGCATAAGTGCCATTCTATCAATACCAAGCCCCCAAGCAAGGACTGGAACATCAATTCCAAGAGGTTTTGTAACCTCAGGGCGGAAAATACCAGCACCACCAAGCTCAAACCAGCCAAGAACAGGATGCTTGATATGGACTTCGATAGACGGTTCTGTAAATGGGAAGTAGCCAGGAACATACTTAACTTCCTCTGCTCCTGCAATCTCTTCAGCAAACATCTTCAGAAGTCCCAGAAGATTCTTGAGATTCACATCATCCCCAAGCACAATGCCTTCTGTCTGATAGAAGTCAGCGCCATGAGTTGCATCAACCTGATCATAGCGGAAGCAGCGTACGATTCCGAAATACTTTCCTGGAACCTTGGCCCTTGTCAGCTGATGGGCTGAAAGAACTGTGCCCTGGCTTCTCAGAACCTGGCGTCTTGTGAATTCATGGTCAAATGTATATCCCCATCCGCGTGAACCTGTATTCCAGCCATTCTCATGTGTTGCAGCAACCTGGCTAAGCCATGGCTCTTCAATTTCTCTGCAATGTCTTGGTTCCTTAACATAATATACATCATGGATATCACGAGCAGAATGGAACTGAGGCATGAAAAGAGCATCCCCATTCCAGAACTCATTCTCTACAAGCGGTCCATCAAATTCTTCAAAGCCGAGAGAGATAAGCTTATCCTTAACCCACTGAAGATAGTTTGAATATGCATTTCTGCGGCCAGGGATAAGACGTGAGGTTGGAGCATTTACAGCATATGGGCGGAATGAACCATTCTTCCAGCTACCACTTGCAATCATCTCAGGAGTCAGAAGACCGAACTCCTCACCTGTGATATTCGCAGCAATTACCTCATCCTTGATAAGACGGCCAGTATCTGTAAGAGCATATGTAACATCTTCCCTTTCAATCATCTTGAACGGAGCTGAAGCTGCACCTCTCTTCTTTGCCAGAAGTGAAATAGCCTTCTTCTCTTCATCTGAAAGAGTACTCTCATCAATTGTATTCTCAAGGCCCCTCTGAAGAAGATCATGCTGAATCTCTACATCCCTGAAGAGCTTATTCTTGATTATCTCAGCCTTTCTTTCTGCATTGAGCTTTGTTATTCCAGCCTTTGAGAGAAGACCGAATGCTGATCCTACGTCGCTATTCTCAAGCCCAAGTTCATTTGCAATCTCTGGCATTGCATGAGGGCCCCTCTTATTGAGGAATGAGAATATGCGCTCTACTGGCATTCCATTCTTTGCCCAGTCACGGCCAAGATCTGTAAGCTCATAGAATATTTTCTTCTCTCTGCCCTTCTCTTCTAAGCATCCCTTTGCTACAAGCCAAGAGAATGCCTGATTGCACTGTCCTACTTTATAATCAAGCTCCTTGATTATTCTCTCTGCAGTAATGTCTTCACCAAGGCTTACATGCCTGAGAAGCTTTACTTCCAGAGGATGGAGATTCTTAATATCGATATCCATTAATGGCTCCTGTTCTGAAAACTACAGAATATTCTAATTATATATTCAAAAAAATAAAAGGGTTCATCTCAAGAGTTCAAGGAATGCCTCTCTGATACGCTCTCCGCTGCACATTGCTGCCGTTTCAAGCCTCTTAGAAAAAGGCAGAGGCATATCAAGCGCTGTTACAGTGACTATCTTTGCACTCTGGTTGACCTCTCTTATCACCCTGACAACGCTCTCTGCAACAGATGACTGCAGAGGAGTATCCTCAGCTATGAGGATTCTGTCAAATGATGCACCATATAGTCTTAGCGTATCTTCATCCAGAGGCTTAATTGTAGCAAGGTCAATAAACATCACATCCTTCTCTACATCCTTCAATGCAATCTCAGCTTCTCTATAAGCTCTTGAATAAGATATAACAAGGACCTTCCATCCACCTTTTCTCACAATAGCCTTTCCTATAGGAAGAAATGCATTCTCATCTCCGATTGGTCCCATATCATTATAAAGGGCCTTATGCTCAAAGAATAGAACTGGATTATTCTGCCTGTTGGCACTCTTCAGAAGAGCCTTCGCACTATAAGGTGATGAAGGCGCAACTATAGTAAGTCCTGGAACATTCAGGAACATGGTTTCAAGTGCCTGAGTATGCTGAGCGCCATGCCCAGTGCCACCACCTCCTGGCGTGCGATATACCATAGGACATGTGTACTGCCCTGCTGACATGAAATAAGTCTTAGCTGCATGGTTTATAAGCGCATCTGAGGCAAGTGTAGAGAAGTCGCCGTACATGATTTCTACAATAGGATGAAGCCCTGTCATTGCAGCTCCGACAGCAAGGCCTGTAAATGACTCTTCTGAAACAGGAGTCTCTATTACAGATGAAGGGAAGAACTTCCAGAGATTGCCTGTGACGCCAAAGCATCCACCATACCTTGCTATATCCTCTCCCATGATAAATGACTTCTTATCAGTTCTGAGAATTTCCTCCAGAGCTTCTCTTATAGCCTCTTTATATGTTCCATTATGGAAATGGCCATTCTCTGCCATAGAGACAGGAGATGGAGCATAGACATAATCTTCAAGCTCTCTGATAGACAGCACATCACTGCTCATTTCAAGTGCTTTCCGCCACTCACTATCCACATATGAATAGGCATCTGCTTTTATCCTCTCAAGCTCTTCATGGCTTTTACCAGAGGCTTCAAGAGCATTCTCTGAAAGCTTTATCGGATCCTTATCCTTCCAGATAAGCTCCTCAGCTTTATCTCTATATACTCTCTTATCGGATTTTGAGTGGCCGCATTGCCTATAGGTATTGATCTCAATGAAGTAAGGACGCTTCTCCTTTAATATATATGTTCTAGCTTTACTGCATGCATCCATAACAGCAAATACATCATTGCCATTCTCTACATAAGCACTCTCTATCCCATATCCTTCTGCTCGTTTATAGAGATAATCTATTGAAATCATTCTATCTGCGCTTGCAGACATGCCATAGTGATTGTTCTCAAGATAGAAAAGAAGCGGAAGATCCCATACTGATGCAAGATTCATCATCTCATGAAGTGAGCCTCGGCTAGTAGCACCATCTCCGAATATTGCAACTGCGATATTATCTCTTCCTTCTCTTTTCAGGGAAAAAGCAGCGCCGCCTGCAAGAGAAATGCCAGAGCCAACTACAGCAGAAGAGCCAAGATTATATGTTGCAGCATCACTCATATGCATTGAACCACCGATTCCCCGGCAGATTCCATCTCTGCTTCCAAGCATTTCTGAGAACATCTTCCTGATAGAGGTTCCACGAGCAATATTAAAGCCATGGCATCTATGGGTCGGAACGATATAGTCACATCTATCTAAAGCAGCAATAAGCCCAACATGACTTGCTTCCTGCCCGATTGATAGATGAGTGGTACCATACAGGGCACCTTCTGAAAAAAGACATTCGAGCTTCTCTTCAAATGCACGCGAAATGCACATCTTAGAGTACATATCTATATCATTCACAGCACAACACCTTGATTTTGTGATAGAGAGCGAGCATACATCACTCCTGATGAGAATAGTTTTTTTATTTACATAGGGTCAATAATGCCAAACGTCTCTTTTCTTTTGCTATCCTTTATTATAAACTTCTTAGTATCAAAATAAAGCCGGAGATTCAAATGACACCATCTTTATCTATTCCTCCTCTTACGAAGGATCTTGTACGTGTTCTTATTGATGCAGACACAATCTCAAGAAGAGTAGATGAGCTAGCTCAGCAGATCAATAACGACTATAAGGATATAACAGAGCCCTTGATCCTCGTCGGAGTACTGAAGGGTTCTTTTATTTTCCTAGCAGATCTTGTAAGGCGCCTCACTATCCCTCATGTTGTTGATTTCATCGCTATTTCAAGCTATGGAAACAAAGGTGACAAAAGAGGAGAAGTCAGACTTCTCATGGATACAAGAGAGAACTTATCTGACCATCATGTCCTGATTGTTGAAGACATCCTCGACAGTGGCAATACACTCTCCTACCTGATCAAGACATTCAAGGCAAGGAATGTACAGACTGTATCAACAGCTGTATTTCTGGATAAGCCTGAACGCCATGAAGTTCCTGTTGATATCGAGTATATGGGATTCGAGATTCCAGATGTATGGGTTGTAGGCTATGGCCTTGACTATAAAGAGAGATACAGAACTCTTCCATATATCGCAGAAATGTATCCACAGCTTTGAGAGGATAAACTATGGCAGATAACAAATACTATGTAAGCTACAATACAGTACATAAGCTGATCAAAGGCCTTGCAGAGAAGATTCAGGCTGAAGGATTTGATCCAGATGTGATTGTCGCAATAGGATCTGGTGGCTTTATTCCAGCAAGAATCATAAAGACATTCATCAACAGACCTATCTATGCAGTTGGAATCTCTTATTATGGAATTGACCATAAGCATAGAGAGCATCCAACAAAAATCCAGTGGATAGATGAAGTACAGGAACAGCTGAGAGGAAAGAAGGTGCTCCTGATTGACGAAGTTGATGACACAAGAGCCACACTTGCCTACTGCGTTGGAGAGCTATTGAGCTACCAGCCAGAAGAGATTGCGGTACTCGTCCTCCATAACAAGCTCAAGAAAAAGGATGTTGATTTCCCTCCAGAGATCAAGAGATACTACCCTGCTCTTGAGATTTCAGACGTATGGATAAAGTATCCTTGGGATGCTGAGGATATTGATGAGCATACAGAAAAAGAGAAAGAAATGCTTGAAGCAATGAATAAGGAGTCATCTGAAAAATGAAAACCAATGTAAATGCTGTTATCGGTGTTCAGTGGGGCGACGAAGGAAAAGGCAGAGTCGTAGACTACCTCGCTCAGGATGCTGACCTTGTAATCCGTTTTCAGGGCGGAGACAATGCAGGCCATACTGTAATCAATGATAAAGGCAAGTTTGCCCTACATATTCTTCCATCTGGTGTATTCAACCCAGAAACTATGAATATCGTATCTGCAGGCACTGTTGTCAATTTCGATACAATGCATAATGAGATTGCACATATTGAGGAAGCATCAGGCTACAAAGTAGAAAACCTGTTCATTGATGAGAGAGCCCATCTGATTCTTCCTTACCATATCGCACTTGATGGTGCAGAGGAAGGCAAGAGAGATGCTAGCCAGAAGATCGGTACTACAAAGAGAGGCATCGGTCCATGCTATCAGGATAAGGCAGCAAGAAGCGGAATAAGAGCTGCAGATCTTCTTGATGAGGAAAGACTGAAGAAGAGACTTGAGATGGCACTTCCAAAGAAGAACAGAGATCTCGAGTACTATGGCCTCAAGACATTCACTCTCGAAGAAATCCTCGATAAATGCAGAGCATGGAAAGCAGAATTCGGCGATAAGATCATAGATAGCATTCCTGTTGTGAGAGAAGCTGTAGAAAGCAATAAGAAAGTCCTTCTTGAAGGCCAGCTTGGAATCATGAGAGATAATGACTGGGGAATCTATCCTTATACAACATCGTCTAATCCTACTGTTGCAGGTGGCTGCAATGGTGCAGGAATTCCTCCAAGAGCAATCAATAAGGTATATGGTGTTGCTAAAGCATACTCAACATCTGTAGGTGGTGGTCCATACATGACAGAGCTCTTCGATGCTGATGGTGATAAGCTAAGAGACATCGGACATGAGTATGGTGCAACAACAGGAAGACCTAGAAGATGTGGCTGGTTCGATGCTGTAGCAGCAGACTATGCATGCTATATGAATGGAATCACAGACTTAGCACTTACAAAGCTTGATGTTCTCGATACATTTGAGAAGATCAAAGTCTGCACAGGCTACATGATTGAAGGCGAATATTACACCAACCTTCCAGAGACAAGACTTCAGGAGAAGGCAAAGCCAATCTATGCCGAGTTTGATGGATGGATGTGTGATACTACAAAGTGCAGGAAATATGAAGATCTGCCTCAGAATGCGAAAGTGCTTATTGAAGAGCTGGAGAAATTCTTAAAGACTCCTATCACAATAATAAGCGTAGGTCCTGAGAGAGACCAGCTGATTCTGAGAGATTCACCACTTTCGGCTAAATGATAAAGATAGACCGGGTTAAAAAACCCGGTTTTTTGTGAAAAAGCTGACCTCTATTGTCCCAGAATAGAGGATTATGTTCACTATGTGTGTGCCATAATCATGTTCCCGAATACATGCTAGATTGAAGCACTTTCTACGGCTTTGCTGATTATATCTTCAGCAACTCCAAGATTCCTTAATGCTTCCTGAATCTCATTCTTAGCTTTTGCTTCACCGCGAGCCTCGCCTCTGATTTCGCCTTCCTTAATGCCTTCAGCTTTTCCTTTAGCCTCGCCCTCAGCAAGTCCCTCATTCCAGCTCTGGTTGAGCAGGTCCTTGAATGTATATCCCATTTCAAT
>CAKQRI010000046.1 GCA_934271365.1 uncultured Spirochaetales bacterium
TTGCTATTGAATTTTCCGAAAGGAGAGCCCGAGGCTTAGGTGAGATACCTCGGGGTTTACCCCGAGGAGGTTTATTGGAGCTTGGAAAATATATCAATAGCTCTACTGATAAGAAGCAAATTAGTATGTTAAAGATTAAAAAATATTCCTAAGTTTGTTTGATATATACAATATAAACTTGAAAACTTTATTATTTAATTCGATAATTAAAGCATGCTTATCAGAGGAAAATATCTAAAACGCATACGACCTTATTATGATTCAGATTTTATCAAAGTCCTGACAGGGATAAGAAGATGTGGAAAATCCACTATTCTAGCTCAGATAATGGATGAGCTATCTTCAAACATCAGTAAAGATAGACTGCTCTATATAGATCTTGAATCTTATGACTATGCCTCATTATTAGATTCCCCTTCTGATTTCTACAATCTGATAAAGGAATACTGCAAAGATAAGGAAAAAGTATACTTGTTCATTGATGAGATACAATACCTAAAGGATTTCGAAAGGGTTATTGCATCAATCAGATCCTCTCTTGGCTGTTCTGTATTCGTGACAGGTTCAACTTCAAGCTTATTGGCAGGAGAGCTTGCATCAAGACTAACAGGAAGAGTGCTTGAATTCAGGATAATGCCATTCTCTTACTCAGAAGTATCTGAATACACAGGTAAGAAAGGAGATGAGGCACTTATTGATTATCTTTATTATGGTGGAATGCCTGTAAGATTCAATGAGAACTCAAAGGATTCTCTGATGCTTCTTTCAATGCTATATAAGTCAATACTTAAAAGGGATATCATCAGTGCAAAATCCATAAGCAATCAGCACCAGTTCACTAATATTGCATCCTTTGTCCTTGCAAACTCTGGTCAGATGATATCAGGAAACAGCATCAGCGGATATCTAAGCGCAAAGGATGAGAGAATCGCTTCTTCGACAGTATATCAATATCTTAGATACTTAGAAGAATCTTATCTGATCAATTGCTCAAAACGATTCAGCATAAAAGGAAAGCAGATTCTAGAGACACTCGGAAAATACTATGCTGCAGATCCTGCTTTCATAACAATGCAGAATAGCAATCAAAAAGATATGAATAAGGGGCTTAATCTAGAAACTGTTGTATATCTTGAGCTTCTGTCGAGAGGATACACAGTTTACACAGGAAAGACATATAAAGGTGAAATAGATTTTGTTGTCATGGATAATAATCATCAGGCATACATACAGGTTGCTTATCTGCTATCTGATGAAGAGATAATCAAAAGGGAATTCTCTGCATTCTCTTCCATACATGATAACTATCCTAAATATGTGATTTCTATGGATAAGCTTGATTTTTCCAGAGATGGAATCATACATCTGAATATTGAGAGTTTCCTGCTGAATGAAGAACTATTCAGATTCTAAGATGATTCTTCGGCTTTGGCTTTGCTTGAAAAATACCGATATCAAGCTATAATAATACTTGAATATTTTTCAGTGATATTTTTTCAAGTGAGGAATTTATGTTTTTGGGACGAGAGAAAGAGCTTCAGATTCTGAATGATTTTGCCGCAAATAAGAATGCAAAAGCTGGAATAATATATGGAAAAAGACGGGTTGGGAAATCGACTCTCATTCAGGAATTTTCCAAAGTATTTAATGGAATCACGATTGCATATGAGTGTGGAAAAATCTCCCTGGAAAGAAATATGGAATTGTTTGCAGATACAGTTTCATCATCCATTGGTACTTCTTTTGGAAAATCAGATTTCAAAGCAATCTTCTCTATCCTTGGAATGATTGACAGGAAGATTCTTATTATCATCGATGAATATCAGTTTCTGAAGAAGCGAAGCGATGATTATGAAATGGATTCCATCCTGAAGCAGGTCATTGATAATCTATCTGCTAATATAAAGATAATAATAAATGGTTCTTCGATATCAGTGATGAAGGATATCCTGAAATATGAGAATCCTCTCTATGGCAGGTTTGATATGATTATGAATCTGAAGGAATTCGATTATTATGATTCTGCAAAGTTTTATCCAGAACTAAACGTAAGAGATAAAATATCTTATTATGCTGTATTTGGCGGTTCTCCATATGTCCTCTCATGCCTTAATCCATCTATAAGCTTAAAGGAAAACATAAAAAAACTGCTTCTGTCTGATACTGGAACTCTACGTACTTATATCGAATATGTAATTACTTCAGAGATTGATGGTATGCCTTACCTTCAGTCTATCCTTGAATCAATCAGAAATTCGAAATTAAGGTATTCTGAAATTGAAAACAAAACTAATATCAGTTCTACAGGAATACTATCAAGATATCTTGAAATATTGGTGAGAATGGATTTCGTAGATGCATTATCTCCTATAAATAAGAAAAATGATAAGAAAAAGAAGTTCTATTCTATTAAGGATAATCTTCTGCGATTTTATTACACATACATATATACACGAAGGGGTGAACTCAATCTTATTGGAGAAGAGAATTTCTATAATAAATACATAGCAAACAGCCTTGATACATTCATAAGCTATCGCTTTGAAAGGATTGCATGGCAGTATTTCTCCAGAAAAGCCAAGTTTAAAGGATATGAGATTCTTGATATTGGTTCATATTGGTTTGATGATAAGAAAAATAAAACAAACAGGGAATTTGATTGTGTAGTACAGCTATCAGATGGTGAATATTCCTGCTATGAAGTTAAATTCTATCAGCATCCTATGCCAGAGGAAGAGGCAAGAAAAGAAATAGCAAAGATAAATGATATCGGAGAATTAAGCATAAAACACACAGGTTTGATTTGTTCTGCTGGATTCTCTGGAAGCCATATTGATGATAGTGATTACGTAACTGGCGATGATTTATATCACTGATAAACTTCGCCTTTAAATAGAGCTTGTTTCTGCACTCTAATCTGCATCAGTATCTAAAAATCCTTATTCCATGCATCCAGAGCGTGTTTTGCACGTCGAGGAAGTATGAAAAAAATACTCACAATTGCACTGGTTGCAGTTCTCGCAGCTACATCAGTATTCGCTGGTGTAAATTTCTCTGGAAATTTCAGACAGGGATATAAGTTCACATTTGCTGAAGGCAAGGATTTCGCATCTGCAGCATGGAAGACAGAAGAATCAAAGCTTTCCATCAAGGCAACTGATGACAATGGCATCTGGACAATCAGCTTAAAGAACACTGGAGCTCTTGACTCTGCAAACAAGTGGGCAGCTAACGCATCTGTAAGCCTCACAAAGCTTCTTGCTGCAGCTGGCGTTGACACAGGTGACTTCAGCCTTGCTCTCAGCATCGGCAACAACGCTAAGATGGCTGGCCTTTCTGCTTACAACGACGTAACAGGAAACGAGTACTACAAGCTCAAGAACAACGGAAAGGAATCTTTCCAGCTCGCAGCTGCTTATGGCAAGCTTGTTAAGTTCAACATCGCTGTTGATCCTACAAACAAGGATGGTAACAAGCCTTCAACAGTAGTAAGTGTATTAACAGAGCCAGTTTCTGGTGTTTCTGTAGCTGCTGACTATGCATTCCGCGGTTATTTTGATGATGCAGCAGGTGTTGGAAGCGTAACAGCTGACCACATGATTGGCGCATCTGCAAAGGTAGATATCAAGAAGCTTGCTGACCTTGACTTCATGCTCAACGTATCAGCATTCGACAACATCGCACTCGGCGACAGCAATGTCAACTCTTTCGCAGTAGCTGTTGAGGCTGGTGTTGATACAGTTGACGGATTCGTAGAATTCGCAATGAAGAATGCTGAGAACGCTAATGTATATGCACTCAACACTCAGGTTAATTTCAACGTAGTTGAGAACCTCGGACTTGATGCATACTTCAACATTGCAAACCTCGAGAAGACAGGCGACACATTCTCAGTTGGTGCTGATGTATCTTACAAGCTCTCTGGTGTACAGTTCGCACTCAATGCTGAATATGCTAGAGCTGACAAGGCATTCACAGTAACACCTAAGATAATCATTGCTTTCTAATCATTTGATTTAGAAGTAAGATAACGTAAAAAGAGGAGTCCTGAATAATACCTAGTCTCCTCTTTTTAATTTAATTAAGAATCAGAGTCTTTCAATTGCAAGATCATACGCCACTTTCAAATCTATGCATTTTACATCCGCTTCTTTATTGAGGCCTTCTGCAAAACCTGATTTACTGAATAATATATATTTCCTAATGTTTTCAGGTTCTGAGTCAACAAGAAAAGATCTTTCCCTTAGTTTATTTAGAATTTCATTTCCTATAGGAGTTCCTGTATATTTGCATTCACAATAGACAGAAAAACCAGAATAGGAATGAGCAACGATATCGATTTCCTCTTCTTTCTTTGTCTTTGGATTTCCTCCCCACCATGAACCGATTTCAGAAAAGCTATCCTCAGGAAAAATTGCAGGAATCAATGATGTACATAAATCCTCAAATCTACGACCAAGGAATGCTGGTAAATTCGCATTTAGGTATATAGTCTTGCTTGTGCTGTTAATCATGTAGCAGAATGTAAACCAGAAGCAGAGCAACGGGTCTTTCAGTTTCCATATAGGACGTCTGGAAGCCGGTTTTACGCTTATTTTTTGTTCAACTATATCAATCTCTGCAAGATTATTGAGTATTGCAGAGACATTAGCAGTAGATAATCCAAGCCTGTCTGCAATAACCGTAGTCTTATTACAACCCGTAGCTATCATCTTACAGACTCCGAAGTAATTCCTAGAATCTCTGAATTCCATTCTGAATATATTCTCTGCCTCAACAGTAAAATATCCATCATCAGAGAAGAACTCCTCAGATATGCATCCTAGTACACTTCTGTATCGCATGAATATATTTACGTATAGAGGAACTCCTCCTGTAATAGCCCAGATCTTATATATATCTTCCATTCCATATTTATCTGAAAGCATCATTGCAGTCTCTCTGATTGAGAATGGCCTTATTTTCAGACTCATATCCCGTCTACCATACAAAGGGCTTTCTACACCAAGAACCTGGCGTTCCATAAAGTGCATTGATGATCCAGATAATATGAGCATTAATTTCCCATCTGTCTTGTTGGTATCAAGCAGCATCTGAATAATGGAAGAAACTTCAGGAAAAACTTCAGCAAGATATGGATACTCATCAATTATGAAAGCGAAATGCCTTCTACGAGCTTCTCTGAAAATGAAATCCATAACAGATTTAATATTGCTAAACGATAGAGATTCTGAATTCCCTTCATAAAAGAATCTGCTTATTGCCTCATTGAGTGAGGTTAAAAGCATTGAGGCATTGCCTTCAAAAGCTGTAAACCACAGTGTATTCTTATTTTCAGCAAATTTTCTGAGAAGGAATGTTTTTCCAACTCTCCTTCTTCCGTAGATAATAGCTAGACTTCCTTTTTCTGAATAATATAATTCATTGAGCTTTGATAGCTCCTTTTCCCTTCCTATAAAATTCATTTGCATAGTCTTATAATAACTTAAAATAAGATTTAGTCAATTATGATTTACTAAATTACAATTTAGCAAAATCTATCATTTTATAAACACCTAATTCTGCACTCTTATCTGCATTATCAGCTAGAAATACTCATCTCACGCATCCAGAGCGTGATTTGCACGTCGAGGAAGTATGAAAAAAATACTCACAATTGCACTGGTTGCAGTTCTCGCAGCTACATCAGTATTCGCTGGTGTAAATTTCTCTGGAAGATTCAGACAGGGATACAAATTCACATTCGCTGAAGGAAAAGATGTTGCATCTACAGCATGGAGATCTAATGAAGCAAAGTTTGTAATCAAGGCATCTGATGACAATGGAATCTGGACAATCAGCTTAAAGGACATTGGCGCTCTTGACTCAAATGATAAGTGGGCAGCTAATGCATCTGTAAGTCTCACAAAGCTTCTCGCTGCAGCAGGCGTTGACACAGGTGATTTCAGTCTTGATTACAACCTTGGGAATAATGATAGAATGGCTGGACTTTCTGCCTACAATGATGTAACTGCAAGTGATTATTGCATGTTAAATAACGACGGAACAACATCTTTTGAACTTGCAGCTGCTTATGGCAAGCTTGTTAAGTTCAACATCGCTGTTGATCCTACTGTTGCTCCTGCATCTGTTACAGCTGGTTCTGGTTTCGTCTTTGATTCGGAGACAGGAGCTGCAAAACCTGCAGAAGAAGTAGCCGTAGCTAAAAAGGAAGCTTCAACAGTCATCAGCATTGCATCTGAGCCTGTAGATGGAATCTCTGTTGCAGCTGGATATGCTTATAATGGTTGGATTCAGGATGCAACAGATGCTGCAAACAATTCAAAAGATGAAGGTTTTACAGATAAGCACATGATTGGAGCTTCTGTAAAAGCTGATATTGCTAAACTTGCTGATCTTGATTTCAAGCTGAGCGTTTCTGCTTATGACAATTATGCAGTTAAAGGCAAAATCAATTCCTTTGCAGCAAATATCGCTAGTGGAGTTGATACAGTTGATGGTTACGTAGAATTTGCAATGAAGAATACAGAGAATAAGAGTGTATATGCTCTTAATACTAAGATTAACTTTAATGTAGTTGAAAATCTTGGTCTTGATGCTTATTTCAAAATTACAAACATTGAGAAGACAAGCGATACATTCAAAGTTGGTGCTGATGTTTCTTATAAGCTTTCTGGTGTACAGTTCGCTCTCAATGCTGAATATGCTAGAGCTAAAAAGGAATTCACAGTAACACCTAAGATGATTATTGCTTTCTAATCATTTGATTTAGAAGTAAGATAACGTAAAAAGAGGAGTCCTGGATAATACCTGGTCTCCTCTTTTTTATCTTTAGTAAGCATCAGAATAATCTTCTGTTTATAAGAAAAGCTCATCTCCTGTAATCAGGATTGCATCATAATTGACTTTCTCGAATCCTGAAGCAGAAACAAATCCTATGCTCTTCAATTTCAGGTTTTCAATCTGGCTTATTTTCTTTTTCTCATCGTCCATCATCTCTATTCTCATTGGAGAACTGAGATATTTCACTTCAAAGACATCATAAGAATTGTCTGGATGTTTCAGCACACAGTCAAATTCACCATTTGAATGATGCTTTCTATCATCATACCAATATGTGCCGATATCCATTATATCTGTTATCCTTCCAGCCTTCACTTCTAAGGAGAAATAAGCACGGGCAATGCCTTCAAAACGATAACTGATGAATGTATTAATGCTTGGTCGTATATACATTGAATAGAATGATTCTTCTCCTATTCTTGTTATTGCAGACCTGTTTGTATGTATATACGAAAAGAAGAATCTGATAAGGTTATCAGCAATGGTATAGAAGGTCTTTCTGCTATCATTCCTGCTGTTTATATGAGAAACTTTCTCTATGATTTCCAGAGAAATCAGGGCATTCAGCTGCTGACTGAGGTTTGCAGATGTTATTCCTGGAATCCTGCTTAGAATCTCAGAGAATCTTAACTTTCCATTGCCTATTGCTGTAAGAATCTCATAGCTGAAGCGTGATTTCTTGATTTCCATGAAAGCAACATATTCTAGGAATGTCCGTATCAAGCCTGTCTGTTTTATTATGCTTTCCTTGATTATTGCTTCTAGATTCTGTTTCCTTACTGTAGATAGAACATAAGGGCTTCCTCCGAGAATCGAATATAACTCAATTTTCTCTTTTGATGTCCTTTCTGGATAGAACAATGATGCAGTCTTATAATCAAATGGCTTTAGATCTATTACAAGATTAAAGCGTCCGAATAATGGATTCTCATATTCTAGAAGTTCTTTCATTATCCCTATTGAGGACCCTGAAAGTATTATCTTATTGCTTCCATTAGGAAATGAATCAATTGCAGATTTTAAATATGAATCAAGTTCTCCGTCTTTAAAAGATGCTTTCAGAAACTGGTATTCATCAAGTATTAAGACAAATGGATTACCAGCTGAAGCAGCAAATCTCAGAAGATCCAGTATGTTATCAAAAAACAGTCCTGGTATATTCAGCTTTACAGCAAACATAGCTGATAGCTGCTTCATATTCTCTGCATATGAGCTTTCAAGGCACTCATAATAAATTGAGTTCTCTAGGTTCTTTATGCTTTCTCGGATCAAGGATGTCTTTCCAATTCTTCGGACTCCATATATTAATGCAGCCTTAGATTCGTTATCTTCTAAGAAATCCTTGAGCTGTTTGCATTCTTCTTCTCTTCCTATGAACATATATGCTCCATACCACTTAAGTAAGCACATACTTACTAAGTTAATACTTACTTAAGTATAAACATAAAGATGCTATAAAGCAATCATTACTTTTTATATCGAAAGTCAAATCAGTGGTGTATTTTTATAATCAATTATTCTGCACTCTTATCTGCATTATCAGCTAAAAATCCTTATTCCATGCATCCAGGGCGTGTTTTGCACGTCGAGGAAGTATGAAAAAGATACTTAGTATTGCTTCAGTAGCTATTCTCACTGCTAGCACCCTATTTGCTGGTGTTACAGGAAATGCAAATGTAGCATTTGGTTATGACACAACATCTAAAGAGTATGGTTTCAAGAATTCAACAGGACTTACAGTTGATGTAGATCTTGCAACAGCAGAAGCTGAAGCTAAGGGCGAAGGCGATATTTATGCTGGAATCAAGACAACCATGAACGTTAAGGTAGGCAATTACAAATATGATTCAACCAAGAGCTCTTCACCTAAAGGGGATGAAATTTGGCAGAAAGATGGGAAAAAAATGGGCATTGGTATCTTCTTCGATTTCGCTGAAGCTTATGTAGCAGGTCAGGATTGGAAGGTAAGTATCCTTGGTTCTACAGATTCTGCTAATGACTTTGCTAAGTCTGCTATTGATACAAAGAAAGCAGCAGTAAAAGATATTTTCGGAAACGTTTATAGCAAAAAGAATACAGCAGTAACTTACAAGCCTACATATGGTAATTTCGATGGAATTGAAGCTACAGTTAAGGGCTATAAGCTTGGTCTTGGTCTTGTAGGTAATGCAGCAGACGCAACAAAGTATTTTGCAACTTCACTTTTCGGTTCTACACCTGATATTGCTATTGCTGACGGTTTAACAGTAAAGGCTGGTGCTGAGTATGCTTATAGTGATAAGACTGGCAGTGAATATAATTCTGTTGGAGGATCTGTAAAAGTTGCATATGAGAATGATGCTTTCAAGGTTTCAGCTGCTTCTGATATGGGTTATGACATCAAGGCTGAGAAATTCGGAGTTGATGTTGCAGCAAATTTCAAGTATTCACCTGTAACACTTGATGTTTACTATGCTAATGATGTTCAGACAACAGCTAAGGTTTATGATTCAGATTCAGCAGCTGCAAATACTAAGAATCTCCTTTCAGCTAAGGCTGTTGTAGACCTCAACGCATTTGACGTTCCAGTAGCTCTTACAGTAACAGGTAAGGATCTTGTAAATAAGCAGAATCTTTCAGTGAAGGGTGCATTTAACATCACAGAAGAACTTTCAGCTGATGCAACAGTTGGTTATGTAATCAACACAAAGAAGCTTTCTACAAGTGCAAATGTTGCTTATAAGGCAGATGCATTTACAGCTAAGGCTGGAGCAGCATTCTCAACTGTAATTGATACAGATAACAAGATGGTTCTCTCAGCAACAGCTTCTATCGAATCAACAGCTCTCGTACCAGGTGCTACTCTTGCACTCACATATGATACAGATTCTGATGATACCGATATGAACTTCCTCAAGAACCAGGCTACAGCACAGAATTTCGGTGCAGTAACTGCTTCTTGCAAGATTTCATTCTAATCATAAAAAATTAGATATAAGCTCAGATGTCCTATGATGTCTGAGTTTTTTTTACAAAAATCTTGGTCCAATTTAGGGGATCAAAAAAAAGATTCATTCTAAAACTACATTTTTCAAACAACTCAGATATTTTTGAAGCATACTATTTTCATTAAAAAGCATGCTTGAGCATAAGTCGACAATACACTGCTATTTTTACTATTGGCTGATAGTGTAACCAATGGTTATACAAAGACTTTTAGCGATTAATCCTACTGTTAGGAAGATTTATCTAATTAAAAATGGCCCAGACACTGTTGTCTGAGCCAATATAAACATAGTTTTCTAAATTAGAAAGCAATCTTACATGATGCAATGATCTTGCCGTAGTTTGCCTTTGCTGGATTTTTATCAAGAAGGTCCTTAGCACCAGACCAAGCGAGCTTGAGTGTTGAACCAGGTACAAGTACTGCAGACTCAATAGATGCAGAAGCTGAAAGAAGCATGTTGTCTGTATCAACAGTCTTCTTAACTGCTGTAGCTGCCTTTACTGTGAAAGCATCTGCTGCATACTTAACATCGCCGCCAACACTCCAGACCTTAGTGTCGATAATATATCCGCCATTAACAGAAGCTGAAAGCTGCTCAGTGATATTGAATGCAGCCTTGAGGTTGAGATCCTGCTTGTTTACAAGATCCTTACCTGTTACTGTGAGAGCTACTGGAACATCAAATGCATTGAGGTCTACAACAGCCTTAGCAGAAAGAAGATTCTTTACTGCATCGACATCAACCTTAACGTTTGTTGCATAGTATGCATCAACTGTTACAGGAGAAATAGCAAGCTTAGCAGCTACATCTGCATCAAACTGCTCTGCCTTTGCATCATAACCCATATCAGATGCTACGCTAGCTGAGAGTGTATCATTCTCATATGCAAACTTCACTGATCCGCCAACTGCATTGTTAGCTACAGCTGCAGAAGCCTTCTTATAGTAGTAAGAAGCACCAGCCTGGAGCTTAATGCCCTCAGCTACTTCATACTCTGGAGTCTTTGCAAATACAGAAGTCTCAAGATCTCCATCTTCCTTAGCTACACCCTTAAGACCAAAGCCCATTACATATCCTGCATAACCAGCTTCAATGCCAGGTGCTTTAGCATAGCTTACTTTATATGAAGCTTTAGATGTAGAATCTTCATCTGGAAGACCATAAATTGAATTACCTTTATCCCATGTATCAATTGCAGACTTAGCAAAATCATTAACACTTGGAACACCAAGAATGCTTACATACCAATCTTTTCCAGCTACCTTAGCAGAATCAATCTTAGCGTAAATACCAAAACCAACTTTTCCGTTATTTAAAACTTCACCTCCAGCTGTAACAGGGAAAGCGCTCTTGCTGATTGGATCAACGCCATCTTTCTGATTACTTAAAGCTACAATACCAAATGAAGCCTTAATTGCAGCATAAACATCGCCTTCTGCCTGCTTGTCAACAGATGCTGTAGCAAGCTCGAAATCGAACTTTACATTCTTGTCATTACCAATGAATCCATAATCCTTTGTATCGAAATTGTAACCGAATCCTGCAGTAGCACTACCAGAAACAGCTGCAAATACTGTGCTAGCAGCAAGAAGCGCCACTAAAGCAACACTAAGTATCTTTTTCATACTTCCTCCAAATAATTCGGGAGCCCACCACAAGGCAAGCTTTTCCCTTTTTTCCGTTATACGTGAAGAATTGTAACAACTGCTTCACGCAACTGTCAAGTTAAAACATTTTATATTACAAAGGTTACAACTATTTACTAAAATTACCGTATTAATAAATTTTTTATTCACAATGCTGGCGATACGAGTAGCCAGCATGTGAAGGGTTGAATACCCCGAGGCTTGCCTCGGTTAG
>CAKQRI010000047.1 GCA_934271365.1 uncultured Spirochaetales bacterium
TGTCCCCTTTACAATTTAGGAAACAAGCCTTTAAAATTGCAATGTGACTATGTCCAACAAAATGGGGTCACATCACTCTGCTATCTTCTTTATGATAGAATCAAAATCAGCTCCGAATACCCGCTTAAGACCAGAAATCTCACTCTCTGAAAGACCTTCATCAGAAAGCTTTGAATTTATCTTGTTCCATTCAATCTGGAAGCCAAGAAGCGTAGGAATCACATCGTCGATATCTGATTTGCTTGAAAGGAATACAGCAAGACGACCATTTCCATCATATAGATATCTCCTGCGGCGTGCTAGTGCATATGTATCTGACCAGTTCTCTACATCAAGCCCTGACTCCTGGAAAATAGGCTCACTCTGACCGAGATACACATGAGTCACACCAGCGACGCACTTCGGAAGCCTTGGATATATATAACCTAGGGCTGTTATATCAATATCAGCGCTTGAAGCTTTCTCATGGATGCACGGAGTCATCTCAAGATACTTCTCTTCTAGTCTTACAAGCGGAACTGTGCCCGAGCTTTTCAGAGTCTGATATGAAGCTTCTACAAAGTTTCTTATCGGCCTGTTTGATTCGAAGAACACATCAGTATATTTCATTGATTACCTCATTGAATCGCGTGTTGCCATCAGAAGCCTGCCAAGCATATTAAAGCCTGTGCCATCAGCTCCTCTTCCCCAGTAATAATCATGAGATGAATTCTCTACAAGAAGTGCATCTCCTGTGCTGAGGAGTTTTTCTTTCAGCTCTGGATTCTGAGTGAATTTCTCAATAAGGACTCTGAGCATCGCCATGTTTCTATATGTCTTCCAGTCACTTCTATATTCACATTCATCCGAATTGCCAAGATTCTTAGCATCATCACAGGTCTCAGCAGTTCTTATCCTCTTAGCAAATGCAGCATCAAGAGTCTTCTGGCTCTGATAATAATGCTCGCTGGATTTATAGAGAACACCATCTATTGTAATAGGTACAAGATAGTAGTTTGAAAGGTATCCATTCTCTTCGTTCTCATTGTAAAACATTATCGTTTCCATTATATCTCTCCTATAAACTTCGTCTATGCTATCTCATACTTTGCTCTGTGGCGCACAAAAACATCAAGATAGCAGAATATCTGCTCTTCTGCTTCTGCTACAAAGTAATAATCCTTGAACTTATAAAATCCTTCATCTTCCATATCCTTAATGAAAGATATGAAATCATTGAAGTATCCATTAACGTTGTATATCACAACAGGCTTCCCATGAAGCCCTAGCTGTCTCCATGTCATTATCTCAGCCATCTCATCAAGAGTGCCTATTCCGCCGGGGAATATAATGAATGCATCAGAAAGAGAATACATCATTGATTTCCTCTGATGCATATCCTCTACAACATGGTATTCATCTATATCAATAGGGTTCTCAGCATTAATGCGCTCAAACCTCTTTGGAGTGATTCCTATGACATAAGTACCATCGCTCTTCATCCTTCTGGCAAATATCCCCATAAGCCCCTGAGCACCTGCACCATAAACAAGATTACAGCCCCGCTTTGCTAGATTATCAGCAAGAGAGACAGCCTTTTCAGAATAAACAGAATTGTATCCTGTCGCTGATCCGCAGAAAACACAGACATTCTTGTATTGCGTAAACACACCCTGACTTATCAATATGACATCTTGTTATAACAAGAATGATATAACATCTTGTCATATTGTCAACAGAAGATTTAAGCAATCAACCAATTCAGAAATCTCTTCTATCAATATGCAGGATAGTAGTTGATTATTGTATGAACAAGTTTAGAAAGGAAGACCGGAGCTTCCTCCAGTGTTACAGATATGCGTCCCAGCACTATATCTGAATAAGTATCTACAATTGCTGAAAGGGCAAAATCAAGAACTATCTCTGCCTCTTTCCTATTTGCCAGGACCTTAACATCATCACTATTCATAAGAGCATCCAGTGCATCTCTTTTCTTCCGGAGTATGAAATCATGTATTCCATCAACCTGCAGGAGAAGCCTGAAATAATCTATATCCTTAGCAATGTACTCTGAGAACCTCTGGAATACAATGGAATTGTCCTTGACGATTGCATTTACATCAAAGCCTCGGAGCGATAGCAGAAGCTCATCTACCATTCCTGCACAGATCTTATCAAGGACATCTCTGACATCTTTATAATGGGCATAGAATGTTCCTCTGTTTATATCTGCTCTTTCGACGATATCTGTTACTGTGATCCTATCAAAGCTCTTTTCCTTCATAAGGGAAATAAGGGCATTCTTTATCAGAGTCTTGCTCCTGATAGAGCTTCTGTATTCAGCTTTTGTCCTTTTCTCTTCTTCCATAGACCCACCTGGCTTAAAATCAGTTTATGTAGTTCAGCATTTAAGAGAGATAGCGTACTCAATAGCCTTGGCAAGCCCATCTCTATCGACATCATCAGTTATATAATCAGCTACAGCCTTCAGAGAATCAGAAGCATTCCCCATGGCAATTCCTAGAGATGAAGCCTCAATCATCTCGATATCATTAGCACCATCACCAACCGCAACCACGCTGTCTTCTGAATCTCCATAATGCTCTAATACCTTAGATATTCCCGTTGCTTTGGTTATGTCTTTAAGAACTATTTCTGCCATGATATCCTGTGGCAGTCCTACGGTATTATCGACAACAGAGAACTTATCCTTGAGTGATTTCCTTATCTCATAGCCATTTCTATCTCTAGACAGAAACAGAAGCTTATTGATCTCAAGATCATATGGCAGTGTATCTACAACAACGCAATTAGGGATATCTATAACTCTGCCAACATACTTCATCATCAAATCAACGAAATATTCACTGCTGGCCTTAGTAAAGAATGTTCCCTGGTCTGTCTGAATAAAAGTCTCTAGGCCTAGTTCTCTTATCAGATTATAGATATCAGCCTTCTCTTCTTCTGTGAATATCCGCTTATAGAGCACTTTCCCATCAGCAATGACTTTGGCTCCGGCGGAATAAACTCCGCCATCAAGCGGAATGACATCCAGCTTCGATGAAATCTCGGCTGTGCTTCTTCCAGTTGAAAGAAACACTCTATGACCATTGCTTCGTGCCCTGCTGATTGCATTTACAGCAGATTGTGGGACATCCCTTCCAAAAGGAAGAAGAGTCCCATCAACATCAAAGAAGAAATTAAGCTTCATTCCGTCCTTTCACAAACTTGAATCCAGCATCACTGAGAGCCTTCTTTATCTCATCAACATGAGCCTGGTTCCTTGTCTCCATTGAAACAGACAAAGTACAGCTATTAAGATCAGTCTCACGGCCTGTCTTGTCATGCTGTACACTGATTACATTCGCTCCAAGTCTAGCAATTATGCTTGATACTTCAACCAGCTGTCCTGGCTTATCGAGAAGCTCTACTGTGATATCTGCAATCCTTCCCTCTTTTATCAGAGCTCTGTTAATGACTCTGGAGAGAATCGTCACATCTATATTTCCGCCAGAGACAAGACATACAACCTTCTTGCCTTTTATATCAATCTTACCAAATAGAGCTGCAGCTACAGATACAGCACCTGCACCTTCTGCTACAAGCTTCTGCTTCTCCATAAGCTGCAGAATAGCAACTGCAACCTCATCGTCAGTAACTGTGACAACCTCATCTACATATTTCTCAACGAATTCATATGTAAGATCCCCAGGGCACTTCACTGCAATTCCATCAGCAATTGTTGCAACTTTATCAAGAGATTCAACCTTATGATGGGAAATAGCATTGAGCATGGATGGAGCTCCGGCTGACTGGACGCCATAAATCTTAATAGACGGCTTAAGCATCTTCATCGTGAATGCTACACCGCTGATCAGACCACCGCCACCAATAGGAACAACAACAGCATCTACATCAGGAAGCTGCTCAAGAATCTCCAAGCCTATCGTTCCCTGCCCTGCAATGACATCTGGGTCATTGAATGGATGAATCATGGTGCGGCCGGTTTCCTCTACAATCTCCATAGCCCTTGCATAAGCATCATCATATACGCCTTTGACAAGCTCAACTTTTGAGCCATATGCTCTTGTAGCTTCTACCTTGGAAATCGGAGCACCTTCAGGAATGCATATAATGCTATCAATGCCCTGTCTTGCAGCTGCAAGCGCAACGCCCTGAGCATGGTTTCCTGCAGAACATGCTATAACGCCTTTAGTCTTCTGCTCTGCTGTAAGCTTGCTCATCTTATAATAAGCACCACGGACTTTGAATGAACCTGTAATCTGCAGGTTCTCGGTCTTCAGGAAGACCTCGTCATCTGGAAACATCTTCGGTGCACGGATTAAGTCTGTGCATCTGGCAACCTGCTTTAAAGCAAATCCTGCCTGATAAACTGTATCTAATGTAAGCATAGACAAATATTATCTATTACTTTTAATAAGTTCAATTAAGCTACTGAAAAAACAGAATATCTAAACACATAAGAGAATTAGTCTATTTTTTAGACATTAAGAGGCTTATGGCATATCTCATGCTTTAATATTAAGGCTATCTTCATAGAGAAATGCTATCTATCTTGACTGAAAGATTGGATAGTGTCATTATCGAAGCTAACCATAAAGAGTGTGTTAGGGACAAGCCCGAAGACCACACAGCAACCTGCTTTCAAGAAAGGTGCTAATGCTTGATAGATGGGGATTAACCAGAAACTCACCCCATCCTTGATGGGGTTTTCTTTTGCCTCTCTTTATGGAAAAGAGAGGAACAGATGAAATACTTTTTCACATCGGAATCGGTTACTAAGGGACATCCAGACAAAGTCTGCGATCAGATTTCAGATGCAATTCTCGATGCTCTTCTAAAAGAAGATCCAGCATCAAGATGCGCATGTGAGACAACATGTGAGCCTGGAGCTGTCCATATCATGGGTGAGATCACAACAAAAGCACATGTTGATTACAAAGAGGTTGCACGCCGAGTCATTCATGACATCGGATATACAAAGCCTGAATATGGCTTTGATGAGAATGCTACAATCACATGCTCTCTTCATGAGCAGTCTGGTGATATCGCAATGGGTGTCAACAATGCATATGAGGATAGCGAGACTCTAGGCGCTGGAGACCAGGGCATGATGTTCGGCTATGCTAATGCAGAAGGCGAAGAATACATGCCTCTTGCTCTGACACTTGCAAGAAAGCTGACAGCTGTCCTCACAGAGAAGAGAGAGAATGGAGAGATCAAGTATCTTAGACCTGACGGAAAGAGCCAGGTGACAATTGAATATGATGACGGAAAGGCAAAGAGAATCGAGGCTGTTGTAGTATCCGCACAGCATGACCCAACAGTATCCCTTGAAGATCTGAGAAAGGATATCAAGGAGAAGATCATCCTTCCTTATCTCCCTTCTGATATGATTGATGATAACACCAAGTTCTTCATTAATCCTACAGGAAGATTCGTACTTGGCGGCCCTGCTGCTGATACAGGACTCACAGGAAGAAAGCTCATTGTTGATACATATGGTGGCTATGCACATCATGGTGGCGGAGCCTTCTCTGGAAAGGATGCAACAAAAGTAGATAGAACTGCTGCATATGCAATGAGAAACATCGCAAAGACAATTGTTGTAGCTGGAGCTGCTAAGGAATGTGAGATCCAGGTGGCTTATGCAATCGGGGTTGCAGAACCTGTATCTCTTCATATAGACACATTCTCTACAGGAAAGCTCAGCGAAGAGAAGCTTGTTGAATGGGTAAAAGCAAACTATGATCTGAGACCAGAGATGATGATCCGAAAATTCAATCTCAGAAAACCAGGATTTGAAAAAGCCGCTGCAGGTGGACACTTTGGAAGAACAGATGTCGAATTCCCTTGGGAAGTCATTGACAATACTGCACTTGAGAACCTTAAAGCAATACTCTAAGAAACCAGGCTTCATATATTTAAGAAGCAATCTCTCTGGCGTTATACCAGAGAGATTTTCTTTCAGACTTAAGTCTATATGAAAAGCATTCCTACCATATGGATGATAGCTGCGACTATCCATGAAGCACAGCACTGGATGATAACAACAAGCAGTGCCATACCCATCCAAGCTCTCTCCTGACTGTAGCAACTGCAGCTATGCATGGAGTATATAACAGCGTGAATACAAGAAAGACTAAAGCTATAAATGTAGAGAAAAGAATCTTCAGAACCTGAACAGACCCGAGAATAACAAGCATAGATACAACGCTTTAATTTGCAGTGATCATCGTTATATCTTTGACTCTAAGAGTAAGCTCATAATCTCTGATATTGAGTTCAAGTGGATCTCCCATTGGAGCTACCTTGACAAGTGTTACAGTTGTTCTAGGGGAAAATTCCATATCAATAAAATGCCTTCGAAGAGCCTTATCTCCATCAACTGTAATAATCCTAGCAGATTCTCCCTTCAACTGATCTTACGTCATTATCACATCTCTTGAAGAGAGGTTAATAGCATCAGATACTGCATTTCAACCGAAAATGGCCAAAAACATAGCAAATAAATGTTAGTTATGATTACCTTATTAATATGACAAATAACAGAAAAGAACAGCTGACCATTACAGTTGCAATGTCTATACCGATGCTTATAGTGGCATTGATTGATGCAGCCACAGGCAAAGGCAGCATGGCATTCTATGCTATATCTGCAGTATTATGCTTCTTCATCTTATATTCACTGCTTTCCATTCTGGATAGGAATCTGGAAGGATGGAAGACGATAGTATGTGATGTCTTCATGATTACAGCAATCTATCTCTCTAACAGATTCGATCTTTACCATAGATTCTGGTTCTTTGATATAATCCTTCATTCTTTCTCTGGCCTGATAATCTCTTTTGTACTGCCAGCAATATTCTTAAGTGATAACAGCAGAAAAGCAATGAGCACAGCTGAGCTTGCATTCATCTCGTTCGTCTTTGCTGTCGCTGCTGCAGGCTTCTGGGAAATCATCGAATTCTTCTTTGACCTGCTGACTGGAAACGATGTGCAGAGAAACCTTGTAAAAGAGAAGGAGATATTCACATCCCTATGGCAGAATCCAGGTATTCTGGACACTATGAATGACATCATAAACGGAACAGCTGGAGGACTTTTTGGTTCTGTAATTATATATATCAGCGAGAAGCTGAAGAAAGAGGATTAACTGCGCTTCTTACCTTTCTTCCTGTTCTCTCTTGCCTCTTTATCTTCCAACTGAGCTTCTTTATCAACAGTTGGAATGAATCTGGCAGCAAACTTTCCTTTACCTCTGTTCTTAACATAGAAATATCCGATAATTGAGAATACAACTGCACCGATGAAGTTGACGAACATATCCTTCATTGTGTCGATTATCCCCACATCAAGGTAACCCCCAAGCCCGAGGTCAACACCATTGATCACTACGCTATCAATATTGCTTATCGTAACAACCTTATTGGATTTTGTAGGATCTAGCAGAGTTGAATGAATCGTGTGTATTATATAATCCTTCTGCATATCCTTTCCCCAGAACCAGTCCATAGAGAATTCAAAGAATTCCCATAGAACAGCAATGGCCATCGAGAAGCAGAAAGCAACAGCAGCAAGGAAGAATGGTGAAAGATTGAACTTTATCTGGTCATTCTCGTTGAGGATATCAACAAGGGAGAATCCTATAGCAGCTGCAAGGAATCCAGTAGTTGTATGAAGAGCCGTATCCCAGCCAGGATACTTAAGATAATAAGAGGAAATCTCGCCAAGGATCTCTGCCGCAAAAATGAATATAAGCACTATGACTTCAAGCGTATCTGGAATATCTATATGCCAGTTGCGCTCTATGAATGAAGGAATAGAGAATAGAATCAACGTCAGAACGCATAGGAATACGTTCATGTAATCTCTGTTGAATATCTGAGCAATCATCACAAGAACAACCATGACACGAAGCAGCACATAGAGTGCAAACATGCCCTTATTCTTCTTTATCTGCTCTTTAAGCGAAACATTATGGAATCTTCTCTTATCTTTATCCTTACCCATACTCAGATTATATCAATTATTCTGGATAATTTGCACTGCCAATGTTTTTGTTATATATTTCTCTATATGGAAAATACTATTGAAAGATACAAAAGCTTCCTTAACAAAGGAAAGACTGAACGCGAATGCATAAAGGAAATAGTCAGGCTCGCAGAAGAGAAAGGCTATAAGAATCTCGAAGACGCAGGAATGCTCAAAGCCGGTGATAAGGTATATATCACACAGTATGGCAAATCAATAGCCCTGTTCCATATCGGAAACGGAGATATTGAGAAAGGAATGAATATTCTCGGAGCACATATCGACTCACCAAGACTCGATATCAAGATGAATCCACTATACGAGAGCGACGGCCTTGTTTATCTCGACACCCACTATTATGGTGGAATAAAGAAATATCAGTGGGTAACACTCCCTCTTGCCATCCATGGCGTAGCCGTAAAGACTAATGGAGAGAAAGTAGAAGTCATTGTAGGCGAGGATGATGATTTCACACTCTGCATCTCAGATCTCCTTCCGCATATGGCACAGGAGCAGATGAAGAAGACAGCCAGTGAATTCATTCCAGGCGAGGATCTCGATCTTGTAGTAGGTCTTGATGACTCCGACGAAGAAAGCGATGAGAAGGAAAAAGGAAAGAAGAAGATTCTCTCAATTCTCAAAGAGAAATATAATATCGAGGAAAAGGATTTCTTATCTGCAGAGCTTGAGGTTGTACCTCATGGCAGAGCAAAGTATCTCGGCCTCGATAAATCAATGATCCTGGCTTATGGACAGGATGACAGAGTATGCTCTTTCACATCTCTTGATGCGCTTCTTGAAGGAAAGACCGAAGAGAGAACAAGCTGCTGTCTTCTTGTAGATAAGGAAGAGATCGGAAGCGTCGGAGCTACAGGAATGGACAGTGCATTCCTATCAAATGTGACAGCAGAGCTGATTGAGCATCTCGGGTCATACAGCGAGATAAAGCTCAGACGCACACTGAGAAATTCAATGATGCTCTCATCTGATGTCAACTCCGCTTTCGATCCTCTCAATGCTGCACTCTTTGACAAGAAGAATTCATCATATCTTTCCAGGGGCGTTGTATTCAACAAATACACAGGTTCACGTGGAAAGAGCGGTGCAAGCGATGCAAATGCAGAATTCATTGGAAAGCTAAGAAGCTGTATGGAAAATGCAGGTGTTAAGTACCAGATGGCAGAGATGAGCAAGGTAGATGTAGGCGGTGGCGGAACAATCGCTAAATTCGCAGCTTACTATGGCATGCAGGTAATTGACTGCGGCGTAGCTGTTCTCTCAATGCATGCACCTTGGGAAATCACAGCAGTAAAGGATATCCTATCTGCAAAGAACTGCTATAAGGCATTCCTCACAATAAAATAAATAAGCATAGAGCCTCTGGAGCAATTCAGAGGCTCTTATTGATCACACTAGCCAGAGCTTGTCTTTCTCTATTGAGAAGCCTAGATGCTTCAGAAATCCAGATAGCTTTCTGAATCCATAGTTACGGCAGTCAAAATCAGAAAACTTATTCTTTAGAGAAGTTCCAATCTGAGCTATCAATATGTATTCATCATCAGATTCCTCAATCAGATTGCGGATAAAGCGGCGTATAGTCCTTTCGCTTGTGATTCCACTGCTTGCCTGAACCGGAGCCTTATCTGGCTTGTCTTCCTTTTCTTCCTCCGCAGCATCACTATAAAGAACGTCTAAGTACTTGAACTCAGAGCATGCTGCAACAAAGGCACCTGGAGTCTTCTGCTCCCCCATTCCTATAACCTTCATTCCAGCTTCTTTCAAGCGAGATGCAAGCCTTGTGAAATCACAGTCTGATGATACTAGACAGAAGCCATCAACCTTTCCTGTGTAAAGGATATCCATTGCATCAATGACCATGGTAGAATCCGTGGAATTCTTGCCACTCGTATAAGGAAATGACTGAATAGGTATTATAGAGTTCTCAAGAAGCTTCTCTTTCCATCCCCTGGTCTTCTTATCTGACCAGTCACCATAGATTCTTCTATATGTGATCACACCTTCCTTGGCAAGTTCATCCATTATTATATCAACATATCTATATGAGATATTCTCGGCATCAATCAAAACAGCAAATTTATTGTTTTCCATATTTACAAAGATAATACCACACAAATAAATATGCGTAAAACTTATGAAAAATCTCAATTTGGTGTAGGATTCAATCACTTAAAAAACTCAAAAAGGTGTAAATGTTAAATAATAAAAATCTCGTTTTGGTGTTATATATCAATGAATTACAAGGTAAAAAAAGAATTAAATGAAAGCTGAACAGTTGTAAAGAGCCCATAAATATTTGAGAAGTGCCAAAAACTGAGAATGAGCATATCAAAAAAAGATATGATTATAGAAAATATTGTGATTCAGATGCTGATTGCAAATGAACATAAGCTATATTTCTATACAAAAGCATCAAACGACAATAGTGCAGATAGGATGGAAATCGATTTTCTTATTGCAAAAAGACAGATAAGCAATAGACACAATATCTCACCTATTGAAGTGAAATCCAGCAAGAACTATACTCTATCATCACTCAATAAGTTCAGAAAAAAATTAAAGAAGAGCTATTTATTCCTTACGTAATCCATCCAAATGATTTAAAAGAAGATGATGGCATATTGTATATTCCGTTATATATGACGCCTTTACTATAAGGAATCAGATCCACCAGTCAGGCGTAAGCTCACCCAGTGTTTTAATGATACCTCTATCGTAGTCCATCATTATCTCAATAGATTTATAACCCTCAGGCATCAGCTGTGCCATGAATTCACGGCATGCTCCACATGGAGGAATAGCTTTCCCAGCCTGAGAGATGGCAATAACACGCTTTATTGAATCCTCGCCATTTGTCAGCATATTAAATATTGCATTGCGCTCAGCACATATTCCAAGAGTGCATGCACTATCTACACAGACTCCTGTATAAATCCGGCCAGATGCAGACTCAACAGCAGCTGCAACACCTCCAGCTTCCACAAATCTAGACACATTCCTATGCTTTATAACATCTGATGCAGCTTTATACAATTCCTTCCATATATCAGTATTCATAGCGAGGATATTATATGAATCTGCAGCCTCGTATCAAGACAAAGAAAAACCTTCCGGGTATAAACCGGAAGGCCATCAGACCAGCTGTCAGTTGATCTTTATCTCTATCCTG
>CAKQRI010000048.1 GCA_934271365.1 uncultured Spirochaetales bacterium
GGAGCTAACCGAGGCAAGCCTCGGGGTATTCAACCCTTCACATGCTGGCTACTCGTATCGCCAGCATTGTGAATAAAGTAAGATAATAATCTCTTTGATTTCCTATTCTTTCCTTCTCTCTTTACCTATGCAATACGAATCGTGGTGTAGCATTCCATCTGTAAAGCCTTCATCATAGCTATTTCCATCAATCTTGTATTCCTCACCAATACCACCTACTGTGCATCCTATATGCAGGTTTATGAAAAATAAGATCAAAAACAGAATCAGACTCACTTTCTTCAGGCCAAGTCCATAGAAGAAGAATATGGAAAGTCCTGCAGCTTCACAGATGCCTGTAAAAATAAGACTTCTTGTCGAAACATACAGAAAGCCAAAGAACGCAGAAAGATAAAGAGCAATCCAAAGAAAGGATTCACCGATGCTATTGATATCAAAAACAGCAAAAGCAGCTAGAAATAAGATGCCTTTCAGAAAATAAAGGAATTTGACCATCAATCAGATAATAGCCCTAAAAAAACAAAAAGGCCAATGATTCTCACCATCGGCCTTATAAGCAGAATATTGTCTTACGAGAATAGTCTTGCAATCCAGTCAATCACGCCAATAGACTGGAGGAAAAGGATTATAAGCATAATAGGAGCAATATACTTAATCATCACAATATAGAGCTTCTTTCTTCCGAATCTGACTCCATCAAGCTCTATCTCATCAATAATCCATTCAGGCTTTACAATCCAGCCAATCAGAATACATGTACAGATTGAGACAATCGGCATCAGGACGCTGTTGGAAATATAATCTGCAATATCAAGAAGCTGTCCAACTGAGCCATTTGGAAGCCTGACTTCGAAATAGAATGCGCTGTAACCAAGGCAGATCACAGCAGCAAGAGCCATTGCAATAGCAGTGATTACTATGCATGTCTTCTTTCTCGGAGCCTTAAACACCTCCATGCAGTTAGCAACAAGAGTCTCAAGAATGGATACGCAGCTTGTGATTGCCGCAAAGAGAACCATTACAAAGAAGATTATACCAATAATCTGTCCAACAAAGCCCATTGTCTGGAAAATCTTCGGAAGTGATACGAAGATAAGGCTAGGGCCTGCTGACATGCCATCCATTCCGAAGAATACATAAACAGATGGTATGATCATCATGCCTGCAAGGAATGCAACCATAGTATCGAAGAACTCAACCTGGCCAAGAGAGCGAGGCAGATTAACATCCTTCTTAACATAGGAGCCATAAGTTATCATTATACCCATTGCAACAGAAAGAGAATAGAAAAGCTGACCCATTGCAGATAAAAGAACTTTAAGATATCCAGTCAGAGTCATTCCCTTAAAAGATGGGATAATATAATGAAGGAATCCCTGCAATCCTGTCCTGACTGTTCCATTATCATTATAAGAAAGGGTAAGAGAATATACAGCAATGACCAGAATGAGAACAAACAGTCCTGGCATGATCCACTTTGATGACTTCTCTATGCCCTTCTCTACTCCGTTATATACAATGAATGCCGTAGCTGCAAAGAAGATAAGCATGAATACTATCGAAGCTACCGGAGATGTTATGAATGATGTGAAGAAAGAGCTGTCTGCAGCGGCATTTCCCTTGAATGTGATATAAGTCACAAGATATTTGACTATCCATCCACCTAATACTGTGTAATAAGTGATTATTATTGCAGGAACGATGAATGCAAGATAACCTACGAACTTCCATTTCTTCGATATGATTCCATAAGCTTCAATAGGACTCTTTCTTGTCTTCCTGCCAATTGCAACATCTGTAGTCAGAAGCGTAAAGCCAAAAGTCAGAGCAAGCACTATGTATGTCAATAGGAATACTCCGCCTCCTCCCTGAGCTGCAAGATATGGGAACCTCCATATATTGCCAAGACCTACAGCACTTCCAGCAGAAGCCAGCACAAACCCAATAGAACCTGAGAATGATCCCTTCTTTTTCTCTTCTGACATCATTACCTCCAAATGCATTCTGACAGAAAGAAAATATTTATACTAGCTACAAAAAAATCAATAATGATATTTCCTCTGCTTCCTTATCAGGAAAATAACAGTGACAACCACAGCCATTACCTCTGCAGCAACAATCGAGAACCATATTCCATCCAGGCCCCAGATAAAAGGAAACAGGAGAACTGCGATAACCTGGAAAACAAGAGTCCTCAGAAAAGATATAAGCGCAGATGTGAATCCATCATTGAGTGCGGTGAAGAATGATGATCCAAAGATGGATAATCCTGAGAATAGGAATGAGAATGAGAAGATAGTGAATGCATGTGATGTTATCGCTAATAGCTCATCATCATAACCTACAAAAATACGTGAAAGAGGAGAACCTAAGACCTCACTGGATATAAACATGACAACAGCGGTACATAGTATGATTCGGATGCCACGCTTTCTGAGATTCTTCAGCTCATCATAATTCTCTGCTCCATAGTGATAGCTTATAATCGGAGAGCTGCCAACAGCATAGCCGATGAATATTGCCTGGAAAATCATCCCTACATACATCAGCACTCCATAAGCTGCAATGCCGTTCTCTCCTGCATATTTCAGAAGCTGAATATTATATAGCATGCTGACAATAGACATAGAGACATTGCTAAGGAACTCGGAAGAACCATTTGTCAGTGTTTTTGCAAGAGCATACCGATCGAATCTGAATCTGCAGAATCTCAGAAGGCTCTTATTCTCTCTTGAGAAATAGATGAGAGGAATGATGCCTCCGATGAACTGGCTGATAGCAGTTGCAGATGCTGCGCCTATAAGCCCCCATCTGAAAATACCTACAAAAAGTCCATCTAAAACCATATTCGCGACACCTGCAGAGATTGTCACAGCAAGTCCCATAGCCGGGCGCTCTGCTGTTGAGAAAAGGCACTGGAACTGAAACTGAAGAATATAGAATGGCAATGTCGATATGACAATCCTTCCGTAGATAACACTATCTGAAAGAAGCTGACCTTCAGCGCCTAGGATGGATGCCTGCTGAGGGAGAAATGCAATTCCAACAACTGCCAGAACAATGCCTATAAGTGATGATACAGCAATATTCTGAGAGAATATCTCATTAGCCTTATCCTTTCTCTTCTCCCCAAGCATCACTGCAATCAGAGCACCCCCGCCTGTTCCGAAAATGAATCCGACACAGCCGAGGATCATAAGGACAGGCATGATGAAATTAACTGCGGCAAATGGAGTCTTACCTGCAAAATTCGAAACAAAGAATCCATCTACAATTCCGTAGATTGATGTGAAGATCATCATCAGAATTGATGGAAGAGTATATTTAATCAAACGTTTTGTATCAAAATGGTCAGAAAGCTGAATCATAATATATCTCCGTAGCATCTGGTTATATCAGAAAGAAACCGCTCTGAAAGCTCTATGTATTTGGCCAGGTCCTCATTGCTCCATTTCTGAAGGAGGCTATCCTCGGCATCAAGCAGCTGGCATACCGTTCTAGAGCAGATCTCCTTGCCTTTTTCTGTTAGCACTACTTCCTTTGACCTTCCATCTACATTTCTGAGATATACTACCCCATCCTTCTCAAGCTTTCTCAGAGAGGAATTAATCGTCTGCTTGCTTATGCCTGAATAAAGGCAGATGTCATGGATAGGACATCGGTCCTTTCCACTGAAGCATATTGTATATAAGATTGCATGAGCACTATCAGAGAACCCCTGATGCATTGCTATCTCATGATATAAAGTCCCGAGCTTACCTATTACCTTACGGTAGTGAATCAGATTTCTGTTATTTTCTTTTGTCATAATGATTGTACGAAATAATACTTTATTAATAGTACTATTTCATACTTTATGTCAATATTGAAAAAGGAGTGAGCCATTTCTGACGCACTCCGTATATTCATATCAGCTTCAAGGCCTCTTTCTTAAGCCTATCGATTTCAGAAAGAAGAAAATCCTTATCTTTAGGACAGTATGCAAAAACTTTAGGCTTCAGCTTCATCACACCAGAGAGAAGAGGTCTCAGCACCTCTACTCTCTCAATTGTGATTTCCTTTGGATCATATTCAACAAGGAGGCTTCCTGTCTTGCTGTTATGCGTGAAGGTCCCATTGAACCCCAACTCCTTAACTGCATTCATCACAGCCTCAGTGATGTCATCATCCTTCAATATCGGACATCTCAATCTGATATGTCCTGGAAAGAAACTCGTAACTATGCTCATATACACCTCAGAGCAATGGCCTTGTGGCCTTAAATGAGAAGTATATTGTCGAGACATTATGCAGAAGCGCAGAAGATGAAGGAGGAATGAGACCTAGAAGTCCAAGGACAATCAGGGCAGAATTGAATGCCACAATCTCTCTATTCTCTCTATCTATTCTTCTGATAAGACCTTCACCTAGCTTTCTAGTCTTAACAAGGCTGTCAAGACCATCATCTGAAGAGAGAACAATATCAGCAGTATCCTCTGCTATTGCTGCGCTATCTCCCATAGCTATGCCGACATCAGCGACAGAAAGAGCAGGAGCATCATTGATTCCATCTCCAATCATCACAACCTTATGGCCTTCATTCTTCAGCTTCTTTACGAGCTTAACCTTATCCTCAGGAAGAGCCTTTGCCAGATAGCTATCAAGACCTGCCTCTTTTGCAATCATCCTTGCAGCGCCTTCCTCATCTCCGGTTATCATGCTGAATGACTTCATTCCTGACCTTCTCAGTTCTGCAATAGATGCTTTAGCTTCTTTTCTTATAGGATCATTTATTGCAAATACGCCAGCTAGCTCACCGTTCTTTGCAAGATAGAGAAGAGACTCGCCCTTCTTCTGGGCATCTCTTCTGACTGCTTCAAGCTTTTCTGGAACAGGAATGTTCTCATCAGAGAAGATGAAATGACTGCTTCCGATAAGAACCCTCTCGCCTTCCACATAGCTTGCTATTCCATGAGCTACGATATACTCAACCTTAGCGTGGTCTTCAGGATGATCAATGCCTCTATCCTCTGCAGCCTTTACAATCGCCCTTGCAATAGGATGTGCATAGTGCTCTTCAAGACATGCCGCAAGCTTCAGAAGCTCATCCTCCCCATAATTGGAGAATGATATTATCTCCGCAAGGCTTGGCTCTGCATTTGTAAGCGTTCCCGTCTTATCCATTACAAGAACATCTGCCTTTGCAGCTTCTTCTAAGTACCTGCCACCTTTTACAGCTATTCCATGCTCAGCAGCTTCCTTCATTGCACTCAGAACTGCAACTGGAGAAATAAGCTTCATTGCACATGAATAGTCAACCATCAATGTTGAAATGACTTTTGTCAGATCTCTTGTGATCAGCGCAGTAAGTCCTGTCAGTAGGAAATTGTACTTAACAAGCTTATCTGCAAGCAGCTCACTTCTCACTTCCGAGGAAACCTTGAGATTTTCATTGTCTTCAATCTGCGAAAGTATGCTATTCACCTTGCTGTCTTTTGCGACAGACCTTGTCTTTATGAAGATCTCACCTTCCTCTACAACAGTGCCAGCAAATACGGTGCTGCCTGTTCTCTTCTCAACAGCAAGCGGTTCACCTGTTATTGAGGCCTGATTGACAAGAGCCTCTCCTTTTATGATGTCTCCATCGCAAGGAATCATTGCACCATTGCGGACTATGACTACATCATTCTTCTTGAGCATTGCGAGAGGGATTGTCTTCTCTTCATCATCGCTTACATAAAGCTGAACCGGATCCTTATCGCTGAACATTGCATTTGCAAGGTCCTGGAAGCTTCTCTTCTTTGTGAATTCCTCAACAGTCTCACCTATATTCAGAAGGAAGTTTATGTTATCAGCGGTAGATATATTGCCTGCATATAACGATATTCCGATTGCTGCAGCATCAAGCACGCGTGTATCTGACACATGGCCATTCAGAACGGACTTCACTCCACTCAGGATTCTCGGAGAGAGGTTCTTCACTCTCAAAACGGTTCTGACAGGAGCAGGAAGAAGACGGCATAGGAAGAAATGGAGAGTCATTGCGCCAAGCTCTTCAAATAATCCAGCCTGCTTTTCAGGAACAGACACAGCCTCAAGCATCTCTGCATTATCAAGATAACGGCTATCAAGCACAGAAAAGAGAGCTTTGACTTCCTTTTCTGAAATCTTTGCATAATCATATTCAACAAGAAATGATCCTGTAAGTGTATTGAGAGTCACATCTTTTATGCCACTCTGAACACTGATAAGGCTCTCTGCAAGCGCTGCCTGACGTGGACTGAGTGCATGAACATCATACCCTAGGCGGATTCGCCCGGGTATTGAATGACGAACTATGAATTTCATAATAGGCCTTTAGTTTGCTTCTGAGGCTGTCTCTGTCTGAGCTGCCTGTGCATTATTGTAGTTTGCTTCAGCTACAATATCCTCAGCATCTTCCTTGATTGACTCTGCAAATGCAGAAGCCTCATTCTTAAGCTGCATACCAGCACTTACAAGCTTTGCAGCACCCTTGCGGAATGCAGGGGTCTTAATAAGTGTAATGGCTGTAGCACCAACTAATGCTCCTACTAGAAATGTAACACCTTTACTCATTGCCATAATTAAAACTCCTTACGCCCAAGAATTTATCATTTTGATTTATCTGATTCAATAAACCAAATTGATTTTTTAAGCTCCAAAAAGACAAATATTTACCTACGGCTTCAATACTATCTATAATTAATATACCCAAGGAGCAATCTAATGCAAAGTTTATCTATAAGAACAGCAGGATTCACTGATTCCGTAATACGCAGGATGACCAGAATCTCTATAGAGCATGATGCAATAAACCTCTCTCAGGGATTTCCTGATTTCAATCCTCCAGAGATGATCATAAACAGACTTAAAGAGGTTGCAGACCAGAATTTCCATCAGTACTCGATAACATCAGGGAGCCCATCTTTCCGCAATGCACTCGCAAAGAAACAGAAGCACTTTATGGGCATTGATATAGATCCTGACAGAGAGATTGTTGCAACATGCGGAAGCACTGAGGCTATGATGGCCGCGATGATGAGCATCACTAACCCAGGAGATAAAGTAATAATCTTCTCGCCGTTCTATGAAAACTATTCTGCAGATACAATACTCGCAGGGGCTGAGCCTATATATATGCCTCTGAATCCTCCTTCTTTCACTTTTGACCCAGAGGTACTTGAAGATGCATTCAGGGAAAAACCTAAGGCTCTTATCCTCTGCAATCCTTCAAATCCGTCTGGAAAGGTATTCAAGAAGGATGAACTAGAGATAATATCATATCTTGCAAAGAAATATGATGCATATGTAATCACAGATGAAGTTTATGAACACATTGTATATAAGCCGAACAAGCACATATATATATCAACGCTGCCTGGAATGAGGGAAAGAACAGTATGCTGCTCATCCCTTTCCAAGACATATTCAATAACAGGCTGGCGCCTTGGCTATACAATCGCACCTGAAGAGATAACAGAGAGGATAAAGAAGGTTCATGACTTTCTGACTGTAGGCGCTGCTCATCCATTGCAGGAAGCTGTTATTCCAGGACTTGAAGCCTCTGATGATTACTATGAAGGACTAATCAGAGAATACACACGAAAGAAGGACTTATTCTGCAGAGGTCTAAAGGATATAGGGCTGAAATACACAGAACCAGATGGAGCATATTACGTTCTTGTTGATATAGCCGAGTTCGGCTATGACAGCGATACGGAATTTGCTATAGATCTTGCATCCAGAATCGGAGTTGGAGCTGTTCCAGGCTCTTCATTCTTCAGGGAGAACATAAACAATCTCCTGCGATTCCATTTTGCAAAGAAAGACGAGACACTTATCGAAGCACTTAACAGGCTTGAGAGGATTCGGGAATTAAAGAAGTAATGAATAAAATTGAGCTGAGAAGGATAACAGACACTGAACATCATATGTATGCTGAGGCATTGAAGCTATATGATGAGAGCTTCCCAATTCACGAAATACGAGAAGGAATTTCCCAGCATGCCATATTAAAAGACCCTGCTTATAGCTTTGATCTGATCTTCAGCCGCAATGAATTCATCGGATTAGCATTATTCTGGACAAAAGACAGATTTATATACATAGAGCACCTCTGCATACTACCTGAAAAAAGGAATATGCATTATGGAGAGATGACACTAGATTTTCTCAAGCAATATGGCAAGATACTGATTCTTGAAATAGATCCGCCTATCGATGCTATATCAATACGACGCATGGCATTCTATGAAAGATGCGGTTTTTGCCAGAACAGCTTTGAGCATATCCATCCGCCATATCACAAAGAATTCAAAGGCCATGAACTGAGGATAATGAGCTATCCAGAGCCTATCAGCAATGATGTTTATAGAGAATTCAATGATTACTTAGGCTCCCACATAATGGCTGATGCTTTCTGATTCTGCTATCATCTGCTTATGGCTTTTACTTTTTATTATATAAACCTGATCATATTAATAATCATGCTCATTCCTTCTGTGATCTTCCAGGCAAAGAGAGACAAAGAATCAAAAGACGGAAATGAAGAAGAGCATAAGTACCATAACAGGCCTCTTGAAAGAATAGAGAAGTTTGGACGCTATGGTACTATGTTCTTTTATGTAATAAGACTCGAGGACAGAAAAAGCATATCGACACTCTCGTATGCAATCATCTTTGCTCTTCTCATCTTATACATAGCATTATGGATTTTCTTCTGGAATAAAGATTGTCTAAAAAGAGCAATAACTCTCTCGGTTATACCATCTATTCTATTCTTAGCATCAGCCATCATTGACAGGAACTACCCTCTGCTTCTATTTGCACTTATCTTTGCTCCGGCACATATTGCAATCAGCATAAAGAGCTATGAGTTCGAGTCAAAGCTGAAAAGCACCCCAGCTTCATAAGCCTGCTCTTTTCTGCTACCATCAGCGTATGGAGATAAAGCTTACTGAAGGTCCTATCACAAAGCGCCTTCTTCTTTTCACACTGCCGCTATTTCTTGGGAATCTTCTGCAGCAGCTATATAACATTGCTGACACAATAATAGTCGGACGATATCTAGGCGCAGAAGCACTAGCAGGAGTCGGATCGGCTTTTTCTCTGATGACCTTCATCACAAGCATACTATTAGGGCTGACAATGGGAAGCGGAGCTTATTTCTCCATACTATTCGGAAGAAAAGATGACTGCACGTTAAGAAACTCCATATTCCTGTCATTCGCATTTACTGCCCTGTTCTCCTTAGCGCTCAGTCTGCTCTCATTCTTTCTGCTGGATTTCTTCATAAGGCTTCTTAACATACCAGCAGAAGTTGCCCCTCTCATGAGAGAATACCTATCAATAATCTTCATAGGAATATCTGCAGTATTCATCACAAATTACACAGCAGCATTTCTGAGAGCAATAGGGAATTCGTTCCCACCTCTCATCGCATTGGCTTTCTCTGCAGTCCTGAATATTGCACTTGATCTTATATTCATAATCTATTTTAAAAGAGGAGTCAGAGGTGCAGCAGAGGCTACTGTAATCACCCAGTTCATCTCTGCTCTTGGTCTCCTGCTATTCACATTATCTAAATACCAGAAGTTCATTCCACAAAAAGACGACATGCATTTTGACAGTGCAAACATGAGAGCGCTGCTTTCCCTCTCTTCTATGACAGCAGTACAGCAATCTGTGATGAACTTCGGTATTCTAATGGTACAGGGAATTGTAAATAGCTTCGGAACAGCTGTTATGGCAGCATTTGCTGCAGGTGTCAAAGTCGATGCCTTTGCATATATGCCTGTACAGGACTTCGGAAATGCCTATTCCACATTCGTTGCACAGAACCATGGTGCAGGAAATAAAGAAAGGATACTCAGAGGAACTAAAAGCGCATTTATCACAGTGACTTTCTTCTGCATTGCTATAAGCATCATGATATTCATTTCAGCCCCATTATTAATCTCTATCTTCTCCACAGAAGATGAAATACTCAGAACAGGAAGCGAATACCTGAGGATTGAAGGATCATTCTACTTAGGGATAGGAATCCTATTCATGCTATATGGTTTTTATAGGGCAATAGAGAAGCCTGCAATGTCCATAATACTGACAGTGCTATCTCTAGGCACCCGTGTATTGCTATCATATATCCTTTCTCCAATACTAGGAGTGAAGGCAATCTGGGCTTCAATCCCTATTGGATGGGGTCTTGCAGATGCAATAGGCATAATATATTTCTTCTATTCGTTTGTAAAACGGGATTATAAATAATACCCAATTCCATAATATTTTCCGGAAACATGTCAGAAATTCAAATTAAAACGTATATAATAGTATGTGTACTAATATAATCGAAAAAGTAATCAGAAGGCAGAGATGCCTCTTCGATGATGGCCTCTTCACAGTCGCAGCCTAT
>CAKQRI010000049.1 GCA_934271365.1 uncultured Spirochaetales bacterium
CAGCTGGTAACTACAGCTTCAACTGTATCGGTAGAGAGTGGAGAGTTCTTGTTACACTTCCTAGCGATTACACAGCAGATGTTATCGGAAAGGATGAGCTCGCTTATGCAGAGAACCCAGACGATATCTTCCCACTGTACTACACACCATATGAAAAGGTTTCTGTTTCTACAATCGCAAGAATCTGTTCAGATAACTACGAAGGAACAAAGTACGATGGAACAAAGTCTCCATATGCTGGCATGCATGGTAACGTTCTTTCTATGCCTTATCAGTATAGACCTACAAACGTTCCGCAGTGCACATACTTCCAGATTTCTAACGTTAAGGCATGGCTCCCAGAAGAAGCTAGATGTCTCGTATGGTTCGGTTGGGGTGCTCCAAGCTTAACTTACCTCACACCTGTATTCGCATCTCAGACAGAGCTTGCTCCACACTTCGGTAGAGGAACAAGATATGAGTACGATCCACAGTCAGGTTGGTGGAACGAAGCACTTGTACAGTCTGCTGCAGCTCTCAACTATGCTGATGCTGTTCAGGTTGTTAAGGCAGAAAGAGATCCAAGAATGGAAGCTCAGTTCGAGTCAACATTCGCAGTACAGAATAAGGCTGCTAAGATGATTGCTAACGGCGAGAGAGAAGCTGCTATTGATATGCTTACAAAGTATGCTAATGATCAGTCTCTGATGTGGTTCAACCTTTATGGTAACCTCTCTGAGCAGCTCGTTGCTAGATATGTAGTTGGCAGAGTTAACATGAAGTCTTCTCCAGCTCTTCACGAAGAATGGTGGAAGAATGTTGTTACTGCTGTTTCTGCAGTAGAGAAATAAGTAATTGAGGAGGCTGATGCAAATAAGAGCTAAAGCCTCCGATGAAAAGAAATTTGAGACTTAGGTCTCTATATGGAGATTTTTAATGAAAAGAACTTTCATTTCAGCTCTAGCAGTAATGCTTCTTTCTCTCTGCTTGATTGGATGTTCAACCACATGGCAGAAGACAGAAGGTGCTCAGGCTGTTGCAGAGTACAACCTTGTTGGTTATAAGTTCGGTTTTACACTTGATGGTAATACCGTAACATTCGATTATGTTGATGCAGTTGGCGATAGCACAATCCCACTTATTGCTTCAACTCTTGGTAGTGTTCTTCCTGGATACTGTGATTATGATTATCCAGAGGGCGGAGTAATTGTCCTTAAGGCTAAAGCTAACTTAACTGAAGCTCAGTTCAATGAGTTTGTAGAAGCAGCCGAAGCTCTTATCTACGATACAATATACTAATATGCGTTTTTTATGGCATCCGAAAGGGTGCCATGATTAAATTTGTAGTAAACTTGCTAAATTTTTTTTTGATTTTTTAATTTTTTAGTTTATTCTGATAAAAGTTATTATATGTTGGTTTACAAAAAATGTTTTGAAATTAACTTGTAATTGCTTTTTAAAAGCTCATTCCACCTTTGGTGATTCTATAGAAGGAGAGAAAAGTATGAGAAAATTTTTTGCGATACTGGCAATCTGCTTGCTAGTAACAGCAGAGACGCTTAGCGCTTGTACTATTTTTGCTATTGGCAAGAATGCAACAGCTGACGGATCTACAATGTCAACTCATTCATGCGATTCAACAAGTGATGACCTCAGAGTCTGGCTTATTCCTAGCATGAGTGCAGGAACAGAACGTGATGTCGTTCTCAACGGAAGAGAAGGTGCAGACTATTCTCAGTTCCCAGCCGTTAAAGACTATGGTGTAAATGGCATGGTCCTCGACAGCTACACAACAACTAGGGATACAAACAGATACATCCACGCAATGTACTCTTTCATGAACGATAAGGGTCTTGCAATGGGTGAGTCTACATGTTCATATGATAGAAACAGTGAGCAGGGTAAGCTTGTTAAGGCTGCATTTGCTAACAAGGAAGGTATCTATGACTGCTATATGCTTCAGGATATCGCACTTGAGAACTGTGACACAGCACGTGAAGCAGTAGAATTCATGGGCAAGCTTGTATCAGAGTATGGCTGGAATGGTTCTGCTGAGTGTATCGATATCTGTGATGGAAATGAGGCATGGGTATTCGAAGTTTACGGTGCTAATTACTGGGTAGCTGCAAGAGTACCAGATGACTCAATCTTCGTAGCTGCTAACAGAGCTAGAATCAACTTCTTTGTAGAAGATGATCCAGAGAATTACCTCTATGCTCCTGGAATCAAGGAATTCGCACTTGAGAACGGCCTTTGGGACGGAAAGAGTGATTTCATTCCTTGCTTCACATTTGCACCATATCCATATAGACCATATTCAACAAGAAGAGAATGGATTGCAATGATGACTCTTAATCCATCTCTCAACCTTGATCCAGAAGAAAAGAATACAGATGCTAATTGGCCATGCTTCGTAAAGCCTGCTAAGAAAGTAACTGTTCAGGATATCTTCAACCTATATGGTAACTATTATCAGGGTACAGAATATGATACAAGTAAGTCTATCTGGGGCGGACAGTTTGGTGATCCACTGAACCCAGCTCAGGACTTCACTCAGAGAGCAATCAATAGCTACAGATGTACTTATGTTCAGATTGCAAACGTTAAGTCATGGCTTCCAGCAGAAGCAAGATGTCTCGTTTGGTTTGGATGGGGTGCTCAGTCTTGCACATACCTTACTCCTCTCTTTGGTTCTCAGCTTTCACTTCCTGAGCACTTCGGAAGAGGTCTTAGATCTGAATATGATGCTAATTCTGGCTGGTGGAATAACGTTCTTGTTCAGCAGCTTGCTAGAATTAACTATACAGCAGCTATCGAAGACATCAAGGCTGCAAGAGATCAGAAGATGGCAGATCAGTTCGATGTAACATTCGCTATTCAGAACCAGGCTGCTAAGATGATCAAGAATGGTCAGAAGGATGCAGCTCTTGAGCTTCTTACATCATATTCTAACCAGCAGGCTAACATGTGGTTTAAGACATATGATGATCTTGCAAAGACACTTCTTTCTAACTACATGCTCGGTTCAGACCATGGTAATACATGGGGTCTGAAGTATACAGATTACTGGACAGATCTTTCAAATTCTGAATGGGGCCAGCATAAATAAAAGGGGTTGATAATGAAAAAAGTATTAATCACAGCATTAGCAGTATTATTCATTGCTGCTCAGAGCTTAGCTGCTTGTACTATCTTCGCAGTTGCTAAGGGTGCAACAGTTGATGGCTCTGCAATGACAAGCCACACTTGTGACTCAAACTCAGATGACGTTAGAATCTGGCTTATTCCTTCAATGGAAGCTGGCTCAGAGAGAGATGTAGTTGTAGACGGCAGAGCTGGTGCTGATTACAGCCAGTTCCCAGAGGTAAAGGATTACGGAACAAGAGGTACAGCAGTTTCTTCTTACATTAATGAGAAGGCTACAAACCAGTATGTTCATGGTATGTATTCATTCATGAACGATAAGGGTCTTGCTATGGGCGAGTCCACTTGTGTTTATGACAGAAATACAGATCACGGTAAGGCAATCAAGGCATGGATGTCAGCATCAGAAGGTATCTGGGACTGCTACATGCTCCAGGATGCAGCACTTGAGAACTGCTCGACAGCTAGAGAAGCTGTAGCATTCATGGGTGAGAAGATTGAGGCTGATGGCTGGAATGGCTATGCAGAGTGTATCAATATCACAGATGGTAATGAGACATGGATTCTTGAGGCTTATGGTGGAACAGCTTGGGTAGCAATGAGAGTGCCAGATGATTCTGTATTCGTAGCTGCTAACAGAGCTAGAATCAACTACCTCATCGAAAATGATCCAGATAACTGCCAGTACAACCCAGAGCTCAAGAACATTGCTCTTCAGTATGGTCTTTGGGATGGAAAGAGCGAATTCAAGCCAAACGATGTATTCTGCGGTAACAAGGAAGAGAACATGGGCTGCACACTCAGAGAGTGGAGAGCAATAATTCTTCTTAACCCAGAGTATAGCAACCTCGATCCATTTGGTGATCCTGATGATTATCCTCTTTTTGTTAAGCCTGCTAAGAAGCTTACAGTTGCAGATATTCACGCATTCTGCTCTGACTACTATGCAGGAACACAGTTCGATCTTTCCCGCACAGCTGATGCAGGCGATTTCGGTAACGTTCTCAGCAACTACCACAACAACCTGAAGAAGGCTACTCGTGAGGGTGTTGCTAGACCTATCAACATGTTCCGTGCAACATATGTACAGATCTCTCAGGTAAAGCCTTACCTCCCAGAAGAAGCAAGATGTCTTGTTTGGGTTGGTTGGGGTGCTCCAAGCACAACTTACCTCACACCTGTATTTGCTTCTGCTACAGAGCTCCCTGAGTTCTTTGGCCGTGGCGTAAGAGCAAAGCTTGATAACGAGTCTGGATTCTGGAATTCTGCTAAGGTTCAGCAGCTTTCTACAATCAACTATCGCTCAGCAATTGAGGATATCAAGGCTGTAAGAGATCCTAAGATGGCTACAGTTTATGAGCAGACAGCAGTTGCTCAGGAAGTTGCAGCTTCTATGATTGCAGCTGGACAGAAAGACCTTGCTGTTAAGTACCTGACAGGATATGCATCAGCAGTTGCAACAGACTGGTTCGAGACATATCGTGCTCTTGGTGATACTCTCACAGCTAAGTATATGTTCGGTAACGTAAACATGAAGGTTCCTGCTCGTTCTGATTGGTGGAAGAACATCGTATTTGATTCAGTTAAGAATAACCTCAGACCTGAAGAAGTATAATCGACATGGCGTGCTCTCAGAGCACGCATTAAGGAAAGCATTATGAAGAAAACAAAATTAGCTCTACTGGCTTTATTTGCTGCAATCGTTCTTGTAGTAACAGGATGTGCATCAACTGCTGCTGGAGAAGCTGCTAAGACAGAAGCCTCCTATGAAATTGTCGGATATCGCTATGTATTCACTCTTCAGGGTAATACAGTTGAAGTTTGTTACGTTGACTGGTATGGAGATGATGAGATTAAGGCTATGGAAGATGCATTCAAAGCAATGATTCCAAATGCTGTATCTGCTGAAAATCCAGCACCTGGCAGAATCGTAATCACTTCAGCAAAAGATATCTCTGCTAAGAATTTCGATGCATTCGTAGAACAGGCAAAGGAACTTGTATACAATCAGATTTATTAATCTGTAATACATGTCACTAGAATGATATTATGAGGTGTCAGATTATTTCTGACACCTCATTGGTTTGAGTATGAAAATTATTTTGCTGCTGACTTTTATTCTGCTGATTATGGGCCTTCTAGAGAAAGCCAGACATGAAAGAAATCTAAAAAAGGTCCCAATAAGAATCCTTATAAACGGAACTAGAGGTAAGACTACGCTTACGAGGCTTCTTGTTGCATCACTTAATGCTGCTGGAATAAGAACTATAGGCCGTACTACAGGCTCTGAGGCTGCTGTAATTTATCCTGATGGTAGAATAGAGAGCATTATAAGGCATAGAAGCGCAAGAGTGTATGAGATTATAAAGTTCTTCCGTTTAGCAGCAGGAGAAAAAGCCGAATGTGCTGTAGTTGAATGCATGGCCCTCCAGAGTGAGAATCAGAAAGCATTCCGTGATTCTCTTGTTAAGCCTGGAACTGTGGTAATAGTCAATACATTTGTAGACCATGTTCCAGAGATGGGAGATACAAGAGAGAGCACAAGCAGGGTCCTTGGGCTCTCAGTTCCTAAAAATGCAGAGCTTTATGTTACAGAGCATTTCTATGACAGCTTTGAGCATGTTCATTTTGTTGATATCCCAGAAAACGGCATAGAAGTGAATGGTATCCATCCATCTGCAATTGCAATAGCCTCTGCCGTACTTAAAGATATGGACATTGAACCCTCTGCACTAGATGAAGGAATAAAGAACTTTGTACCGGATAAAGGGCTTCTTAACCCATTTAATGTGGGAACTGGATCTTCATTTGTTCCATCATTCAGCATAAATGATCTAACTTGCATGGATGCTGCTATAAAGAAGTGGAGCAGGGATGGAAGGAAGCTTTCTGTTATCTATAACAATAGAAAGGATAGAGAATACCGCATCGGTCTTTTCATGAAGGTTCTGAAAGATAATAAAGATTCAATATCGAATGTCTATGTAATTGGTGACTATCGCAGAAAAGTAGCATTCCACTTCAATAGTGTCGTACCTTCTTCTCCATATGATGTTGATGATTTGAAGAATACTATCATGAATAGCAAAAACAGCCTTTTTGTTGGGCTTGGAAATATAAAGGGTAAGGGAGAGGAGCTTATCTCTCTCTTTGAGAAGGAGTCATAATGCTTTTTAATCTTGTTGCTTTCAGTGTAATAATGAGCTTTATCTGTACAGAATTCACAGGATTTCTGACAGGTGGGCTTGTATCTGCAGGATATCTAGCGTATTTCTTTCATGAGCCGACAAGAATAGCTTCGACTCTTGTGATTGCAGTAATTCTGGCTCTTATTGTCAAGCTACTGCAGCATTTCATAATCCTCTATGGAAGAAGACGATTTGCTCTGACATTGGTTCTTTCATTGATTGCTGTATGGATTCTGGATAAGACTGCATTCATGTATTCATCATACGGTGTTGATTTCAGGATGATAGGATATATTGTTCCTGGACTTATTGCATCTGATATGGAGAAGCAGGGAATAGTGAAGACTCTGCTTACAATTGCATGTATTACTGCGATTATCAGATTACTGGTAATCATTGGAGGCTGATATGGCTATTAAGATGAGAAAGAGATTCATTATTGCAATTCCAGTTATTCTTATCGTCGGATTGCTAGCAGTCTATATTTCAGCAGAGAAGACTGCTGAAGAATATGAGGATATGCAGATCAGAGCTGCAGAAAGAATGGAAAATGCAGAAGCATATCTCAAGGAAAGAGTATTATCTCTTGGCTTTGAGATTGAAGCCGAGGATCTCAATCAGACAGGTCTGCTTGGACCAGAGTTCACAGAACTTACATCGACTCCTGGAGATGAGAATGCAAAGAGGTCTACTCTTAATCCCCTTTTTGCTTCTGCTATGATCAGGTATTTCTATCAGGCAGGACTTAAGAAAGGGGATACAATAGCCATCGGAGCAACAGGATCATTCCCAGGATTTGTAATAGCATCCCTAACAGCGGCAACAGAGATGGGGCTTCATACAGAGCTTATTGCATCTGTTGGCGCCAGCATGCATGGAGCTACACGTGTTGATTACAATATCTTTGATATAGTTGAAGATCTTAAGAAAGGCGGATTTGCTGATTTTGATCTGTTAGCAGTATCTCCAGGAAGTGTAAATGATAGAGGTGGTGGAATTCTGGAAGGAATGTTCTATGAAGGAAGCGCAGAGCTGTCACTGAAGCTTTGTGAGGAAGCTGCAGAGGAAACAGGAGCTGAAGTCATTTTCAAGGATACTCTTGAAGAGAGCATACAGAGAAGATTAGAGCTTTATGGCAATGATGTTAAGCTGTTTATAAATGTCGGTGGAGCTTCTGTTAATAATGGTACAAGCTCATATTCTTTGGCATTTCCAAGAGGTCTTGTTCTAGATCCTCCAAAAATTCCTGATACTCCAAACCGTGGCCTTAACTATGAATTTGCTGCAAGAGGAATCCCTGTAATCAATCTGCTCAGTGTAAAGCAGCTGTGCCAGGATAATAACATTGCATTTGATCCAGTTCCACTTCCATCTGTATTCAATGGAGAGAAGCTTGAGAATGTCGAGTATAACAAAGGCCTTGCTATTGCAACCATTGTCATAGCTTTTGCTGTTCTTGTATGGGGAGTTATTGATGGAAAGAGGAGGGCTAAGTGAAGCGGTACCTGATCCTATTCTTTATTGCATTGGCTTTGTTCTCTGGGTGCTCATCAATGAAGAGCAGTAATGATGCATTTACTGTTGCAATAGCCTGGAGAGATGATACAAAGAGCGATGCATATAACAGACTTGTATCTTATTTTGAGATGGCAGGCTGTAATGTTGTTGATTTAGAAAAGACTAGAACTCCCGATTTTATATATTATGAAAATGGAACACTGTCTGATGATTATCTGAATTTTGATTTCTCTCTTACAGATGAAGCTTCAGAGATTCTGTGGAATACAGAAGAAATAATTGCTCCAGTTGGACTTGATAATGTGGATCTTATAGTGTTCAGTGGTGGAGAGGATATATCACCAACATTATATAGAAAGGATTATGAGCCTGATTTCAGTTATATGTATAACACAGAGCGTGATGCTTCTGATTTCCTCTTAATGCGTTACGCAATAGAGCATGATATTCCAGTTCTTGGAATATGCAGGGGAATGCAGGTTATGGCCGTTGCTTCTGGGCTTAAACTGGTTGAAGATATTCCTTCGTCTTATCCTGACCAAGATGGCATACATAGAACAGCAGATGGCAAGTATTCATTCCATTCTGTTGCTGTTTCAGATAAAGAATCAATTCTCTATAAGCTGACACAGTCTGATATGCTAAGGGAAGTTGCATCATCTCACCATCAGTCCGTGCTTTTTGATGGTGGGCATAATCTAGTTGATACAGCTTATTCTGGCCCTATTCTAGAAGGTATGGAGCGTACAGATAAGAGCTTTGTTGTAGGTGTTCAGTTCCATCCAGAGTACTATTCAGTACATCCAGATATGTTAGGCGCTGAGGATTCAGTGCAATTCATAAATAACATTCTGTTGAATCTGAACTGAAATGTTTTCTATTTAATAATCAGATGCAAATAGGGAGTGAAATAACCATCACTCCCTATTGCTTTTCTATTTATCTCTCAATCTCTACTTCTACATTATTATTTGAAGGTGGATTGTATACCTTCCATGAGGATTTCTCTATCTCTACTTCACCTGCAGTCATTCTGCTAAGGTCAAGCTTATCTATTTCCATGTTTTCAATCTTAACCTCATCTGCATTAATGACTGACAGATTAGATACAGTTCCTCCTTTCAGCTCAATCTCATTTGCATTTTCTATTACCAATGTTCCAAAAGTGCAGTTTTTGAATTCATATTCTGAATGAATATTATTTATTGTCAACTCGTTGAAGATAAAGCCTGAGAGCATGATTTTCTTGCCAGAAGGAATGGATAATAATTCAGCGCCATCTGCTTTCAGTTTTATCTCATATATTGATGTAAAGCTTTCGAGACTCTTTATAAGCTTATCGAGTTCTGTAGAATTCTTTCCAGAAATGACAAGCGTTAGTTCTGATGTTTTTCCGATTGAATTGATTGCATTTGTCATTTCTTCTACGGAAAATGGATTGCCTTTTGATCCATCTCCTGCAGAAGCTTTGTCATCGAGCGTTACATAAAATCCTCTGTCGTATTCAGCAACAAGATATGTAATATATTCTGCTGGAATGTTATCAAGCCGCTCACTATGCTCAAGGTCATTATATTCAAGCCAGTCTTCGATTCTGTCTAAAAGATATTTATCTTTTCTTGAAGTTCCTTTAAGCTCAAGCACTTCCCATTCATCGAATATGAAGCTAGGCTTTGCCTCTGCTTCGAATGAGGTTTTAGTGAATACTTCAACATCTGCCTGAAATTCTACATTGCTCATTCCATCTTTTACATTGTTTGGATCAGAAGGCTTTAGCTGATCTGTAATGTTATTCCCATCAACGATGACTTTATTAACCGAATCGATGATGAATTTATCATCAATAGCTCTAGTCTGCGTATTCACTGCCTTTGCAGTTCCTATTATACGTACCTTCTGGGTGGAAGAAGAATTGCTTCCTGTCGAACAGCTGGCAAGCGTAATAAGTGCTAATACTGAAATCATCAGGATGACAGCATGTTTTTTTCTCATATTTCGTATTTCTCCTTTCATCTGTTTCTAATGGAAGATTACGAATGCGATTTAAAGAAAATAGGGTAATATGGAAAATTTATAAGAAATAATTAATCGTCATCATCAGAATCATCGTCATCATCAGAATCATCGTCATCATCAGAATCATCGTCATCATCAGAATCATCGTCATCATCTGAATCATCGTCGTCATCTGAATCATCGTCGTCATCTGAATCATCGTCGTCATCTGAATCATCGTCGTCATCTGAATCATCGTCGTCATC
>CAKQRI010000050.1 GCA_934271365.1 uncultured Spirochaetales bacterium
TACGGTCCGCCTTTTCTTTGAATATCTCCTAAGCAGTGCAACTGTTGCCTTCGTGTATCCATTATCATAGAATTCAAGCCCTTTGGTATCAAATCCAAATGCCGGAATCCCACATTCTGCCTCGATTTCCTTTGCAAGCCCAGAATAATCAGTGCCAACAAGCATAGGAACAGGAGAGCCTATTATAGCTATGAATTTAGGCTTAAGGCTTTCTGCTGCATCGACAATTCTCGATACCACCTTATCATCCTGTCCAAGAATTGCTTCAAGATGCCTATATGCAGAGCAAAAGACAAGTGCTCTTGAAGAAGCTGCATTCTCCCATCTAGGCTCATCATACTCAAGTACATTTCCAGTACATCCTGATGCATCATGGAGAACAAGCATTCCCCCAAGTTCATAAAGAGCAGATGCCGCACCTGAATAATCTGGTGAATATGGTGGAAGGTATATATTAAGATTGCTCATATTACTAGCTTTGCCTCTCTGATCACATCAATTACATCAACTTCTTTCTTAACCGCATCTCTCATCATACCCATTAATCTGATTACACCATCAAATCCAAAGAGGTCTCCATCTTCCTGAATATCTACAATCTTGCCAGAACCAACCATAAATGCAGCATCAAAGCCTATTGACAGACAGTTATGAAGATATCTTTCCCTATACTTAGGGGCATCATGATGAAGCGGGTCCACAACCTCAAGATCCGGATACCTCTGCTGAAGGATTTCAAAGCTCTTCTTCTCAAATGCAGATACGCCGTCCGCCGCAACCATCCTTACATCAAAACCATAATCAAGAAGCACTTTAGCAAGTGTGAAAGGCCTGCTTACAGCCTGGAAATCTATAACAATGCCTGTACCGCTCAGCTCAGAAGCTGTATCTCTAAGAGCTTTATCTGCTGCTTCTCTTTTATCTGCAAAAGAAAATGAATGGGACTCTCCTGTAATAGAGCTCAGAATTGCCATAAAATCTGCATAGAATCTCTCAATCTCATCAAGATCATATGATGGGATGTTTATCATATATGGGATTCCAAGCTCACGCTGCTGCTTTTTTGCACTCTGGATGCATCTAGGAGAAAGAACCAGATTCAGAGAAGACTCTCCCATTGAGAGAAATTCATCAAAAGACCGGACGCTTGGAAGCATCTTTGTCTCAACGCCAAAAATCTTCAGAATATCCCATATCTCACTCTCCTGTGCTGGAACAACATTATTGCCAATGAGGTTAATCTGTTTAGGATTCTTTTCTCTTCTATCAAGCATTGAATAGATATTAGTAAAAAGCGTAACACCTGGAGGGCTTTTGGTATCAAGCTGGATAGGATTCATATGGCAGAAGCAGAATCTCACATCCGGGTGTGCTGCTCTTAGCTTCTCCCCAAGCGCCTGATAATCTGTTCCTAGGAAATCATCGATGCATCCTCCGAATAGCAGAAGCGCCCTAGGCCTCTTTGGAAGAGCTTCTAAAAGCTCATCTACTGCTGGGATTATCTCCTTTTCATATGAGCCAGATACTATTTCCTCTTCACTTAGAAAAAGATAAGAGACTTTATCTTTGATTCCGTTCGAAAGAGCACCTAATGAGCTATGCCGTCCGCATGCAGCTGGTGTGTAGAACAGCATATAAGAATCAGGAAGAAGTCCTGCCATTCTGACAAGCCCCCAGCCTCCATGAGCAGGAGACTCATAATGAAGAGTCTTAGGAAAGACAGCACATGAGCATTTCATCAATAATCCTCCTCATCAGCAGCGTCTTCGCTTCTTTCCAGCACAGCTTCTGCTAGCTTTCTATAAGCTTCTGCCTGACTAGACTGAGGAAAAGCCTCTATTACCGTCATCACTTTATTCTCCGCAGCCTGTACTGCTGAGTCCCTAGGGATAACTGAAACAATATCACCGCCTATCTCAGAAAGAGCCTTGAGAACAGTCTCTTTCTCATCTGGAACATTCCTTGAGTTCAGGATTACACCAGAATACCTTGCATAGCCACGATTGCTGAAATTATCAACAGCCCTGACAATATTCGATGCTGCATACAATGCCATCATCTCGCCAGATGTCACAATGAAGACATCACGGGCATAGCCATTCCTGATAGGCATAGCAAATCCTCCACATACGACATCTCCCAGAACATCATATATTATGATATCAGGCTTATAGATGCTCTTAGCATCAAGCTCATCAAGCTTTTCAAATGCAGTTATTATTCCCCTGCCTGCACATCCGATTCCTGGAGTAGGACCTCCTGCCTCAACACATAGGACTCCAGCAAATCCTTCAAAGACTATATCTTCCAGCCTTACATTCTGGCTTTCCTTAGAGCGTAACATATCAAGAACAGTCGGAATCCGCTTTCCGCCCATAAGATTCTTCACTGAATCGCTTTTAGGATCACAGCCTATCTGCATCACCTTATACCCCATTGTGCTCAAAGCTGCAGACAGATTGCTTGCTGTTGTTGATTTTCCTATCCCACCCTTTCCATATATTGCTATCTTTCTCACAGCATCCTCCGTTAGCCACAACTAACCATATTGAGAATATAGTTGTTTACAGCCCTGAATATCAAGCATTTTCTTAAAAATGTTAGTTTTAACTAACTAATTGACACACATTGGGTTCTTCCTTTATATTCTGTGGTTAGCGAGGACTAACTAATATGCCATCAAACTTTCGCAGGCCGCATATAGCACTTCTCATTGCTTTGCCAATCATCTCCGTACTCCTTTCTCTCTGTCTTGGAAGGATGGTTATACCGCTTGACTCGATAATAAGGTCAGCTGGAGCAAAAATAGGATTATCTGAGATTGAAAGCATTTCTATCGAGAAGGTTCTCTGGGGGATAAGGCTTCCACGCATATTGATGGCAATGATTGTTGGAGTAGGTCTTTCACTCTCAGGACTTACATTCCAGAGCCTATTTGCTAATCCTCTTGCAACTCCAGATACACTTGGAGTTGCATCAGGAGCCTCTTTTGGGGCTTGCCTTGGAATTCTACTGGGATTCAGCCTCAGGGGGATACAGGTCCTTTCTCTTCTGATGGGACTTACCGCTGTCATTCTCACGTGGATTTCCGGTCGAGGAAAAGAAGGAGGAACTACATCATTTGTGCTATCAGGAATAATGATTGGGTCCTTATTCAATGCACTTGTCTCCCTGATCAAATATACAGCAGACACAGAGACTCAGCTTCCTTCAATCACCTACTGGCTGATGGGATCGATGAGTGGCAAAGGCTATTCAACTCTATTGCTGGGCTCACCTCTGATCATATTGTCCTCTATACTGCTTTTTTTTCTAAGATGGAGAATGAACATACTGCCACTCTCAGAAGACGAGGCAAAATCATCAGGAACAGATATAAAGCTGCTTAGATCAATTGCGATAATCACAGCAACAGCAATGACCGCATCATGTGTATCGATGTGCGGTCAAGTAGGATGGATTGGCCTTATAGTTCCTCATATCAGCAGGATGATGTTTGGAGATGATCATAGAAAGCTTGTCCCTGCCTCAATCTCGCTTGGGGCTGTATTTGTTGTGTTAGTAGATACAGCATGCAGGACGATATCTGCATCTGAAATTCCAATATCTATTCTGACAGCAATCATAGGGGCTCCGTTCTTCATTTACCTGATGAGACAAAAGGAGAGATAGAATGGCCGTTCTTAGAGTTGAAGATGGACACTTCCAGTATTCTCCAGAAAAGAAAATACTTGATGGAATAAGCTATAGTGTATCAAGTGGAGAGCTTATAGCGATTCTCGGCCCCAATGGAGTGGGAAAGACAACACTGCTGAAGTGCACAATGGGACTAAATAAATGGAGCTATGGCAGAAGCACTCTTGATGGATGCGATATCTCATCGCTATCACCACGTGAGCTATTTCGTAAAGTAGCATATGTTCCTCAGGCAAAATCAGGAATGCCTAATTACAGAGCTGAAGATATGGTCCTGCTTGGAAGAGGTGCTAAGCTTGGATTCTTTTCCCAGCCAGATGATAATGACCTTGAGGTAGTCGATGAATGCATGAAAAGACTGGGAATTTCTTTTCTAAAGGGAAAAAGATGCCATGAGATCAGTGGCGGAGAGCTTCAGATGCTTCTGATTGCAAGAGCACTTGCATCTGAACCAGCCGTCATCGTACTTGATGAACCTGAATCCAATCTTGATTTCAGAAACCAGATAATGGTGATGGAAGCTCTCAGAAGTCTTACAAAAGATGGTGTTGCATGCCTTTTCAACACACACTATCCTGCTCATGCGCTTCAATATGCTAATAAATCCCTTCTGCTTGAAAGAGGCGGAAAAGCAACATTCGGACTTACTGAAGAGATAATAACAGAGGAAAATGTTGAAAGAGCATTCTCTGTAAAAGCAGTTATCGGGAAAATATGCCAGAAAGGCAAGCTGATCAGCGATGTCATTCCAATCTCATTATCAGAATCGGAACATAGAACTGAAGATCGGAATGTTATTGCAGCCATAACAATAATAAACAAAGAACCTGATAAGGACAGGGAAAGATTCAAAGAAATACTTGATAAATATAAAAGTGACTTCAGAGGAAGGATGGGGCTTCCCTATTCTATGAGGAGCATGAATATAATCGTGATCACAATGGATACGATGACAGAAACTGTGAATTCATTCCTCTCTGAGCTTAATGTTGTTGAAGGAATAAGCGCAAAAGCTACGCTTACCAATATTTAATGCAGATCAAATTTATAGGAGATATAGATGAAGAAGAAGCTTTTTCTTTTTTTAACAGTGCTGCTTGCTGTCTCTGCTCTAATCTCAGCGCAGGGAGCAAAGGAAGCTGCAAGTATGCAACCAAAGACGCATACAGTAATTGACCATCAAGGGGTTGAGGTTACAGTACCTTACGAGATCAACAGAATTGGAGTATATAATATATATCCTATGCCATCTGTTCTCACTGTATTCTTCAATTCAGCTGATAAAATAGTCGCCATGTCAAAGCCTAGCCTTACAGCTGCTCAGAATGGCCTTTTAGAAGAGCTCTACCCTGAGATTCTCTCAGTAGACACCGGCTCTGTCTCTGGAAATGAGATAAACATAGAGGAGCTGATGAAAGCCAATCCTGATGTAGTATTCATCAACGGCGGAGATGCTGCAGCAAGGAAGGCACTTCAGGATGCAGGAATCCCTGCCATTGGCATTTCTGTAAACAAGTGGAATTACGACTGCATAGAGACTCTCGACAACTGGATTGAGCTTCTTGCAGAGCTATTCCCTGAAGATGCTGATAAGGTTTCAACTGTGCATGCTTACAGCTATAAGGTCTATGATATGATTCAGGATAGGGTCAAGGATATACCTGAAGAAGACAGAGTGAGAGTATTCGTGCTGTTCCAGTATAGCGAATCAACAATGCTCACATCTGGAAAGAACTTCTTCGGGCAGTGGTGGTGCAATGCTATCGGAGCAATAAATGTTGCAGAAGAACTGTCAAAAGACAATTCTGTAGCTGTCACAATGGAACAGGTATATGCATGGAATCCTGATGCAATCATAATAACTAATTTTACAGCAGCCCAGCCTGAAACACTCATGAAGAATAGAGTCGGAAATGACGACTGGTCTGGAATCAAAGCTGTTCAGGATGGAAGAATATACAAGACTCCTCTTGGAATGTACCGATCGTATACTCCGGGTGTAGATGCGCCTGTATCTCTCCTATGGTGGGCAAAGGCAATCTATCCAGAGCTATTTGCTGATGTAAATCTCACAGATGTTGCAAGAGACTATTATAAGACAGTCTTTAATGTTGAGCTTACAGAAAAGCAGATTGAATCGATATTCACACCGACATCAGCTGCTGCAGGTGGTTTTTGATGGGAATTTAATGGAGATTAGCTGCTTATTTTAGCAGCTTTTCTCATATTAAAGCCCATCTAATGACATCACTGTCATCATTCTTTCCTTCTGTTATTGAGCCCTTTCTGTTATCTTGTTAGGGCCCATCAAAATCAGTCTGTTTTATTATTTATGCATTTCCAAACCTATAATCTCAGGCGAAGTGCGGTGGCTGTGCTTGCAGGACTTCCTTATCTGGTCTCTTTGAATTCAGCTCAAAGACATCCCTCATTTCTTCTCCGTTACCGAGAGATTTAGCATAAGCCTTATCCCAGGGATATCTGGACCTACATTTCCAATTGCTATTTTCCTGCATTTTTATTTTGCTATATGCTGCAACTAGAAAAAACTGTGAGAATATTGAAGACAAGTACCATCTATCAATGAATACTTAACCCTAAGTACGAAATGTTACAGTCTATATTATGAAACCTGATCAAGGCTAATATCTGATTCAGCAGGAATAGTAACTACCGATTACAGAATATACACCTAATGCACATTGCTGTTCTATAAACTACAGCAGGCTTAAATATCAAATCCAATCTGAATCATAGCTCCAAAGCGGAAGATAAATGAGTCCGATAGCTTATAGTCTGGAATATAATCACTGCTTATATATCTATAGTATGTGACATTATCTCTGCCTGTTACATAAGAGAGTCCAGCAAATACAGAAAAGCATATCGATGACGTATCAAAGGAAAGCTTTCCCTCAGGGATAAATGAAAGACCAACCTCTGCATCTGCCAGGAATGAGTAATCATGCATGAGATTATCAAATGCAGGAACAGGTGCATAATCAAGCATGTTGATAAGATATGATATATTCCAGTCCATCAGTCCAATGCTTGCTTCCATATAAGGCGTCACATATGAGGCTAAGGCCTCGATAGGATATTTATACTTTACGCCTAACGAATAACCTGAATATGCCTTTTTCAGCCTTCCATTCTCTTTCAGATCCGATGAAGCCTCATCTTTTGGATCAAGAGGATAGCCAGCCACATATCTGTTCTTGAATATACCTGAGAGATGAGGAGTGAAAGGGACTTCCATCTCAAGCTCATTGAAATTCATTCCTATCATGCGGGAAAAACCTGTAAGATAGATGATATCATTTCTCTCCCATGTTGATTTTCTAAAGAAAGACATTGCATCTACAGAATAAATGGCATATCCGAAATGATTTGTAATCTCTGTGAAATATCTTAATGAGAGCACTCCTGTATCTATATTGAATGAATAATATGGTCCATTTAAATATCTTCCATAAAGTTCCATCGTACTTGATGAGCTATGTTCCTGCACCCAATTCCATCCTAATGATACGGAAATGAACTCGGAATATTCATTCTGAAGAGAAAAGCGTATTGAAAGATTCTCTGTACTCTGAAAGCCAAACGCAGAGTATGCCGCAGCATCAAATGAGATTGCAAATGCAGACTTCTCAAGCTCAAGCAAATAAAAGCTGGTTATTGTATCAAGACCTAAATATCCATATGCTTTCACGTCATTCCAGTCATAGGGAAGATCGACACGGTGAATATGAGATATCTTATGGATTGTATTCTGCAGATAGTCGAAACCCATATAGCCAGCAAGAAAGAAACCTGTTTCAGGAGTCAGTTTAAATGAAAAAAGATCAGAGTTAAACGCCTGTAGCTTAAGTCCTGCTTTAAATTCTGCAACATCTAGTCTACCGCTATAAAAAGAAGACACAGATGAATCTTCCTTATCTGAATCCTTTATGTCCCAGCCTTTCTTCCAGCCACGGTTGGTAATACCATCAAAATCCATTCTGAGAAACCATCGATGAGACTCCAGTCCTATATGCTCAGAATAAGAGAGCTGGTCATCATCGTTTCTGGAGAATCCATAAGCCCATTTATCATTGCCTAAACCCAGTTTTACAGAGCTGATCGACCAAGGGTTATCACCGGAGTATAATCCGGCAATGAAAAGAAGAAGGATAACGACTGTAAGTAATACTCTTTTCATATCTACAGGATAATATCAGATAATGTGAATTTCAAATCTGTATCAAGGAACCTCTGACCATGACTTTCTTTATATTCACATCACTATCAAAGATAATGAGATCAGCATCCTTTCCTTCTGCTATTGAGCCCTTTCTGTTATCTATGCCCAGAAGCCTTGCAGGAGTGAGGCTCATCATCCTGACTGCATCCGGAATAGAAGCACCCGCAAGCCCTATCATATTTCTGACAAGCCTATCTGCTGTTGCTACAGATCCTGCGAAGGCACTGCGGTCAGGCAGTTTAGCAACGCCATCTTCCTTTATGCACATCACTCCATCACCTTTCTTTCCTAGGTAGTACTCCCCATCTTCCATGCCTGCTGCTCTCATGCTGTCAGTGACAAGGCAGATTCTATCGGGACCTTTTATCTTAAGTATAAGACGCAGAAGCTCTTTAGGCAGGTGACAGCCATCTGCGATAATCTCAACATAGATGTCATCTATTAAATAACCAGCCTCTACTGCGCCTGCGACACGGAATGCATTTCTTCTATGCACACCAGTCATTCCTGAGTAGAAGTGAGTAAGAAGACTGACTCCACTATCATAAGCTCTCATTATGCATTCACAGTCTGCATCTGTATGAGCAGCCGATGCAAGGATGCTATGCTGTCTCAGAACTCTGAGAAACTCATCTGAGCCAGGAAGCTCTACTGCAAATGACCACCGTCTTATCCTATCGGTAGCTACCAATACCCTATTATACTCTTCAGGTGATGGATTTCTGAGATATCTTGGATCCTGTGCTCCTCGCTCATTATATGAGAAATATGGCCCTTCAAGATGAAGACCTAGAATTTCAGATAGCCCCTCCCTCTTCAGCTCTACTTCATTGAATAGATGTATGAAGTCAAGCATTGATTCTGGAGTGCTTGTAAGGCTTGTCGGAAGAATCGATGTTGTTCCATGGTGCATATGAGCACTGACAGCCTCATAGATAGCTGAAATAGAGCCATCCATGAAATCGTAGCCACCAGCACCATGCGTATGGATATCTATGAATCCGGGAGCCAAATATAATCCTTCTGCATCAACATCGGTATCTGCAGGCTCTCTGATCTCTCCATCAAAGGCTATCTGGCTTATCACTCCATCAGAGACAAGCAGTTCTCCTCTCTTAATTGAAAGAGGTGTAACAATAAGAGCATTGCGGAATATAGTTCTCATGCCAGATTCCCAGCACATGCCCTATCTGCATATATTATAGAGTTATTCCTTGTCCGGAGAATGCTTGCAGGACAGGATTCATCAATAGGTCCAAGCATTGCAGCCTTCAATGCTTCATGCTTCTTTTCTGTAGGCACAATGCAGAATATATGCTTTGCAGAAACCAGCTTCGGGATTGTCACGGTGAAAGCTCTTTTCGGAACGCTTTCAAAATCTGGGAAACAGCCATCATGAACCTGCTGCATCCTGCAGACATCATCAAGCTCTACAAGCTTAACAGTCTTAGAATCATTGAAGTCAGCAACTCCTGGATCATTGAATGCGATATGCCCATTCTCACCTATCCCCATGAAAGTTATGTCTACATCAATAGAATTGAGAAGATCCGAATAGCGTAAGGCTTCTGCATTCTCATCTGAAGCCCCTCCATTGATGAGATTCACAGAAGCAAAAGGCATTTTCGAGAATATTGAATCCGTCAGGAATTCCGTAAATGAACCCTTCTCACAGATTCCAAGACCTGCATATTCATCCATGTGGTAGGCATTTATCCTGCTCCACTCTATATCCTTTGTAAGAAGAGAAGCAAGAAAATCATTCTGGGATGGAGCTGCGGCAAATATGCAGCTGATCATCGGCTTCTCAGAGAGCAGCAACTTTATGACCTTCTCAGCATCTGATGCTGCTGCCTCTCCCATTTCCTTTCTATTATCGAAAATCTTCAGCTCTGCTTTATCAAATAGCTTATCTATCATAATAGCCTCCAGATAATGCATTATTTTAAAGCAGAAAACCATTAAGACAAAGAAAAACCTTCCGGGTATAAACCGGAAGGCCATCAGACCAGCTGTCAGTTGATCTTTATCTCTATCCTG
>CAKQRI010000051.1 GCA_934271365.1 uncultured Spirochaetales bacterium
GCACCTACCTGTGTATTGGGATCTTTGCTTCTAAGAGATGAGAGTACTGCGACTCCCATAAAATATTCATCCCAGGATATGTGGTCTTCTCTTTTGCTCATTCTTTTCCTCCAGAAATGCATAAATTATATCCATGAGCTCTTTCTGACAGGAATTGTAAGACAGAAGAGCATGGTGTGTATGTATATATTCATCTCCCATTTTCTGCGATATGAAAACGGAGTCAGTATCTATTTCCCTCTTTATTATACCCTGATTTCCATATGGGACTGTTTTATCGCCTTCATCATGAATGGAAATCATCGGAACATGGATTCTGCATAGGTCCTTTCTGATTCTTTTTAGATTCCAGATCAGAGAGCATCCGGGGGTTGAGTAAAGGCCTCTATATCCTGTCCAGTTCTCATCGCCATCATTATGGCCCGCAATGCCTGTAGATTTTTCTGCGTTGATTGATGGGATGAAGAGCTTTATTAGCCTTATGAAATACCCCGCAGGCTTTGTTACGATATGATCTCTGAAAAGAGAATTGTATACAACAGGAGCTGATATAACAGCTATTGCATCAGGTGCCATTCCATCATCGGAATGTATTTCGGTAAGCTTCAATGTCATTGCACCACCCATACTTACTCCGATAACATTGAGAGTGCCATATTCTTTTCTGAGTTTCATGTAATAATTATCTATATAGCTGAACCATGAAGAGAAGTTGGACTTTTCGAATTCCTTTATGTCAGCTCCAAATGTAGGTATAAGCGGAGCAAAGACATCATAGCTTCTAACTCTCATGTACTCAGTTGCCCACTTATACATATACGGAGTTGTCGGAAAGCCATGGATGAATAGCACGGCTTTCTTATTTCCTTCCTTATATATAATAGAATGGCAACGCTCAGAGAAGCATTTGCTTTCATCAGGAATAAGAGGAATGGTCTTCTCTCTGTAAAACGGCATAAAGACTGACCAGATTATTATAAGTACAATGATTAACAGGATTATGATAAGAATGTACATGGGTTTTACTAAGTAGCATCTGCATCATTTGCAATAGGGAAGGTTATCGTGAATACCGAACCCCTTCCAACTTCTGATTCAACAGATACTTCTCCTCCGTTTGACATGCATGAATGCTTTACAATTGCAAGTCCGAGCCCAGAACCTCCGACTTCCTTGCTTCTTGATTTATCGACACGGAAGAAGCGCTCGAATACTCTGTCCTGATATTCTTCTGGAATTCCGATGCCATTGTCTTCTACTTTTATGTATGCTTTCTCATTGTCACTTTCTGTTGTTATGTGGACAGCGCTTCCTTTAGGTGAATATTTAATTGCATTGTCAACAAGGTTGTATATTGCACCATAAACCATGGAGCCATTGCAGTGTATGTTTGCAGGTGTTCCTGAAAGAGTCACCTCGATGTTATTTTCCTCTGCGAAGTGAGCAATATTCTCTTTTACAGAAGAAGCCAATTCATATATGTTGATTATGCTTTTTGAGATCTCATTATTCTCTTCTTCAAGCTGTCCGAGCTTTAGGAGGTCTTCTACAAGGCCTTTCATCCTTTGGCTCTCATTGTAGATCTGGCTTACGAATTTTGTCTTGTCTTCTTCTTTTACGATTCCAGTAAGAAGAAGCTCTGCGCTTCCTGAAATTATATGAAGCGGAGTCTTTAGCTCATGTGATACGTTTGCTGTGAATTCGCGTCGCCTATTCTCTGCATTAAGCTGGCTTGTTATATCATAGATCAAGACGGATATGCCGGCTTTTATACCATCAAGCACGAGTGCTGTTGTTTCAACTTTATATGTTCTGCCTTTTGATGAGAGGATGCACTTTCCATTCTTGTTTATATCTGTGTCTCTGATTGTTGATGAGACGTTCTCAGGCAGGATTTCGTCATAGTGCTTTCCTCTTACATCCCCTTTTATTTTGAGGATCTTCTTTGCAGACTTATTCATGAATGAGAGCTCATCGTCTGCTCCGATTAAGAAAAGGCCTTCGCTGAGTGATTCTGAAACAGCTTTGAATTCCGTTTGTCCCTGTTTCAGCTCTTCCTGCTGTATCGCAATGTCCTGCTTCTGTTCTTTTATCTTCAGTAGCAGGGGAGTAATTTCCTTGTATTCATTGTTAGAATCAGGATCTTCAAGATCCAGATTGTTCAGAGGTTTTACGATGTAAATGGAAAGTGCTCGTGCAAGTATTGCAGAAAGGATCAGGGATAGGAATATTACAAGAACAATCTGAACCTTCATCTCATCCATCGTGTCTGCAAATGTCCTCATTGTTGCGGAGGCTACAATCACAGTGCTATCTGGGAGGCCAATCCCGGCAAGGATCAGGTCTCCGAACATATAGGATGTATGCATGCTTACAACATCACCTTCCTCAATTACATCTCGTAGAAAATGCTCGAGTGCATTGTGGTCAGTTACAAGGTACCAGAAATCATCAGGAGATTCTGTCAGAATCTTGCCAGTAGGTGAGATTATTGTGATTCTATAGTTGTTTGTAGATAGTCTTTCTACGAATTCCTCTCCACCTGATATATAGCCATCGGCAACTACATCAACGACTTCTCTTAAGATAAGCTCCTGTCTTCCACCTAGGATTTTTGATGTTGCTGATATTGTCAGCATCATCGATACACCCATGATGAATATCATTGCCATGAAAAGCGAGATGAGAAGCCGTCGTGTCATTTTGCATCTCCGACTAATCTGTATCCTATTCCACGGACTGTCTGGATTGCAGTAGCTCCTTCTTTTCCTAGCTTTGTTCTCAGTGTCCCAATATGTACATCAACCGTTCTTGTCTCTGCTGCTCTGTCTTCACCCCATATTCTCTTTAAGAGGTCTTCCCTTGAGAACAGCACATTCATGTTAGATAACAGCAGAAGAAGCAGCTCATATTCCTTTATAGTGAGCTTAATGACATTTCCATTTACGAATACAGTATGTGCTTTTTCATCTATTGAGATAATGCCGTTTGAAAGAAGGTGCTTTCTCTCTTCTCTTGGGGAGCATCTTCGCAGTACTGCTTTTACTCTCGAAACCATCTCCATCATGCCGAAAGGCTTTGATAGATAATCATCGGCTCCTGTATCGAGGCCTATTACCTTATCATATTCGCTGTCTCTTGCTGTTGCGATGATTATAGGGATATCGCAGGTCTCGGTATTGCTTTTCAGCTTATTCAGAATTGATATCCCATCTTCTCCTGGAAGGTTGAGATCTAGAAGAATAAGCTCCGGAATCTGCTCTCTTATTGCAGGCCAGAGCTCAGACCCCTCCTTTATGCCTTTTGCTTCAAACCCTGAGGCATTAAGCGTATATACCATCATGCCCTGTATTGATTCATCATCTTCTACACAGTAAATCATTTAAGTCCCCTAGCTACATAGGATATATATAATATAGTTTAAAAATTTTGATGATTCTACAGAAAGTCCTTGATTTCATTTTTCATAATTAGTGGTTATACTGCAACTGTTTGGCAACAGCCAGAAAAGGAGAATCTGATGAGAAAGATTTCTTTAGTCGTTTCAGTGCTGCTTCTGCTTGTACTGAGTGTCTCATGTGATATGGGGAGGGGGAGACATCTTCTGGTAGTGTAACCAGGGTTGAGTTTGTCTCTCCTGGAGTTGTTAGCTATGATGGCAATCTTGCATTGATTGATCATGCATATAGCCCAGATAGCTATGAAGTCCGTGCATATTATTCAACAGGTGGCTTCAGCGTTGTAACTAAGGATGCCAAAATCACTGGTGATAAGAATGTAGTGGTTGGAGCAGATAATACGCTTACATTCAAGGATGATGAATACAGCGGAAACCATGCTTTCAATTTAACTGTATCTTATGGCGGAAAGACAACCAATGCTGTTGTTAACGCCTATAGGCCAGGCGATGCAATCGGAGGCCTGATAAATCCAACGACCTCTTTCATTGAAGGGACAAAGCTTTCTGCATCATTTGCTGGAATAAAGTTCTTAGACAAAGATGGCAACTATATTTACTCATCAACTATGGTTCCTGCTACTGCAAAGATTATGATAATCAGGCAAAACGGGGAAATAGAACAGATAGAAGCATCAGAGGGCTATGTTTTTGCAACTAAAGATAAAGATGCACTGCTCCTTTATATGACTTAGTTTTGATGAGGCAGATGAAGTTTTCTCTAATCCTGAATTATTGGAATTCAATCTTATAGAAAAGACTGCAGTAGATGGTGTTGTAATTGTCCTTTTCTCCAAATATCCGAAAGCAGGAGAGGCTTTTACTGGAAATAGCCTGATATCTGCATATTTTGCAAATCAGAAAGTAAAACTTAAAGCTGGAGATGTTTCAGCAATAGGTTATGCAACAGATGAGGCAGGTGAAGCATCGGAAGGCTATAATGTTGCTGCTTCTGTTAAGAGAGGCGAGCAGATATTAACCGGAGGTACATTTGCAGCAGGTGATGTTATTGCATTGACAGTCGAATACAATGGGAAATCAGCGACTAGAAGCTATAAGATATCAAATCTCTGATAATAATCAGATTTTACATTTTTCTGAGATAAACATTGCTTTATCTCAGTTTTTTTGCAGATTAACTGATTTCGAAAGTATTCTTATCAATTATTTTGCGGTTAATACCTATTTAAACAATAGATTTTAGATGTTGGATAATCATGTTTTCTGGAACATTATTCCATTTATTTTAGATATCTTGTTTTCTAGTATTCATATACTGAATTTTTATAACTTTGTAAGGAAATGTACAATTATTTTTTACGATTTAAAAAAATTCTATATTTTGTAACTTCATATAAAATATAAAATTACTTTACAAGAAAAACAAAAAATAAAAGAAATGTAAAGAAAATGTAAAATTCTGTTGCAGAAAGTTGGAACAGGCTTTAACATTAAATGGAGTATCACAATTTTAAAGGAGAGAAAAATGCGTAAATCTATTGTTATTGTTACAATTGCAGTTCTTTTATTTACTGTATTTATTCCGTCTCAGCTTTTCGCAAAAGTCAGCGGCGATCCGCTTCAGACTTACAATTGCCCATTCCTTCTCACTTCTGGTGGTCAGGGTGCTGGCTCAAAGATGCTTAGACTTCTCATCAACCAGTCTAAGAAGTTCACACTTGGCACAGATTTCAATCTTGAAGATGAAACACCTGCAAGATACAGTCTTATCGACAGCGGCAAGTACAAGACTCTCGTTATCGTAATGAGCGTAACAGAGAAGGGTCTTGGTGCTTCAGGTATCACAATTGAAGATGAGATTTCTTACCTCAAGGAAGTTGTAAAGAAGGCTAAGGCACAGAACATGCCTATCGTAGCTGTTTCTATGGAAAGAGATGCAAGAAGTAAGATCAGCACAAACGGTAACGAAAGAGTTATTGATACAGTTTGTCCAAATGCTGACTGGATCATTACAATTGCAGCAAACAACACAGATGGCAGATTCACAGATCTTGGAAAGAAGCACAATATTCCTGTTACAGTAATTGATGCTCCACTGGATCTTGTAAAAGTTCTTCCAAACATTTTCATTAAATAACGAGTAGGAGTTTTTTAGATGTCTGTTACAATGTTGACATTAATCTTGCTCATTATAATGATTGCTACATTCGTTCTGAGCAGTATTAAGCTTAAATCACCTGATATTTCTATGGTTGTATCAGCAGTTGTTATTGCAATCATAGGAATGTTCCTATTCCCAGAGTTGGGAAGCCCTGTCAGATACCTTGTTGAGGGTCTGTTTGTAAACCTTGACCTTGCAATGCTCTTTATTGCAGCTTCAATCTTTGTAAACATTTACTCTTATTCTGGTGCTCTTTCTAATATCACTAGAGGTATCGTAGAAAAAGTAAACAATAAGTGGCTTCTGATGACAATCATGGGTGTTCTCATGATTATCCCAGGTGCTCTTACTGGTGCTGGTTCTGTATCTATCTTCGTTCTTGGTAAGCTTGTTGATACAGTTCTTGAGGCACAGGGAATTAACAAGAGAAAGAGAACAGTGTTCATTTTCTTCTTTGCAATTCTTTCTGCTGCTGCACCTCCAATCAACCTCTGGACCATGCTTATGACAGCTCAGGCAAACATGCCTTATGTTGGATTCACATGGCTCCTTCTCGTACCAATCATCATTGCTGGTGCTGTTTGTATCATCTTCGTTGGCTGGGGTGCTAAGCCAGAGCCTAAGGAAGAGACACTTAAGAAGCTTCCTGCAAAGACTGAAGGTCAGTCATGGTGGAGAATGTTCCTCCCAGTTGCAACTATTATTGCTCTGTTCCTTTTTGCTCTTTATGCACCATGGAGCCTCCCAGTTCTTGGTCTTCCTCTGATGTTCATCATTGCAGCAATCGTAGCTCTTCTCTGTAACCCAAAGAAGACAAGTGCAAAGCAGTATCTTGGAATTCTTGATTCAACAATGGAACAGGTATTCCCACTCGTTGCAAACGTACTTTCTATTGGTGTTCTCCAGAGCGCAATGGCAGCAACAGGCGTAAGAGGTCTTATCGGATCAACATTCGTAGGTCTTCCTCTTGTTCTTATCTACTGTCTCATTCTGTTCATTGGTCCTATTTGTCAGGGTTGTTTCAACTATGGTTGTTCTGTCGTTCTCGGCGGACCACTCATCTTCATGTTCAACACACTTGGCATGGACGTAACAGTAATCTGTGCAGCACTCTCTCTGATATTCCCTATCGGCGACTGTCTGCCACCATCTCGTATCGTAGGTCGTCTTGCTTGCGAAGAGACTGGTTATACAGATTCCTACATGGGATTCTTGAAGACAGCTCTTGTACCAATTCTCACAATTGGAATCATCGCTGTAATAATGATTGTGAAGCCAATCTGGTTCACATTCTTGTACTAGGAGGCCTGAAGTGATTTTCTGGGAAAAATTCATTCATATTCTGTATTTTGTTATGGCTGGCCTCATTGGTGTCAGTTTCGTAAAGAGTCTTTTCAAGAGAAAGAAGAATAATTCAATTGTTTTCGATATCATGTATGCATATTGTCTTATTCCATTTCTTCTCCGTGTTCTGTATATCAAGTGAGGTCGAGGAAAATGGAAAATACTAAGAAAAGACTAATTATTAAGATTGTTATCCTGTGTTTCATGCTTGTTATTGCAGCAGTCGCAGGATCTGAGTTCTGGCAGCTCAGACATTATAAGGAGACTATTGTTGTCTCTGAAGATTGTACTGAGATCAAGTGGTTCTCAGACTATGTTCCTTCTCTTAAGAATACCTGGCTTGATACACCTGTTTTCATTTTTGATTCAGGCGTTGAGGGTGGTACAGTATTCTTAAACGGTTGTCCTCATCCATATGAGCCAGCTTCAGCTCTGGCTACAATCCTTATGATTGAGAACCTCCATGTTGAGAAGGGTAAGGTAATCATTGTTCCAAGAGCTAACTATTCTGGTTCAACAGAAGGTATGGCTGGTGATGCTTATCCTATGTTCTTTACTGTTCCTACAGAATGGGGTGGACAGCAGTTCAGAATTGGTGATAGATACACTAACCCTCTTGATCAGTGGCCAGATCCATTTACATATGTAAACTATCCTTCTGGACAGAACCTTGCTTATCAGGATATCAGAAACCTCAACAGAACATATCCTGGTCGTGAGAATGGTACTATCACAGAGCGTGCTGCATATGCAGAAATGGAAATCATCCGTCAGGAACATGTTGATATGGCAATCGACCTACATGAAGCAGAGATTCTTTACCCTGTAACAAGTACTTACGTTGCACCAGCTAAGGTTCTTGATAGAGAGCACTTCCTTGAGACAGGTGAGATGAACTATGTTGAGCCAGAGAAGAGCAGCCTTGATATTGCTATGATGGCTTCAATGAATATTGATCAGTTCTTTATGAAGTGTGCTGCATCTCCTAATACTCTTCATGGTCTTTCTCACAGAGAATGGGCTGACTGGTCTGATTCCATGACATTCCTCATGGAGACTCCAGAAATCTTCATTGATAAGATCACTGGACCAAGAACAGAAGCTCTGATGTATGAAGGTAAGGATGAGTTCCTGCAGCGTGTAACTGATAAGGGTCTTACATACTTCCCATACGACATGGAGTTCGGTACTCCAATGTGGTACAGAGTTGCTAGACACCTCTCAGGTGCTATGGAGATTGTTAACTGGACAGCAATGTTCTACCCAGAACTTGAGTGTATAGTTGAATGGCCTCTCTATGGTGAAATGGAAGAGATTGAGAATTCTGGAACAGATTCTATTGGATATTTCCTCAAGAATCCTAATGACCCTGCTAACAGAACATTTACTCTCTACCATAAGCCTGTAGATGAGAAATAATCCAATAAAAATCTATTTTAAGCCTGCTTAGACGGGAAAACTAAGCAGGCAGCTATTTAAGTTTTTTAACCATTTCGATGGAAAAATAAAGGAGAGAAAATTTTTATGAAGAAACGAATCGTAATTACAGCGCTTTTACTTGCTTGTATTACAGCTCAGAGTGTCTTCGCTTGTTTTATTACAGGTGTTGGACGTCTCGCATCAGCAGATGCGTCTACAATGACCTCTCATACTTGTGATAGTACTGGCGATGACCTCAGATTATGGTTGATTCCTTCAATGGAAAAAGGTTCTGAAAGAGAAGTTGTTGTTGATGGCAGAAAAGATGCTGACTTCACAAATTTCCCACAGGTTAAGGACTATGGTTCAAGAGGTATCGTAATGGATTCTTATACAAACGATAAGGATACTTACCAGTACCTCCATGCTATGTACTCTTTCGCTAACGAAAAGGGTGTAACAATGAACGAGTCCACATGTGGCTCAACAAAGGCTCAGAGAGAAGTTCTCGCAGCTTATGAGGGTATTTGGGATTGTTACATGCTTCAGGATGCAGCTCTTGAGAATTCTGCAACAGCTAAGGAAGCTGTAGATTTCATGGGCGCTAAGATTACAGAACAGGGCTGGAATGGATATCCAGAGTGTATCGTTGTTGCTGATGGTACAGACGTATGGGTATTTGAGGCTTATGGTGGACACATGTGGTGTGCATTCAAGCTTCCAGATGATGCATTCTTCTTCTGTGCTAACCGCTGTAGAATTGACTTCTGGGAAGAAGACAGTGATACATATGTTTCAGCTCCAGGCATGAAGGACTTTGCTATTGAGCATGGTCTCTGGGACGGACAGGGTGACTTCAGACCTTGCCAGGTATTCGC
>CAKQRI010000052.1 GCA_934271365.1 uncultured Spirochaetales bacterium
AACACCACAGAGCATCTTGTTCTTTGCACTTAAGATCATTGAAGCTGCTGCCTCAAGCTTTTTAACATCGAACAATCTGCTCAGTTGTTCTATGGAGGAAAACGCATTGGTGATAACATTATCGATGATACCCTCAACGGTATCCATCGATCTGTTTTTATCAAAACTATTGATAGTTCCGATATTCACAGATTCTGTGCAGTGATCTTTGACTATCAATAGTTTGAGTTCTTGGAACCCCGCAATACCCATTCTCTTACAGAAACGTGTAATCGTAGCTGGAGCTGTATTAATGTATGTTGCATATTCTGTGATAGTGCGTGATAACACCGCTGTTGGATTGTTCAATATAGCATCTGCTACTACCCTTTCACGAGATGTACAGTTATCACGATTTTTAAGAATATTTGCTAAGATTCCGTTCATACTTAAAACTATACGAACAGTTCATATAGCTGTCAATGAAAATTTATTTTAATTTATTTTGAAAATGATTTTTATCATTCCACTCCCTTTTTCTTAGCCTGAATTTCCAGAAAAGTTAGCACTAAACAGTCACACCTGAATCTGTGTTCGAAAATAATTCGACCTGTTGCACGATTGAAGAACCTGTTCAGCATCTGAGCACTTTTTCTATAGCTAAGAGATGTCATTACATTACAGCATAGCTCAGTGAATGATAAAGAGTAGAGTCTTGCCTTAACCTTAAGGCCCTTAACGGTACTATATGGAAAAGAGGAAGAGACTCTGCCGATTTCGGCTTCTATTTCTTTTTCGTAGTATTTGGAGCCCCCTTTTTACCACTCTTGGTGGCTTCTTCCAAATAGGCTTTCATTAATTCTTCTCCAACCGCATTTCTTGCTTTCAATGCAGGTCTTTCAACTTCATCAAAGGTCTTGAGAAATGTGTCCATTGAGCTATAGTCCATATTATTGGGACTCGGAATCTCTGTCACAACTTCTCTTTCAACAACTGTTCCATCTTCATCTATGATTGTTGCAGTAAACTTGAGTTTAGCTTTCTTTTCCATCTTTCTTATTCTCCGTCTTATTTTTTTCTCTCTTCAGAACCAGTTCTGGCTCTTCCTTGCTGAATGCAGCCTTAAGATATGGAATGCGACTAGATGGCATAAATCCAAGATTAGCCTTCACTTTATGCATAGACTTGCCATTCTCCCATTTAGCTTCAACAAGAGAACAATAATAGCCATCTTTTCCATTCTTATTATCTGGCACTACCTTAAGGAACATAGTTTAACTATACCATAAATAATAGAAAGAATATATGTAATATAATAGATTATTAAATCAATAACTATACTAGTTATTTCATCTAAATAGGAAACAGAAGGCTAAAATAAAACCACCTAAACGGTGGCTTAGATGAAAAACATAATGATTAGTAGGAAGTTTTAACCGCACAGGTCGGAAAATTTCCGTTTTTACCCTTATTTCAAGAACTGCTATTTTTACTTAATTCTTTATAGACAAAAAAATAGCTAGCATCTTGTTGTGCTAGCCTTTGTATCATTTTCGTAAGCTTATTATAGCAGGGGTAGGACTCGAACCTACGACCTCCGGGTTATGAGCCCGACGAGCTGCCAACTGCTCTACCCTACGTCGATTGCATTATGAATATAGTCAATCTTTTTAATAGTGTCAACAGCTTCTTCATAAAGTTTCTTATTTTTTCAAAATACATTAGTTATTTATTTAAAAGATGCAGAAATACTAATTTTTTATGATACTATTTTAAATATGGATGCAAATAGCAAAAAAGCAATAAAAGCCAGAATCAAAAGAGTTCTTGAACGTCTTGAGAAGAATAATTTCTCTGCAGCTTTTGTTTATAATAAAGAAGAAGCTCTTAACTTAATAAAAAACATTGTAAAAGAAGGTTCTTATACAGCATCTGGGGGCTCAATGACTCTCAGTGAAACCGGTATAATGGATTATCTCTTAAGCTCTACTGATTATCACAAGGAATATAGAGATGCATATAATGCAGAATTCTATCTTTCATCTGCGAATGCAATAACAGAACATGGAGAGATATATCAAGTAGATGGGACTTCAAATAGGATATCAGCTCTCACTTATGGTCCTGAGAATGTAATAATTGTTGCTGGAATAAACAAGGTTGTTCCTGATCTAAGAAGTGCTATCCAGCGGGTGAAAGTGCAGGCAGCACCACCTAATACAATAAGGCTCTGTAAAGATACTCCATGTGCACATTCAGGTGAATGCATAGCACCTGTAATGGACGAAAGGCATTTAGGCGCACTCGGCTGTGACAGCAGCGAGAGGATATGCTGCAATACTCTTATCATGGGACCTCAGCGAATAAAAGGACGCGTTACAGTCATAATAATAGGCGAAGAATATGGTTACTGATGAAATCTATGAACTATATATAGATGAGGAATACAGAGATTTTGCCTCAAGGCTATCACTTACAGACAGAATGCCTCGTTTAGGAATCAGGATTCCTGTTCTCAGGAAGCTTTCAAAAACGGTGAAATCTGATGAGATTGAAATCAGATATCATGAGGATGTAATACTTAAAGGCCTTGCAATAGGAGTAGAAAATAAGCCGTTTGAAGAGAAAGAAGCTGATATCGTAGAGCTTCTTCCATATCTCTCATCCTGGGACCAGACAGACATAATAGCAACCGCATTTAAATACAATAAGACGGATTGGGATGAGGAACATAGGTTCTTCTTCTCTCTTCTCAATGAAGAAGAAGTATATTCTAAACGACTAGGAATTGTCTGGATTCTTCAGAACAGAAAGCATCTCAATGCAGAATCAACTATAAGAACACTGGCAAAATGCGATGATGAGAACGAGTATTATATCTCAATGGCTATTGCATGGGCATTCTCATTCTTCTATCTTGATAATCCTGAAAACAAATCCTATATGAAGGAAGCTTCTGCTATCACACGGAAAAGAACCAAGCAGAAAATCAGGGATTCAAGAAGATACAAAGGTGAGTTTTTAGACCTATGAACCATATTGCTTTAAGATGACACTTTGAATAATATTGTCATCATGAAAATCTATAAAGAACTTGCTATCCTTTTTCTGATAGCACTTATTGGAGAGGCAATATCCTATGCCCTTCCATTCTCTTTCCCTGGTACAATCATAGCACTTATAGTTCTTCTGCTGCTTCTATCACTGAAAGTAATAAAGGAAGACCAGATAAAACAGAGTGGGGATTTCCTTCTCAGCAACATGGCAGTATTCTTTGTCCCTGCAACAGTGGGACTCATAGAGCATCTTGAAATACTGAAGAGCACGTGGTGGAAGATTCTGGTTGTATCATTCATCTCATTTATCCTTGTATTCATAACATCTGGGTATACAGTACTCCTTGTGCAGAAGCTTCAGAAGAGGAGGCAGAAAAATGTATGAAGCAATAATCAACAATCCATTATTCTCACTTTCATTGATTCTATTCTCGTATTCATTTGGAACATTTCTGCAGAAGAAGAGCGGGAAGTCATGGCTGAATCCCCTTCTGATATCTGTAATACTGATAATAGCTATTATGCTTATATTCAACATCCCGCTATCCGCATTCAATAATGGCGGAGATATTGTCTCTATGTTCCTAGCTCCAATCACAGCACTGCTTGCCCTTTCTATTTATAGGCAAAGAGCGCTTGTGAAGAAGAATTTCATAGCAATTCTCTTAGGTACAACTGTCGGAGCTGCTGTATCTGTAATCTCCATATTAGTGCTATCAAATATTCTTGGTCTTGATGATAGGCTAACAGCCTCACTTGTGCCGAAATCCGTTACAACACCTATTGCACTTGCCATATCAGAATCTCTTGGAGGAATTCCTGGAATAACCGTATGTGCTCTTATACTCTCAGGCTTATTCGGCAACATACTTGCACCAGTTCTCATAAAGCTTCTGAAGCTTGATGACCCTGTGGCTTCTGGAATAGCAATCGGAAGCTCTTCCCATGCACTAGGCACTGTAACAGCGCTGGAACTAGGAGAAGATATTGGAGCAATATCAGGAATAGCAATTCCATTTTCAGGAATACTCACAGTCCTGATCTCAATGCTTCTTTAAAAAAGGAAAGAGCTGCAGAAAACCAGCAGCTCTTTCAAATATTTGTTTTATATTTTAGTTTTCTTCACTTGCTTTCTTCAGATTCCTGAACCCTCTGCCTAGCACGCAATATGCTTCATTTACAAACACAAAGGCTTTAGGATCTTCTTCATTTATTATTCTGACAAGCGCATTAAGCTGCTGATTAGGAACAACAACCATTAGGATTATCCTCTCCTGAGCAGTATACATACCAGTTCCTTCTATGAGCGTTCCTGTATGATGCAGCTCAGCAATAACACGTCTGGAAATCTCTGCTGTATGATAATCAGAGATTATGAAGACATTCTTTGCAAGATGATTTCCAAATCCTGTAAGAACATAATTCACCATCTGTGCAGATACAAACATTGCTATAATCGCAAAAAGCATCGGCTGGATTCCAATGAATACACCAGAGAGTGCTACAACCATGAAATTGAAGCAGAACTGGACAGTTCCTATACTCATTGGCGTATAGTGATTGATTACCTGAGCAACAATATCAGTTCCTCCTGTATTGCACCCGCTTCTCATTGTTATTCCAATGCCAGAACCTAAGAGAATACCTCCGAAAATAGCAGAAAGAAGAACATTGATCGGTTCCGAGACATCAAGGAATCCCTGATAATTCGTCATATGTCCTAGAAATGATACCCAAGCTGAAAGCAATGTAGAACCAACAAGCGTCTTAATTCCATATTTAAAACCGAAAACATATATTCCAATCAGGATAAGAGGTACATTTATGCACATCATTGCAATACCCTGATCAAAGCCTGTCAGATAGAAGATGATGGAAGCAAGACCAGTAGAGCCTCCTGCAACAATCTTTGCCGGAGTATAGAACAAAGCGACACCGCAGGCTGCGATGAATGGACCTAATATGAGGTATACAAGATCTGATACCCGATGGAACAATAAAAGCGAAGAGCTCTTCATAGCAGAAATATCATAGCTAATATAGCTATACTTTTTCTATTAACAGAAATGTGTTTTTTTATAAAAATCATAAGATTTATCCACTTTCAACACATTAATATATAATTGATTTTCTGCTACAATCCAGCTTGGTGGGTGAGCACATGAGAATTGTTATTTGTGAAGATAAGATTGATCTTGGTGTCCAGGCAGCTAAGCTTGGAGCAGAGAAGATTGGCAAAGCAATCAATGAAAGAGGACAGGCAAATATTGCCTTTGTTACAGGAAACAGCCAGATCCAGACTCTGAAGAATCTTAGAGAGGCTGATATTGACTGGAGCAGAGTCAATATATTCCTGCTAGACGAATATATTGGAATAAGCAAAGACCATAAAGCATCATCCATAGTCTTTCTAAGAGATAACCTCCTCAACTATCTTGATAACATCGGATCCGTGCATCCAATTGGAAATGATAGCAATAAGGTAGCAGAGACCCTGAAAAGCTTAAATGAGACAATGAAGGACTACCCTCTTGATGTGGTATTCATCTGCATCGGAGAGAATGGACATCTTGCATTCAATGATCCACCTGCAGAACTATATAATACTGCCCCTTACATATGTGTAGATCTTGAGAAACGGAATAAGAGGCAGATTATAAATGAAGGCTGGTTTAAGAATGTTGATGATGTGCCAGATCAGGCAATAACTATGTCTGTCTCTGAGATTCTCTCATCCAAATCCATAATAATCTCATGTCCGGATCAGAGAAAAGCAAAAGCTGTTGCAATGGCCATCTATGATGATGTATCTCCAATGAGTCCTTGTGCAATGGTAAGACGAGGTGAAGATGTTGACCTATTTCTCGACAGACAATCCGCATGCCTTATTCTGAAGAACAACAGACAGATCTGAGCGGAAAGTCCTGCGTTTCTGCACTTTTCTCTGCATCTTTTATCTGAGAGAAAATATCATCGGTGAGTATGGAAACATGGCGTAGCGCTTCAGTACTGATATGAGTGTACCTGTCATTGATTTCCCTGCTTCGATGCCCAAGAACCACCATTCTGTCTTCCTGACTTATCGAGCTGTCTCGAGCAAGCGTTGAGAATGTATGGCGAAGAGAATGGAATGTAAGATTACGCCTTTCCCTCTCCTCTTCATCTATGCCGATTTTTCCAAGAAGCTCATAGAAGCTTGTTCTGAGTGTTGGAGATGATATGTACCCACCCCACTTAGATGGAAGAAGAATCCCTTTCTTATCCGCATTTTTCCTAAGTGCATCTCCTAATTCAGATGGGATGAGAACTGCTCTGTCATATTTGCTCTTTGTACCTTTCAGCCCAGTATAAGGCGCAAGTGAATGCCTTATCGTAATTCTAACCCACTCCTTGTTATCTGTATCCTCAAGATCATCTGTATTCAGAGCTCTTATCTCTCCAGATCTCATTCCTGTGCATATTCCGAGAAGGATCCCAAGATAATACGATGGGTACATATTCTTCTTTTCATCCACAAAAGCCTGACATAGACTGCTTACTTCTTCACTCGAAAGGCATCCTCTCACCCTCTCACTCCGAACAATCCTCATCATCCGCTTACATGGATTTGTAAGAATAAGACCTGTCCTCTCTGCTTCTTTCAGAGGCTGAGTAAAAGAGATTGCTATTAGCTGGATAGTACCTGACGAAAGCCCCTTCTCATACAGTGTGCTTATGACATTATCGAGGTGCTTTGTTGTTATGTTCTGCAGTTTTATCCTATCAGGCATCGCAGGAATAACATGCCGTCTAATGAAGAAAAGCATATTAGCTGCATATTCTCTGCCAATTGAATCTGGCTTCAGATTATTACGCATTCTGATATAATCAGATTTATCAAATGACCAGAAATCCTGCGCATAATCCGAAAATGTCATCATACCCTTATCCTGATATATTATCCCTGTATCAAGTGCCCTCTTTGCTATGATCACAGCATCATCTCGTCTTGTAATTGACCTATTATCAAATATTCCAAGCCTCTCCTTCAGAACATCGATGCTTTTTGCATTTCCCTGCTTTCCACTCTCTCTATCAAGATAGCAGACATACCAATAACTTCCCCTGGTCTTCTTTCTTTTGTAGAGATAGAATTCCTGCCTATGTGCCATTTCCACAACTCTCCTTTTTTCTTGTTTTTTGGGTTTCAAAAAGAAAAGGATAAACGAAAAAAGAGGAAAATCATCTGAGCTTTAATTGCAGTTTGCATGATTAATACAGGCTTATTCCTACAATACAAGGAAGCCGGCTCCACTTAAAATTCCTTCTGCACTCTTATCTGCATTATCAGCTAGAAATCCTCATTTCATGCATCCAGAGCGTGATTTGCACGTCGAGGAAGTATGAAAAAAATACTTAGTATTGCTTCAGTAGCTATTCTCACTGCTAGCACCCTATTTGCTGGTGTTACAGGTAATGCGAAGGTAGCATTTGGTTATGACACAACATCTAAAGAGTATGGTTTCAAGAATTCAACAGGATTTGAAGTAGACCTTGATCTTGCAACATTCAATTATCCAGAAGCTAAGGCAGAAGATGCAGAAGCAGCAGAAACACCTGATGTATATGCAGGAATTAAGGCTTCTATGAATGTAAAGCTTGCAGATAAGAAAGCTGGAAATGCAACAATCAAAAAAAATGGATTAGACCAGAATACTTCAGAAGGTACTGATATCTGGACAGATAAATCAGCTATTGGTCTTGGTGTATTCTTTGATGTTGCAGAAGCTTATGTAGCCGGTAAGGATTGGAAGGTTTCTATTCTTGAAACACAGGGCGCTCCTGATTATGCAAAGTCTGCAATAGAAACAAAAACAGATTATGTTAAAGATATATTTGGTAATCCATATGATAAGAAATATGTTCCTGTTACTTATAAAGTTTCATCTAAAAAAGCTGCAGGTTTAACTGTAACAGTTAAGGATTGGACAGTCAGTGCTGGCCTTGCTGGAGTTAAGGATGATAATAAGGCTCTTAATTATAACGCATATATCCAGACACCAGGATTTGCTTTTGCAGATGAGCAGGTAAAGCTTCAGGTTGCAGCTATAGCTTCTGGTAGTGAAAAAACCAATAAAACAAAGACTGAATACAATGAATCAACAAAAAAGTATGAGACTGCTATTACAACTAAAGGCAATGAAGCATATGATGCAATGGGCGCTTCAGCTAAGATTGCATTTGAGAATGATGCATTCAAAGTTTCTACTGCTTCAGACTTTGGCATGAAGAAGGAAAGAGTTGACAATAAGAAGTGGAAGATTGGAATGGATGCAGCTGCAAACTTTACAATTTCTCCAGTAGCAGTTGATATTTACTTCAAGAATGAAGATCTTTCTGGCTCTGATTTCGGCAAGAACACACTCCTTTCAGCTAAGACAGTCGTAGACCTCAATGCATTTGAAGTTCCTGTAGCTCTTACAGTAACAGGTAAAGATCTTGTTAATAGCCAGGACCTCTCACTTAAGGCTGCATTCAATATTACAGAAGCACTCAGTGCTGATGCTACTGTTGGTTATGTAATCGACACAAAGAAGCTTTCTACAAGTGCAAACATTGCTTATACAGTTGATGCTTTCACAGCAAAGGCTGGAGTCGCTTATTCTACAATTGTAAAGGCAAAAGATTCTAACGTACTTTCAGCAACAGCATCTGTTGAGTCTTCTGCTCTTATCCCTGGTGCAACTCTTGCTCTTACATATGGAAAGGATTCTGCTGATAATGACATGAACTTCCTGAAGGGACAGTCTCAGGCTGGTAAGGCTAAGCCTCAGAACTTCGGAGCAATTACAGCATCTTGCAAGATTGCTTTCTAATTTAGAAAACAATAAAAATAATCAGCTCAGGCATTGGGGGACGCCTGGGCTTTTTGTTTTATTCACAATGCTGGCGATACGAGTAGCCAGCATGTGAAGGGTTGAATACCCCGAGGCTTGCCTCGGTTAGCTC
>CAKQRI010000053.1 GCA_934271365.1 uncultured Spirochaetales bacterium
CCCAGGCAAATACGAGGAAGAACACCAGATGCTTATGGCCGAACAGATCATCAGACCTACGGGACTTCTTGATCCTACAATAGAAGTCAGGGCAACCGATGGTCAGATGGAAGATCTTTATGGCGAGATAAGAAAGACTATAGAGAAGGGTGAGCGTGTTCTTGTAACGACTCTTACGAAGAAGATGGCAGAAGATCTGACAGACTATCTCTCATCGCTTAATCTCAAAGTCCGATATCTTCATTCAGAAGTAGGAACAATTGAGAGGGTTGAGATTCTCAGAGATCTGAGACTTGGAAAATTTGATGTGCTTGTTGGAATCAACCTTTTGAGAGAGGGCCTTGATTTGCCTGAAGTATCATTAATTGCAATTCTTGATGCTGATAAGATTGGCTTTCTTCGATCTGCAACATCTCTCATCCAGACAATTGGAAGAGCTGCAAGAAATGCAGATGGCAGAGTCATCATGTATGCAGATAAGATGTCTCCTGCAATGGCTGAGGCCATCAATGAGACAGAGCATAGACGTGCTATTCAGATGAAGTACAATGAAGAGCATGGAATAACTCCAAAGACTATTAAGAAGAAGATTGAGGATATCATTGAAAGAGAGCTTGAGGAGAGCGAGGAAATAGCCAAGGATGATATAAAGATTGTTCGAAGTGGATATAATCTACTTGTTGAAAAAGACAGGAAGAAATATCTAAAGGATCTTGAGAAGCAGATGATCAGCTATTCAGAGAAGCTTGAGTTCGAGAAAGCCGCCATGGTCAGAGATGAGATAAATGCTGTCAAAGAAGGAAAGTATCTCAGGGATTGAATAGGATTATATCAAGAGGAGAGAGGGTGACAAGCGGTGTTGCCTCTCTCTTATGATAGCCCTTCATGCTGTTCCATATATCTTCATATAGGCTATATAGAGTGATTCTGCATCCTTTTTTATGAGGCTTATCCTCAATAGGATCATATCCGAGAGCTTTCAGAAGATAGAATGTGAATCCTCCGAATTTCTCGTAGCTCTTAGTCCCGATCTTGTAGATATTTGGATCACTGTCCCACGAAGTCTGTCCATCTGTGCTTGCAGATAGCACATAGACATTCTGATTGACCCTCGTATTATTTCCCTTCAATATGGTTAAAGCCCTTCCCATTCCCTCAAAATAATCGACTATGGTAAAGTATTCCTTATTGTCTTCTGTCTTGAAGACATTACCATCTGCTAGCACATTCTCTTTTATATAATTGCCTGAATAGCATGAATCCATAATAAGAAGAGCGAGACCTTTTGTCTTTGAAAGCACATTCAGAATCTCTGAAGATGAAATAGAATCAGTAATCTTCACAGAATTGCCAGCTGCTTCGAATGAAAGGATCATCTCGCCTGTCTTCTCAGCTCCATGTCCACTGTACTGGAAGATTATCAGATCATTCTCGCCTGATTTCTCTGCGGTTTCTTCAAGCGTGCTAAGCACATCTCTTGAGTTCCAGCCCTGCATCTTATGTGGAAGTACATCAAGTGCTGTTTTTGTAATGTAATCGTCCGGGGCTGTATATCCGCTCTTTGTATTAGATAGGATATATCTATCTCCATAAAAAGATAGGAAAAGTGTAGCAGATACAGTGTCATCTAGAGTGAGAAGCTGTCTGACGAGGCCATATTGGTCATGGTTTGTTGCATTAAGCTCACCTGATGGCTGATCTCGGTAATCACTTGTAACAGAAATCAGATAGATCTGGCGCTTAGCTGAGATACCTGTGTCGCATGATGGAAGCAGAATGGCTATCGAGAGAATGCTAAGGATTAAGAAAAACAGTCTTCTCATGCTCACTCTCCTCTGAATATGCTATCTAAATGGAATGTCAGCGCTATTCTGGCTTCAGCTTCATATCCAGCATCAGAGATAGATGCTGTTACTGGAATACTTATTGAAAGCATATCTATTGGTCGAATTCCTGCTTCTATTGAAGCATCAAGATACCAAAGAGAACCATGGACTTTATAAAACCAGTCATATCTAGGTCCGATAGCTAGTGAGATATAGAATAGATTGGTGATTCTATATGTATATTCTGTCATCAGCGATAGTGATAGCCGTGGCTGAACTATGCGATACTGCATTTCGCACGATTCAAAATCATAACTAAGGCATACAGGAAAGGAAAGCCTATGTTTATTGATTACAAGAGAAAGAAAGTCTGCTTTAATCCCTAATGCAGGATTGGTCCTTGCATTATGAGCTCTTTCTGATTCTTCATAGAATACAGAGATATTTCCTCCACCGTTTATCTCTAAGCTTGGCTGGTAAGATATTTCTGCCGAAAATAGGGTAGCTGAAAAAAACAGTAGAAATGCTGATAAAAGAAATCTCTTCATATTCACCTCTATTATTATATCGGCTTTTATTTCATTTTCTGCTACTTTTCGGACTCAAAATGCATAATCGCATCTTTAAGGATCATCAGAGTGACAGTTTTCCTTCTTGGCTTGACTATTGTATAGGCAAGAATAGGAAAAGAATAGAAAGATAGGCCAAGCATATAACCTGAACCGAGGAAATCAATTGATTCTATAGAGGCGCCATTCAGGATTATATGATTAGGATATTCATCTGGATTTACAGGAGAATCACTGAGTGTTACGGATTCAGGACGGAAGAACAGCTTTCCCTTTCCTCCTTGGTAGACAGTCATTGCATCAATCGATGTTCCATCGCCAGTAAAGAATGCCGTGAACAGATTTGCAGGCTTCTTATATAGTTCTTCAGGACTTCCTAATGCTGCTTCTTCTCCTTTATTCAGAAGGAGTATTCTATCTGAAATCGAAAAAGCCTCGTCTCTGTCATGCGTAACATAGATCATTGTGATTCCAAGCTGATCATGAATCTGACGGATTACAGTCCTTAGCTTTTTTCTGAGCGGGGCATCAAGTGCAGATAATGGCTCATCTAATAGCAGAACCTTAGGCTCAGCTGCCAGTGCTCTCGCGAGTGCAACTCTCTGGGCTTCCCCTCCTGATAGTGTTGAGACATTTCGCTTCTCATATCCATCAAGGCCGACAAGACTCAGTAGGGTAGATGTAAGCTCCTTCTTTTTCTTCTTATCCTTCACTTTCATTCCATACTGGATATTCTTTGCTGCATTCATTGTAGGAAAGAGGGCATAATCCTGGAATACCATGCCTATCTCTCTTTTCTGCATTGCTTCTTTTGTTATGTCTTTGCCTTCAAGCACTATTGTTCCGCTTTCAGGCATCTCAATGCCAGCAATGATCTTAAGAAGCGTTGACTTTCCAGAGCCAGATGGACCTAGTATTGATATGAATTCACCTTCCTCAACAGAAAGAGATAAGCTTAGCTCAAATGATGGATATTTCTTTTTAAGATCTCTAATCTCTAGGTATGGCATTTTTACCTCCTCTCCTCGAAAGCAAAGACGAGAAGTGCTTCCAGAAGCAGTATCGTACCAAGTACTGCAGCACCCTGGTAGTTATAAGAGCTGATCATGTTATATAGGAGAACTGGCAATGTCTTGATTTTTCCGCCAGAAAAAGTAAGGGTTGCATTTACCTCTCCTAATGATAGCGCAAATGAGAATGCAAAGGCTTTTCTTCTGTAAGAGCGGAGAAGAGGCACTTCAATTCTTCGTATAGTCTTAGAATTGCTGCTTCCGAGCGTGTATGATGCAGAAGCAAGAGTATCTGGTATTTTTCTAGCTCCTGGAGTGATTGTCCTTACAGCAAATGGCATTGTGATTACTATATGGGAAAAGAGAACCATTATGTATGACATTAATCCGGATGTATGGAAGTGTGTTGAGATTATCACAAAGCCAAGACCGAGCGTTACAGAGCCAGCAGCCATAGGCATTGATGCAATAAGCTCAGCAGCTTTTGATTTCTTTTTAGCAGCAGCAAGTGCTATTGAGGTTCCGAAGGATGTTGTTATTGCAGCTGTGAATAGCGCAATTAACAGACTGTTTATTATTCCATCAAGAGCACTTGATATGCTGCCTTGTCTTGCATTTATTAAATCTGACCAGCCTTTTAGTGTGAAATCACCGGATTTTGTGAAGAATGCTCTGTATAGGATTGAAAGAATTGGAGGCAAAAGGAACAGAAGCATCAGAATTGATAAGATGAATGCAGCTGCTGCTGTCTTGCCTTTAGCTTTTTTTAGGATTTTTTCGCCTCTAGATGCTTTCTTCCGTCTTTTTCCTCCTCCTGTGATTAAAAGCATGAAAGATGTGATTATCAGGACAAAGATGGAAAGGGAGGCTGAAGATGCCATATTGAGAGTTGTATATGTGCGTTTGTATATTTCTGCCTCTAGGGTGTAATACTTTGGCTTTCCTCCTAAGACAAGAACAATGGAGAATGATGAAAAGCAGAATAGAGTGATAAGCATAAATGCAGATAGTAGTGTTCCTCTCAGCTTAGGCAGGGTTATGCGGAAGAATGTATAAAGCTTTGACTTGCCAAGAAGATATGAGGCCTCTTCTTCTATGCTGCACTCATTTGACCATTCGGATGTTAGAAGTGCAAATGCTATTGGGAAATTAAGGTATACATGAGCAAGTATGATTGCTTTAAATGAATAAAGGATTTTAAGAGGTGCATCTGATAGTGATAGAATGCTCTTCAGTGCAGAGTTCAGAATGCCATTATTTCCATACCAGATTACGAATCCTAGCACTACAAGTATGGATGGCATTGTGAAGGATAGCTCCGATATTGTCAGTATTGCTTTCCTTCCATGGAACTGATATGTAGAGAAGAACGCTGCAAAAGGAAGCGCAGCTAGTACTGAAATCAATGCTGATAGCAGTGATTCTTTCAGAGTAAAAGCTAATAGCTTATATGTATATTCATCCTTGAATACAGAGATGAAGGTCTTTCCTCCATCTCTGAATGCGCTTGAGAATATTGCAAGAAGCGGGAGAAAGAACAGAATCAGCAGCACAAGAAAAGCTGGTATAGATCTGATCAGATAATAATTCTCTCGCTTCTTCATATAGTTCCTTAAATCAGTTTGCCATTAAGCGTGTCCATGCTTCAAGAAGCTCATTGGTCTTCTCTTCTCCTACTGTTCCGCTTTTATATAGCTTAGCAGGTTTTGGTGCATAAGCAAAAGCATCTGGAAGAACTGTTGTGCTGTTTGTTGGATACATGGAGTTTGTAGTAGCAATTTCAGCCTGTGCTGTTGAAAGGATGTAGTCGATGAATACCTTTGCATTCTCAGCATTCTTAGCACTCTTAAGAATTCCCATTCCCTCAATTGTTGCCTCATGTCCATCTTCAAATACAATTGCTTGGTATCTTGTTGTGTTCTCAGACATTACATGGTAAACAGGGCTGGTTGTATAAGAAAGAACTATAGGTGCTTCGCCTTCTGTGAATAGTCCATAAGCAGAAGACCAGCCAGATGCTATTGTAAGAGCATTGTCCTTCATCTTCTCCCACCATGAAAGGTAGTCATCACCAAATTCATTGTATGTCCAGAGAAGAAGGCCCATTCCAACAGAGCTTGTTCTAGGATCAATCAGGATTACCTTTCCCTTGTATTCATCTTTGGTAAGATCCATAAGGCTCTTTGGTGCTTCTATCCCAGATTCACTGTCATATACAAATGCAAAGGCACCATAGTCAAATGGAAGCAGTCTGTTAGATGAGTCGAATTTGAGGACATCGGGGATATCCTTAAGCATAGGAGAGTTGTAGCTCTGGAAAAGATCATAGGCTCTATCTGCCATATCATCTGTGATTCCAAGCACTACATCTGCAGGGGAGTTATCACCTTCCATGATAACCTTGTTGAGCATTTCAACTGCATCTCCACCTGTTACTACATTGACTTTGATTCCTGTAGCTTCCTCAAATGCAGGGATTACAGAAGGCCCTGGTCCCCAGTCACCTGTAAAAGAGTCATAAGCATAAAGAGTGAGCTCTTTGCTGTTCTTAAGAAACTCTGCTCTGTCTTCTTTTGTGCCCTGTGCAAAAAGAGAGAGTGAGAGGATGAGCAGAATTCCAGTTAGTAATACGGTCTTCTTCATGAAGAACCTCCTTGTTGGTAATTCTGTCTGGGGAAAAGATAAAAGCTGCCGTTCCCTACGCTGGTATTAACCAGATCAGGTTTGGAGGGTATAATCTCAGGCTTCAAGCCACCCCTAGACAGAAGAGATGTTAGTTTAATTGATGATAACAGTCAATTAATTCATAGAAAGAATAAAATATAGTATTATCAGAGCATGAAGAAATTGATATTGCTTTTTGCATCTGTAGCATTAACGCTTATAGGATGCTTTTGGCCTCCTGTAGTGCCAATCGGATATATTAATCTTTCTAATCCGACAGATGAGCCTGTCACTGTTTATTCCGAATATCTGAATAACAGTGTTGCGTTCCAGATTGATGCCAGATCCTCATGCAGTGTCATTGTAAACCAGTCTTCTGAGAATAGCGTTAGAGTTATGCTCTATGGTCCATATTACGGAGGAAGAGCAGTTATATTGAGTAACGTTGCATCTGGATACATGAAAAGCTATGAGCTGCCCCCTCTTTATTCACGATTCAGAATTGATAATGAGACAGTATCTGTTTTTGATAATCTATATATTGCAGATAGCTATGGAAATAAAGCATATATGTTCTATTTTCGTGATAACAATTATTATGCAAAAAGCAGTGATAACAGAGATTATGAGGTCAGTTCTTATAATGCAAAACTGAGGCAGGGGGAGAGTGGATATATATTTGTAGAATCATCTATTCTCAGAAATCCATGCAAACTATATGGGATAATCGGGAATATGGTATTAGAGACAGACAGATATAGTTTGTTTCAGGCCGGAAATACTGTTACAATGTCAGCGAGTGCACTGCATTGATATATGAAACCCATACTTACACTAGACGAGTCAAAGAATTTAGATAGAGATCTTATAGCTAAGCTTTCACTGAAATCAGAGAAGCTCATTGAGAAGGCTGGACTTTTATCTGCTGATATCATCAGGAGAGAACTGAAATCTGAATCCTCTATTCTTTTTCTGATAGGTCCTGGAAATAATGGTTTAGATGGACTTGTAGCAGCAGAGGCTCTTTCTTCTATAGGCTATAGAGTAGCTATTTATTTCTATAAAAGGGAAAAAGCAAATGAAGCTAACAAGGCTAGGGAATTTAAGGCTTATGGATATGCAGAGATATGCAATTCTATTCCTTCTCCAGATAGCTTTGAGGCAGTAGTAGAGGCTCTTTTCGGTTTCAGCTTCAGAGGTAGCCTTGATTATGATATTTCATCTTTTCTGAATAAATCGAAAAAAGTATATGCTTTGGATGCTCCAGCCGGTTTTGCATATACAGCATATAAGACAATAACATTCTCTTTGCCTAAAAAGGAATTCTATTTTGAAAACCGCAGCAGAGCAGGGCTTATTGATATCGTGAATCCTGGATTTCCGGAATCAAACCTCAGTTCCTGCAGTGCAGATATGCATCTCCTTGATCCTGAGGATATCTCAGAACCGGTTCTTCCTCTGACTGCATATAAGAATACCAGAGGCCATGTTGCACTGCTCTCTGGTTCTGACAACTATCCAGGAGCTTCACTTCTAGCTGCTAGGTCTCTTTATAAATCTGGCGCAGGTCTAGTGAGCTTGTATTCCTCAGAAAGTGTTCTGGATTTTGCAATCTCAAATGAGCCAGGCATAATCAGAGGCAGAAGAGATACATTTTCTGAATATGATTCGGTTCTGCTTGGGCCTGGCTGGGGGAAAGGCGACTCTGTGTTATTTGAGAAAGCTCTTGGATCAGGTGTTCCATATGTCATTGATGCTGATGCACTAGGCTTGATTGAAGGAAGAAGGCTTCCTGGAAATGCTGTTCTTACCCCGCATATAGGAGAGTATAAGAAGCTCTTGGTCCAGTATGGAATAGAAGGTGGCCTTACTGAAGATAATATAAAAGCGCTAGCAGCTTGTGCCAATGCAGTTGTTGCTGTTAAGAGCTCTGTTGTATACATATCAGATGGATGTGATATATATATCTACGATGGTGGAAATCCTGCTCTTGGCGTAGCTGGTTCTGGTGATATTCTCTCTGGTGTTATAGCTTCGGCTCTGGCCCGTGGGGTAAAGCCTCTTCAGGCTGCTATTGATGGTGTTATAATGCATCAGCTTGCAGGTAGATCACTTGCAGAAAAGAAAGGCTTATTCACAGCCAGTGAGCTTTTAGAGGAGATTGGAATAATATGCTGCAGATATATTTTCTCTCTATAATCTATCTAATATTCTCATCGCTTCTTCTGCTTCTTGATTACCATAGAGAGCAGCTTGCTTTTCTCCTAAGGCTCAGATCCATGTTAAGAGATAACAGGAAAGCTCAGCAGATTCACTTTATTTCAGGACTAGCGATCTCAATATTATTGCTGTTCTTTCCAATTTCTCCGGGGCCTATGATTTTAGGAGATTTCATCCCATCTATCGTAATTGCTTTTGAATCTTTTTATTTTCTTATATCATATAGTGATAAGAATAAGGATAGGGGACTTTCCTTTAATGGTACAAAGCTTGAAGTGAAGAAAAGGAATGCAGGATATGCATCATTAATTGTAGCTCTCCTTCATTTTCTATTTCCATCATTTGTATTAATATAGTGATATGACTGAAC
>CAKQRI010000054.1 GCA_934271365.1 uncultured Spirochaetales bacterium
GGCTTTTCCCATTGCTGTGCATGCTTACCAGATTCTTCTTGAATTCCTCATCATACTTCGGTGTGTATCCCATTTCCACGACTCCTTCTCTTTGTCCACTTATTCATTATATTTCCTTCTTATTTTATGTCTACTTTTTTAATATAAATCCAGCCTCTCCCCGTCCGCAAAGCAGACATGGCTTCATCTCTTGCAGTCCTCTCTGCATCTCCTCCGCCTATTGTGCCAAAGCATAATCCATCAGAAGATACTACCATTCTACCAGTTTTTCTTGGCACAGTGCCTTTTGAGCTAATAATTGTTACGATGGCAAATGCCTTATTAGACCTTTCCATCTGACAGACCTCTTCAAACATAAAGATAATCCTCAATGACTGAAACAGGCATCATCTCATAAAGAGAATTCTTTTTCAGACTATACACAATTCCTGAATAGGATTCAGGATTAATGTCCGTACCATTAAATAATACCGCATTATAATAAGATAGAGCCATTCCCTTTGCTATGCCTTCCGGATCTTCAAGGTAGGATTCAATATATTGCTTATCAACAATAATATCCCGCTCATCTCCGAATGCCACCTCATACGCTTTATGCCCAATTGCCCAAAGTCCGATAATCCCGATAACAGCATCTGTTTCTGGAATAATGACAGGATCTCTCTCTGTATGGTATTTTATCGGGAGTCCACGAGATCCATCAGCCTCAATCAGGATGACATCAAAACGAGGAACAAGAAGAGAGAGGATTTCTAAGCGTGGGCTGATCCATTTCTTAACATCAAAACTGCGCTCTGCATATAAAGCACTTCTTCCCTTCATGCTCTGATAGCCAAGAATCCTCTCGCTGTCAAAAATATAATCAGTCTTGTAATCATGGTTTTTAGGGCCTGCAATCTTCGTCGTTGTCGTAAGAAGCACGGAATAACCGCAATCTCTTAAATAAGAACCGAATTCTGTCATAAAGGAGGTCTTTCCTCCTCCTCCTGTTATGGATACAACATTGCCAGATGGCTTTTTTATGACCTTCTTCTCTAATTCTGCAAATAATTTCATCATTAACATAATAACATTGTATTGGTCTAAAAAAAATTAGATATCGCTAACCACGAAAAGACTTGCATTATGAATACAAACGACATAAAGTAGCGCATTAATATGGATAAAGAAAACAGAAAGCTCAGAGAGAAGAAAATACAGAATGCAACATTCATAGGAATAGCTATGAACCTTCTGATTGGTCTGGTAAAGATCATATGCGGTATTGCTGCAAATTCTGTAGCTATCATATCTGATGGAGCAAATAATGCGACAGATACTCTATCATCTTTTGTAACTCTTCTAGGACTGAAGCTTGCTGCTAAGCGTCCAGATAAAGGCCATCCTCTTGGACATGGCCGTTTTGAATATATATCAGCTATGATTGTCTCTCTTATTGTACTGACAACAGGTTTCGTACTAATGAAAGACTCTTTTTATGCTATATTAAGAAAGGAATCATCAGCTGTACCTGGTTTCATGATTGCAATAATCTCTGCAACAGTAATGATAAAAATCGGACTATGGCTTATGAACAAGAAGATTGGACGTGAGACCGAAAGCCAGGCGCTTGAAGCTTCTGCAAGCGACGCTTTATCTGATGCTCTCGCTTCTATCATAACCATAATCTCATCTATAATCTCAAAATTCACGGATTTTCCTATTGATGGATGCGCAGGTATTGCTGTGTCTTTCTTTATTTTATCCAATGGATATACATCTCTTAGATCTACCATCTCTTCAATTCTCGGTGAAAGGCCAAAGAAAGAGACCGTTGCAGAAATAAGAGATATCATAAGGAATCATCCACCTCTACATGGAGGATATGATCTCATGCTTCATCAGTATGGTCCTGAACTTAGCATAGGAACATGCAATGTAGAAGTCCCCTCTGATGCAACTGCAGAGAAGATATTCGATGCCATGACAGATGCACAGCATGAGATATACAATAAGATGGGAATCTATCTGACACTCGGAATGTATGCTGTGAATGACACAGACCCAATTGTAGTCAAAATGAAGCAGGATATACTTGATATCATGAAATGCATAGATAAAAGCGTATTATCTATACACGGATTCCATGTTCATTTCAAGGCTTCAATGGTACATTTTGACGTTGTTGTGGATTTCTCACTGAAGGACAAGAAGGATTTTGAAAGAAGGGCCGTTGAAGTACTGGAAAAATGCTATCCGGATTTCTCTTTCGAATTCAATATCGATCCTGATTATTCTTAGTTTTTTGGCCAAATCTCCTATATATGGCTAAAAATATCACAAAAAATAGCGCACTGCCCATTGTTTGAAAGTATTTCCATTAGTATATTCCACTCAATAGCGCTGAGGAAATCATGGGTAGATATTCAGAATATTGCTACATTCAATCAATTGCAGAGAAGCTGAAAGATAAAGGGCGATTAGGCCTTGAGAAGAACTTTATTCAGCATGGTACAGTATCTGTTCTTGATCATAGCATACGGGTTGCGAATATAAGCCTCATGATAGCAGATAGATTCAGAATGAAAGTGAATAGGGCCTCTCTTATCAGAGGTGCGCTTCTACATGATTATTTTCTGTATGACTGGCATAAAAAGGGAGAAGGACACAGACTTCATGGCTTCAGGCATCCTTTTTCTGCTGTACAAAAAGCAAAAGAAGATTACATCATCACAAAAAAGGAGGAAGGAATCATAAGGAGCCATATGTTTCCTTTAGTTCCTGTCCCTCCTACATCAAAAGAAGGCTGGATAGTCTGTCTAGCAGATAAGATTTCAGCATTTAATGAGACTTTTTTTCATAGAAAAAAAGACCAGAAGACAATATGATAATTAGTATTAATTAGGAGAATATACGATGTCTATTAAAACAGCCGTTACAAAGTATGGACTTGAGAAGCTACTGGATTATGCAATCAAGGATCCTGAGACAAATCTTCCAAAATTAATGGATGCAGCAGACAAGGTCATGGGAACAAGACTTGTCTCTCAGAGAAGATTGATCAGAGAGGCTATATGCGACAAGGCCAGCCCTTATCATGATTACATTCTCAGAATCTTCAGAGATACCGATCCTGAAGTTCTCAGAAGCCTTGTTGTAAATTTCTTTGTGAATGTCAACATGGTTGGATATGCACAGGAGCAGGAAGAGGCAAAGAAGCTGGATTGCAACATTCCTTGGGCTATTCTTCTAGATCCTACCAGCGCATGCAATCTTCATTGTACAGGCTGCTGGGCAGCAGAATATGGCAATAAGCTTAACCTGAGCTTTGATGAGATTGACGATATCATCCGTCAGGGAAAGGAACTCGGAACACATATGTATATCTATACAGGTGGAGAGCCTCTTGTAAGGAAGAGCGATATCATAAAGCTCTGTGAAAAACACCAGGACTGTGTATTCCTCTGCTTTACAAATGCAACGCTCATCGATGAGAAATTTGCAGATGACATGCTCAGAGTAAAGAACTTCGTACCTGCTATATCACTTGAGGGATTTGAATCTGCAACTGACGGAAGAAGAGGCGAAGGCGTTTATAACAAGGTAATCAAAGCAATTAACCTGCTTCACTCTAAGAAGCTTGTTTATGGAATCTCAGCATGCTATACATCACAGAACTTTGACTCAATAACATCAGAAGAATTCTATGATTCATTAATTAAGATGGGAGTATACTTCATCTGGTATTTCCATTATATGCCAGTTGGAAATGATGCTCATCCAGAGCTTCTCCCAACTCCAGAGCAGAGAACAGAGATTTTCCATAGACTGAGACGCTACAGAGCAGAGAAGCCTCTGTTTGCTATGGATTTCCAGAATGATGGTGAATTTGTAGGCGGATGCATAGCTGGCGGAAGAAAGTATCTGCATATCAATGCAAATGGTGATATTGACCCATGTGTATTCATACACTATTCAGATTCAAATATCAGAAAGGATACACTTCTTGAAGCACTCCAGAAGCCTTTATTCAAGGCATACCATGCTGGACAGCCTTTCAATAAGAACATGCTACAGCCTTGCCCTATGCTAGAGAATCCTCAGCTTATCCAGGATATGGTAAATAGGACAGGAGCTCATTCAACAGATCTTGAAAGTCCTGAAAGCATTGAGCATCTTTGTTCAAAGTGCACAAAGTATGCAGAAGACTGGGCTCCTGTTGCTGATAAGCTATGGACTGAAAGGCTCAAGGAAAAAGAATCAACAAGAAAAAAGAGAGAAGCAGAAGAAGCTGAAATCATTGCTAATTCAAAGAAATGATATCTGCACATGCTGTATTGAATCCTCAGTCTGACGGCTGAGGATTTTTTCTATAAAAAAAGCAGCCTTCCTAAAACGGAGGCTGCCATAAGCCATCAATTATATGATGATTATTTATTCATAGCTTCAGCAACTGCAACTGCTACTGCTACAGAAGCACCTACCATTGGGTTGTTACCCATTCCGATAAGTCCCATCATCTCTACATGTGCAGGAACAGAAGAAGATCCAGCAAACTGAGCATCAGAGTGCATTCTTCCCATTGTATCTGTCATACCATAAGAAGCAGGACCTGCTGCCATGTTATCTGGATGGAGAGTTCTTCCTGTACCACCGCCAGATGCTACTGAGAAGTACTTCTTGCCAAGTTCCCAGCATTCCTTCTTATATGTACCAGCAACTGGATGCTGGAATCTTGTAGGGTTGGTTGAGTTTCCAGTAATAGATACGTCAACTCCTTCATGATGCATGATTGCAACACCTTCACGTACATCATCAGCACCATAGCAGTTTACAGCTGCTCTCTCACCCTTAGAATAAGATGTTCTGGAAATCTCCTTGAGCTCACCTGTGAAGTAATCGAACTGTGTTTCTACATATGTGAATCCATTGATTCTGGAGATAATCTTTGCAGCATCCTTTCCAAGACCATTTAGAATTACTCTGAGAGGCTCTTTTCTTGCCTTGTTTGCATTTCTAGCAATTCCGATAGCTCCTTCAGCAGCAGCAAAAGACTCATGACCAGCTAGGAAGGCAAAGCACTTTGTCTCATCAGAAAGAAGCATTGCAGCAAGATTTCCATGACCAAGACCTACCTTTCTGTCTTCAGCAACAGAACCTGGTACACAGAAAGACTGAAGTCCTTCTCCAAGGCTCTTTGCTACATCATATGCAGTCTTATCACCTTTCTTTATTGCAATAGCAGCGCCAACAATGTAAGCCCAGCAAGCATTCTCAAAGCAGATTGGCTGAATGCCCTTTACGATTGAGTATACATCTACACCCTTCTCATCACAGAGCTTCTTTGCTTCCTCTACGGAGGAAATACCATAGGAATTCAGTACCTTTGTGATTTTATCGATACGTCTCTCATATCCTTCAAAAAGTGCCATATTCTACTCCTCCGCTCATTCTTTTCTTGGGTCAATATACTTTGCAGCATCAGCAAAGCGACCATATGTCTTCTTAGCCTTTTCAAGTGCTTCAGCAGGATCAACACCCTTCTTTACAGCATCCATGAAAACACCCATATTCACATACTCATAACCAATAATCTCATCATTCTCATCAAGAGCCTGGCGAAGGATGTAACCTTCAGCAAGATTGAGATATCTTGGTCCTTTGAGCTTTGTTGAATAGCATGTACCAACCTGAGAGCAGTTTCCTTTTCCAAGGTCTTCCATACCAGCTCCAACAACAAGACCATCCTCACTGAATGCAGACTGAGTACGTCCATATACAATCTGAAGGAAAAGCTCTCTCATTGCTGTATTAATAGCGTCGCATACAAGGTCTGTATTTACAGCCTCAAGTACTGTTCTTCCAACAATTGCCTCACTTGCCATAGCGGCTGAGTGTGTCATGCCAGAGCATCCGATTGTCTCAATAAGAGCTTCCTCAATAATGCCATTCTTTACATTAAGTGTGAGCTTGCAGGCACCCTGCTGAGGGGCACACCAGCCAATTCCATGAGTCAGTCCGGAAATATCCTTTATTTCCTTAGAGTAAACCCACTTTCCTTCTTCAGGAATTGGAGCACAGCCATGCTGAGCACCACATTTAACTGTACACATATTCTCAACTTCTTTTGAATACTTCATGTACATTCTCCTTCTAATTCTGAGGTTTGATTATCTCCAACTTGGAGCAAAATTTATACTTAATAACAATTTATCCAATGAGCAGAATCTATGCAACTGCTATTGGTTAAAAACGATATGAAAATATCCAATCAAAAAAAGAAAAGAGGAGTCTTGAGACTCCCCTTTCATGAAATTGAAGCTTTAGCACTCCAATACGCGGTTTTTATCTTCAGCAAGCAGCTTCTCAAGAATAGTTGCTGGATCTTTGAATTTAGCAAGAACAATCATAGCTGCAATGATATAAGGCTTGTAGCTTGCCTCCTTATAAAGAGGAACAAGATAGCGGTCAAATACAGAAGCATCAACCTCACCTTCCTTACAGCTCACGCCAGAGATATCTGCAGGCAGGCAATGCATGTAGAGAGCCTTGCCATCTTTTGTTGTCTTCATCAGCTCTTCTGTACATGTCCAGTTCTTGAACTTTGCATTATTCTCAAGACATCTCTTCTCAAGATCCTTAAGCTCATCAAACTTACCTTCCTCTACAAGCTTTGTCCTCTCTTCCATTACAGCATAAGGAGCCCAGCTCTTTGGATAAACGATATCTGCATCCTTGAATGCCTCTTCCATTGAATTGACTCTCTTATAAGAACCACCGGACTTTCTTGCATTCTCTGCTGCAATCTCTTCTACTTCACTCATCACATTATAGCCTTCTGGATGAGCAAGTACTACGTCCATACCAAATCTTGTGAAGAGGCCAATAATTCCCTGAGGAACAGAAAGAGGCTTGCCGTAAGATGGTGAATATGCCCATGTCATTGCGACTTTCTTGCCTTTCAGATTCTCTACTCCTCCGAAATAGTTGATTACTGAAAGCATATCTGCCATAGACTGTGTAGGATGATCTATATCACACTGGAGATTGACCAATGTAGGTCTCTGCTCCAGAACACCATCTCTGTAGCCTTCCTGAACAGCCTCAGATACAGTCTTCATATATGTATGGCCCTTTCCGATATACATATCATCTCTGATTCCGATTACATCAGCCATAAAAGAGACCATGTTTGCTGTCTCTCTCACAGTCTCACCATGTGCAATCTGTGAAAGCTTCTCATCAAGGTCCTGAACTTCAAGGCCAAGAAGATTACAAGCAGAGGCAAATGAGAAACGAGTTCTTGTTGAATTATCACGGAAAACAGAAATACCAAGGCCACTATCAAAAACCTTTGTTGAGATATTGTTCTCTCTCATTCCGCGGAGAATCTCAGCAACCTCAAATACAGCTGCAATCTCATCATCACTCTCCTTCCATGTATGGAAGAAGTCATTTAAATACATTTTGGAAATATCTAGCTTTCTCAGATCTTCAATTCTTTTCTTAATCTCTGATTTTGTTTTGGCCATAGAACCCTCCGGAATTATTATAGCACTTTATAATCTATCATAGGGAGCAAAGCTCTGCAATAAAAACGTTGCAATCTGTTGCATTTCAGCAATTGAAGATGACTTCATTTTCCTGGCGCTCAATGACATGGCCAACCAAAGTACAGCATGGTTCATTGAATTCTCTTACATAATTCCTAGCATCATCTTCACTCATGAATAGAAGCAGGCCTCCCGATGTTTCTGGTGTACAGACTAAATCCTTAATGCACTGATCAGCCGATGGGCTGAATGAGATATGGGAATCTACATAATCAAGATTCGTGTACATTCCTTCTGGAAGCAGTCCAAACCTTGCATACTCTAAAGCAAATGGCAGAATAGGGAGTGCTGCCAAATCATACTCTATAGTCACGCCAGAAGATGATGCAACTTCATAAGAATGCCCAGCAAGAGCAAATCCTGTAACATCGGTTGCTGCATGGATTCTATATTTCCGTCCTATGTCCCTAGCTTTCTTATTCAGCCTCTTCATCGAGTCTATAGCTGCAGAAACAGCCTTTTCA
>CAKQRI010000055.1 GCA_934271365.1 uncultured Spirochaetales bacterium
GGTAAGAACAACAACTCTCTTCGACTTTTCAAAAAGATCTATGAAAGAACTGAAATCACACAACTTCAGCACCTCTGAATGTATTTCCAGAAAGTTCAACAGCTTTCACTTCTACAATATCGCCTTCGTGGTGGCCAACTGTTGACTCAATACTGAAGTAGTCATTATGCTCACCTCTTCCAAGATACCTAGAATCATCATCTCTGGATTTTCCTGTGATAATGACAGTCGCCTTAAATGGCAGCATTGCCTCTTTTAGCCTTTTCTGTCTAGCAATCTGTTCCTCAATAAGACGTTCAAGCCTTCTGACCCGTTCTTTCTCTTCTATCTGACCATCCATCTTTGCTGCAAGAGTTCCTTCTCTTGGATTGAAATAATACATAAAAGCTTCAGTGCATCCCATGATTTCCATCATAGAGAGAGTTTCCTCATATTCTTCTTCTGTTTCAGTCGGGAATCCTGTCATCACATCTGTAGATAACGTAAGAGATGGGATCTGTTCTTTCATTTTCTCTACAAGCTCAATGAACTTCTCTCTTGTAGTATGTCTGTTCATCAGTTTTAGTATCCTTGATGAGCCTGCCTGCATAGGCAGATGGATATGTTTTGCTACTTTTGGATTATCTCTGATTACAGATATAAGATGATCAGAAAAATCCTTTGGGTGAGGAGACTCAAATCTTACGAATAGAATGTTATTCATATAAGGTGTGATAATCTCCAGAAGCGTCGGGAAATCAACACTAATGCCATTGTATTCAGATTTATACGAATTCACATTCTGCCCTAAAAGAGTAACTTCTCGGACTTTCTTAGAATCAAGAAAGCATATCTCCCTGATTATATCTTCAACAGGCCTTGATACTTCACGACCTCTGACATAAGGAACAATGCAATATGAACAGAAATTATTGCACCCATTCATTATAGGAACATATGAAGAATATTCCCCTTCTTTATAATAGGAATCAAGAAATGTGTATTTCTCACAATCCTCTAAAGGAGTTCCTAAAATAAAATCAGGAATTCGAGCCTTCTCATTTGTGCCAATTACCATATCAATAAATGGAGCTTCAGCTTTAAGCTCCTGCTGCATTCTCTCTGCCATACATCCAGTGACAATGAGAATCTGCTTACGCTTTTTCTTTACACCGCTATAAAATCCTAGACGTCCCCAGATTCTGTTCTCTGCTGTCTTACGAACAGAGCAGGTGTTGATTATCACTGCATCAGCTTCATCTGGCTTATCTGTAGATTCCATTCCCCTTCCCTTCAGCATCAGTTCTAGGGCATTAGACTCTGCTATATTCATCTGACAGCCATAACTTTCTATTAAATACTTCATTTACCTCTCCGTCTTTCTGCAGCTTTCAATGTATTCTCCATCAGCATGGAAACTGTCATAAGACCAACACCACCAGGAACTGGCGTAATCGAAACATCTCTATCTTTAAAGCTTTTATAATCAGCATCACCCACGAGCCGGAATCCTTTCTCTCTTGTTGCATCAGGTATTCTATTCACACCAACATCAATTACTACTGCTTTATCTTTTATAAAGCTAGAATCAATTGTTCCAGGTGAACCTGTAGCAATTATCACAATATCTGCATCTGATGTATATTTCTTCAGATTGACTGTTTTTGTATTGCAGACTGTGACAGTAGCATCTATTCCTTTCTGCATCAAGAGCATAGCCATAGGCTTTCCTACTATGTTGGATCTTCCTATTACAACAGTATTCTTCCCTTCAGTCTTTATATCATAGTACTGAAGCAACCTAAGTATTCCAAGCGGAGTGCATGGAACAAAGCAGTCAGCCCCTATACACAGTCGTCCCATATTGATATCTGTAAAGCCATCAACATCCTTGTCTGGGCATATCCGCTCTATCACTCTCTTCTCGGACAAATGACTAGGAAGAGGTAGCTGGACAAGTATGCCATCTATACCATCGTCATTATTCAGCCTATCTATAAGCTCTAAGAGCTCGCTCTCCTCACAATCTTCACAAAGATTAAACTGAAAATGCATAAATCCAAGCTTTTCCGCAACCTCTGCTTTTTTGGATACATATGTTAGGCTTGCTGGATTTTCTCCTACAAGAATAACAGCAAGACCTGGAGGAGTATTTCCTTTACTGACAAATAATTGTGAATTCTCTGATATCTTCTCAAGATAAAATTCAGATACTTCTTTCCCACTTAATCTTTTCATCTATTATTTCTTATACCCCAAAATAGAATGAGTAACAACATCACTTTGATTATTAATCCTAATTAGAATATAATTCTAGAAGGAGAAATTATGAGCAAAAAAAGAATTCTTATCCTGATTATCTCAGCAGTTTTTGCGTTCCCGTTGGTAGCTGAGCCCTACTATGATGCTGGCAGCCAGATGTTCAGCATATCTGTTGGAACTAATGTACCTTTAACATTATCCACATTTGTTGATGATGAGTTCAAAACTGGAATCGGGCCTGGTTCTGCAGATGGGACAACAAATCAGACAATGGGTGGTTTTGGATCTATTGATTATGAAGTATTTCTGCACTCTTATTTTTCTATTGGAGCAGAAATTGGATATCAGTTCAATTTTACACCTAGTAAGAAGATACTGACTAATGTTCCTATTTTTCTAAAGATGACTACAATTCCTATACAGACAGGAAAATTTGATTTGCCAATCTCATTAGGTCTTGGCTTTGATTATATAAGCTTTAATGGTTCCTCAAAATTCACAATCAACTCTTCCCTGCTGATTGGCCTTAAGTACTTCATAACAGATGAATGGGGCATCGGAATAAATACAGGTCTTACACTCACACCAGAACTATATGCTGAAAAATCAAAGAATGCTCTATTTACATATATACCAATTAATGCAGTTGTTACTTATAGGCATTAAGGAGGCATAAAAAGATGGAAAATAAATCAATATTCATATTAGCAGCTATTGTGCTTGCTCTGTTTATATCATGCAATCTAGATAATACACAGGGAATTGGTTCAATGGTAATTAATGACCAGTATGAGGAAAGCTTCAGAAGCTCTCATATAATTGGCATTTCTAATAATAAGGATTCTTTATATCTGAAAACTGATAAGGGAATCAGAATGTACGCAAAGGAGACGAATTCTAATGCTTACAAATTTCAAAAAATCTGGGGCAATGGTGAAGATGCAAAGAGCGCATGGTTTGCAGATGATACGGGCATTTTAATTGAAGATGGAAATGGAGAATTCAAGATTATCGGAATGGATGGCAATGCTCTTTCTGAAAGCTTCTCAATCAAGTATAACTCGACACCATTAGAATCCATAATTGACTGCTATACAGTAGATGGCAAAACATTCACTGTCTTATTCGGAAACGATACAGAAGGAAGCACTGCTCTGTATACAGCAGTTGCAGATATTTCCACTATATCAGTAAAAAATATTCCAAATAATATCGATTCTGTTTTCAAATTCTATGTTATCCAGGATACAATAACTAATATTTCAATTATAGGCGATAAAGCAATACGCTATTCAGAGGGATATTCCAACTCAGCAAATACTGCAAAATATTCTTACTGCAATGATATTACCGCAACAGATGCTTCTTTCTCTAAAGTTGAAGATGATTATCAGAAATATGCTTTAGTCGGAACAAGCACAATGACTAACAATGATGACAAGATACTTGCGGTGGATTCTTCTGGAAGGATTTACATAGATAATACTTATATGAAATATAGTAATTCCGGATCTTCAATTACAAAGCTACCAATAGTATCAGACGGAAACCGAACGATGTTTTTATTCAATGGAAAGGCAATAATCTGCAGTGCATCAGGTGCATCTAGCAAGAGCGCAACAAATCTGACATCCTCAATGACTCCGATTCTTCTCAGAAGCTCATCATCTGCAGATAATAGATATATAGTAATGACAGAGCTCTCAGGGGCTTACCTGATTACCATGAACTCTGATAGCTCTTCAATAACATTGACAAGTCTTGGTAAATCTGACAATAAAATATCATTAAGTGAGTTCTTCTGATTGTTTTATCTAAATATATAATTCTATTCGGCTCTGTTTTTTGCAGAGTCGTTTTTTTTGATTATTCATAATAACTTGATATGAAACATAAAATAAAGAATTGAAAGGTTGTTCTTCAGCTTTAGCTAGATATCTTTTAGACATAAATACGATATGATATCTGCAAAGCAACTACACACAGCTGAACTTATCTCTTTTCTGAGATATTATCTTACTGATGTATTATAGGAGCCTGAAACAAATTATACATTTGGTAAGGCTTATTCGTATGTATGCCCCTTTTACACACAGCATGTAGCCAATTCGTGATTCAAACTACCATTTGAATCATTGGATATCAAGTCAATCGAGTAGGTAATATTTCCTGATTTTTTCCTCAGGAAATATTTTCCTCTCACACCACCGTACGTACCGGTCTGGTATACGGCGGTTCAATCAAAATACAAACTCAGGTTGGAGGTTGTATATCCTATCAAAATCTCTCCGTTCTTTGTGTTTTTCCTTATAGTAGCTTTCCATATCAATAAGGTTGTAATGTTTAAATAAGACCTTATTTGTCAAAGTGGGCCCTATTACATTTGCCATTTTCCAATAGCTATTGCTACCTAGTGCCCCAGCAATCAGTGTATAGTTTACACCTAATTTGTTAAGTTGCTTTTTCCTACCTGTCTTATTTTTCCACTGCTTCCAAAGATATTGTCGTACTCTTCGACGTATCCACGGGGCCTTTTCTTTAAGCCATTTGGAGATGTTACTTCTTGCATAATAGTTTATCCAACCTCGGATATAAGCATTTAATTCTGCTATTACTACCTCTATTGGAACACCTCTACTTCGTGATGTAATCTCTTTAATTTTCTCGTCGAATTTGGTGAGTTTCTTTTCTTTTGGTTTACAATAACCAAGCCCTTCAGATGAAGTTAAGGTTACAAATGTAAAGCCAAGGAATGAAGAGCCGACTGCTCTTCTTGCCTCTGTCTTTTCCATATTTACTTTGAGTTTCATCTTACCTTCGAGTAATCGGATAGTTGAATCTTTTACTCTCTTAGCTGAATATTTGCTCTTTGTGAATATGTTACAGTCATCAGCATAACGAACGAATTTGAGCTTTCGTTTCTCTAATTCCTTATCGTAAGGAGTTAGATAGATGTTTGATAATAACGGAGATAAAGGACCTCCTTGAGGTGTGCCCTTTTCTGATGGAATGAAACTTCCATTTGTCATTATCCCACTCTTTAGATAAACGAATATCAATCTTCTAATATCTTTATCTTCAAGTGTACGGTCGACTTGGTACATCAAATAGTCATGATTTACCATGTCAAAGAATTTTGATAGGTCAAGGTCTACAACATATTTGTATCACTCAGCCATGTACTCCTGAGCCTTTCTCACCGCGTCTTCTGCACTCCTGTTTGGTCTGAAACCATAACTATTATCAGAAAATGTTGGTTCGAATATAGGCTGTAGAACCTGTACCATTGCCTGTTGGATAACCCTATCGATTACGCAAGGGATACCTAATTGTCTCATACTTCCATTATCTTTTGGAATTTCGACTCTCATTACAGGTTGTGGTTTATACGTACGTGCAAGAATTTGTTTCTCAATAGTCGCCCAGTTTTCTTTCATATAGTCATCTAAATCATCGACTTCTATAAAATCTATTCCAGCACTACCTTTATTTCGCTTGACGCATCGTGCTGCCTCGGCAATGTTTTGAGGTGAGAGCATTCTTTGACACAAATATGTATTTGGTTCTAATAGATTGTTCCCTTTCATGTGATTTCCTTTCTAATTACCTTTGCTAACGATACCTCAAATATCAGTATCCTCTGTTTTAGGTAATTATGACTTTATCCTCCCTTACTTAGGATTTTGATTGTTCGGTCCTTCACACTCTCTCTAGTGCTACTATGACTTCTGCTGACTCCTTACCATTCGTTGTTACTACGTCGTCATAAGTGATATTGCAACCTCTTACGCTGGTAAGACCTCCCTTGTTAAGAATAATAACCTTCTGTGCATGTAACCCCTGTATTTACTCTATATCCTTCAACTCTGGATTTTGTCACTTTTAGCAAACTTATCCGGATAAGAAAGCCTTATATACAGTTTCTGTCCGTGGGCTCGCACTTTTGCTATTGGCTTCCTTCAGACCTTGCCTCACGACAACGCCCTTGCCATTCGCTAGCGATTTGGAATCTTTCGATTTGAGTTGTACTCGCAGAGGACTCTCACCTCCAAATTATTATTCATGCAAGGCAAACTAAAAAAGGCTACAGCCAAATGCTGTAGCCTCAACATTGATATTTAAAGAATTTCATGAAGTATATCTCTGACTTCGGGATCAGTGAAGACTTCATCGACCTCATTATGGGTAAGCCCTATGAATTCATGACATGTATAATGAATCCATCTTGAATCACTCTCATTCTCTAGGACATGCTTTCTGCACCAGTAATCTGGTTGAATAGGAAGAGGAGATTCTGTACCATCCCTAAACTTATAGAGTGGAACTTTGTAATCATATACAGCCACCTTTATATCTTCTCTTGGAATACCTGCAGACATAATCGTTTCAACCAGAGAATTGACTGTAAGACCTGTATCATAGATATCATCAACAACAAGAACCTTCTGTCCTTTCTGAAGATTTTTTGGAGACCATGTCCAGCCATCGATATCCACATGGTTTGAATGCTCTTTTACTTTCCCATAAGATCTTGCAACAACAGCAGCATAAAACACAGGATTCTTCCCCTCTTTCATAGCCATAAGCTTATAATACTCACTCATGACATTTGCCATATATGCACCACCACGAAGAGAATCATAAATCACATCAGGCACAAATCCATCTTCTTTATGCATTTTGTATACAAGCTTAATTGCTGCATCCCTAATCATCTCACATGAAATAAACTCTTTGCTCATTTAGTCTGATCTCCCCAAAGTTCATAGTGCAGTTAGAATCTCGATTCCGCTATCTGTGATTGCTACTGTATGTTCCCAGTGACAGCCAGGCTTTCCATCGATAGTATGAACACCCCAGCCATCTTTATCTGTCCAGATCTTAGCAGAGCCTAGAGTAATCATTGGCTCAATTGCAAATACCATGCCTTTTCTTATTCGAGGATTAGGAATGGCAAGTGAAACATAGTTTGGAACTTCAGGTTCTTCATGCAACTCCAGACCTACCCCATGACCACAATATTCCTTCAGAATTCCATAGCCATATTTTCTACAGATCTGTGTGATTGCCTGACCTATATCCTGAATTCTGGCACCACTCTTGCCTGCAGCCTCTATAGCTGCATATAAACAATGTTCAGTTTCCTTATTAAGCTGATGAACATCATCAGTTACTTCACCTATCTCATATGTATGTGTCGAATCAGAAATATATCCGTCTTTATCTATACAGACATCAAGAGAAATTATATCACCATTCTTAAGAATCTGATGCTTATCCGGAATTCCATGGATAATAACATCATTTACACTCGTACATGTTACATTAGGATATCCAAAATAGCCTTTGCATGGACCCTTTACATGATGCTTATGCATAAAGTCCTCACATAGCTTATCAACATCCCATGTAGAAATACCTTCTGTAATCTGAGGTCCAACAGTCTCAAACATCTCAGCAAGAAGCTTACAGCTGCTTCTGATCATATTGATCTGATAATCATTCTTGAGCTGAATCATTTCTTCGCCTCTTTAACATATGCATCAAGTATTCCATTAATAAAACGGAATGAGACATCATTAGAAAGATCCTGTGAGAGCTTTACCGCCT
>CAKQRI010000056.1 GCA_934271365.1 uncultured Spirochaetales bacterium
GTCCCCTTTACAATTTAGGAAACAAGCCTTTAAAATTGCAATGTGACTATGTCCAACAAAATGGGGTCACATCATAAGCACGTGTGATGTAAAGCTGCAAAGTACGGGCAGTCTGGTCATCAGCTATTTTACCGCCAATTATGTCAAACTTGGCATACTGTTCCCTGATATCTTGAAACAAAGTTCTTCTACGGTTTGAGGCAACAAAATGAAGCCAGTTTCTGTCTGCAGCATTGAACATATGAATAGCAATATCTTCGTTTAAATGAAGTCTAAAAACAGAAATGTAACCGGATGTTGTGCCAGAAAGCAGTCTTCCTTCATTTATCTGTTTATTCACAGACAGCGGAACAAAACTCTGAGCCTGCTTGTAGGAACTTGTGACATAGAAACCACATCCAAAATCCTTGCCTTGTTTGCATTTGTTAAGATCAATTTCGGACACCTGTGTGAAACTACCATGATAGAGCAGCATTCCGTTTGTTAATGTCAGCATACGGAAACACCTCGATTCTTCAGCATTTCCTCAACATCATCCAAGGCGCACTCATAGCTACTCAAATGCAGGGAATCATAGCATCTGGCTATAAATCCAAACACATCATTATCCTTAAATATCTTCGTGCAAGCTTCGGGGGATTTTTTCCATTTGGATTGAGCCATACGGAAAACCCAGCACTGCATATCGGCAATTTCAATCTGATGTTCACCCATAGGACCATACCTCCTTGAGTACAATTCCCTAATTAAAGTATAGCACAACAAGTGCCAGAATTATATACACAAACTAACCAAGTCACTTGAGGGGGTTCATTGTAATACTAAGTGCAATAAAAGATGACGAGAGCGTACTAAGTTTTACAAACAGAGTAAGAACAGGTACTATAGAGATATCCATTCATCGCTGGGCCTCCCAAAAAGAGAGCACAACAATTGGATTACAGTCAATGTAGTATAGATACTGGGTACTTCTTCCTCTAAAGCATGCTGCTAAAGGACGAATCCACCACCAGCAAAAACATCGAGACTCCAGCCATTCCAGCTTTCAGAGAATACAGGCATGCTATATGCAAAGCCAAACTTGAAATATGAGTGCCTATTCTTCACAGCTATTCCAAGATCCGCAATAAAGCCCTTCTCATCAAATGTAACAAACTCAACCTTATCCTTGCTGTTCTTATCATTTGTTGTTGCTGCTCTATAGCCTTTCCAGGTAAATAGCCCATCAAAAAAGAATCCCCATGTATCTCCAAAGAGCTGTATAAAAGAAAGACCTCCATTGAGATTCCATACAAGATCTCCATTAGTGCGGCGAGAGAATGTAGAACCATCCTCTCTATGCATATTGATGATAAAGCTGGATGAAGCAGAACCTATTACGCCAAGCCTTACCTGAGAGAATGGATAGAAGGCAATCTCAAAAGATGGTCCTAGAGTATTGAGATACTTTGCGTTGTTATAATCCTTGCCACCTGCAATGCCAGTGATAGCATCGCTAGATAGATAATTCCTTCCAGAAGTAAGTCCTATTCCACTCCAGAGCTCTGGCTTTGCAGATAGAGATGTGATAGAGATAAGAACCAGTAAAACAGCAATTAACTTCTTCATATCACTCACCTCTTCTTCCTATCTTATAGCCAAGCCCTATATAGCCACCAGCTGTAAGCATGGTGTAGTTTGCATTGTACCACTGCTTGCTATTATTGAGATAATACTCCATCAGATGGGCATCATAGAGCATTCCGAATGTCACGAAGAAATCTCTTGTGATGAATAGATTGCCATAGAGCTCTGCCTGAAGTCCTACAATGACAGAATCTCTGAAACAATCAAAAGAGCCTACAGATCCACGGAGTGCAATGCCGAGATCAAATGGCCCTACTACAGCTCTGAAGATAGGACCGATGCCTAAAAAGAACTTCATCTTCGACGATGATAACATGTCGTACTCTTTATAGTCCCAGTCAGACCAATCAGAACCATTCTTCTCAGGCTTATATATGTTCTCCTTAAAAGCCCATCCATCTGAATAACTGAGAGAAAGACCAGTTCTACCCATTTCACTGAAGAAGAGATCAATATCTGCATTCATTCCGTTATTGAATCTCTTGATATATGGATTCTCTGCTCTCCATTCAAGCCAGGCAGACCCTGCATTTCTCACCATAGGCTCAGAATACACATTGGTATCATAAGAGAAGAGATATGCACCCCTTAGATAGAGAGAAGGAGATGCAAAAACAGACACAGATAACAAAAACAGACTAAATAAAACAGCAGCTCTCTTCATCTTACACTCCAACAGAGAAGCCGAATCTGGCTTCTGTAGCATTCTCACTCTCAGTGAATGGATTCTTATAGACATAGCCAATCTCATAGAACAGACGGCAGTAATTATAGATTACGAATTCAGCTCTGAATCCAGCACTTGCAACCCACTCATTGATGCAATCGCCATTGGTGTTGTTAATCACATCACCTATGCTGAATGCAACATCATGAAACAGAGATATGAATGGGTAGAAGTCCTTATTATGAATCTGAGGTCCATATATATTTATATATGTCCTATCTGTAATCAGATGCCTTGTAGGAAGTGCTGTAACACCAAAGAGATTGCAATCATTCTCTAAATAATAAGGAACCTTATCTCCCCAGATATAACGATAAGTCAGATCAGTACCAATGACAGCACTGAGATATGTCAGAGAAGGATTCCTTCTCTCATTAACAGCGAATAGCGTCTTAGCTGCAGATAGCCTATTCCATACAATCCTGAAATCCACTTTCTTATCATCAAGCATTGATATGAATGGAATAGAGCTTCTGAAATATGATGTAAGCTTAAATCCATCCTTACGTGTAATCATATCTCTCATGAAATCAAAATCTAATGCTGCAGAATAGAATGTATGTACAGAAGATCTGTCTCCTGATAGCTCAGGATAAGCCGTCCATGAAGATGAAGGGAACCTCTCCTCACCTAGGCTCTTCTGGAATGCACCTTCTGTATTTGAGCCATCATACATGAAGAACAGGCGCTCATATGCTCTCTCGAATCTCCCTCCAAATGATAGTGATACAGAGAGCATATCATTATCTGAAAGAGATGTCTTAAAAAAGCCCTGGCGGAATAAGAGATTGAACTCATCAAAATGCACAGAATAGTCGCGGGCCTTATCACTAGAGAACTCTGATAACAGCTCTGGATACTCTGAGTACAGCCTGCCAGTGTCTGGATCCTGATTGAGTGTTCTATATACAAGGCCATTATCTAAGCGGAATGTAAATAGAGTGCTGTTTCCACTGATGAAATCTGGCATAGGGAAATTGAACTGATAAAGAAGAGATGAGGGGAATATCCCCTTTGCAAACTCAGGCTCAGTCCTGATATCTAGCACATGGTAACCAAATCCAATAGCAAACAGGGATGATGCAACAACTAAAACCAAACAGAAAGATATAAGCTTCTTCATTCAATCACCCCCGCTCATACTGATACATAGAATCTGACTTCAGCATTCTGCCACCAGCCTGGATTCCACTGCCATATGCCTCTATTAAAATCATATCCGAAATTGTATTCAAATCTTATGAATCCAAAGAGCCTTAAATGAAATGTTCCGCTAATACTGCTCAACAACTCTGATGCTACTGTGCTTTGGGCTACTTCATTAACAACATGTCCCCAATAAATATTATTATTCAAAGCTAGCTCTATATATGAATAGCAGTCTCCAGCAATGAACTGTGGACCTGAGAAATGTAACCAGATTCTATCTCCAGCAGAAGCTCTCAATCTATCTCCTGGAATCTTATGTTCAGGAACAACATCGCCTCCGACATAAGATGCATAGTTAGAATGGCCTACATACATATTCATCCAATTCTTGCCATCATTCTGCTTAATAGAGAAAAGAGTCAGTCTCTCATCAAGATAGCCATATACTCTCCAGAAATCAGAAGTGATTCCTTTAGGTGTAACTGTATTACCAAGCCATGATGGGCCATATTCAAATATTAACTCTGCATAAGCTCCATCCCTTGAATCATGAGCAGTATCTTTATATAGATACCAGTATGTTGCAAGTTGCAGATAATTATTCCAGGCAATATGATTATCCTGAAGCCAAGGCATTCCAGGCAGCACAGAACCTAAACCAAAAGGAGCCTTACTTGAACCATCTGGATTAACAAAAACCGTGGAACTATAAGAATTATCAAGAACACCATTATACTCTAAAGCCATAGAATATCTGGTATTCCATGCTGCTCTCACATAAACAAGCGGTCCACTTTCAGATACAGGATTAGTTCCAAATCCCTGCTGAAGGAAGAAATGCATATAGGATCTCGGATTGAAATAATGTCCACCTATGTACTTTGTCCAGTCAACTTCACTCTCTTTTAAATACCAGCGAGGCACTCCTCTATCATAGCTATACCATTCAGGAATCCAATTATCAGAAAAAGAGAATTCAAACTCACTTTTGAATTCAGCATTATGCTTATAGTTTTTAATTAATGGAAAATAAGTCTCAAAGCTGAAATTAGTTCCAAGAGGGAGCATTCCAATCCCAAATCCATTAAGTCCGTTGCTTATCCCATTAATAGCTGTTGAAAATGTAAAAGAGTCCGCAAATAATGCAAAAGAAACTAAAAAACATAGAAGAAGCAATCCTGCCACTTTTCTCATAAAATTATCCCATCAAAAAAGTACAATAATATATTCACAGAAATTTAATAAACGACACTTCTGGGCAATAAATATGTAGCATACAATTAATATCAAACATTTATGCTACCACAGCAAATATTATTACATATGTCCTAAAATAAAATCAGATAATAATTACCTTAATTATTAAAGCTATACTCGATAATCTTATTATCATTGATTATTCATAAACTAAAGAAAATATTCCAAATATCTATTGCATTATCTAACAGCTTTTCTGAAAACATCAATATTATTACTGTAATCAGTAATTTTTCCCCTAAATAAACTTGATGTTCCACACACGAAAATACTTGCTCCATACGTCCTCAATTTACAACCATTTGAGGGAGTTATGTTTCCATCTACCTCTATAAGAATATTGTCCTTATTTTTTTCTCTAAGAAACTTTTGAATCCGAGCAGCTTTTTCTAAAGTACTTGGAACTATTTTCTGCCCCGCAAACCCAGGATTTACTGTTAACATGTTTATACCATCAATATAATCCAATACTTCTTCTAATACATAAATTGGCGTTGCTGGATTTATAGCCAGAAATCGCTTACAACCAAAAGGCACTAACCAATCTAGCGTTCTCTGGACCTGGCAAGTACTTTCGTAATGAATAGAAACTATGTCATTTTCTTTTATTCCTATCCACTGTAACTTATATTCAGGAGAATTAATCATCAGATGCAAATCCAACGGTATTTTTGTCAGCTCTCTTAATCCTCGAATATAATCCACTCCCAATCCAAAATTAGGAACAAACTCTCCATCCATAACATCAATATGTAGATATTCAATACCTTTATCCTCGAATATATTGATAATATCTTTCAAATTAATTAAATCTGCACACATCATCGAGGCAGAAATTTTAGTTTCATTCATAATACCATTTAGTCTCTTCTATTCCAAAGTGTCATTACTTTACAGTAAGGTTCTTCATGTTTAAGCATCAAATCCATGCCAGTTTTTAAATCATCCTGATCATAAAAATGAGAAATCAATGCTAATGCCTTAATTGTATGTTTTTTTAATGCCTCCACTACTTCAGCCCAATCACAATCACTGTTTTGCTCATAAGAAGAATTCCATGTGCCAGTTATATGTAATTGCTTTCTTAAAATTCTCCAGTATGTATTTTGATTTAACTCAACCTTTCCTTCTGGATTACCCATCAATACTAGTCTGCCACCCGGTTTAACCTTATTTATGGCCATATCAATCGCGCTATTAGTACCTACTGCTTCTAAAACAACATCATATTCTTTTTTACAGTTTTCAAATGTTAGGTATTTGATTTCAGGAATTTTATCTGCAATTTTCCGTTTACTCTCAGAACGCCCAATAACTACGATTTCTGATGCACCCAGTTTTTTTGCCCATTGTGCAGCTGCAAATGCTATCATTCCTGATCCTATTATTCCAACAGTATCATTCTTTTTGATAGAAGCATTCTTTATTGCATGTAATGCAACTGCAAGAGGCTCCATCATAGCAGCTTCCTCAAATGAAATTTCATCTGGCAATATAATTAAATTCCAAACCGGAACTGCAACATATTCTGCAAATCCTCCATCTCTCCGTGATCCCATATAGTCGTAATTAGCGCACATCTCATAATGTCCATTTTGGCATTGTTCGCATTTACGACATGGAATCAGGGGAAAAATACCAACCCTTTTTCCTAAAATGAAATCATTTTCTTTATCAGCAACTTTATCAACTATTCCAGAAAACTCGTGTCCTAACACAGTCGGGTAATGATAAGTACCATTAGTATACACTCTTGGAATATCCGAACTGCAAATACCAGCAGCTTTAACTTTTACAATGCACCAACCTCTTGCACATTTCGGATATTCAAATTCTTCATAGCGAAAATCGTTTACTGCATGTAGCGAATACCCTCTATTTTTCATTGTTCTTCCTTTTCTCTAATAAATTTATTCAAGTCCTCTTTTGTAGTAATCTTATAGTTATGCTCATCTCCTGAAATCATTCGAATTTTCAATCCATGAGTATAAGCGATTTCACTACTTCCATGCACCTTGGATAAATCAGATTCAGACATTCCTTTATGGATTTCAAAATACTTGCCATATTTAAAACTCTCAGGAGCCTGTCCGGCATAAAGATAATCGCGATTCAAGAGCGAGGTAATACTCTCCCCATTTTGACTCAAATAAATTGTATCTTTAACAGGAATAGTCGGAATGGCACCATCATAATCTGATAAACTTTCTAAGCATTCTGAAATAATGACTTCCGAAACATTTGGACGAGCTGCATCATGAATTATTACATTGTCATTTTTAGTGGCACCAATAGAGTGAGCCATAATCATGCCATTAATAATAGAATGCTGTCTACTACTTCCTGCCAGGGCAAAACCTGAAAATTTTTTTACGTTTTCTTTTTTTATACATGATAAAATAAAATCCTGCCACATCTCAGAAGCTACTATCACTATATT
>CAKQRI010000057.1 GCA_934271365.1 uncultured Spirochaetales bacterium
ATTATAGCATTCTATCATAACGATTTAAGCAAAGAAAAAGAGCTGCTCCTTAAGTCTGACTTATGAAACAGCTCCATTCTCTGACATATGGATTATAGGCCCATTGTCTTTTCTTTTTCCTTCTTTGCAGCACTCTGAATCTTGTCTGCAAGGCTCTCTATTCCTTCTAAGAGCTCGTAGGAATCTACAGATACAGCCTTTTCCTTTTTCCAGGAGAAGTGGAGAATTGCATCTATATGGAATCCGATGCCCTTGCTTTCCTTCTTAGCTGTGATGTCTAGATCCTGAAGGTAGTCCTCAGCAAAGCTCAGCTTCTTCAGCTTTTTGTCAAGGAATGCTCTTTCTTCTTCAGTTACACTGAAACCGATACCTCTGAAATTTACGTTCATAGGCCACCTCCTAATCTAAAGATAACCTATGGTGTGCAGAAAAGCGACAAGAGAAATGTGTAGATATTGTGTCTTTTCTATTTTGCCCGTTCAAAGGAAGATTCTATTTTGAGTTCGCTTCTGTATTTGCCAACTGTTCTTCTAGCCACTTTTATTCCTTCATTAGCAAGAATGTCTGAGATCTTCTGGTCAGAAAGAGCCTTTCCGCTTGTATTCTCTTCAATAATCTGCCGGATTCTTTCCTTTACAGCATTCTTGGACATTTCGCCATTAGATGATTCTACTGAAGAGGCAAAGAAAGATCTGATAGGGTAGATGCCCCAGTCGGTATCTATATATTTTGCGTTTGCTATTCTTGATATAGTAGCTTCATGTACACCTACATCTTCTGCGACAGTCCTCATTGTAAGCCCTTTTAGGAAAAGAGGTCCGTACATGAAGAAGTCCTTCTGCCTATCCATAAGCGAGGCTCCTGTCTTCTCAAGAGTGCTTGCTCTGATCTCTAGCTGATTGATCATGTCCTTTGATTCCTGAAGCTCCGTTTTAAGGTAGCGTTCAGCCTCCTTATCTTCTTTTCTTCTGCTTTTTTTCAGTTCTTCGGCCATTTCTTCATATGATGGGTCTATTTCAACGATGGGGACAGCATCTCTCAGAAGCTTAAGCTTAAGAACGCAATTTTCTTTTTTTATAGAGAGCTCAGGTACAATGAAGCTCTCATAATCAGAAGAGTATTTCAATCCGGGAAATGGTGTGAGCGTCTTTAGCAGCTCATACATAGACTCCACATCTTCCTTATCTGTTTTCAGATCTCTTGCAATCTGGTCATAGCGGCCTGCTTTCAGATTGTCCATCTCATTGTATATGAGTTTTTCGAAGAGCTTTACCTCGTCATTCTTAGCGCCGGTTTCCTTAATCTGGAGAATCAAAGCCTCCCTCCAGTCCTTAGCTCCGACTCCGGTTGGTTCCAGTGATTGTACTGCCTTTATCGCTTCATTGAAGAATGGGCGCTCATCTGGACTTAGAATCTCCTCTGGATTCTCTCCTGTGAATCCATTTCTGTCCAGCGCGGTTATTATGGTCTCTGCTGCAGAATAAATATTATCAGGTAGGCTCAGCATTCTGAGCTCTTTTGTCAGATGGTCATATAGAGTCTCCTTTTCAGATGAAAGCCTCTCTATATAGTTTGCATTATTATCTGACTCGTCTGAGTACTGGCTATCTGAGTAAGATTCCCTTTTGTCTGTCAGCCCCTTGTATTCCTCTGCAATTCTGTTAAATGATTCACTTTTCTCTCTGACAATCAGAGTAGGGTTGCTTTCTGCTTTCTTTCTGATTTTCTCTTGAAGCTCATCTGCAGAGAGCATTAATGTATCCATTGTCTCAAGCATCTGTGGGGATAGCTTCATCTCCTGCTTCATAGAAGCGGTCATGGCAAGTTCAGGCATGGATGCTCTCCTTATCAAAGTCTCTGCCGAAGTATATTTCCCTAGCTTTCTCGTTGGAAAGAAGTTCCTCTCTTGTACCAGATACCAGAATCTCTCCTTCGCTTATGATATGGGCTTCAGTCGTAATCTCAAGAGTATCACGTACATTGTGGTCAGTCAGGAGTATTCCGATTCCCGAATCTGCAAGACGTCTTACGATGTGCTTGATTTCATATACAGCTTTTGGATCTATTCCTGCGAAAGGCTCATCTAGAAGCAGGAATTTAGGAGAAGTTGCAAGAGCTCTTGCAATCTCTGTCCTTCGTCTTTCTCCGCCTGATAGAGTGTATCCATATTGCTTTCTGACTCTATCTATCCCAAAGTCTGATAGCAGTTCTTCAAGCCTTCTTTTCCTATCTTCCTTTGAAAGGCCTTTCTGGGTTTCAAGCACAAGCTTTATATTGTCTTCAACTGAAAGCTTTCTGAATATGGATGCTTCCTGTGGAAGATATGCAAGACCAAGCTTTGATCTTTCATGCATGGCAAGATCTGTAATCTCATCATCATTGATGAATATCCTTCCGCCATTTGCCTTTATGAATCCGACAATCATATAAAAAGATGTTGTCTTTCCTGCTCCATTAGGGCCAAGCAGTCCCGTGATGTCTCCTGATCTCATTTCAAATGAGACATCTTTTACTACATGCTTCCTGCCATAGAATTTGGAAAGGTGCTGAACTTTCAGGATTTCATCCATTTATATTTCCCTTTATTCTGCCATCAAGAGATATAGAGTCATTGCTGAGATCTACAGCAATGACCTCAGCCTGATACTGATCTCCTGCCCAGTTTACGGTAGCTCCTCCGCTGAATGACAGTTTCTGTGTATCACGATTGAATATAACGCTTTCAGCTCTGCATCGCATAAGGCCTCTTCCGCTTGTCTTGAGTATTGAGACAAGCATTGAAAGCTCAAGCTTTTCATTTTTCATGTCGTAGCTCAGAGCACCGCCCATAGCATTAAGCTCTTCCTTCTTGTCTTCTAGCTCAAACCATGGAGATAAAAGAAGACGCTCATCTGTCCTGTCATACCATAAATGGGTCGTTGTGATCTCAAGACCACGCTCATCATCTTTGATCTCTGTTTTTCCCGTGCATTCAACATAGCGCCAGTCCTGGCCAGACAGCACAATCTCATCGCTTGTGATGGAAAGAGATCCTACCTGTACAGATGCACCGCTTGAGAGCTTGACTTCTTCATGTCCTTCCTTCAGTGATAGGGAGCTTTCTCCTCCTCTGAAAGAGATAGCTTCTGAGAATAGAAAAGAGGGTATGATCATCAGGATGACAGCTATTAGAAGTCTCTTCATATTTCAAGCTCTCCTTTTTCTATTGATTTGAAAGAATACTTCTTTGTTTTCATATCTCCGCAGAAGTCTTTGCCGATAAAGCTTCCATCTCTAGATTTTACCACAACAGGGCCGGATGCTGTTATCTCCTGATTTCTGCTATCTATGTATGCCTTCTCTGCAGAGATTTCAAATCCTTCATCAATTTCAGCTATCATGACATTGCCTTCAAGCTCTATAGTCTCTGATTCTGTATTTACAAGGCCCTTATCTGCATGGCCGCTCAATCTTTCTTTTCCATCATCGCCTTTCTGCGAGAATGAGAAGCTGTCTAGCTCTGCTCTATGCTCACTTCCATAGAAGATAATCTTTCTGCCTTTCAGTATAATCGGATTGCTGTTTTCCTGGGCTAGCTGGTAAACCGCATTTTCTAGTATTATATCAGGATGTTCAAGCTTATCAGCTCTCGGGGTTCCATCATCCTCATTGAAGATGCAGGAAACGAGCAGAAAAGGGATGAGTAGGCAAAGCAGTCTTTTCACTATAGCGTATCATCCTTTTTCCTGATGAGAGTAGGCACATATTCACTGCCTTTATAGTGGAAGAATAAAGCTGCAATCAGGAATCCAATTGCTATTCCACCTATTCCTGCGAAAAGAAGCCATAAAGGATTTGCTGTGAATAATGAAGCCAGCAGATATCCTGGAATAAACATGATAAGAGGCAGTCCAAGTGAGATGAGAACTGATGCTACAGTCTTTTTACCTGGAAGGTTTATCTCGATATCATCTCCGGCTTTAACATCTATTCTGCCTGGATTGAGAACTTCAAAGCTGGTTTCTTTATTCTGGCAGAAGAATGAGCCTTTGCATCCCTCACATGCTGTTTTATCGCATCCGACAATGATTTTTTCCTTATCGTCTGCATTTATCACCTTAACATTCTGCTTCATTGCTCTTTGCCTCTGGCTTTGCTACTTTGACCTGCTCATTAATTCTTATAATCTCCTTAGCAAGTCCGCTTTCATCATCGATATCTACGACAACACCCTGTATCCTTGCATCTTCCCATGCTTCTTTGCTTCTTTCCGGAATCTGTGTGAGGAATTTTCTGATTTCAACTTCAGGAGAAAGTCCTCCAACTGACATGAAAGAGCCGACTCTTCCATTATCAGTGATGAATGCAGTTCCATGGCTGCTGATACATGAGTCTGCCGTCATTACCTTTGCATGTGTGCCTATTACAGCAGATGCCCTTCCATCAAGAAAATGGAACATAGTTGCTTTCTCTGCTGTCGTTGCTGCATGAAAAATAACTATTATAGCTGGCTTGTTCTCTTCAGCTGAGACTTTCTTGATATAGCCATCTATAGATATGAATGCATTCTGAAGACTCTGCCTATTGAGCAGTGAGTTTCCCTGGAGGCTTATTATTAGATAGCGCTTATCATTGATTGTTATGTTCTTAGTGCTTCTGCCAGGTGTCTGTGGAGGATAATTGAGTGGTCTTATAATGAAGCTAGCCTTTGATATGAATTCTACAAGATCTGGTTTATAAAAAAGCTTCTCTCCTCCTGTGAGCAGATCAATACCCATCTTCCCTAGCTGTATTGAATGGGCCTTTCCAAGTCCGAATCCATTTGTAGTTCCTTCTGCATTTGCGATTGTATAATCGATGCCATATTTATCTTTTACTTCTCTGAGACCATTCTTCAGAGCTCCGATTCCAGCTCTTCCGACAATTTCCCCGAGGATCAGTATCTTTGCCATGATAATAGATTAATTGAATTGCAGCTTGCTGGCAATCAACTGTTGACAGAGCTTTATCTAAAAGTTATATTTTTTCTGTTACGCCCAGGTGGTGGAATTGGTAGACACGCTAGTTTCAGGTACTAGTTCCGAGAGGATTGCAGATTCGAGTTCTGTTCTGGGCATAGAGGCACTGTGTTTTTCGCAGTGCTTTTTTTTGTCCAGTTTTCAAATTTTTTCATGTGATATTCCTTGGATTATAATGGATTTTTATAACCGTATAACAACAAATAATTGGAAAGAGTAAAAACGCACCATCTAGTACTTTATTAAGTTATAAAGCCATAAGCATCTGTTATGGATTCATCAATATTAATAATTTGCCATTTGAAAGTCAGAGTCATAACATAGCATGCATAACTAATTCAGATATTAATCTTTCAGAGGAAAATAATATGGGAAAAACGGATATGGCAGTATTCGAAAGCATGCCAGTTTCTAATGCTCTGCTCTCACTTGCACTTCCAACTGTCCTTGGACAGGTGATGATTGTCTTATATAATATGGCTGATACTTTCTTCATTGGCCAGACAAACAATAACGCAATGATCAGTGCTGTTACTCTGTGCATGCCTGCATTCATGTTCATCAGTGCAATAGCAAATCTGTTCGGGGTAGGTGGATCTAGCGTGATTTCCAGAGCTCTTGGAAAGAATAATACAGATAGAGCACGCTATGCCTGTGCTTTTTCTGTCTGGGGCTGCATTATCATGTCTTTGCTGTATTCTGCTCTAGTGTTCATCTTTATTGATCCTTTTGTGGATTTCCTAGGAGGGGCAAGTCCTGAAGTTCATGCTCTCTCTGCTGAGTATATAAAGTGGACAGTTGTAATCGGGGGGCTTTCAACTTCACTGGCTTCTCTTTTTGGCCATATAGTCAGATCGGAGGGAAGCTCAATACATGCATCGATAGGTGTGATTCTTGGCGGAGTGCTCAATATAGTGCTTGATCCGCTTTTCATGTTTGTTATACTTGAGCCTGGAAATGAGGTTCTTGGAGCTGCGTATGCAACAGCTCTTTCTAATCTGATTTCCTTCCTGTATTTTATATTGCTTGCTCTAAGTGCAGGTAAACGCGGAAGCATAATCTATCTGAAGCTTACAAAGCATTCTTTTGAATGGGAGATTCCCAAGAAGATAATGATTGCTGGCGTGCCTGCTTTCACGATGACATTCGCAGAGAACCTTTCATATTCGATTCTCGATAATCTTCTATCCTCTTATGGTACAGCCGTCCAGGCGGGAATAGGCGTTGCAAAGAAAATCAATATGCTAGCACATTCAATAGTGAGAGGAATAACACAGGGGGCTCTTCCTTATCTTGGTTATAATTATTCTGCAGGAAAGCGCATCAAGACAAAGAAGATCGTGCTTACAACTATAATGTTCGCAGTGGGAATGGCTGTTATATGCACAGCTGTGATGTTCCTCTCTGCGCATATGCTCATAGGAATCTTCCTTGAAGATGGCAATGAGTCAGTGGATTATGGAATAAGATTCTTAAGGATTCTATGTATTGGTGGCCCTTTCTCTGCGCTTGCTTATACTCTGATCTCATTCTTCCAGGCTGTGGGACATGGAATAACATCATTTATCCTGGCTCTTCTGAGAAAGGGAATTCTTGATATTCCTCTTATGTATATACTGCACAATCTTGTCTCGATGTATGGTATTGTAATGGCTACGCCAGTTGCCGATATTGTTTGCTGCATAGTCTCTGTAATCTTATTTTTGCGTTTTGCTTCCAATCACCTGGCCAATAATAAGAAGAGGAAGATATACAACAAAGAGACTGGTAAATACGAGATTCTTGTAGAGGGTGTTTGATATGTTATCTGTTATAGATCCAAAGGCTATTTCAATTGTTAAGATTGCTGAAGCAGGAAGCTTCACAAAAGCTGCAGATGAGCTGTGCATAACCCAGCCTGCAATATCACAGCATGTCAGGATTATGGAATCTGAGCTTGGTATTAAGCT
>CAKQRI010000058.1 GCA_934271365.1 uncultured Spirochaetales bacterium
GAACAGCATTGTAGGCATCAAGCCCCTTGTTGATATCCGGAGATCTCCATTCAACTGTAATAGCTCCCCTCTGGTTTACAGAGCCAGAGATATAAGTCAGAGGCTGAGGATAATAATCAACTGAATTCTGAACATATACAGTCTTTCTTGCAACCTCATCGCCATCTATTGAAAGAACAGCTGTGATTGTTTTCTCTTCTGCTGAATTCAGCTTCATAGATGATGAAGAAAGAGGCTCTGGAAGCGTGCTGTCCCCTGAATAATCACCATCATAGTATTTAACAGATGGTGTTACGATATTGAAATCTGCAAGAACAGATCTGATCTTCGGAAATGAGGAATATACAGTCAATATGCTTTCCTCTAAAACAGGGCTAACCGTGAATGAATTGACTATGACGCCCTCTTTCAGCTCTGAATATGGAGAATACAGCACAGAGCTATTCGATTGAGTCTGGCTTCCAGCCTTCACTCTGAATACATATCGCATATCCGATGGATTCGAAAAATACTGGCTTCCAAGCGTGAAGCTATTAGTCTGGGTAATGAATGTTCTGAAATCATTACCAGCAAGATAATCAAGAGCTGTCTGGTATTCAACTACATAGAAAGTTGCTTTATCTACAGGATCCCATAATATATCTATAGATGGAGAATCCTCACTGTGGTTATTGATAACGGAAGCAATAGCAGGCGCTGCTATTGATGTGACTATAGGCTTAAGCTCTGGTCTGTCTTCGATATCAGGAGATATTGAACATGCTGCTAAAACAATGCTTATAACTCCTAGTGCCAAGTGCTTTATATATTTTTTTACCATAAATCTCTTTCCTAATCTTGAGTTACTATACAAATTACGCCTATTTTGTTCAATAGTCCACTTTTTTTGACTATTAATATGCATTAATGCTTCTACTAAGAAAAAAATACAAAAACCAAGAATAAGCAAATCAGAGAAATCAGACTAATCTTATGAATAAAAAAACCTGTCTCCCGACTATGAGGAAACAGGTTCTATAGCTTCTGATAGAACAGTTATTTTACAGGCTCAAGTATTGCCTTGATTCTTCTTACACCTGCTGAAGATGACTGCTCTTTGACAATCTTGAAATGTCCAAGCTGTGAAGTATGCTCAACATGTGGTCCACCGCAGACTTCCTTTGAGAAATCTCCGATTGAATATACTTTGACCATCTCACCATATTTTGCATCAAACTGAGCAGCAGCACCCTGAGCTCTTGCCTCATCAAGCGACATAGTCTCGCATACTACTGGAAGATCCTTCTCAATCTGCTCATTCACGAGATCCTCTACCTGCTTGATCTCTTCTTTTGTAAGAGCCTGAGGATGGTTGAAGTCAAATCTGAGTCTTTCTGCTGTGATGTTGGATCCAAGCTGCTTTACATAACCTCCGAGAACCACAGAGAGTGCCTTATGAAGAAGATGAGTTGCAGTATGGAGTGCAGTTGTTGCTTCGCTATGATCTGCAAGTCCACCTTTGAACTGCTGCTCTGCACCTGCACGTGAGAGCTCCTGGTGCTTTTCAAATGCAGCCTTGAAGCCTTCTTCGTCTACAGAGAAGCCATGCTCTGCGGCAAGTTCCTTTGTAAGCTCAATCGGGAAGCCGTAAGTATCATAGAGCTTGAATGCGATTCTGCCTCCGATTACACGGCTGTTACCCTTCATCAGATTTGGAAGCATCTTCTCAAATTCCTTCTCGCCCTTTGTCAGAGTAAGACTGAACTTCTCCTCTTCCTTCTTAAGCTCATCAAAGATGAAAGCCCTATGCTCTTCGAGCTCTGGATATGGCTTTCCATAGAGTGACAGCACAACCTCAGCAAGCCCACCAAGGAATTCACCTTCAATTCCAAGCTTCTTACCATGTCTTACAGCACGTCTGATCAGGCGGCGAAGAATATAGCCCTGACCGACATTAGAAGGTGCAACGCCCTTCTGATCTCCAAGAATGAAAACACTTGTCCTGATATGGTCAGAAATGATTCTGATTGACATATCATCCTCTTCGTTCTCTCCATATTTCTTTCCACAGAGTGCTTCGATTGCATGTATGATAGGCTGGAATACCTCAATCTCATATACAGACTTCTTGCCCTGGAGGACAGCTACAGTACGCTCGATTCCCATTCCGGTATCTATGCACTTTCTGTCCATCTCATAGTACTTTCCATCTTTGTCCTTTCTGTATCCCATGAATACATCATTCCAGATCTCAAAATACTTACCGCACTTGCAGCCTGGCTTACAGTCTGGACCACACTTCTCACGGCCTGTATCATAGAACATCTCTGAGTCAGGACCACAAGGACCGGTCTCTCCTGCAGGACCCCACCAGTTATCTTCTCTAGGCATATAATATATATGGTCCTTAGCAATTCCGAGAGATTCCCACTTAGCTGCAGCTACCTCATCTCTAGGAACTTCTGCATCACCTTCAAAAACAGTTACAGAGAGCTTATCTGTTGGAATCTCAAGAACCTTAGTCAGGAACTCGTAGCTGTATTCAATCATCTGCTCCTTGAAATAATCACCAAGAGACCAGTTTCCAAGCATCTCGAAGAATGTTAGATGATGAGGATCGCCAACACTGTCAATATCTCCGGTTCTGATACACTTCTGGTAATCAGTCAGTCTCTTTCCTGATGGGTGCTCAGCGCCCAGAATATATGGAACTAATGGATGCATTCCTGCTGTTGTGAACAGGACGGTTGGATCGTTCTCCGGAATAAGGGAAGCTCCTGAAATCTGCTTATGACCCTTTGAGACGAAGAAATCGATATAAAGCTGTCTCAGCTGATCTGCTGTAATGTCTTTCATCTTTATTTTCCTTTTCTGCTATATCCTAGTATGGTCGTTTTCTTTGGTCAAGAAAAGAGGTCTGGAGTAAGGTCCGCAAACACTTCTTTATTTCTTTTCCTCTGAGAAGGAAGAATCTTCTTTATATTATCGCACTTCGGTATTTCGAAGGCGCCTTTCTGTGTACGGTCAAGGCACCACTTGTAATTAGGATTTCTGGATGCAGCTTTTGATATTGCAACAGGAGAACCCTTTTTTTGGATTCCATCAAATATTGCCCAGCTTGGTCCTCCATCCTTCTCTTCAGAAAGGAATGCTGCATCTGCAATTCCGGCTATTGTCTTATTGCGGTATACAACATGCCACTTCTCTCTCTTCTGGGAAGGAGAGAATTCGGAGATGATCAGACCGCGCTTATATATCTCACCCATCAGCTCCATAAGCTGTTCACTAGGGCATTTCGAGACAAATGAAGAAAGAACAGCTATTGCAGGACAGCCGCTCTTAAGCGAAGCAGAAAGTGCAAATGCTGAGGTTCCTGTATCCAGAGGTGCAATGACTGCAGTTCTTGGATTCAATGATGCGCATCGTACGGCTTTCAGCGTATCTTCCTTTCCCTGAAGTGACGGCATTCCAGTGCCTAGGAATGCAACTTTATACTTAGATAGGAGCTGAGTATCTCCAAGTGCATAAAGATAATGAACAGGCTCTGTTTTCAGGGATTCTGGAAACAGACTGGATGTATCTGGGATAATGGAATAATCAATGCGTTCCCTATCAAATGCTTCTCGGACATCTCGCCATATGGAATCAAGAGATTCCCTGGTTAAGCCTGTGATATGGCTGATTGTATCGGAATAAGAAGGAAAAGGAGAAGAGAGATCTGCACCTGAGGCTTTCAGCGTGCTGTAAGCCAGATCTCTATCCCCAGACAATGCGGCTGTCAATGTCTCATAGGCTTTTGCCTCTTCAGCTATATCAGCAGTTATGCACATGACGTTTTGCCTCCAGAAGCAATGCAGAGAAATCACAGATAGGTGTGCTTATGCCATTCTTCTGCCCTAACCTTGAGACAGCACCGGCAAAGTACATATTCTCAGTCTTCCTGTGAGCCAGAAGATCCTGAAGCATGCTTGTCATCCCATGATCCTTTAGCCTGCATAATCTCCTGATCATCTCTTCTATATCATCCTGTGTCAGGATTACAGACTCTGACAGGGCAACGCTCTGCACTTCTGAGGCAATCATTTTCACAGCTTTTATGAAGGCTTCGTTATCATGTATTGAATAATAATCAGCAATCAGTATTGCAGATAATGTATTAAAGCATGTGTTCAGCATGAATTTCCACCACTTTGAGTGGATTATATCGTCTGGAATCTCATAGTGCTGCCCCGCTCGCTCAAATAAAGATGCAAGCTCTAACACCCTTGCACTCTTCTTGTTATCCTTCTCACCGAATACTATAGTTCCTTCATGAAAGCATGTGGTCTCATTTTCACTATGATTTGAGGAAAGATCCGTTATGAATGAGTAGAGAAGCTTCTCTCTGCCGAATCTGGATGAAAGCACTTCTTCTGCCTCAATTCCATTCAGGAGAGAAAGAATCACAGTTGAATCCTTGACAAATGGGGCAATCTCATCAAGCACTTCCTCAAGCTGGAAGTTCTTCACAGCAACAATGATGATATCAGCCTTCATATCTGCCATTTCAGGTGTAAGCACTCGCAGTTCCAATGGAGTGCCATTGTATATAATGCCTTTCTTATAACGCTCATAGCGTATGCTATCTGCAATAAGTGCGAAATCTGAAACATTGCAAAGCTTAGCAGCAACTGATAACCCAACAGCGCCTGCACCTATTAATCTAACAACCATAATGCCGTTATTTTATTTTATATCGCAGAGATTGAGAAGACATGCATTATCTCTCAAACTCCAAGCGCTGTTATAGGGATCACATTGACTCCATCTTCCCTGCAATATCCATAAGATGAAAGCCCTGTAATCACAGCGAGGAACGATGCATTTCTGCCTGTAGCATCCTTCATTGCAGAATCTGCCTTATGGAGTGTCTTAGCAGCATAATCAATCTCCCCTACACCAAGCTTTATCTCTATTGCACCCCATGAACCATCTGGAGCCTCTATTATGGCATCAACCTCGTTGTCTTTATAATCCTGATAGTGCAGCAGCCGGGCACCTCTCGCTGATGCATATATTGAAAGATCTCGCTCAACAAGAGACTCAAAGAGGAAACCGAAGGTCTGAAGGTCCTTCATAAGCATATCCTGATTCACGCCAAGCAGAGCGGCAGCAATTGCTGGATCTGTGAAATGCCTTTTCTCCATCTGCTTAAGACGAAGAGAAGACCTTATCGAAGGGCTGAATGGAGGCTGGGGAGATAACAGAAAGAGCCTCGAGAGGATCTGCTGATATGCGTTTATTGTCTCATCTGAGATTTCTCCATTCATATCTCTGATAATCATTCTCTTTGATGCTGTAGTGCTCTCATTTCTGGCAAGAGACCGCATGAATCTATTCATCTTAATAAGATCAATAGAAGGAGCAACTCTTGGAATATCCTCCTGCAGAATTCCATTCACATAGTCAGATGCAAAAGACTGAGCATATTGATACGGCAGGTCCAAGGCCGAAGGCCAACCTCCCCTTACAATGAAATATGCAAGCTTCTCAATTCCTGGATTATCACAATGGACGACATCCTGGATATTGCTGCTGAATAATGAAATCAATGATATTGCACCAGAAGATTCCCCGGATTCATATAATGACATCGTTCTCATATTAAGGAGAGAAATCCTTCCGGTACCCGAATGCATTATCCCCTTCCGCTCTGGGGTTGATGATCCATTGTAAGAGCCCATGAATTTTGTAATGAAAAAGTCAACGAATAATGTAGCGAGAGAGTCAAGTTAAAAAGTAACGAA
>CAKQRI010000059.1 GCA_934271365.1 uncultured Spirochaetales bacterium
GGCTTTTCCCATTGCTGTGCATGCTTACCAGATTCTTCTTGAATTCCTCATCATACTTCGGTGTGTATCCCATTTCCTTCTTTCTCCTTGTCTTCTTCCTTATTATATTTCCTTCTTATTTTATGTCTACTTTTTTAATATAAATCCATGATAGCTACATTGCAGATCAGTGAAGCATCTGTGTCATAGTGATAGTAGTGACCGAGTTCATGAGCTATCACGCCCTGTGCTACTTCTATTCCTTCATCAAACACATCAAGGGCAATCACGATATTCCGTCCGGATGAGTAGGCATTCTGGCTGAAATTGTCAGTAGCGTAAAAACGTGGACGTGGAAGAAAAAGCTTTCTGATTGGGTTGACTCTTCTCATGACATCATTGATTCCAAGTTCTTCCATGTCATCCCTGTCAAGTTTCTGTCCTTCTCTTACTGATGATCCATAGAAGATTACAGTAGCAAGGTAGCAGGCAATCAGAACGATGATGACAGCGTATACTCTCATTGCTACATCGAGCCCTAGAGGATATAACCAGCAGAACATAGGACTGTATATGAAGAAACTCGCATATTCATTCCAGATTGGCAGTGTTGTGATATTCAGCCCATAGAAGAGAATCAGATAGAGCCAGTATGAGGCAAGCGAAAGCATGACAATTGATTTGATTCTGAGAAAAGCAAGGATCTTCCCTCTGAAGATGAGCTTCCATACACTGACCACCAGAACAAGCAGCTCTATACTTCTTGTAATTGGTTGAATCTCAAAGCCTTCTATGAAACTTGTAACAACAAGTGAGAATATTTCCTTATTGAAGATAAGCCCGATGATAAGCCGGAAGCACATGTATGATTCATTGTGGAGGCTTGGTCAGACTGTGAATACAACGATAAGCAGAAGAGTCAGAAAGCATAAGTTTCTTATCTTCGATAACAATCCAAGCCAACTGAATCGCTTCTTCGGCATTCCTTCATAGTCGTTGTCTTTTCCAGGTTGATAGTTGTAAGAGTTGTTGCTCATCGGTTCTCTCCATGGTGCAGAGTTGAATGTTTTTGAATGACTTTATCCTTAATAATATTATCTTACAAAATTCATTAAAAATAAAAGACTTTATAAGTATAAAATGGATAATTTTTTATTATAGCGTAAATCTAATATCATAAGCTATTTATACGTCTAAACTTATTTATACTTTTATAGTCTTGACTGATAAAGTTTCATGACACATTATAAATACAAAGGAGGAATTCTATGACCACAATTGCTCTGATCAATCAGAAAGGTGGAGTCGGCAAGACTACAAGTGCAGTCGAGATTGCATCCCGCTTTGCAAAGGCAGGAAAGAGGACACTTTCTATCGATGCCGATCCCCAGGCTAACATGACGTACATCTACGGTATCAATCCTGATAAAGAGGGCCAGCATACATTGAAGGATGTTTTCTCAAAAACAGTCTCTCTTCAGGATGCTGTAATTAAGACAGCAGAAGGAGTGGGTCTTGTTCCCAACAACATTCTTATGAGTAATGCAGACAGGATGTTCATAGGAGTTAATTCAATGCAGCTGCTGAAGAATGCATTGAAAGATGTTTCATCACTATATGACATATGTATCATAGATTCCCCTCCGACTCTCGGTATCATCAACTGGAATGTTCTTATCGCCGCTGATTATGTTATTGTTCCGGTCAACGCAAATGCTCTCTCCATTCAGGGACTCAGGGCTCTGTCAGAAACTATTAACGAAGTGAAGGAATCAGCTAATCCAGAACTTAGGATCCTTGGTCTACTTGTTACACGTTATAATCCCCGTACCAGACTCAGTAAGGAAGCTATTCCGGATCTTGAGATAATCTCATCAAAGTTCCTCAACACCAAAGTTTTTGAATCAAAGATCAGGCAGAGTGTTGCAATTGAAGATGCCCAGGCAAACAGGAACAGTACAGTCAAAGGTAAAAAGAGCCCGATTTCAAAGGACTATGATGCACTGTTTGAAGAGATACTGAAGGAGATTTGAATATGAGCAGACTGATGGATGCATGGAATACAGAGATTGAAGAAAAGAAGTCAAAGGCTGCTGAACCTCAGAAGGTGTCGCCAGCCCCAGAAGTACCACTCGTAGAACCTGCAGTAAAGAAGAAGATGGGAAGACCCAGTGCTACTCTCGATAGATCAAAGATCATTAAGAACGTTACAGTCAAGATGACTGCCAATGATTTCATCTATTGCAATATGCTTTCAAAGGAGATGAATGAGCAGGGTTTGTGCGGAGGTGATGTCTCAAGTCTTATCGCCTATCTTATAAAGCAGAGCCGTGCTTTGAACCCTGAATTATCAGATGCCGCAGAAGCAATCTATAAACTTCAGACAACAAGACATAGAAAATAATTTAGTAGTATAGACTTTAAATGTATAAACTAAGCAACTTGTTATAATTAAGTGTAATATAAGATATATACGGCTAAAGTCTAAATGGCTAATACCATTATTTAAGTCTTGAAAGCAAAACCTGGAATAGCTTTTTGCGTTACTGTTCTATTGCTCCAGCATTAAGCAGAAAGTCAAAAAGGTTGATTATTAGAATTCCGTCTTCTGTGCGTCTTGGCTTTATTCTGTCCCTTGTAATCACAATCTTCCTGAATGAATCTCTGATCAGGGAAAGGGATCTTAGTTCCTGTTCCAGCTTCCCTTCATCAAGCAGAGACAGTGCAGACTGTATGTAGTATCGTTTGCCAGCAAGATTTGCAATGAAATCCACTTCATATTGTCTGTTTCTGTATTTGCCATCATCGGTCTTATCCCTGTGCTCTATAATCCCGACATCAACAAGATATCCTCTTGCCCTGAGTTCATTGTAGATGATGTTCTCCATGATATGAGTTTCTTCAACCTGTCTGAAGTTGATTCTGGAGTTTCTGACACCGATATCTGAGAAATAGAACTTATAAGGTGATTCGATGTAATCCTTCCCTTTGATGTCATATCGCTGGACACGGTCGACCATATAGGCTTCCTCAATAAATCTAAGATAGTTGGAAATGGTCTTGTCCGTCATTCCTTTCTGTCCTTTGCTTTTGAATGTATTGGCGAGTTTCGATGGATTTGTCAGACTGCCCGTTGCAGAGGACAGGAGATCAAGCACGTTGCTGATGCCTTTGTCATCCTTGAGTTTGTTTCTTTCAACAATATCCTTGATGTAGATTGTCTTTGTGACATATTCGAGAAAAGACACTTTCTGCTCATCATCCATTCCTTCTGCATAGATTGAAGGAAGTCCTCCATAATTGAAGTAATCATCCCAGGCTTCATCATCCGAATTGTAAAGTGGTCTGATTTCACTGAATGAAAGCGGTCTTATCCTGACTTCATCGCCTCTGCCTCTGAATTCAGTGATTATATCTGAGGAAAGGAATCTTGAATTGCTGCCGGTAACATAGACATCAACATTCTGTTTATGAAGAAGTCCGTTGATGACCATCTCGAAACCTTCGACATTCTGTATCTCATCAAGGAATACATAGTATGTTTTATCATCTTTGATTCTTGAGCGTATTTCCAATCCCAGAGCATGCCTGTTCAGGAGATGCTCGTTCTCATCATCGTCAAGAGCAAAAGCAAGGATGTGGCCTTCATCAACACCACAGGAGAGAAGGTAGTTTCTGAATAAGGTGAACAGAAGGTAGCTTTTCCCGCATCTTCTTATTCCCGTGATGACCTTTGCTCTGCCATTGCCCATCCTTTTCACAATACGCTGAAGATATGTGTCTCTTTTTATCTCAGTCATCTTATACTCCGAAAAAAGTGTAAATTGTCGCGATATTCGTATTAATCATAGGAATTCCATCTTTGATGAGTCAATAGCTGTTCCGAAAAAAGTGTAAACTGTCAGAATATTCGGAGTTGTAATGTTCAGAGAACGAGAATCACGCCTTATTTTTTGGGAAGAAAAATCTTTTCAATACAGCATAAGAAATATCCGGATGCATGTCATGAGTTATGACTCCGTCATTGCTAGCTAAAAAATTGTACTTGGAATTGCCTGAATGAATTTACACTTTAGACATCTAAAATAACAATTACTTGTATGATAAATGCTTAATACTTAAGACTTATAAAGTTTAAAATTATTTTTATCAATCTGGAATACAGGCCTGAAAATTTTTCTGAAGTTGAAGTATTCCTTTATGCTGCAATCGTAAGAAGTATGCATTATTTTCATAGCCATGAAGGTATGGTTAATCCATAACAGCGCATTTTGAAGCCCTATATCCCGAGATGACCAGGAAGCATTAACTATCATGGCGCAAAAATGGCCCTGAAAACACTTCATCTTGCATAAAACATAAAAATTACACCACAATTGATTTAGAATGCGTTATCGGCAATGTACATAGCAAAATAAAAATGTAGGAAAATAGCAATTGAAAATGTAGATCCAAATATCCAAGGGAAAAGGCTTATGTTAATCTCCAGAAAAAAATGGAGAAGGACATGAGGAAGGATGTTTTTGAGAGGATAAGACCTATGAGAGAAGAAGAAGCGAAGCTCAATTATTAGACCACAGTCAATATAGTAGACAAAAAATAAGAAAGAATCATAAAGAATCAAAATATAGCTTCTCAAACTCATTCGGGGTTTTATAACCAATGGCGGAATGCAGCCTCCTGGAATTATAGTAGCCATCGATGTACTCGAACAGCGAAGCCCTGAGCTCATCAAATGTCCTGTAGCAGAACCTATCTGTCTGCTCCTGCTTCAGATATCTGAAGAAGCTCTCGCAGACTGAATTGTCA
>CAKQRI010000060.1 GCA_934271365.1 uncultured Spirochaetales bacterium
GCTTGCCATAGAACGAGGAAACGCAAATACAAAAGTCCAGACAGCGAGTGAGATTCCGAGGCAGCTCAATAGCATGAATCTGCTAGCTTTTCTCACCTTCTGGCCATTTCCGGCACCATAATTATAGCTCATTACTGGACTAGCCCCGCTTCCAACTCCGTTAATCGGGGTACTGAAAATCTCACGGACAGAGTTCAGTATTGTCATCACCCCAACATATAAATCCCCACCCCATATGAATGCCACCTTATTGCATACAAGCTGCACAATTGAATTTGTTGCACCCATCGTGAACCCGCTTGTACCAAGTATGACTATATCAAGAGTTCGACGATGGGAAAGCTTCATATGCTTCGCATCTAGACGGATTACAGCATTCTTTCCTAAAAGAAATGAAAGAGCAAAGAGCGCTGATAAGCTCTGGCTGATCACAGTTGCAATTGCAGCACCTCTAACGCCTAGATTCATAATGAAGATCAGCACTGGATCCAGCATTATATTCGAAACAGCACCAATCAATACAGAGAGCATGCTGATTCCAGAGAATCCCTGGCTGCTTATAAAAGCATTCATAGTCAGAGCCATCAGAACAGGGACTGTGCCTAATGCATATATCCTAAGATATTCTGATGCATATTTATAAGATGCATCACTTGCACCGAATGCATATAGAATAGGCCTAGCGAAGATTATGACTACAGTCCCAATTACAATGCCGGTAATGATAGCAAGGCATATGGAATTACCCATTACATATGAAGCCTCTTCGTTATCACCTCTTCCCCTAGCCATAGATGATAGCGGAGCTCCACCATTGAAGCCATAAAGACGGGCAAATGCACTGATAAGCGATATAATCGGAAAGCATAGCCCCAGACCTGTAAGAGCTGTGCTTCCAACATATGGAATATGACCAATATATATGCGGTCTACCATGTTATATAGAAGATTGACAATCTCTGCTACAATCAGCGGAAAAGATAGCTTAAGTATGCAGCTGGAAACTTTTCCATGAGAAAAATCTACAGGATGTACATGCATAGCAGGAATATTAAACTTCACTCTGCTTTTTGTGAATAGATGAACCACCAGAATTCACTTCATCAAGCGCAAATAAAGCAGCACCTATAGCTCCGACTAAATCTGGAGAATCTGGAATCAATACAGGCATGCCAAGTTTCTTCTCTAAAGCTCTGACTACTCCTTTATTCCTGGCAACGCCACCACTCATCATGACATTGCTCTCAATTCCAACCCTTCTCATAAGGCTATAGGATTTAGATGCAATAGAGGAGCATACAGCTGAGGCTATGTCCTCTATATCATTATTACCTGCAATCAGTGATATGACCTCAGATTCTGCAAACACCGTGCACATGCTGGTAATCTCTATCTCCTTATGAGACTGCAGCGCATAGCCACCTAGGGCTTCAAGAGGGATCTCAAGAGTCCTTGAAATCGACTCTAAGAATCTGCCTGTCCCTGCTGCACATTTATCATTCATTGCAAAGTCAAGGACTTCTCCTTCTTTCCCGATTCTTATTGCCTTGCTGTCCTGACCACCTATATCGAGAAGTGTTCTTACACTGGGATTGATATAATGTGCGCCCTTTGCATGGCAGCTTATCTCTGTTACAGATGAAGATGAAAAAGGAAGGGATTCTCTGCCATATCCAGTTGCAACTGTTGCCATTATATCTGAATCTGAAAGCCCATTATCAGAGAGAATCCTAGAATAAAGAGAATATGCACTTTCAGAAGCCCTTGCACCAGTTGGAATAACAGAGCTATAAACTATATTCCCATTCAGGTCCATAAGCACTCCATTCGTACTTGTTGAACCACTATCTATTCCGATTACATACTGTCCACTTTCATTGATCTTCATCTTCTCTCCTTTCTCAAGCTCTTCAGCAAATGCCTCAACACGAGTCCTTACCTGCCCAATCGCACCCGATGTATAATCAGTATCTATGGATAGAACAGGCTTATCCTTGAAATAAGAATGAAATGAGGCATATTCAAATGAGTACATATCACAGAACTGCACTGTGTGATAGATAATGCCATCTGCTTTAGTTATCTCACTCTGAAATCTTCTGCCACATTCAGACATTCGCATGCATGGATACTGTTCAAGAAGAGATTCTGCATAAGATAGCAGGAGATCATTGCCAGATGCAGATATAGCTCGATCAATTCCTGTACAAGAGAAATCTGCTGCTATATTCACATCCTTCTCGGCAAGCACTGCCTTAATCTGAGGATTCATTCTTGCTCCGGCAAGAACAACATTCAGCCTATCTCGCGAAAGCTCTGGATATGGATCTGCAGTCTTACAGGTACTGCATAGTTTTAGAGACTTATCTGAAAAGCTTCTTTCTGAAAAGGATTCATAAGCTCTTACCATATCGATGATTCTTGTTTTATATAAAGCTATCGCCTCAGCACTTTTATTGCGTGGAAGATCCAGAAGATAAATGAATTTACCAGGAAAACGCGATAAGAGCATATCATATAAGCGTCTTGTGCTATCACAGCAGGTAGTGAGAACCACTCCATCATAGCTATGCGCCTCAATCTCATTGAATACAGCTTTAATAAAAGAACACAGGCTAATATGGATATCATTCTCTGAATCCACAGCCAAAGGAAGAGGCATTATAGGCGCGCACTCTTCTCCCATCGCCTCAAAGACCTCAACAGGTGCATACTTGCATATATAACCAATCATCTCTGCTCCAGAAGCTCTAGAAAAGCTTCGACTCGTGTCTTAATCTGTCCTTCCTGGCTATTTCGTTTATCTATTGCATCTCCATCCAATATCAGAAGCGGAAGATTCTTTTTCATATAATGCGCTTTCAATAGCGGAAGACCACCATTTGCCTGCTTGCAGCCCCACTGACTGAATGCAATAGCTCCATCAGTCTGATGAATTTCCATGATTTTATCTATGTGCTCTATTTTTCTTTGATACCCGCCATTGAATGCATGCTTTATCATCTTGATAGCAAGAGACCTGAAAGGACTATCTGCATCCAGATCTGAGAAGGAATCAAAAAGCATATCAGATGCAGCTACCTGATAGCGAGGCGATGAATCAAAAAGCGCTCTTAATGGCTCTGAATAAAATGGTATGACATGCACCCATAAGATATTCCTTCCAGTGAATTCCGGCGCTCTTTCAAGCTCTTTGTTGACATTCCTAATCCAGCTAAGAAATCCTTCTGTTCCAAGAAGGGAATGCGTTGCCATTATTGCATACATCTGATCCATCAGCTTTCCAGGATAATATCTCATAGAAGAAAGTTCATAGAATCTCATCATCTCATTTCTTGTCCTGTTCTCTATATCCAGAATCTCTTTCAGACGGCTGAGGCTGAACCCTGGAATTGAGAAAGCAATCGTTTTCAGCTGTTCTTCAAGATAATCAATAGATGACTTATCACATGCATAAGGAACATCAATGAAATGGAATGGGATCTCATGCTTTTCTGATAAATAACGGAATGAGCAGAGATTCCCATCACAGGCTAATGATGTGGATACCGATATAAGGGGAGGAGGCAGCATGCTTTCTGCTGCTCCAACAAAAGCCTTATGATATGAGCATAAAGTAGAAGTAATCCCCTCACTCTCTGTTATATCTATAAAAGCCTTCTCTAAGCCATATCCATGAGATAGCATGCATGAAATAGCTTCAGAAGAGAGGCTCTTCATGCCTGCAGAGAGGAATATCTCATGTGGTGCGAATATTGAAGACCTGGCATAGCCAGCTCCAGAGAATGCTGAAACTACATGGTCCATCATCATAGATTCAAGCTTGCTGTAGCCTTTAGAAATTGACTTATCAGGGAGAATATGGCTCTTCATGCGAAATAGCTTCAGCCCAAGATAAGCACTATCCCAGGCATTCTCTCCATGCTCGGCTTTATTCCTCACGTATCCTGTATATAAATCAGCGAGACCCATATGAGAGAAACATAACAAAGATATTGCTTCCAGTAAAGCCAGCTAAATTATACTGGATATAAAAGAATCCATTTCAGGACCTATTATATGCCTTACTTCATCCCAATGGAACTTACTTGAGATCCCAACATGAGCCATATCATAAAAACTAACATCAGGATTATGCAGAAGATCCCTGAACAAAGGATCACCGACAATATCACTATAACGGCCACTGTTAACTATCTTTATCAGATCCTTTTCCTGCACAAACGGATAATCTTCGGGCTCTAAAAGCTCTTTCCTATGCGAAAACGGAATAGCAACATCAACTGATATATTACCACGAAGCCTTATCTCATCTCTCAATGAGCATGATGCAACCTGCTCTCCGATTATGAGAATACGCCTTGAATTTGTATTTTCAGAACAGCTGCCTAGATTACCACTGATCTTCGACATGAATGCTCTGCCATCTCCCAAAGGGATCCCAGTTATATAAGGGATACCATAATGCTCTTTCATGAATTCAGCGACCTCTACACCGCATTCAGAAACAGCTATGTTAATCTCTGCCTCTCCTGCTTTCTCTACATCTTCAAGAGAAAATCCCATAGAAAAAGATGTGTTAATTCTCCACCCATTTCCTTCAAAGAAATCCTTCAGTGCTATGTCATTGCCGACATTGCCGAAATCAATAGGAGTAAGGCCAAGCAGATTCAGCGTTT
>CAKQRI010000061.1 GCA_934271365.1 uncultured Spirochaetales bacterium
ATTCCCTTCTTTCTCCTTGTCTTCTTCCTTATTATATTTCCTTCTTATTTTATGTCTACTTTTTTAATATAAATCCAGATTAGAGCAAGTGAGAGAAGATTCTATCAGAAGATAACTGATATATATTCAACTGCATCAGATTATGATGTTGATAGTCCTATTACAAAGAAATTCTTTGCTACAGTGCAGAACAAGATGCACTATGCTATGCATGGTAACACAGCCGCAGAAGTCATCATGAATAGGGCAGATGCAGCAAAGGAGCATATGGGACTGACATCATGGAAGAATGCTCCAGATGGTAAGATTGTAAAGGCAGATGTCTCTATTGCTAAGAATTACCTTTCAAAAAGATGAAATAAAAGAACTCAATGAAATTGTCACAATGTATCTTGACTATGCAACAAGGCAGGCTAGACGGCATATTCCTATGACAATGGAAGACTGGGCCTATAAGCTTGATGCATTTCTCAAGTTCAATGATGCTGAGATTTTAAGTGGCAGTGGTAGAGTAACTGCAGCAATAGTCAAGGCTTTTGCTGAGAGTGGGTTTGAAAAGTACAGGATTATCCAGGATCGATTGTATCAGAGTGATTTTGATAGGCTTATTGCAGCAGTGAAGGATCAGAAGTGAGTTATGAAAGCACTCAAGGTTTAATGAAGAGTTCTTATGTCAGTCTGCTTGTATCGTCAAGATATTGCTGTTTCTGGAAAGATCAAAATTGTCAAGACATTTCAGTTTGCTAAATGTAGTGGTAATCCAAGAGAACGTATTCTATAATCTGAAGTGTAAAAATAACAGGAGGGTCATCTTGAAAAAATTATTAGTATTCGTAATGGTAGCATTTATGTGTGTTTCTTTATTTGCTACAGGAACGCAAGAAAAGACAGCAACAGGTACATCTAAGGATAAGGAAGTCACTATTGAATGGTGGACTTGGGATCCAGAGATGATTGAGCAGAATAAGACAATCATTGCAGATTTTGAAGCAAAGAACCCAGGAATCAAAGTCAATAATACAATTGTCGATTCTAAAGAGTATTGGACAAAGCTTAGAATCCAGGCTCAGCAGAAGAGGCTTCCAGATGTATTTATGCTTTCTTCTGGATATATTGAAGAATGGGCAAGTGAAGGTCTATTGAGAAATCTTGATGATCTTATTGCATCAGAGCCAGATTTCTTCGATAGATTCTATCAGCCGATATTTGATGTTACAAAAGATATTGCCAATGCTGATCATTACTATGCAATTCCTTTTGCACTTGTCAACACTGTCCTTTTCTACAATAAGGATATGTTTGATGCTGCAGGCATTGCTTATCCTTCAGCTGACTGGACATGGGAGGATTTCAGAAGTGCAGCAAAAGCTCTTACAATAGATAAGGATGGGGATGGAACTCCTGATCAGTGGGGCTATTGGTTCTATGGCCGTTATGCACATGCAGAATCATGGATTTTTGCTAACAATGGATATCTTGTAAACAAGGATACAATGAGATTTGAGCCGGATGAGAATGCAATGGAAGCATTGAAGATGCTTACTGATATGGTTCTTGTTGATCATTCCGCTCCAAGGCAGAAGGATATGAGTGCTCTTAAGAATCAGCAGGTATTCCCTAATGAGCTCTGTGCTATGTGGGTTGATGGCGGCTGGTATGTTGATGATTTCAGAAAGCTTGGAGACAAATTCCAGTGGGGATTTGAGAGAGTTCCTCAGGGACCAAGTGGTGGAAAGAGAATCACATATGCTTGGCCAGATAGCTATGCAATCTCTCCTAATTCGGAGAATGTAGAAGCAGCTTGGAAATTCGCAAAGTATGTAGCAGGAGAGGGAATTGGCCTTGATCAGTTCATGGCTGGTAAGATTCCTGCATATAGACCTCTGACAGAATCTGATGAATTTGTAGATCTTACAGTTCAGCCAGGTGCTAATATGCAGCTTCTCAGAGATATGGCATCTGATGAGATGACAACATCTTATACAAAGGGCTGGAGTGAATGGAGAGGCTATGCTGCAGCAGATAGCATGGGACTTAATGGAATAATTGATAGCATTATCAATGGTGAGATCTCTTTTGATGCTGGTATGAAGAGTGCAACTGAAAGCATCAATAAGGTTCTTGCTCGCTATTATAAATAATCATGGATCTGTATTCGGAGGGCATAGGAAGTTATGCCCTCCGATTATTTATGGGGGAATCAAGTGGCAAAATTAAAGACATATAAATGGCATAGCTGGTATACACCATGGTTATTCGTTCTTCCTACATTGATCGGCCTTTTCATGTTCAGGCTGATTCCTATTGCAGGATCGCTTTATCTTGGATTCACGGAATGGAATCTTCTCAGAGATCCGGTTTTCATCGGACTGGATAATTTCCGGGAATTATTCCAGGATCCAGATTTCTATCAGGTTGTCTGGAATACAGTCTCTCTTACATTCTGGTATGTTGTGGGATCAATGGTAATCGGCTTGCTGCTTGCTGTTCTGATAAATCATAAGATGAAGGGTATGAATTTCTTCAGAGCTGCTATTTATATGCCTGTAATCACATCATCTGTTGCTGTAGGTATTGTATGGTCGTGGCTTCTTGGACCTAAATTCGGACTTATTGATATTCTCCTTTCAAAAATAGGAATCAGTGCTCCATATTGGCTCAGTGATACAAAGTATGCACTTGGAACCCTTACATTTGTCCAGGTATGGAAGATGGCAGGCTATTATATGATTCTTTTCCTTGCTGGACTTCAGGCAATAAGTAAGGATGTTATAGAGGCCTCTGTAGTTGATGGTGCGAATTCGGCTCAGCGTCTTTTTAAAGTCACTATACCTATGCTTGCTCCTACAACATTCTTCGTGCTTACTGTAGCAATTATGGATGCATTCAAGAATTTCGAACTGATTCATGCAATGACTCATGGTGGCCCTAAGAATGCAACGAATACACTTGTATATGATGTATACCTTAATGCATTCATGTACTACCGAGTAGGATATGCAGAGGCAATAGCATATGTGCTTCTGGCTTTAGTCGGCATTCTTACCCTGTTTAATTTCATAATAAAAAAGAAATGGGCACAGCCATTGGATTGAGGAGCATGTAATGGTTAAGAAAAGCAATTCTAGATTTATTATTCCTATATTGGTGCTTCTTGTCACATTCATTTCAGTATTCCCCTTCATATGGATGGTCCTTAATTCTTTTATGAGTGATGCTCAGATCTATGCATATCCTCCAAGATTCTGGCCTGAAAAGCTTTTTAAGAAAGGGATGTGGGAGAACTATGCTGTAGTTCTCAATGCTTATAATTTCTGGAAATACATAGTCAATTCACTTATTGTTGCAGGCCTTGCTGCTGTTGGACAGATCCTTGTCTGTCCTATGGCTGCCTTTGCATTTACTAAAATGAAATTCAGAGGAAGCAGGCTGTTCTTTACTCTGCTGTTGATAACATTGATGATTCCTCATCAGGTAACCATTATTCCTGAATATTATCTTATGATGAAGATAGGCTGGCTTGATAGCTATCTGCCTCTTATCATTCCATCTTTCCTGGCAGGTGCTTTCGGTACATTCATGTTCATAAGCGTATTTGAATCAATTCCAGAAGCTCTTTTTGATGCTGCTATAATTGATGGTGCAAATGCATGGAAGATCTACTGGGACATATATTTCCCAGAAGCCACAGCTCCTCTTGCTACGCTTTTCATTATTGCATTCATGAATAACTGGAATGATCTGCTACGTCCTATGCTTTATATATCAAAGCCAAGCATGTATACAGTGACTCTTGGACTGACTCAGTTCCAGAGTGCATATTCATCACAGTGGTCATTGCTGCTGGCAGGAAGTGTGTTATCTGTGCTTCCATTGATCATTGTCTATATTTTCTGTCAGAGATATATCATTGAGAATTCACTATCAGCAGGAGTAAAGGGATGATTGAGTCAGAGATCAGAACAGTAAGATATGAAAACGGAGAGATGCAGCGCTATCAGATAGTGCGCGGCTTTGAGTGGGATGAGCTTGAGTTCTGCCATCCTGGCTTCACTAAGTCAGCATTTGATGAGATATGCAGGATGTATACGGTCTTCACTATCCCGAAGCACCGGGATCTATATGGAGCTGTGGTCATATTCCACATCCCTGATAGGATTGAATCCCCATTTCCTTATGAGAGCGGAGATGGGCTGCTGTTCAATAGCACTCTCGCATTCTCATCAGGCCTCAATGAGATGAAGAGGGAATGCAGGATAAGAAGGAATGGAAACGGGATAGAATCAGAAGACCAGAGGGTTGCTTCATTCATCAAGAAGCTCGAGGATTCCGGATGGCTGTATATAGCATGCGGGGATCTTGATGATGTGACATTCGTTCCATTCGGAGACTATCTGGGATATCTGAGCGGGAGCGGGAATGTGCCCCGTCTTGCCTTCAACAGCCACTTCTTTGAGATGGATATGTTCGACAATGACTCGCCATATGAC
>CAKQRI010000062.1 GCA_934271365.1 uncultured Spirochaetales bacterium
GAGCAAGGCAGAAACTAATCATTAATTATGCAGAAGAACGCACTAATCGCGAAGGTGAAGCTAAAATGGCAATTCCATCTCGATTTCTTAAGGAAATACCCCATGAACTTATTGCTGACGAGGAAAAATCAAAAGAAGAAGAAAAGAAGGCTTCAATAAGTGCTGCTCATGATTTTCTTAACAGAATAAGAAATGCCAAATAGAAAACATATAAGTATATTGTTAAAATATATAAGATTTATATTGGTTTTATTAAAATAAAATAACTTTTCAATATAAAAAAATTAATTTATTGTATGTTTCTTATAGAATTCCTTAAGCGCAAAACGGATTCCGGCAGCCCATCCTAAACCCATTTCATCAAAAAGGGCTTCAAGATCTTCCTTGAATGAAGGCTCTATGGAAAATGTGGTAAGAATCTTTTTTTCCTTTGGTTCCCTTGCTGAAAAGACTTCTCTTGCTTTCTTTCCACTTAAGCTTTCGGAACTACCTGTATCTGCTTTTCTTAATGCCATCTGATCTACCCTCCCCCTATTATTTCCAAATAAGCTTGTTAAGTGCGTATAATGCCTCGATTGTTGCAGGCTTCAATCCTCTTCCTCTGGTCTTATATAACTGAGGAATTTTTCCAGCTTCCTGTGCCTTCCTGAAAAGAGGATCAACTGGAATCTTGAAAACCTCATATCTGCCAGAAGCAGATGCAGCTGCAAAAATATCTCGATGCTGTTTTATTCTCTCATCAAAAGAGTTTATTATAGTCTTATTATGCTTTACTGTTGATTTGAAATTCTTCTTCAGCTTTGCCAGTTCATCGATAAAAATCTCCAGACCATCCAAGCTGAATACCTCCGGAGTCATTGGAGTGATTATCTCATCACTGGCAATAAGCGCAGCTCGTTCTAAACGCCCAAATCCTGGAGATAGGTCAAGCACTATATGCTCATAATCCGAAAGCTCACTGATTAAATCCTGAATAACAAAAGGCTCATCAACCAGTTTTGTCTCACTATAATTCTTCAATGATCCACCAATTCCAAAAGTCGGCAAAATCGCAAGCTCAGGAAGATTGTCCACCGGAATAATCGCATCACTGACAAAGCATTTTCCCTGTAGCACATCAGCAAGCTCAAACCGGGGAGCTGAATCAAGGAACCAAGAAGAAAGATTACCTTGAGGATCACAATCAATCATCAAAGTTTTATTACCTTTCAGGGCGGACTGTGCAGCCAGCGTTCCTGCAACAGTTGTTTTTCCTACACCACCTTTCTGCAAATAAAAAGCAATAGCCTTTGACATCTCAAGCTTTCTCCTTGTATTAATTTTAGATTAAAACAATAATCATATCATTGCAATATTAATATAAATAAATTAAATACTATAATCAGTATAGTATAATTATTATATAATTTTAATACAAAATATATTACCATTTAAATAAATATTTAATATATTATTCCTAAATAAGAATATATAATTCAATTGTTTTATAATAAAAACTACAATACAACAAATCAGAATCATAAGAATGAAGATATTGAATCTAAGAAATTTTCAAGAAAAAACAGTGAAAAACATCGCATTTCATCATAGGCAAACAATTATGACTAACCGTATCTCATTGTAAAAATAAACACCCGTACAGAAGTTTGAAATCACATTGAAAACACCAGAAAAAAACAATGCTCATGATTTGATATAAAAATTTTTATCAAATGGAATTCATTATGATCCGATATAGTAATACCAGCAAAACAATTAATTTCATCATAAATTCCATATAAAAAATATTTACTAATAGTTAAACTATATTTATCAAATTAATAACACATAGATATTAAATATTAGAATTATACAATTTAGATATTAAATCTTTTATTTATTATATATAATGAATAATTAATCAAACAGATTATTATAGTAAATATATATAACTTTTTTACATTTTCGATATAATAAAACATATTAAAAAGTACTATTTCACATAATTAATTGTATACTTTTTTATTATAGAATATATTAAGAGAATATAATTTTTTACAATTATTTGGTCAGAAGATATAAAAACAATATAAAATCTACTTAATATATGAAATAACTATGACAAATAAAAACATAGAAAAAGAATCTATCAAATAGATAAGAATCTCTACACAGAATCAAAAAAGAAGAATATAAAACATATTTAATATTTATCTAAATTAGTGATTGAAGACAGATTAAAATCTGCCACAGAGTCATTTTCACAAAGGTATCCTACAGAACACCTTTGTGAATAAAAAGAATTATCTCTGATTATTTATCAGATAATGAGGAATCTCTCCTCTGCTATTAAAAATCTTACGCTGCTGTGAGTCCAGAATTTTCTTGCACATTCTAATCGACACAGGCGTGACCTCAACCCATTCATCATCCTTAATGAATTGAATAGCCTGCTCAAGAGATGGCTTTAATACAGGTGTTAATGTTACAGCCTCATCTTTGCCAGAAGCTCTGAGGTTTGTTAGTTTTTTTGTTTTTGTTGGGTTAAGAAGCAGATCACCCTCTTTATTTCTTTCACCAACAACCTCTCCTTCATACACAGGATCACCAGGAACAATAAAAAACCTGCCTCGGTCTTCTAGCTCCCAGAGGCCATAGGCTACAGCATCACCGGCACGATCACATACAAGAGAACCAGAATACCTATCAGGAAAATCTCCTTTATATGGCTCATACCCCTTCAGATAACTATTCATTATTCCGAATCCACGTGTATCGGTAAGGAATTCATCCCTATAGCCGATAAGGCCTCTGGCAGGTATTTCAAAGCGGATTTTAACTCTGTTTCCAGCTGTATATGTGATATCACTCATAACAGCCTTCCTTCGTCCTAGCTTCTCCATGACAGTACCAGAGTATTCTTCTGGACAATCAATCTGCAGGACTTCTATAGGTTCAGTCTTATTACCGTTTTCATCCGTATGGAAAATAATATGAGGACGACCAACACAAAGCTCAAAGCCTTCTCTTCTCATTTCCTCTATTATAATTGCCATCTGGAATTCACCACGGCCTTTTACTGTAAAAGTATCATCAGGATTCTTTTCTATTCTGATTGAAACATTTCTTAAAGCTTCCTTCTGAAGTCTCTCCCAGATTTTTGCACCTGTAACAGCCTTACCTTCACGTCCAGCAAGAGGAGAAATATTCTTGGTGAAAAGCATTGAAACAGTAGGTTCATCCACCTCAATTCTTGGAAGGGCCTTAACTTCATCCTTATTGCAGATAGTATCACCAATAGAAACATCATTTACCCCAGAGAGAACAATGATATCCCCTGGTTCAACCTTTGCACAATCCTTGAATACTGGTCCATCATAAGCCTGAAGACGTGTTACTCTAAGCTGTTCCATTGAATCTTTCTTAATGCATATAAGAGAATCATTTGTTGTAGCTGTTCCATTGATTACCTTTCCAACAGCAAGGCGTCCTAGAAAATCAGAATATGATAAATCAGATACAAGCATCTGGAAAGGCTCTGAATCATCATAAACAGGAGCAGGAATATCATCTATAATCGCATCAAGCAGAAGATGCATGTTATCTTCTATTTTGTCCAGTGACCTGCCACAGCGGCCTTCTCTTCCATTTGCATAGAAGACAGGAACTTCAAGCATCTTCTCATCCGCACAAAGCTCTAAAAGCAGGTCATAAACTTCGTTTAGAACCTCATCAGGACGCGCATCAGGCCTGTCTATCTTATTTATTACGACAATAACCGGAAGAGTCTTTGCAAGGGCTTTTTCAAGCACAAAACGAGTCTGAGGCAGAGGCCCTTCTGCAGCATCCACAAGTAGGACAACACCATCTACCATAGAAAGCCCCCTTTCTACCTCGCCTCCAAAATCAGCATGCCCGGGTGTATCTATGATGTTTATCTTTATACCTTTCCAGTGAATGGCACAGTTTTTTGCACTGATTGTAATACCTCTTTCTCTTTCAATATCACCGCTATCCATGATTCTATCCTGATCCATGTCTTTTCCAACAAGTCCTGACTGATGGAAAAGTGCATCAACAAGCGTAGTCTTACCATGGTCAACATGAGCTATAATTGCTATATTCCTAATATTCTCATTTCTCTTAATCATAACTAAGCTAATATACTGCAAACAGATTATTTTTTATAGTATATGAAGATAAAAAATACAATTCAATTTAAGCAAAAAGGAATGAGGAATATATATTTGATGCTTCAAATCAAACGGGAAAATTATACACCCCTGCAAAAGAAAAGAGCGGGGGGGGGATAAAAAAGCAGGATAAAAAGGGAAAAAGAAAGCTGGCAGCTACCTACTCTCCCACGGACGAGCCGCAG
>CAKQRI010000063.1 GCA_934271365.1 uncultured Spirochaetales bacterium
CTCATGAGCCAAAACGAATTTCCATTCTTCCAAAGTAAGACCACAGGAAGGATTGGCATAAATCTCTCCATGGGTAGCATCTACAGCAGCGATATGTATCTCATATCTGTGACAGATGTCGATATCTTCCATGATTTTGAAGGAAGATGCTAGACCGCCAAGTAAGGGAAAGTGAGCCAGAAACCATTCAGCTGCTTTGGTTATAACAGTGTCTTTCTTCTTGCTAAAGTCGTATCCGCCTACTTCACTGACGGCTTTTTTCATAGAATGTGTGATTGCATAGGAAAAGGTTGCAGCATATTCATTTTGCTCACCATTTTTGTAAACGATGGGAGATTCTACACCAATCATATCCTTTGTGTCAGAGGTATTCAATCCATAGTCCTGTTTAGGTATGGTGCCTTCTTTCTCAAGAAGATATTCGTAGATTTTTACTTCATCATTTAACTTGATTGAGTATTCTGATGCGGGATCAGTAAATACTGCTTTGCAAAATCCGACATCAGCTAAAAATCTTGCAATATAGATATCACAAGCCTTGTTCCAGACAAGGGGATAAGCTTGGGCAGTTGGTGGCATTTTATTCTTATCAAAATGTCCGAATGCAAGATGCAGCAGATTGTGGGCTAATACATATGCCCATTCCGATGCATCAAGTCCTGAGGAGATATTGGCAAAGACATCGCCATTTTTTGTGACACAGGCAATAGCTTCTTTTCCGTTTAAGTGAGATGTCTTTGCAGCAATTGTTCCTTTTAATTGAGAGAAGAGGGGATGACGCTGCAGAATATCAAATCCTGCAAGGAGAGAAGCAAGTCCCTTTGGCATGTCCTCATCTCTGTAATAGTATTTTCTTCTTAAATAAGCCATGATAAATCCTTTATTTGTTGTTCACTAATCGTGGCAGATCTCGGATGACTTCTATCATAAACCAGTCTGGTAATGCGCTTTCATCATCTGAGGCAACCACCATCTGTGCAATTTCAAAATTGATGGTTGATAGTTCTTTAATCATGCCCTTTGCTCTGTAAACAAATGAGAGCATATTTCCGGAAATGTCCTGCTTGCTTTTTGGAAGCTCAGTAATAAGCTTTGCTCTGAAAGACTGTGCAAGGAAGTAGAGGATATCTCTGTCTTCCGGTTTTGCAGGCCATTTTGCATTTTCTGCAATGATGTCCTCGAGCATATGAGTGTTTTTAAGACTCTTTGTATATGCTAAAAACATTCCGGCATGAGATGGAGAAAGGCATGCATAGGAGAGCATTTTGAGTGTATTTCCGGAGATTTCTCTTTTGCCTGCACCATATTCTGTAAGAGCATCACTAAGCATATGCCAGGATCTTGGAGTAGAGAATGGTTCCTCAGTTTTAGGTGGTTCTGAGAAGAGATGATCTGGTCTCTGGATAATGTAATCAATTACCCAAGGATGAAGATGATTTTTCTGAGCCCACTTAATCCACTGTCTAGCATCTGCTTTCATCTGTACATGGAACATTCTGTTGATAAGAGCAGAAGACATAGTTTTTACAATGGCAGAGTCCTGTGCTCTGTTTCCTGCACCGACAACGATGCTTCCTTCCGGGAGATGGTATTCTCCGATTCTTCTTTCGTGGATGAGAGAGTAGAAAGCTTTCTGTACTTCCTGTGAGCATGCATTGAGCTCATCGAGGAAGAGGACATAAGGCTCTTTTCTTGCAATCATCTTAGGTGGAAGGAATTCAGAAGTATCTCCCTTAATCTGAGGGATTCCAATGATATCTTCAGGAGCAAGCTGGCTTCCGAGAAGTGATACACATGGTAATCCCAATTCTTCTGCAAACTGTTCTACCAAAGCAGATTTTCCGATGCCTGGTGCACCCCAGATGAATACCGGTCTGCTTGGTGCAACATTGAGTAATATTTCTAACAAGTCATCCTGTGCGACTGTAATTGGTAAATTCATTTTTTATTTCCTTTCTGTATTAGGCAGAATATTTACTGCGCTGCTTTTCGTTATACTGTTTCTTTTTGTTAATATGACGAACCTTAGCACGAGGACAGTATTTATCACAATGCTGGCAATAGCCTTTGTGTTCAGCCTCACGACCCTTAGAACATTCGCCAAAACTTAAATAATATTTGCAAGGTGTTTCTCTATATTTACTCATGATTACCTCGATTCTCCGGCTTTGAAGTTATATACCGGTCTGATGATTTTATTAATAGTTACTGTGTCAGAAATGACTTCTGCTATTTTATCAATGGCTCTGTAAGCAAATGGTGCTTCATCCAAAGTGTCTTTACCGATGCAGCTGGAATAAATTCCTTTCATTTCTGATTTGAAGGAAGATACTGTAAATCTGTTCTTTACTTCTTCGCGTTTCATGATTCTTCCTGAACCATGAGGAGCAGAGCAGTTCCATTCAGGATTGCCAAGTCCAGTTCCAAGAATAATACCATCACGCATATTGACTGGAATAATTAATTTTTCATTTGCCTTAGCAGAGATTGCACCTTTTCGAAGCATGGAAGAACCGAAGGTATCTAATGTTTCTGGAAATGCATCTACATAGTTATGAATACACTCGTAGGAATCCAGTATCTTCCATTTCATTCCTTTTACAAGTTCATCCAAAATGATTTCTCTGTTGAGAGAAGCAAATTGTTGAACAACCTGAAGGTCATGAAGGTAGTCTTCCATAAGGGCTCCTTCAAGCCAAGTGATTTCATAAGGAACAGCCAGTCCTTTTTCTTTCAGAAGCTTCTGACCTTCATTTAGATAGTATTCAGTAACTTCTTTGCCAAGGTGACGGCTTCCTGTGTGTATTACAACATAGAGATTTCCGTCATCATCTTTGTCTGCTTCGATGAAATGATTTCCGGATCCTAAGCTACCAAGACTTAATAGTGCTTTGTCTGTACGAATGTGACTGGCACATTTAAGTGCATCAAAATTGAATTCATTAGCAAATCTGTGAGTCTTTGTTCTTATTTTAAATCCGGAAGGAACGGAGTCTCTGATTACAGTATCTAGTTTCTGATATTCAATTTTCTTTCCCTTGATCTGTGCAAGGGTCATACCACAACCGATATCAATGCCAATGAGATTAGGAATGATTTTCTCTCCAATTGTCATGGTCAGTCCAATGGTTCCAACCTTACCAGGATGAACATCAGGCATAACACGAATACGGCATCCCTTAGAGCTTTCATGATTACAAATCATCTGAAGCTGTGAGATGGCATACTGGTCGATTGCAGTTTCTTTGTTGTTAGTGGTAAAAATCTGAGCGCAAGTTACGGCTCCTTTGATAGTCTCCATAATAATTTCCTTTTCTATTGATGCGAGGGCATAAAAATAGCACCTCTATTGTCAAAGCAGAGGTGCCAGAAATCCTATGAAGCCTTTATTTGAAATGGGCAGAATAAGCCTGTTATTTGCAAATAGAAGAAAGGATAACCATACCTCTTGCTATTAAGTTACTTGTGTTTGTTCTGTAATTCTTTGTCATGATAATGGCCTCCTTTCTGAGTGAATCGTTATTTTGGTTACATTAGTTTTAGTATAGCACACTTGTCAAGTGGATGCATTGAACCAGTAGTTTAATGTGTAGAGCTGACCGGTGCTATCTGATACATACAATATATCGGCATAGAATGACATATTATGACACTTTGAAAAAATTTTAAAAATAATGAAAATAATTAGTCTCTTTTCTGTAATCACGATTTTCAGGCTCCAAGTACATATTAGAAGGTTGAGTGGACCCTACTAATATGGAAAACATTACTGAATGAAGGAGATAATGCGAAAAATATATGGACACATGCGTGGATTTGTATGCATGATTCAGACAATGAAATTGTTAATTCGCAGGCAAATATGAAAAAGGCGAACCAATATTCTTTATGGCATGCCCAAAC
>CAKQRI010000064.1 GCA_934271365.1 uncultured Spirochaetales bacterium
ATTCCGGCGTGTCTTCGTATGCAAGTGGAATCGTCTCCATCGCAACGGTCTCTCCGTACAGATCCACCGCAACGAGATGAAACATGTTTTTTAAAATCCCGATCCCGATGGCAATTTTCAGATCCGGTACGATCCGTATGATCTGCGCTTTTCGTCCTCCGGTGGAGGCAAAATATCCGTTTCGCTCGATCAGTCCTTCTTTTTCCAGCGTGGTCAGATTCTGGCTGACCGTAGAAAGCCCCATGTTCAGATCCTGTACGATCTGAAATTTGGAAGTCTCTCGCTGGCGGTAGATGTATTGATAGACGGTATGTTTGTTGATTTGTTTTAACGTGAGAGTTGTCACACTTTTTTTGTCCATAATGGCGGCCGCTCCTTTATTGCTCCGGGCAAAATACCTTTTGCCTCCAACATCTTACTTATGATTGTAATACAACCAAAAGAAAAAAGCAACGGAGGGAGCAGTAGCAATCTGTCAGAAAGTATGATATATTTGCAGTAATTGAAAGAATTATTTCTGCGGTGTGTTGCATTGATCTACAAAGGATCTTTCGCGTGCGGTAAGTTCCACCCAGGCGGGGCGGTAGCCGCAGGTGATGGCATTTTTCACGGAACGGATATTGGACCAGGCAGCGCAGTAAAACGGAACTTTGCCAAGTGCTAAGATTTCCTCGGTCAGCCGGGAAGTCAGTGCGGCGGCGATCCCCTGTCTCCGGTATTCCGGCAGGACATCGATCCCGATCTGGTACATGGTTTCACAGTCCGCAGACGCCCCGGCAAGACCAATCAGGGTATCCCCGTCGTAAGCACCGACACACAGGACATCTTTTTCTTTTCGATCCGCACAGAGCGCATTGCTCCACTGCGGCAGATAGAGAGACTGAAAATCCTGCGGATGCAGTAGGCGGATCTCGTATTTACACGGATGGGTTCCCAGGCTGGTAAGATCCGGCAGAAAATATTCTGCCATAAAGCAGATCTGCAGCCCGTAAGGAGCCAGTTTTTCTTCCAGCACCTGCATATTCGGTGTCTCAAAACAGTGTTCTGTCGGATAGGTATCGATGTAGTCCTTAACGGTATCTCGCAGATCTTCTCGCACCTGTGCCACAATATTATTTCCATAGGAAACCAGATCACAGGCAAATGGCAGCGGGAGATAAGCACGTGCGGAAGGATGTTTTCGCGATGTAGTAACCAGATTTTCACTTTGCAGAAAATCTTCCGGCTTGCAATTGCAGTCAATTGCCGACTGTTGCAGGGCGATTTGCAGGAGTTCTTGATTGGTCATAGGTGTGTTCTCCGTTTCGTTTTATGAAAATAGTAGTTATTTTTATTATACCGGGAAGCTGCGGAAATACAACGGAATAAATGGGTAAAATGCTATGTTCTATCAAAAAAATGTGCTAGAATGAAGAAAACAAAAGCAATCAACAAGTTAAGAAAGGAAGACAGACTCATGAAATCAGTAATTTCCATTGGAAATCAGGATTTTGTATCCATCAGAAAGAATCACTGTTTTTATATCGACAAGACTGATTTTATCAGGAAATGGTGGGATAAGCAGGACAGTGTTACTCTGATCACCCGCCCGAGAAGGTTTGGTAAGACACTGAATATGAGTATGACGGAGTATTTCTTTTCTGTGAACCATGCAGATTGCAAACGGTACTTTGAAGGATTAAGTATCTGGGAAGAGGAGCGATTTCGTAAACTACAGGGAACATATCCGGTAATTTCTATCAGTTTTGCAGATGTGAAAGCAACAACGTATGAATCCGCAAGAAGGGCGATTATCCGTAAACTGGTGAAGTTATACAGCACCTTTGAATTTGTCAAATCCAGTGAAGTGCTGAATGAAAAAGATCACGCATATTTTGATTCGGTGGAGGAAAATATGTCGGATGATGCGGCAGCCGTGGCTGTCAATTATATGTCGGATTATTTGAGCCGCTATTACAAAAAGAAAGTGATTATCCTTCTGGATGAATATGATACTCCTTTGCAGGAAGCATATATTCATGGATATTGGAAAAGCCTTACGGGATTTATCAGAAGCCTGTTTAATTCGACCTTTAAAACGAATCCATATATGGAGCGTGGGTTGTTGGCAGGAATTACAAGAGTCAGTAAAGAATCTATTTTTTCCGATCTGAATAATCTTGAAGTGGTAACGACAACATCAGAAAAATACAGCAGCTCTTTTGGGTTTACAAAAGAGGAAGTTTTTCATGTGCTGGAGACCAGTGGTCTGTCTGAAGAAAAAGAAACCGTCTGCTACTGGTATGATGGATTTTCTTTTGGAAAAAGAAAAGATATTTATAATCCATGGTCGATTACAAAATACCTGGATACAGGAGAATATGGAACCTATTGGGCAGACACCAGCGGAAATGCACTGATTTCCACACTGATCCGCCAGAGTCCGGCAAAAATCAAGTCGGAGATGGAAGATTTGTTAAATGGTGGAGTCATCTGTACAGAACTGGATGAACAGGTGATTTTTGAACAGCTTGGCAGAAAGCGCGGTGCAGTCTGGAGCCTTATGCTGGCCAGCGGTTATCTGAAAGTTGACCGGTATGAGATGGATAAACGGACAGGAAAACGCCGGTATTATCTGAAGATTACCAACCATGAGACGATGCTGATGTTTGAGAATATGATCGGAGACTGGTTTACAGAAGAAGAGTCCGCGTATGGTAATTTCAAAGAGGCGCTGCTTGCCGGGGATCTGGATTATATGAACCAGTTTATCAATCAGGTGGCACTTCAGACATTCAGCAGTTTCGATACAGGGAAAAAACCGTCAGAAGAACTGGAACCGGAAAGATTTTATCATGGATTTGTTCTTGGTCTGATCGTTGATCTCGCCGGAAAATACAGGATCACATCCAACAGAGAAAGTGGATTCGGACGTTATGATGTCATCATGGAACCGTTGGAAGAAAATCTGGATGCCATCATAATGGAATTCAAGGTGCAGAACACGGCAAAAGAAAAGTCACTGGAACAGACCGTGCAAAATGCACTTCGCCAGATTGAGGAGAAACAATATGATATAGAACTGCTGTCAAGAGGACTTACAAACGAACGGGTCAGACATTATGGTTTTGCATTTCGCGGGAAGAAAGTTCTGATTGGAAATTAGGGAAAATTCGGAAATACATCTGAAAAATAACAG
>CAKQRI010000065.1 GCA_934271365.1 uncultured Spirochaetales bacterium
CCTGCTGTCGAAGAGGAACCTGCTGTCGAAGAGGAACCTGCTGTCGAAGAGGAACCTGCTGTCGAAGAGGAACCTGCGCGTGTTTCTACTTATAGTAATCCTACGGAAAATAGTGAAATAGACCATAATGGGCTTATCCGAACAGGCGATGGTGTATATGTCATGGCAGGACCTAGAGAAGCAGAGGACCTGCGGATAAATGATATTTCTGTAGATGAAAGGAAAGATGATGATATCAATGCAGAATTCCTGAGCATGCTCAGTGGAAGTGTTCTGGAGATAATGCAGAAGCTCGGAAGTATGAATGGAAAGTTTGCAGATTTTATAAAAGCATCAGATTATGAGATGATTGAATATCTTAATTCTATAATCAGTTCAAGCTGGAAGAAACAGCAGATTGATCATAAAGATAAGCTCTTCTCAATATATGATTATTCAATATCTGTGCTTTTAGCCGAGAATCCAGTGCGGGATGAGCTTCGTCTTTCAGAGCTTTTGAATAATGCCGGTGCTGTCATGTATTCAAGAGGAGCAGAGGAATGGACTGCTCTCATACTCTATATTGATGAGAATTTCATAGTACAGAATGCATTTGAGACTACCTTCAATAAGTCTTCTTTTTCGGCTTCGGATTGGAAGCGCATTGTAAATATCGGAGAGATACTTATTTCCAGGAGCAAGAAATGAATAGTGATGGAATCCATCAGCGTCTTGAAAAAGCATTGGAAGTTGTAGAAATCGCATCGAGATTCCTTCTTGAACATGAGAATCTAAGGACTTCAATTACAAGCAAAGCTGTAAATGATTATGTTACAGCTGCAGACAAGAAATGCGAAGAGCTGATTGAGAAGAATCTGAGCGAAGTTTTTCCTGATGATTCCTTTTATGGGGAAGAAGGAGGAGAGAAGGGCAAAAGCAAGGACTGCTGGATTATTGATCCGATAGATGGAACAGTGAATTTCATGTGTGATTTCCCAAACTATACAATCTCGATTGCATTCAGGGATGAAGATGGAGTCAAGCTTGGCATTGTTGCTGTTCCGAGACAGAAGGAAGTCTTTTATGCAGTGAAAGGGAAAGGTGCATTTCTCAATGGTAGACCTATTCATACAGCAGAGAATGTGGACCTATCTAAGACACTAGCGATTCTTGTACCGCCACATCGTGTGCATAAATATCTTGATGCTTATATGGCTAAGATGCGGAGATTCTATGATTATATATCTGATGTTAGATCTATTGGTTCAGCAGCACTTTCTCTCTGTTATGTAGCATCAGGAAGATGTTCTATGTACTATGAGATGGGGCTTCATACCTATGATATGGCAGCAGGAGCCCTTATTGTCGAGGAAGCCGGAGGTTCTGTTACACTGATCAATCCTGATCCTGATTTCATAGAAATCGCTGCATCAGGCTCGTCTTACCATGAAAAAATGCTGGAGATAATCCATGGTTAAGGCAATACTTTTTGATTTTGATGGAACTCTTGCTGATTCATCAGAAGGAATTTTCTATACAGCACAGAGAACAATGGAAGCTATGGGCTTCAGTGGTCCTTGGCCAGAGAATCAGCTTCGTAAATTTGTTGGACCACCTTTAAGAGATTGCTTCAAAGTCACGTTTGATCTTCCTGATTCCCTTTGTGATGAGGCTGTTTCAATTTACAATCGGATATATAATGAGGTTGGAAAATTCCGCTGTAAGCTTTATCCAGGAATGCTTGAGACTATAATGGTGCTGAAAAAGAAAGGGTATAAAATAGGCCTTGCAACAAATAAGACTCAGCATGTTGCTGCTGATTGCCTGAAAGTCCTCGGCGTAGAGAACCTTTTTGATGTTTTTTATGGGGCTGATGCCAAAAGCGGACGGTTCAAGAAGGAGACTATAATGTATTCCGCAAGAGATCTTGGTCTTAGTGCTTCTGAATGTCTCATGGTTGGTGATAGTGACAATGATAGATTAGGAGCTGAAGCTGCAGGTTCTGAATTCCTTGCAGTAACATGGGGCTTTGGCTTCACACCGGAGACTGTTCCACCATCTTGTGATAGTATAGAACGAATAGAGGATCTTCCTCTTTATGTTGATAAAATAAATAACAGGAGTTGTAAAATGATTGAGAAGATTGAAACAAAGAATGCACCAGCAGCAATAGGTCCATACAGCCAGGCTGTAAAGGTCGGTAATTTTGTATTTGCATCTGGCCAGATTCCAGTTGATCCAGCTACAGGCGCTGTAGTTGAGGGCTCAACATCAGATCAGGCAAAGCAGTGCTTTAAGAACATTAAGGCTGTTCTTGCTGAAGCTGGTACAGATATTACAAAAGTTGTTAAGGCTACAGTATTCTTGAAGGATATGGCTGATTTTGTTCCTGTGAATGAAGTTTATGCCGATGCTTTTAAGGACTCAGAAGTTCTTCCTGCAAGAAGCGCCGTCCAGGTTGCAAAGCTTCCAAAGGATGTTGGTGTAGAGATTGAGGTTATCGCAGTAATCTAATCTATCATGAGGTAATGAGCTGAAGACCGCATAAAGACTTGCGGTCTTTTTATTTCATATAATAATTAGCTCTTAAATAAACAGATGTATGGTTTTAGAAGTAAGCGGTAAATAAATACATCAATCAATATTTCATTTAACTTGCTATGCTGAGTACAGGAGTAAATGAAAATGAC
>CAKQRI010000066.1 GCA_934271365.1 uncultured Spirochaetales bacterium
TGCTAAGAACTGAGTTATCGCACCATCTCTTCCGGTTAGATCCATCAAAATTGAAACGATAACAACGATGGATATGAAATGAGGTATATAAGATATAGTCTGGACTACTCTGGAATATGTCTTACTTCTCAAATCAGATATAAGAAGAGCAAGTATAATCGGCATTGGGAAAGAGAATATCAGATTTGTTACCGAAATCTTGATTGTATTCATCAATACACGACGGAAAAATGGATTAGCAAAGAACTCCTTGAAATTTGCAAGACCTACCCATGGAGAGCCAAAAAGGCCACGGCTTGGTTTGTAGTCCTTAAATCCAATAATCAATCCGCACATTGGGCCATATTGGAATATCGCATACCATACAAGTACTGGAATGAAGAGTGCATACAGTGTTTTGTTTTTACGCCAATCCTTCTTCCATGCACCAGCCTTACTCAGCTGACTATTAATCTCGATAATTTGTTCATGTTTATCTGAAGGAGTTTCTTTTCTGCTTTTCCTTAATGCCATTTCTGCCTCCAATTCATATGAGTTAATTATCAAGATACGTTTTAAGAACTGTAAATTGTCAGTTTTAAAATTAGTATGTTAAAATTTTCCATATCATAATAAAGAAAATTTAAATATTTTTATTATTTTTTATAATACAATAAGTTATTCATATATTTAATATCATAAAAAAACGAGAAATTTCTGACAAAGAAAGTATTTTTTCATTTTTTAACAAAAAAATTACATTAAATTCTGTCCATATTTGGTTCAAAGTCACGCTTTGATCCCCTATTCTCCTCTGAGGAACAGATATCCGAGGATCTCAAACAGCAGGAAGCTGAAGCGCTTTCCAAAGACAGCAACAAGAAGATTGCAGAAGCTGTAGAGAAGATAGTACAGCCAGCTGAGGTTATACAGAATGAAAACAATGCCCCTGCAGAGATTTCATCCTCTGAGCAGAATAATGCAGAAGAAGAATCAAAGACCAGCAAAGCTGATGCTATAGCAGATACAGAAAAGAAACCTAATCCAGAGAAAACTGATGCTCTAGCTGATAAGCCCACCAAGACACAGCAAGAACCTAAAGCTGAAAAAGCATCTGATAAGCCTGCTTTAGCAGACAATCTCACTCCTAAGAACACGAAAGAGACAGCAGAGAAGATAGTAAAGGCTGTTGCTGAGAAGAAGCCTATTAAGACGATTGCACAGCAGGAGCGTGAGCAGAAGATTGCAAAGGTAGAGGCAAAAGCTAAGGAGATTGACCATAAGGAAATCACAAAGAAGAAAAAGGAATCAAAGACTGGAAACCTAATGGATATAGACTACAACAGGTCAATGCAGTCGTATGAGATCAATCTAAGGAATTATGACTTCAATAAATACATGGTCAGAGAGATTGATGGCAATTTCAGCGTAGTAGATTTCATGCAGAACGGATTCCTTAAGCCATCCTCTAATCTCGACAAGACACTAGCCACAGTTTCCGAGCTTGTCTACGACGGCGCAAAAATAAGCAACAGAGACCTTGATATTTTCAGGACATCCGGTGGTGGCTTAGCCGTAAGAGTCAATGCTGTCATGGATGAGAATGGAAATATCATCCGCTAATCATCTGACCAAAAATCATCATGGCTTTACATTCCTAATAACCCTATTGGCAACTACATGGATATGACCACAGCAAAAGCAATACCTGCTTCTGTTGATACCAATGCAGTCAGAGGCACTGCGATTGCTATGTCTCTTGAAAAGAACAGGGATTCACTTATAGAGCAATTGAATGGCAAAGCAGCAGTGTCAGCACTTGATAAAGCAACAGAGAAGCTGGCAAGCAGGATTGAAGCAGATGCATCAGCAGAAAGCACTATTGAGACAGAAGAAAGTGCGCATGATACAATTGATTACGTATTTGAACCTTCAGAGGTCGATTTCTCCAAGATAAAAGAATCCGAAGTAGAAAGAAAAACATTCAGCAAGGATGATGCAGTAACACTCAAGAACGAACTGAATGCAAACAGAGACAGCATCTATGGCTTTGATTCCGGAGATGATTACTCGTATGAATTTGCACAGGCTTCATTCAGCAGATTCAATAGCAGAGCTATTGCAGACTCCCTTAATGCGCTCTCTGGAACAGATGCATTCACTAGGGATAATGTATCGGTTTAGGGAGATTACCTTGGCAACATAATCATTGAAAAGCAATGTCGAGCTTAAGACGGCTGATACAGACAATGCAGAGACCATTGCATCTAAAACCAAGGCTCCTAAATACGTATTCATCCCTGTAACACAGATTGAGGGCATGTGTGAAATCAGCGACATAATCGGGCTCTATTATGATAACGACCTTGAATATGGCAACATGTTCGTTGATGATGATCTTAACCTTGATGCGGAAACACCATATAAATATGACTCAAGAATCATAGCTGAAGGCTATCTGAGCAACATCACGAATGCATCCAACGCTGAACAGAATGGAGTTC
>CAKQRI010000067.1 GCA_934271365.1 uncultured Spirochaetales bacterium
AGCCATATCAATCATTGGCTGGTAGAAAGCCTTCATTCTGCCGTTCTTCACATTCTCTGAGAGCAAGCCCAGCAGTGTATATCTGTGCTTTGTATGATGGTGCTGTCCGCATTATCGATGACAGTGACAGACCTCTTTAAGAAATCTGATGAATTAAGTACTATTCAAGAATGCAGCGGATCAGTGAAGAATACGAAAACTACGAACCTGAAGTCTCAGTCTGGCCTTATGTGCTTCTTGGCTTTCTTGTTCCTTTAGTGCCATTTCTTTCTTATCTTCTGATGGCAAAGCATGGGTTTGCAGATTCTGGCACCCTTATCTGGAATGTTCTATTCATGGTGCCGATTGCGCTCCTGTTCTTTGCATCTGCATATGTTGTCAGAACATCAGAAGGCTCTTTATCTTATATATTCATAGGGGTGCTCCATTTCTTCCTTACCATGTTCTACTGGGCAGGAAGAAGTGGCGATACAGCTTATCCTCTTGGACTTATGATTGCACCTTCATTTCTATCTCCGCTTGCATATGCCTATTATGCAAAGCGCAAGAGAAAGCCTGCCTGGACATCTGTATTGATTCTGACAGCGCTCTCATCTGCTCTTATCATTCTCTATTTCGCTCTGCGGAAGGCTGATGGGCTATATGGATTGGTATGCTATTCAATCCCATCATTAGTCTTAGCCATCTCGCTCTTTACATTTGCTGTGACAAGGCGCATGGAGAATACTCCATGGTTCATAATGATTCCTCTTTCTCTGATCGCCTTCTTCTCATTGCTTATGGGAGATGGGTTCATCACAGCATCTGCTGATATAAGAGAGCTGCTTATATACATACTCAAAGAGGTTGCATCCAGCTATGTATTCTGGTATTCAGTCTCTATCATAATCACATACCAGGCGCTTTCCCATAAATCATACTTCAGGAATATAGGACAGCAGCCTATGACTGAAGAGAAGAGCACTGAGTATAAAGAGGATGAGGAGCCCAGGCCTTTCTTTCCTGAAGGCTTCAAGGGCAATGAGAAGGAGCCTCCTTTCAGAACAGCTGATTATAGGACTGCTTATCCTCCGAGAAAGTCTAGGTTCGAGGAGCAGAATAAGGAAGATTCTGGTGCTGAAAAGCCTTCTGATGATGAAGACGAGTCATATGAAGAAAGACCAAGAAGGCAGAGGCGGGAGTATTATGATGAACCAAGGCCTAGGTCAAGGCGTGATTATAGAGACTATGATGAGGATGATTATTGCGAAAGACCGTTAAGGCGGGAGCGCTATCGTGATTATGATGAATATGATGATGACTATTATATGGAACGCCGCCGTCAAAGACCTTCTGATGATGATTACTATAGAGAAAGGGATCAAAGAGAGCGCTATGATGATAGACGCCGGTATCTTCCCCGCTATGAGGAAGATAGGCCAAGAAGGTCTGTAAGGGATCTGGATTATGAAGATGACCCGAGAAGCCAGTATGATAAATGGTACGATCTGATAAAGGGCGACAACCCTGATAATGACGATAGACGTCGTTAGCTGATTGTATGGTGGATGGTTCTGCATACGCTCTGCAAAGACTGTTCTTATAATATCAGCTTTATCTTTGGTCTTCCCAGTAGCTAACCTTGGAGCTTTCGTAAGAAGTGAACATGATACATAGCTGATTGAGATGTATATGTTTGCAGCTATCTTGATGATTGTTTATGGAAAATGAAAGCCATGCTGGTTTATACATTCAAACTGCTGAATTGTAATGCTTAGTGCACTCTCGTCCTTTTTTTTGCACTTAGTATTACAATGAACATTTTAGAAAAATGAGATTTCTATAATTGCTTTTTTGGGTATACTAGAAATGACAGAGCCCACCACGCATAAGGCGGAAACGTACTGCGTACCAAGGTGGGACTTTTATATTAAGGATGTAATCTGTTGTGGATTTAAAGCCTGCGCTTTCTTATGAAGAACAAATAGAAAGATTAATTAAAATCCATAATCTAATCATAAAAGACAAAGAAACAGCTATTAATATACTTAACAAAGTCAACTATTATAGATTAAGTGGTTATGGAATTGGGTTGACACAAGAAAATAACAGGGAGAAATATCTAGAGGGAATTTCACTTGAGCATTTACACAAGACAAAAAAGACGTATCTCTAGAGATGAATTTTAGCTTTAGTTGAGATAAGGAATATATGTGCACACTATGGCGTTGGTTATGCAGATATTCATAAGCATGAGGGCTATTCCTTTTCTGACTTTGATATACTTTATTATTAGGTAAACAGCCTGAATCAGCTTCGGATAAGTAACTATTTGACAAATACGCTAAAAACAGTATTATCTAAATAAGAGGCACTGCCATAAGACAGTTTGGCTCATTAAATTAGTTAAAACGAAAACCGCTCAACTGATGTGACCCCCAGAAATTGGACAAAACCAATTTGGGGGTTAATTTTTTGAAACTAACAGATGAAGAAAAGTTG
>CAKQRI010000068.1 GCA_934271365.1 uncultured Spirochaetales bacterium
GTAGGAAGTAGTCAGGGGATTTATAATAAGCACAGGAAAGAAAATGGGGGATGAAAAATTGATTGCATTATTGCTGATGCAGCAGATTGCTGTATTGTTTTTGATTATGGGACTTGGTTTTCTGATCGTTAAACTTGGAATCGTGAAGACAGAGGACAGCCGGGTACTTTCCATGGTGACGATTTATCTGGTTTTGCCCTGCGTGACGATCCATGCTTTTCAGATTGAATATTCCACAAAGATAAGAAATGGCTTTCTGCTTGCCGTTGTTGTGGCGATTCTGATCCATGTGGTGCTGTTTATGGTCTGTGGAATTCTGAGAAAACTGCTGAAAATGGATGAAGTGGAGACGGCGTCTCTGATTTATTCCAATGCAGGTAATCTGATCCTGCCGCTGGTCACTTCCATCCTGGGGGAGGAATGGGTAATCTATGCCAGTGGTTTTATGTGCGTACAGACGATCATTGTATGGACCCACGGACAGTCTCTGATGCAGGGACAGCGCCAGGTGAACTGGAAGAAAATCGTGCAGAATATCAATCTGATCGCGATTCTGGCGGGACTGGTATTTTTCCTGTGTAATATCCATCTGCCGAAGATTCTCGATTCTATGACTTCATCCCTTGCGGGTATGATCGGTCCGATCAGTATGGTGATGATCGGTATGCTTCTGGCGGGAGTTGACTGGAAGCTGGTCTTTGGAAAACGGAGAATCTATGGTATCGTATTTTTGAAAATGATCGTAGTGCCGGGAATCATTACCCTGTGCCTGAAACTGGCGGCACCGTTGATCCCGATGGAGAATGCAAAAACGATCCTGCTCATCAGCCTGCTGGCAGTGATTGCGCCGACGGCGGTAACGATCACACAGATGGCTCAGCTTTACAAGAGAGATGCGGCGTATGCAAGCTCGATCAATGTATTCACCACGCTGGTATGCATAGTGACGATGCCACTGATGGTGATGCTGTATATGATATAATGAGTGTTAGCGAGCGGGAACAAACGAAGTTTGTTCATCGGGAGCGGCGAAATTATGGAGTGATGAAATCACGAAATAAGAAGCAGACGGAGAGAAAATTATGCGGATTAACAGAGAAGATATGCTGGAACTGACCCGGCGGATGACGGTAAAACGATCCTCGATGACACGGATCGCGGGAGCTTACATGGATCGGGAAGGGTATGTGGACGGAACCTTTAATACCAACTTCCTGAAATTGTCTCCGGCAGATAAGGAGAAAAATCTGGCACTGGCAAAAGCAGTTCCGTTTTCGGAAACAAATGTCAACCTGAAACGGTACCGGTTTCCGAAAGAACAGATGACAGCGGGAACCATGTGGCAGCTGTTAAACGGGATCAAGAACAGCGGACTGAAAAATGATGCACTGATGGATACCTTTTATGAGATTGCGGGGGAAGAGTACCGTTCCTACGGAGATTATGCCGTGTATATGTTCCATGACCGTTACGATATCCCGGTGAAAGCGGCGGATCATGAGCGGGTGGGAGAGTCAGAAGAGGTCTACGAATATCTGATCTGTATCTTTGCCCCGGTCAGCGGCGATTACGAACCGGGACAGCCGGAGTGCGGGTTCCTGTACCCGGCGTTTTGCGACAGAAGCAGCGACTGGAATTATGTGGATATTTATCAGAAGAACCCGGAACGGCCGCACAATGAGTTGAGGAAGATTCTTGGAGTGTGAAAAACGGGGGCATATTTGGAAAAATGAAAAAAGCGGCACAGAGTATGGGAAGACATCTCTGTGCCGCCTTTTTCGTTGCAGTGTATAGTAATCACCGATTCAGGGAAACGGTTCTGCGTTTCAAAGGGATTATATTTGATTATTGAGGATGTTCGTCATCGATTACAGAAATTGCTTATTCATTTTCCACCGTCTCAAGATAAGGTCTGAACATCCGATAGAAGAAAAATGAATTGATATAAGCGGTCAGTCCAAAACCAAAGAAAAACCAGCAGCATGCATACAGAGGCAGCAGTTTCAGATCGTGGTAGGTCATATACATTGGCAGAACGGAAATTACCGCGATGGCAACTGTGGAAGGAAAATGCATGAAGGCAAATAAGAAAGCATTCTTTAAAAGATTTCTCAGTGTATTTGTAAAAGCTGCGATCACAGGAAAGATGTAGAGAGCCAGGATTACGACAAGTGCCAGTACGATTCCGGAGAGATAATAAAAAATCTTACC
>CAKQRI010000069.1 GCA_934271365.1 uncultured Spirochaetales bacterium
TAAGTAATTTACACTTTATCACACTCTTTGTAAACCACTTTTTTCATTTTTTTTCTGTTTTTTTATTTTTTTTGTTTTCACTTACTATCCGATTGACAAAAAAGCTTCTTTTAAAATATTACACCACATATGGATAAGAACATGACAAAGGGGTCTCCCATCAAGCTTTTGCTAGAATTCTCATTTCCATTATTTATTGGAAATCTATTCCAACAGTTCTACTCGATGGTAGATACAATAGTCGTAGGAAGATTTGTTGGTGTAGAAGCACTTGCCGCACTGGGAGCAATAAATGGCTTTTCATTCATGGTAATTGGATTCGCCCAAGGCTTAGCCCAGGGATTCTCTGTCCTTATAAGCCAGCGATATGGGGCTAATGACAGAGAAGGTATGAGAAGAGCATATGTTCAGAGCATAATAGCAGCCACAGCAATCTCTATTATAATATCTGCCGTTTTCTTCACAGCATCAAAACCTCTGCTAAAACTAATCAATACACCTGATAATATCATTGAAATGGCGAACACATATATCTCTATTATATATGTATTCTTATTCTGCTCTGTTTTCTACAATCTTTTCTCTTCTGTATTAAGAGCTGTTGGAGATTCTCAAAGTCCTGTAATATTTCTGTTGATTGCATCTGGCCTAAATATTGCTATGGACCTCGCGTTTGTTGTTTTTTTCCATTGGAATGTAGCAGGTGTTGCAATTGCAACTGTTTTATCTCAGGGAATTTCAGCTTTAATATCTCTTATATATATAAATAGAAGGTATGCAGACTTCAGACCACAGAAAAGCGATTGGCACTTTGATAAAAAAACCTGCATAAAACTCCTCAAAATAGGGCTTCCTGGTGCATTTCAGTTCTCAGTCTGTGCCATAGGTGTAATCATAGTTCAGGCAGTACTGAATAAGTTTGGCTCAAACACCATTGCAGCATATTCTGTTGGAACAAAGATAGAAAGTGTAATGACCCAATTCTTCATTGCTTTGGGTATGGCAATGTCTACATTTGCAGGACAGAATTTAGGAGCTCTTGAAATAGACAGAATCAGAAAGGGATTCAGAACTGCAACTCTTATTGCAATTATCTACTCTATTATTGCAACTGCATTTGCAATCCTTTTCAGCCAGCCGCTTAGCTATATTTTTGTAGATCGGAACACAGTCAATCCAGAAGTGATAATAGAAGCAGTTAAATACACCATAACTGTATCGTTCTTCTTCATTCCTTTAGGTTTCATTTTCGTGTATAGAACAGGATGTCAGGGATTGGGCTCCGGATTTATTCCTATGCTGAGTTCGATAATAGAACTGGTTCTTAGATGCATAGGCGCATATATTCTTCCTTCCATTTTCTCTGATAGCTATCTCGGAATATGCCTATCTAGTCCTCTTGCCTGGATTGGCGCAGGTTTCATTCTTCCATTTATCTACCTTGTATATATGAAAAAAATTGAGAAAAAAGTACTATTATTCAATTCCAAGCACTAAAAAATGAGATGAGAATAAAAAAATTATATATTTTCTCATGATAGTGTTGACTAAGCATAAACAATTCTGCTAAGTTCTTGTTGTTGCGTGGGCCGCTAGCTCAGCTGGTAGAGCAACGCCCTTTTAAGGCGTGGGTCACAGGTCCGAATCCTGTGCGGCTCACTCCTCTTATGTCTCCCTCGTCTAGTGGTTAGGACAACGGGTTTTCATCCCGTCAACGCGGGTTCGATCCCCGCGGGAGATGCTACAGCCTCCTTTATGGAGGCTTTTTTATGCAGGTTACTTAAGAATAATAGGCAATGGCTGACCTTCAATTCTCATCAGATAGCAGACATATCGAAATGAACATAAATCACTTCCAGGAAAGAGATACTGGAATTCCTCTAATGTAGGAATAGAAGAAAAAGGTTCAATATACTTATCCTCATAAACCCAAGGGAAGATTGAATCTCTCTGGAATTCCTCTAATGACTTCTTTACATCCTGGACTCGGCATCCTTCTTTTTCTGCAATGGAATGTACACTCTGTCCTCTTATATATTCCATGACCCTGTCTATTTTCTTTGGAGCCTTTTCTCTAATACCATTACAATAATCGAATATTGACGGATGATTATCTATATATTCGCGATATCCTGTGCTATTCCTATCCAGAGCAGGTGATAGACGG
>CAKQRI010000070.1 GCA_934271365.1 uncultured Spirochaetales bacterium
CCACTATCAACAGCAAATATCCTTGAATGCTCTTTATCCTCAATAAATCCATAGAATACCGGTAGTTCCTCATCCAGGGAGAAATTCCGCAGATTGTCATCAAGTGCATAGTAATTGCTGATATTCTCAATTCTATCTTTTAACATAGAATCAATTATAGCAAAAAGCCTTTCTGTTGGTAACACTAAGACTCAGTATCTTCATTTTCAAACATATATCCAGATTTGCTGCAGAAAGATGCTATATGCGAATATTCAAGCTCCATTTCTCCTGGTAGCTTCAGGCTTTTATCTCCTGTTTCAGCAATATGGATAATATTTCCATCAGGATCAGAAAGCGTAATGATGCGAATTCCGTTCACATTTCCTATAGAATAATCGTTCCCTCTGAGATTACAGATAATAGGCGAAAGCGATTCCGTCTCAAATTCAAGCTCTAATGTATCAAAGCTTGATCCAGCAATAAGCTCTAAGCCAGATTCAAACAGCACAGTTCTGCCTGTCTCCTCTATGATATTCATAGATAGGATATCCTTATAAAAGCAAAGCATTGATTCAATATTCAGAGTTCTTACTCGAATTCCTTTCAATCTCATGAATAAGATAATAACATAATTCTGATATTATTTGAAAAAACAGGAGGGAGATTGATGATCAGAAGAATAAAAGCTGAGGATGCTTCTGCTATTATGGAAATCTGCATTGAATCTCTTGGGCATGCTACAGATGAAGAGATACTCAGAACCCAGATAGAAAAACTCAAAGATAATCCATCATATTATATTGCTGTCTATGCTGATGAGTCTTCAGAAAAGGCTGTCGGTTTTATTGAGGCTGAATCATATAGTCTGATATATGGAGGCGATGGATGGAATATAATCGCTCTTGCAGTAAAACCTGATTTTCAGAGAAAGGGGATTGGACAAATTCTTCTTTCATCTCTTGAAGAAAAGGCAGAAGCTGCAGGAAATTCTTTTATCCGTCTCAATTCAAGAGTAGAGAGAAATGAAGCTCATGCATTCTACTTAGCCTCTGGCTATACATGTGATAAAACACAGAAAAGATTCATTAAATATCTGAAATAAAAAAACGCCCAGATTGTGTCATGTCCTTCAAGTGCTATCTCGAGCTCTCTCCTCAGATCTTCATCTTCTACTTTCAAAACAATGAACCCTCCTAATTGTTTTTTGGTCCAACTAAAAGGGTTCATATCAGATAACTGAGCGCTTTTATTATTTATCAAGGAATCTTCTATTAACCGAGAAGAAGCAGTGAGAATACAAGTGTGAAGAGAGCAACTGTCTCAACGATACCGATTACGATAAAGTAGTTAGCTGTTCCCTTTCCTGTCTCTCCAAGAGCATCTGCGGAAGATGCAGCAACTCTGCCCTGCATATAAGCAGAAAGACCAATTGCAGTACCAGCAAGGATACCAACAAACAGACAGAGAAGAGGATTTGATCCACCAGCATAAGCAGACTTAATGAAGTTCATCAGAAGAAATCCATAGATTGTCTGAGTAAGAGGTGCACCTGCAAAACCTACAAGGATGAATGGAACTGGCTTGCCAGAAGCATAACACTTCTTCCAAGCACCAACAGCAGAAAGAGCTGCAATTCCAGCGCCTACACAAGAACCAAGTGCAGAAAGACAAAGTGCACAAGCCATTCCAACAAAAGCAATACTATTCATATATAACTCCTTAGTTATTCTTTACATTATTTCCATCAGCAATACGGCATCTGAATGGATCATAGTTGTATCCAGACCACTCCATTCCGAGCTGGTTGGAGAATTCGAGCAGGTTCAGTCTAACACCATGAACCACAACAGAAAGCAAACCCATCACAAGATTTATTGCATGTCCAAGCACCACAATCAGGATTCCTGCTGGAAGTGCAAAGCCATGCAGCAATGGGGAAGCCATATCATTGAAAGACTGAGCAATAGCAACAGAAGCCATTCCTACAGCAAACAATCTTATATAGCTCATTATATTCGAGAAACAGGAGATTGTATTAAGAAAATTTGTAAAAGCTCCGCCTAAAGAAGCCTTTATGCCCTTCCCTATAGGC
>CAKQRI010000071.1 GCA_934271365.1 uncultured Spirochaetales bacterium
TACTGTGACAGTTGCAGTCTTCTTAGTCGTTGTCGTTTTCTTTGCTGCGGTTGTCTTGGTTGTAGCAGTCTTTTTCGTAGTGGTTGTTTTCTTTTTCTTCTCAACCACGATAGAATAATCTGGTGTGAAGAAACGAGTTCCCTTAGCAACATATGTTGCAGTAAGATAAGACTTGAGACAAACAGCACCGCCATTTGGTACAACTGCATCAGACTTGTTGGTATTACCCTCAACTGTATAGAATCGACCATTCTCTACCTTATAAACCAATCCGGTATGAGAGAATCTGGATCCATTCCAGAAAAGAACAATGTCTCCACGATGTGGAGTCTTTCCAAGCTGCTTGTGAGCACTTGCCAGTGATCCCATCTGTGCACAAGATGTATAAGGGAGGTGTAAGAGAAGTTTCTTTGCATTCTCTTTACCAAATGCCTTAATGAAACACCATGACTGAAGACCTGCACACCAATACCAAGCTGGACCGCCTGCGAATGTTGAGCTCTGACCCATAAGTCCCTCTTTCGCAAGATCTCTCCAATACTTCGTATAGTTGTTGTAACCTGCGTTCTCTGTTTTACTATAAAGCTTTGCAGCGGATTTCTTCTCGAGATATCCCTCCTCAGCTTTCTCGATTTTGATCAATGCTGTGATTGCAGCATTTTTTGTTGCGAAAAGTTTTGCCATAATTTTTACATCCTTTCTTTACCCCTCTGCTTCATCGTCATCATTTACCTCTTCTGATTCTTCATCTGGTTCTGGTAAATTCTCATCTTCTGCATCAGGAGTATTATCATATTCCATTTGTTTTAAAGTTACCTCGTGTTTCTTCTCTGACACGGTGTCAAAGAATGCACGAATGATATAGATACCGATTACACCGATAATCTCTGTTACAACAGCGACACTAAGACTTTCGGCGATCTGATCTCTTCCAAGATATGCCAATACATATGATAATTGCAGATCAATGATCGCTACTACCATAAGTATAGACACCCATAACTTAGTAAAAGTCTCAAATAACTGAGGTCTTTTCCTTGTTACTTCTTCAGGATTCTTGAGTTCTGGCTCATTGTCACCTTCCACAAGGACCACCTTCTTTCTGGTTTTTTACCTTGGTGTTTTTGAAGTAAAATCATATTTCTCTTAAAACCAGACATTAACCTATTAATTGACATTTTTAAATAAGGAGGAGAAATTATTATGAATTTTTCACAAACTACCGAGCCATATGAAACCCAGTATATGGAGATTTTACAGTACATTATAAAATATGGCTATAAGCAGACAAATTTAAGAACAGGTGTGGACACTCTTCGAATTCCACACGCATCTATTTCTGTTGATTTGGAGGAAGAATTTCCTATCCTCAAATCAAAACAGGTATTCTGGAAATCTGCAGCAGACGAGATCCTTTGGATTATGCAGAGACAGAGTAACAATGTTAACGATCTGAATTCTCATATTTGGGATTCCTGGGCAGATGAGACAGGTTCTATTGGAAAGTCCTATGGATACCAGATTGGAAAGGAAGTTGTAGTAGACGGAATGACATATCCAAGTCAGGTGCATTACATTCTTCGTAGACTTGCAGCAGATTCTAGTGATAGACGAGCTGTATTGGATCTCTGGAATGTAGATGATATGGATCAGATGAATCTCGTTCCTTGTTGCTACTCTTCTGTATGGGATATTATCGACGGAAAGCTTAACTGTATGCTTTCTCAGAGAAGTTGTGATTACTTGGTAGGAGTACCATTTAACACAACACAGTATGCAATTCTTACTCATTTATTTGCAAGACATCTCGGAGTAGGGGTTGGTAGATTGACACATTGCATGGCAGATGTTCATGTATATTGCTATGATTCGCACTTAGAGGGTGCAGAAAAGATGATTAAAAATTACAAGAAGCTGGATGATCTTGGGTATGTCAGCGATTCTATGCAGGCAGAATTATCCAAGGGTAATTCAGATGTTCAGCATTACGTTGATGTATTAGATTCCGTACCGGAACTGAAGATTAATACACCTGAC
>CAKQRI010000072.1 GCA_934271365.1 uncultured Spirochaetales bacterium
GGAGCTGTTTCATAAGTCAGACTTAAGGAGCAGCTCTTTTTCTTTGCTTAAATCGTTATGATAGAATGCTATAATAAAAGAAAAGGGATTGCAGAATCAATCCCTTCTGTGCTATAATTTCTTTAACCACAAAGAATTAGGAGCACATAATGAATATAGCAGATTTCAGATATCATAGTCAACTGTCTTTCGACTTCAACTACTCAAAGCCATTGGAACTGACAGCTCTGGAGGTTTCAATCCTGAAATTATTAGAGGATATGGAATTCTCCTGCTTTGAAAGGGAGGAGGAGAGAAGGAAGAAAGGCCGTACTGCCAATCTCGATGCATATACAATGATGGTGATCATCCTCTATGCAAGGGCAAATGGATGCTACAGCTCAAGGGAGACAGAAAGGCTGTGCAGCAGGGATATCTTCATACATTCGGTGCTTGCAGGGAAGGCATATCCGGACCATGTGACAATAAACCGATTCATAAAGCGCCATCCGAAATCAATTGAGCAGGTGCTTGCCAGCTGTGTCCGAAGCCTGGACAGATATGGGGAGATCAGCAAGAAGATACTGTTCCAGGATGGCACCAAGATAGAATCCAGAGCAAACAGGTACAGCTTTGTCTGGAAGACAGGCGTGCAGAAGAACAAGGAAAAGCTGAAGCAGAAATGCATAGCCCTGGCAGAGAGGATAGCTGATCATCTCTGTCTGGAATACTTTGCCATAGATGAATATGATGATGAGATCAACAAGCTCATGATACTCAAAAGCAAGATCGAGAATTCCGGAGTTCCGTATATGATGATTGCAGGATGTGGCAGAGGAAGGAAGAGGCTTACACCGGAGCAGCGATTTTATAGGGATATAGTGTCCTTTACAGGCAAATACAGGGAATATGTCTCTTATCTTAATGATATCGGCGAAGGCCGGAAAAGCATGAGCAGGACAGATAAGGATGCCACCTTCATGAGGATGAAGGAAGACGCCATGAAGAATGGCCAGCTGAAGCCAGCCTATAATATCCAGACTCTTGTTGATTCGAACTACATCATCGGCTGCTATTCCAGCTCAGACAGGACTGACTATGCTACGGCGATTCCATCAATAGAGAAGATAAGTTCAATCTACAGCTGGAAATATGACGGGTACTGTGCAGACAGCGGATATGATACCCTATACAATCACAGGTATCTGGAGGAGCATGGCATCACGGACTACATAAAACCTCAGAACTTTGAGATATCGAAAACAAAAAAGGTGCGGAACAGCACCGGTCTGTATTCCAACATGGCTTATGATGAGCGCATGAATGAGTTCACATGCAGAAATGGCAAGAAGCTTGTTGCAGTGAAGAGCTACTGGCATAGGAAAAAGCAGATAACCAAGTTCTCCTGTCTCAGGGGATGTGTCACATGCCAGTTCAGGAATGAATGCATTTCAGGAAAGGGCAAGAGCAGATATAAGTCATTCTCAATCAGCCTGGATCTGGAGAGATACAGGAGGGTTGCCATTGACAATATCACAACCAGATCCGGCGCGGAGATAAGAGCTAACCGCAGCATCCAGGCAGAAGGTGCCTTTGCCCAGATCAAGGCGAATAATTCATTCAGGAGGTTCCTCTGCTTCGGCAGGGAGCGGACCACTACAGAATGGATATTGATGTCATTAGCAGTTAACATAACAAGATTCTCTTATAGGCTGGAGCAAGGACTTGCAGGAAAGCCTTTCTGGTATTCGATCCCTGCATGATATATACAAGCACAGCTTATGTAGCAGTATACTGCTTCTTGGACTTCCAAGTTGTGGTTCTGCATGCCTCAATCCCTACATGATGAAATTCTTTTTTGCTTTTTACCTGTGGAAACAGTGGTTTCAAATAGAATGCCTGTGTGTATTAATCAAAAGAAAAGAGCTGCTTCATTTTTTTCTAATTATGAAACAGCTCC
>CAKQRI010000073.1 GCA_934271365.1 uncultured Spirochaetales bacterium
TCACGGCTGCTGTCTGGATGCCTGCAATGTTAAATGCTTTCGTCGGTGCGATACAGGTCACACTGATATTTTTACAGGTCTCTGACACCGATGCAAAAGGAAGATATCCGGTACCCGGCCGGGTGATATCGCAGTGGATCTCGTCCGACAGAACCGTCACATGATATTTTTCACACAGTTCTCCCACCCGTGCCAGCGTCTCCCGCTCCCAGATTCTTCCTACCGGGTTGTGCGGGTTACACAGGATCATCAGCGAAGTCTGCGGATCTGATAATTTCTCCTCCAGCGCCTCAAAGTCCATCTCATAGTTTTCCCCGTCATAGGCCAGCGGGCATTCCACCACATTTCTTCCGTTATTGACGATGGAATTAAAGAAAATATTATACACCGGGGTCTGGATCAGTACGTTTTCCCCCGGTGTGGTCAGCTTGCGGACCGTGCTTGAGATTGCCGGTACCACACCGGTACAGAAGGTCAGCCATTCTTTTTTGATGGAAAACTGATGGCGTCTCTCCCACCAGTCCATGTAAGCCTGATACCACTCTTCTTCCACATCCGTGTAACCGAACACACCGTGTGCGGCCCGCTTTTCAATCGCTTCCCGTACAGCCGGGGCCGTCTGAAAATCCATATCCGCCACCCACATCGGTAGTTCACCTTCCGCCACATCCCATTTCAGAGATCCGGTATTTCTCCGGTCTGTGATCTGGTCAAAATCATATCTGCTCATGCTGTATATCCTCTCTGCCTTTCCTTGTTCGATATCTTCTGTTTTATACTTCTTTTCCCTGTACAAAAATCTTTGTCTTTGACGGATCTACCTTGTCTTTTTCCACCGTAAGTTCTTTAATCTCATCCGCGCGGATCACACCGCTGGAAGGATTCAGCACGCTGTCGATGGTTCCATGGATCTCGGCATCCACAGAAGAATATTCAAATGCCAGCGTCGTATTGATCAGCTTGCAGTTTTTCATCACCAGATTATCAATATAGCACATACCCTGCAGGCTCTCGATGGTACAGTTTATCAGTGTCAGGTTTTTCGCATTCCATCCCAGATATTCCCCTGAAATAAAAGAATCATACACGGTTACATTATCACTGTTCCAAAATGCATCTTTAGACAGCATTGTTGCATTGTGCACTTCCATATTTTTTACACCGTCAAAGGAATAATTTCCCACCAGACGGAAGTTTTTCAACACCAGATCCTGGCAGTTCATGCCGAAATAATCCCCTTTTGCATCCACATGATCCAGTTCCACATTCTGACAGCTCCACAAGGTCTCTGCCGCATTCGGGAAGGTCACATTGGTCAGTTTCAGCCCGTTACACCGGCGGAAATTCTTCGGTGCTTCGATCACTGCATTGGTCACTTCGATCCGGTCGGTATACCACACACCCGCGCGTGCCATATCAAACCAGGTACAGTTCTCCGCCTTGATATCTTTCGCATACCACAACGGATATTTCCACTTGAACATGCTTCCGTATAATTCAATATTTCTGCTCTCTTTTAACGGCGACTCTCCGTCATCAAAAATCGTATCATAAATTTTCAGATCCTTCCCCTGAAACAACGCACGCTCGCCGGTCAGGAACTCCTGATGAATCTCTTTCATTTCTCTTCCATCTCCCATGATTCTCTTCTCCCATTCTGCTGCCATATATTTCGTTATTCTGACAGGCTTATATAGAATTATTGTATTCCATTTTGTCAGATATGGCAAATACTTGTTTTGTATCACTACATCATTATTACGCTGCCGCAATCCACAAAAGCACTCTGCACACAACCGGCAGTGTCACGATCCCGCAAAGCGTGGTCACCATCACCCCGCCCAGTGAATATTCCCCATCCGATCCGGAGGAATTGGCGAGCATGACCACAGAGG
>CAKQRI010000074.1 GCA_934271365.1 uncultured Spirochaetales bacterium
CCATATGTCATTCTCGGGCTTCCATATGGGCTTGTGATGGAAAGAGGCATCATCTATCAGCCACCGCTTAATGGGCGGGAAGCATTTGCGGTTGATAAGAGCGGAAGAAGCCATATAATAAGGCCATCGGTCAGGGATCTTGAGATAGAGATTCAGGGAAGAGTTTTCAGCAATGGCATCAACTGCAGGATCTATGAGAGGCCTGATAAGAGGGAAACAGATGCAGAAGAAGGCCTTGATGTCATAATAGAGGGAAGAGAGGTTGTTGCATATCATAGAGGCGGAGGTGTGAGAATCCCGATGGGTGGCTTTGTCCTTCACACAGATGAGAAACTGGAAGAGACAAGGAGCAGCGTCATATATCATGGTCTGGGTGAATATCAGTTCGCGCTCCAGGTTGGACCATGTGCAGTTGAGGAATGCATGCCAGCCACGTATTTCGAGAAGCCATTCTATGACATATATAAGGATCCTATTCCATATCCTCCTACGCTTTATCCTCTTGATTATGAGAAGGACAGGGCACCTAGGATGGTGCTTGCTGCAGATAAGCATGATAGGCCTGTCGTAATCTGGGCAGAAGGCTGCAGCAAGCTTGGATATAAGAGAGGGGAAGAGAGTGCTGGAGCATCTCTTCTTGAAATCGCAGAATACTGCCATTTGCTTGGGCTTAAGAATGCAGTGAATCTTGATGGCGGAGGATCTGCTGAGATATTCCTAGATGGAAAGATAGAGATGAAGGTATCTGCACGGCTTTTGGATGGCACTCCTGCAGAGCGTCCGATTCCGCTTGGACTGATTGTGAGGTGATTATATGAATATTGCTGTTGATATAGATGATACACTGGTAAGTACTTTTGAATACTTTATGCCATTTGTTTCCGAATACTTCAATGTTCCAATTGAATACTTAGAGAAAAATGATATCTCATACGACAATACGCCTCCTGAATGGAATATGGATATGGAAGCTTTTGCGCATGTTTATTTTGATAGATATGTCCCGTCAACACCACCCAAAAGTGGCGCTAAGGAGGCTTTAGAAGAGCTCAGAAGACGTGGGCATAAGATAATAATCATGACTCATCGGAATAACAGATTATATAAGGATTGCTACAAGACAACAGAAGAAGAACTTAGAAATTGTGGATTTCAGTATGATGAGCTGATATGCACGGATGAGAAAGGCCCTGCTTGCCTGAAGGCAGGAATAGGTCTTTTGATTGATGATACTGTATCTAACTGCGATGAAGTATCAGCTCTTGGAATACCTGTCGTATTATTCAGCAGCAGAGCAAATTCAAGTAGCAATGCAGAATATAGAAGAGTCAGCAACTGGAACGGTATTCTTGCTCTTTCAGAGCTTTCTGTATGATTTCAAAAGTGATTCAGTCATAATTATATATATTAGCAGAACACATGTCATGATGTTGTTTCTGCTGAAATTTCTTCAATAAATATCTACTTCAAAGAGAAATATAGAACATTGTTTCTTTCGTTAAAGATGAACTTCATAAAAGAAGAGTCATAGAATTCTATTTATATGGATAAAGATATACTTAACATAATTAAAAGATATTTAGATAAACCCGGAGTTGATTACGGTCTTCTACTTACTGGAGAATGGGGATGTGGTAAAACTTATTATGTAAAAAATAATCTAACGAAAGAGAATGGTATAGATCGTAAACCTGTTTATATATCATTCCAGGAATTATCATCTGCTGATCAGATTGTATCTCTGGTAACGAATCAGATTTGTTTTGCTGAAAGTAAGTCTGTTAAAGCTGTAGAAAAGTTTATTGAGTGTGGATTTATATTAAAAAAGTAGACATAAAATAAGAAGGAAATATAATAAGGAAGAAGACAAGGAGAAAGAAGGGAAT
>CAKQRI010000075.1 GCA_934271365.1 uncultured Spirochaetales bacterium
TCTCTCTCGTGCCCGAAATTGCTTCTGCTGGACGAACACACGGCGGCGCTCGACCCAAAAACAGCGGCAAAAGTGCAATGGGTTTTATAGTTTTTACAGTAATAGGTCTGATAGGTCTCGGACTTACGGAGCTTGGAATGTATGTGGGTGTATACCTCTTAAATCTGCATTATATTTTAACTAAAATAATAGTTGACGCACTTGTACTTGTATGGAATTACTGCGGCAGAAAAATATTTGTATTCAGATCCTAATGCTTGTATGTACAAGTTAGGTATGTTTTCAGAGCGTCTTGTACAAGAAATCATGGTTTTTGAAGGAATCCCCGATCCTGTTACCGATAATACACAATCAAAGCGTATACGACTTCTGAAGCGTGCCGGTTTATTGCCATATGACATTGATAATACCCTTTATGCACTCAGAAAGAATCGCAATGATGCTGTTCATGCTGGTGCTGATTCTCTGGATGATGCCAAAATGCTCCTTTCTATGGCATATAATCTCGCTGTATGGTTTATGCAGACCTATGGAGATTGGTCTTTTAATCCTGAATCGTTTGTTCTTCCAAAAGAAACTGATCCTTCAGCTATGGAAAAAATATTAGAGGAACAAGAAAAGCGCATAGCGGAGCTGACTCAAAAGCTGGAAGAGGTAAAGACAGCCGCTTCCGGAACCACACAAAAAGAGCGAGCAAAACGTGGCTTAACTGTATCGGCTATGATGGAGTGGAGTGAAGCCCAGACAAGATGCCTTATTGATGAACAGTTAAGAAAAGCGGGCTGGGAAGCAGATACCAATAATTTGCGGTACAGCAAAGGTACTCGTCCTGCTAAAGGGAGAAATATCGCAATAAGCGAGTGGCCTACTGATTCTCAGTTGTGCAGTAAGGGTTCTGCTGATTATGCATTCTTTATTGGTGAAAAACTCGTTGCAGTAATGGATGCAAAGAAATGGGGAGAAGATGTTGCTTCAACTATTGATGTACAGGTAAAGGATTATGCACAGAGCATCAGAACAGAACATGACAAATATGTTATAAATAGATGGGGCAAGTATAAAGTACCGTTTCTGTTTGCATCAAATGGCAGAGCTTTTTTAGAACAGCTTCGTACCAAATCAGGAATATGGTTCTTAGATGCACGAAAGCCTGAAAACCAATCCTACCCTATCAGGAATTGGTTCAGTCCTGCTGATATTGAAGAAAAGCTCAAGCAAGATATTGACAAAGCAAATAAAGCACTGAATGATGCTGATGATTCCTTTATGGAAGATACCACAGGGCTTAATTTAAGAGATTATCAGATAAAAGCCATTAGTAAGGCGACAGATGCAATAATTGAAGGTAAACAGACAGCACTTCTTGCTATGGCTACGGGTACAGGAAAAACCCGTACTGTACTTGGTTTAATATATAAGATGCTGGAATCCAAGCGCTTCAGAAGAATTCTTTTCCTTGTTGACAGAGTTTCTCTCGGAGAACAGGCTATGGATACGTTCAAAGATGTTAAGCTGAAAGAGCTTATGACATTGAACCAGATATATGAGATCAAAGATATTGACGACAATGAGATCAATCTTGAAACAAAGGTTAGCATTTCGACAGTACAGGGATTGCTGAAACGTACAATTTTGTCCGATAAGCCAGACATTATGCCCGGTGCATTCGACCTTATAATTGTGGACGAGGCACATAGAGGCTATATTCTTGATAGAGAAATGACCGATGAAGAGATCCTCTATTCAGATCAGATTGATTACATGAGTAAATATAAGCAGGTTATTGAGTATTTTGACGCTGTAAAAATTGCATTAACTGCTACACCTGCACTG
>CAKQRI010000076.1 GCA_934271365.1 uncultured Spirochaetales bacterium
TAACCAAAATGACAGCTCCTACGCCGATATAATCAACATAGGTAACTTGTAGTTCTTTCATACGCGTACGATTCACACCGCCTCTATAACAGCGAGCTTCCATGGCAATCGCTAGTTCATCAGCGCGTCTGAAAGCACTAATAAATAATGGTACTAAGAGAGGCACCATGTTTTTAGCACGTTGAATGATGGAGCCTGTTACAAAATCTGCACCACGAGCAGATTGAGCTTTCATAATACGATCTGTCTCATCTAGTAAAGTTGGAATAAATCGCAATGCAATGGTCATCATCATTGCTAATTCGTGAGCTGGCACACCAATACAACGGAATGGATTGAGCAAATGTTCAATACCATCGGTCAAACGAATTGGTGATGTCGTATAGGTCAATAAGGACGAGAACAAGATTAAAAAGATTAATCGCGCCGCCATTTGTAGACCCATAGCCAAGCCTTGATCTGTAATGTTGATGATCCACCATTGAAAGATTGTATTACCTGGTGTTGTAAAGATATGAATACCCATGGTAAATACGATGATAATCCAAAGTGGTTTAATAGCAGACCACATCAAGCGTAATGGCAATCGTGATAAAAGCATAGCAAAGATTGTAAATGCCCCTACCAAGCCATACGCAAGAGGAGAGTTCGCTAGGAAGATGGCTACCACAAATATTGTAGTAGCAATAATCTTTGCACGAGGATCCATGCGATGCAAGAAGGAGTTTCCTGGGAAGTATTGCCCTATAGTAATGTTATTTAACATGGCTACCTCCTTCTAGAATGGCTTGTACTGCATCATCTACAGATAATACACGATTAGACACATCTAGTCCCTGTTCACGCAAATACTCCATAGTGACAGATACTGGTGGTACATCTACACCAACAGCCTGTAATTCATCGCGATGATTATTAAAGATATCCATCGGCTCTCCATCGAGAACGATGCGACCTTTATCAAGGACTACAAGGCGAGATGCCATGCGCGAAATATCTTCCATATTGTGAGATACAAGAATTACCGTAATCCCCTTTTCTTTATGAAGACGAATAATTTCTTCAAAGATTTCTTCACGACCAAATGGGTCAAGGCCTGCAGATGGTTCATCAAGAACTAGGAAGTCCGGATCCATAGCCACTACACCGGCAATAGCAACGCGACGCATTTGACCACCAGATAGGTGGAATGGAGAACGCTCTGCATAAGTGTCATAGTCAAGACCTACAAACTTCATGGCATCTCGTACGCGTTCATCCACTTCATCTGCACTAAGGCCTAAGTTTTTAGGACCAAAGGCAATATCTTCGGCAATGGTTTCTTCGAATAATTGATGTTCTGGGTATTGAAACACCATGCCTACCTTATGACGCATCTTCTTAGCTTCCTCTGTAGAAGCGCTAATATCGACACCATTAACGGTAACGGTTCCTGTTGTAGGATGTAATAAACCATTCAAATGTTGTACAAAGGTGGATTTACCAGACCCAGTATGACCAATGATGCCCAAAAACTCACCGTTTTCAACAGTAAGAGATACACCATGAAGGGCCGTTTTTTCAAATGGAGTACCTACACCATAGGTATAGGTAATATTATCTAATACAATCGCCATTAGTGTACGCCCTCCCCTCTTACTACATCTGAATTTTCATTGTTAGGAGAACTCATCTTGTGAGCACCTACGTTATGTTCACTTAGTAATTGATCAGCCAATTTAGAATGTTT